>NZ_JBITHV010000002.1:0-788377 GCF_044458365.1 Kribbella sp. NPDC050470 | reverse complement strand
GCCTATCTCGCGGCCTTCTCGGTCGTTGGAGATGCGCAGGTACATGCGGGCTCTCGTCACAACTCGATACTATGCCTTGCGTGATGTGCGTCGGGGCGTACATTCAGGAAGGGTTTCGTCATGAAGACACTGGGCATTCTGCTCAGCACTGCGGGCCTGGCCGGGGTGGGCGCGATCACCCTCGCCGCGACGCCGGCCCAGGCGGCCGAAGCCGCCGCCTGCTCGGGCGCCAAGTCGATCGCGTCGGCGCCGATGCTGCGGGACAACAAGCCACCCAGTTGGGGCACGATCCGGCTCGTCCGGGACAACTGCTATCAGTACTGGGCGGAGGTCACCATGGCGTCGCCGATGCCGGCCAACGCGAAGGCCAACGCCTACCTGGTGCAGTACGGCGGCGGCAGCAACGGCCGGGTGCTCAGCTGTGACAGCAGCGGCGGCAACGGGTCGGTGGTGAAGGGCCAGCGAACCTGCCGGACGCCGAAGGTGAAAGCGACCGCGGGCGGCATCACCTTCGTCGCGATCGGCCGCGAGTTCCACAACTACGGCGGCGGCTACGAGGAGATCTCGGAGAACTCCACCCGCCGAACCCGCTGACCGACCGTCCTGATCCGGACACCACCGCCCTGCGCACAACCGCTCAGTAATCACGAGTGCCCCGCGCCGGATGGCGCTTGGCGCTTGCGGCGCCCATGCACGCACCTCACGGCCCTTGCCCAGCGCCCACGATGCTCCGCATCGAGGCCACTGCTCAAGCACCGCGATGCACGCACCTGGACACCGCAATCACTCAAGCGACATCCGACGCGGGGCACTAGGCTCGAACCATGAGTGACGTGGTCGAGCAGTTGCGGCAGGCGTTGCCCGCTGAGGCGCTGGTGACGGATCCGGACCGGATGGAGAGTTTCCGGTACGACCGGGCGATGTTCTGCCCGGCGGGGATGCCGCTCGCCGTCGTCCTGGCCCGGGAGACCGCGCACGTGCAGGCCGCCGTACGGATCGCGTCGGAGGCCGGCGTGCCCGTCGTACCGCAGGGGGCGCGGTCGGGGCTGTCCGGCGCGGCCAACGCGCTGGACGGCTGCATCGTGATCTCGCTGGAGAAGATGGACCGGATCCTGGAGATCGAGCCGGTCGACCGGTACGTCGTCACCCAGCCGGGCGTCTACAACGCCGTGCTGTCGCGGGCGGTCGAGGAGCAGGGGCTGTTCTACCCGCCGGACCCGTCCAGCTGGGAGTTCTGCTCGATCGGCGGCAACCTGTCCACGAACTCCGGCGGCCTGTGCTGCGTGAAGTACGGCGTGACGACGGACTACGTGCTCGGCCTGGAGGTCGTCCTCGCGGACGGGCGGGTGCTGCGGACGGGGCGCCGTACGGTCAAGGGAGTCGCCGGGTACGACCTGGCCAAGCTGCTCGTCGGCAGTGAGGGCACGCTCGGCATCATCACCGAGGCGACGCTCGCGCTGCGCCCGCTGGCCGCCCGGCCACGGACGATGGCCGCGCTGTTCGACTCCGGCGTCGCAGCCGGCCAGGCGATCACCGAGATCATCCGCAGCGGCGTGTCGCTCAGCCTGCTGGAGATCATGGACCGGACCACGATCGCCGCGGTGAACGCGTACAAGCGGATGGACCTGCCGACCGAGGCGGCCGCGATGCTGCTGGCCCAGTCGGACGCCGGTGGCGAGGCGGGCGCCGCGGACGTCGCGACCGTGGCCAAGCTGTGCCGCGAGCACGGTGCGATCGAGTGCCTGGAAGCCGAAGACCCCGCCGAGGGCGAACTGCTGCTGGAGGCCCGGCGGGCCGCGCTGCTCGCGCTCGACCAGCTCGGTACGACGATGATCGACGACGTCTGCGTGCCGCGTTCCCGGCTGGCCGAGTTCATCGGCCGGACCGAGGCGCTGGCGAAGGAGCTCGACATCACCGTCGGTGTGCTCGGGCATGCCGGCGACGGCAACATGCACCCGACCGTGGTCTTCGACCCGACCGACCCCGGCCAGGCCGAGCGGGCCCAGCAGGCGTTCGACCGGATCATGGAGATCGGGCTCGCGCTCGGTGGCACGATCACCGGCGAGCACGGGGTCGGCGTGCTGAAGCGGACCTGGCTGGCCGAGGAGATCGGCCCGGTCGCGCTCGACGTGCATCGGGCGATCAAGGCCGCGCTGGACCCGAAGAACATCCTGAACCCGGGCAAGGTGGTGGCCGAGTAGGGCGGCTGTGACCCAACCGCAACGGAACTGCCGAGGCCATTCGACGTCTATGGCCGTCGAATGTGACGTCCGGCCAGCACTATGGAAGGCAGTTGTCTGAATCTCCCGGGGGAATCGATGAGGCAGGGTAGGAGGCGCCCTATGCGCATGTGGCGAACCGGGCGCGCCTCCGCCGGTGCCTGTCGCCGTACCCTGCTGACCGCGGTCGTGACTGCCTCCGCCCTGGTCGGCCTGTCTGCCTGCGCGAACGGCGGCGGCCTGCGGGTCGAGGGCGCCGACGCGCCGGCCACCAGCGCGGCTCCCTCCGGCAGCCCCTCGGTGATGGGCGAGGGGATCGCTCCGGAGGAGACCGTCCGGACCCCCGCAGCGGCCGTCGACCTGGCCCAGGTGCGGGTCAAGCTGCTGGCCGACAAGCGCCTTCCGGACATCTCCCGGCGGGTGCTGACGAATTGCACGGTGATTTCGCGTTGCCTGAGCAGGGGTAAGTCCGTTGATGTTATGCACAACGGAACGCCTCAGCAGATCGTCCTGATCCACACCATCGAGAACTTCGTCTTCGGTATCTTCCTGATCGCGCTCGAACCCGCCGGTCCGCGGCCGATCTGGAGCCTGAAGGTCGAGCAGCCGACGATCAACGCCAGCCCGCAGGGTGACCTGGTGGTCGAGTCGAAGATCTACACACTCGACGACAAGGTCTGCTGCCCCTCGGGTCGGCGGGTCGAGGTCTACCGTTGGAACGGCCGGCAGATGACCAAGGTGAGCTCGACGGACAACAAGGGAGACTGAAGTTCGGTGGTACCGGAAGAACCGGCAGCGCGGATCCTGATGGTCGAGGACGACGCGGTGATCCGTGAGGCAACCCAGTTGACCCTCGAGCGGCATGGCTACGACGTCACCACGGCCGAGGACGGCCTGGAGGCGATCGAGCGTTTCGAGAAGATCCACCCGGACGTCGTGATGCTCGACATCATGCTGCCCGGGCTGGACGGCATCTCGGTGTGCCGCCGGATCCGCGAGACCAGCACCGTCCCGATCGTGATGGTGTCCGCCCGCGGCGACGCGCTGGACGTCGTACTCGGGCTGGAAGCGGGTGCGGACGACTACGTGACCAAGCCCTTCGACACCCAGGTCCTGGTGGCCCGGCTGCGCGCGGTGATGCGGCGGGCGGTGTCCGACCCGGAGCGGCCGGCGCCGACGGCCGGGTCCGGCGTGGAGTCGTTCGGCGACCTGGAGCTGGACCGGGAGGCGCTGGAGGTACGGCGGGGCGGCTCGTCCGTCCAGCTCACGCCGACCGAGCTCAAGCTGCTGATCGAGTTCGCCAACAATCCCGGGGTCGTGCTCAGCCGCTCCACGCTGCTGCAGCGGGTCTGGGACTACGAGTGGGGCGGCGACGGCCGGCTCGTCGACGTGCATCTGCAACGGCTGCGAACCAAGATCGGGGCCGACCGCATCGAAACCGTTCGCGGATTCGGATACAAGCTGCGGGCCTAATAGTGTCCTCCGGAGGCACACCGACCTAGGACGGAAGGCACTGACGTGGGACTGCGCGGGAAGCTCGGTCTGATCTTCCTGCTGGTCTCGTCGCTCGCGATCCTGGTGCTCTGCGTCGCGGTCTACACCCAGGCCCAGTCGGCCCGGCTGGACCGGACGCGGAGTTTCGCCGACGAGCGGATCCAGCTGGCCGCGTCCGCCTACGACCGCGACGGCGTGCCGGTGTTCGGGTCCAAGCTGGACGACCCGGACCTGCCGCCGCAGCTGCGGGACGCGGTGCTGGAAGGCAAGCGGGCGACGTTCAAGACCGGGTCGCCGAACGCGAAGATGTGGGCCGCGGTCGGGGTCAAGGACGGCAAGATCCTGTCGATCGTGCAGGACTACGAGACCAGCGACGACTCGATGAACGCGCTCCGGCAGGCGCTCATCCTCGGCGGGATCGGCACTGTCGGGCTGGTGGCGCTGGTCAGCGTGATCCTGGCCGGCAGCCTGTCCAAGCGGATCGTCGCGGTCGCCGGGACGGCGCGCCGGATCGCGGCCGGCGACCTGGATGCGTCCGCGGCCGAGGCGGTCGGCAAGGGCAAGGACGAGGTGCAGTCGCTCGCGACCGCCCTGGACACGATGGCCAGTTCGTTGCGCGGTCAACTGGAGGCCGAGCGACGGTTCACCGCTGACGTCGCGCACGATCTACGTACGCCGGTCACCGGGCTGACCACCGCCGCCGAGCTGCTGCCACCCGGGCGTCCGAGTGAACTGGTCCGCGACCGGGCCAAGGTGCTGCGACGACTCGTCGAGGACCTGCTCGAGATCGCCCGGTTCGACTCGGGCGTCGAGCAGGCCGACCTGGAGCTGGTCGGGCTGGGCGCGTTCGTCGGGTCGGCCGTCGGCCGGTTGCGGATGCAGCAGTCGCTCGCTCCGGACAGTGTCGTGGTCCACCAGAACGGCGCGGACGTCACGGTGTCCACCGACTCGCGCCGGATCGAGCGGATCCTGGCCAACCTGATCGTCAACGGGCTGCGGCACGGCAAGCCGCCGATCGAGGTCAAGGTGTCCGGCCGGACCGTCGAGGTGGTTGACCACGGCAACGGGTACCCGGAGGAGTTGATTGCCGAGGGCCCGCGCCGGTTCCGGTCCGGGATGGCCGAGCGCGGCGTGGGTCACGGCCTTGGCCTGACCATCGCCGCCGGCCACGCCAAGGTCCTCGGCGCCGACCTGACCTTCGGTACCGCCCCCGGAGTGGGCGCCCTTGCCCGCCTGGTCCTCCCGCCCGAACCTGAGACTCAGTCTTAACCGCGAGTCCCACAGCGGCGCGCGGGTTGCCGGCCTCCGGGGGTGGTGACAGAAACTGGGGGCCTTGCAGAGGAAATAGCCTGTGCAGGGCCCCCAGTTGGCGTGGTCGGGGCCCGCTACCTGGTCCCGTAGACGTTCAGCTCGGCGGCCGAGCCGAAGACCGCGCCGTTGAGCGAGCTCGTGCCGACGAACTTCACGTACCGGCCGGGCTTGGCGGTGAAGCTGAGCCGCTGGTTGGCCGTGGAGTTCGGGAACTCACCGGTCGCGACCGGTGTGCCCCAGTCCTGGCCGTCGGCGCTGACGTAGAGCTCGTAGCCCTTGAACATCCCGTTCGTCCCACTCTGCCGCGGCAGGTAGCCGAACCCGTCCACCTGGTACGTCGATCCGAGGTCGAGCGTGATGTGGTGCGGGAAACCGGCCGGCGGCGACACCTGAGACCAGGCGGAATGCCAGAGTGTGCTGGGGTTTCCGTCCAGCGCCTCGGTCGCGGCCCCACCGGTGGCGACGTCCTCACTGCTCACGTCGGCCACCGTGATCCGGGACTGCGGCACGATCCCCGGCGGCAGGACGGTCGCCTCTGCGGTGGTCGTCGCGCGGCCACCTGTTGCCGTCAGCATGTACTTGCCTTCCGGCGTGCCGGCCGGCGGCGTGACATCCCACTTCGTCGTCACACTGGTGCCCGCAGCAACGGTCGCGTGGGTCGCCGGAGTCGTTGCCGTGACCGTCCAGCCGTCGGGAGCGGTCAGCCCCAGCGTGATGTCTTTGGCGGCCACAACGTCGTTGTTGGTGAACGTGGTGACGAGGGTGTTCGCCTCGCCGGAGACCAGGCCGGTCACGCCGGTCAGCGCGATCGACGTGCAGTCGGCCGGCTCGGACGTCGTACCCAGGTCGGTGACGGCGAAGTCGTCCAGGATGAAATCGGCCTGGTCGCCACCGCCGGACAGCTTGCGCAGGCCGACCCAGTAGTCGCCGCCGCAACCGGCCACGAACTCCTGGCTGAAGGTCGCCTTCGTCCGTCGCTCACCGATCGGCGCCGCCTTGACCTCGACGGAGTCCGGCCGGTCGACGCCCTGCACCCAGGCGTACTGGCCGGCGCGACCGCTCTCGTAGCCGAAGCTGACCCTGTACTTGTGACCGGGCTGGAAGTTCACCGTCCACGGCGTCGTGCGGTAGACGAGGCCCGCGTTCTCCTCGTGCGACTTGAGCGACCACTCGCCGTCGAGCACGTCGTCGACGAGCTTCCCGTTCCACCCTGCTTGCGTGTACGGCGCGTGCTTCTTCGCGAGGCTCGTCCGTGGGTCGGTGACACCGCCGGAGTCGCCCTTCACGAACGGGCCCCAGCCTTGGTCGACGTTCTCGAAGTCATCGACCAACCCCGCGGCGGGCCGCTTGGTCTCGACCACGCGGACGTCGTCGATCCGGACCTTGGCGGCGCCGGCCGCCGCTCCGACGGCAAGTTGAGCGGTGGTGCCCTTGGCGGTGAAGACGACGCGGACGCGCTGGTAGTACGCGTCGTGCTTGTCGTCCGAGGCAACCATGTTCTGGGCGGTCGAGCGGGTGATGGTGTTCTTGACGCCGTCGACGGTGATGGTGGTCGGACGGGACTTGCCGGGCTCGACCTCGATCCAGGCGGAGGCGCTGTAAGTGCGGCCGGCGGTGAGGCCGGTGATGCGCTGCCGCAGGGACGACGCCTTGGCGCCGAGACTCGCGACGTACTGACCGTTGTCCAGCCGGGCGATCGTCGCGCCGGTGGCGTCCCAGGCCTGCAGGTTGCCGGCGTTGAAGCCCGGGTCCTTCAGGTGCGAGCCGTCACCCCAGTTCGCCGGACTCGGGGTCGGCGCCGCGTCGGGGTAGAGGACGTAGGGCTGGCCGGCGGTGGCGTCGAGGGTGACAGCGCCGTTGCGGACCGGGGCGCTCGCGACCTTGACCCGGCCGGTGTCGGTCAGCTTGTAGACCGAGAACTTCTCGACCCGGTTGAAGGCTGCCGGGAGCTGCCAGGTGGTGCGGCCGCCGGCCGGGTTGTAGTGGTACAGCTTCTTGTTGCCGTCCCACGGCAGCAGGTACTTGTCGCCGTCGAGCACCTTCGCGGTTCCGTCGTACACGGTCCGCTTGCCGTTCTCGACCGTCCCCCGGACGCCGCCGGTGAAGCTGATGCCGTCGGCGTTCCAGTCGGTGATCTGCTGCTGCTGGAGGTACTTGGCCGGCAGGTTCTTCTGCCAGATGTTGGTGTAGAACGCGTTCCAGTCGGTCTCGCCGGTCCAGCCCTCGAATTCGACCAGGCTGGTCTGGCCGAGGATCGGGTCGTTGTTCCAGACGTCCTTCTCGTGGTTGCGGACGAACCGGATGATCTTCGAGTTCAGGCCCTTGTTGGTGGCGCCGCCGTAGTCGAGGTCGTTGGCCCAGTGCGACCACAGCGACGTCCGCTCGTGCCGGTCGGCCCACTCGGTGGCGATCTGCCACCCCTGATCAGCCAGCTGCCGGGTCAGGCCATCGGCCAGCCAGCCGGACTGGTAGTACACGTCGATGTACAGTTCCTGCAGGTTCGCGTCGGTCTCGTCGCGGAGCTGCTGGAACCGCTTCACGATGTTGCCGGAGGCAAGGTCAGGGCGCTGCTTGATGTAGTAGCTCTGGTTCAGCCAGTTCCAGCCCTTGGCGTTCTTGTCGACCAGGTCCTCGCTGAACGCGTTCGCCTCCGGGTACGACTCGGTCGCGTTCACGTGCACCCCGAAGGCGGCGTTCCAGGCCTTGCCCTTCTTCAGCAGGGTGTTGAGGTCGGCGAGACCGCCGGCCCGGGTGTTGTAGTTGCCGCCGTAGTCCGGGTGCGCCGAGTCGTGGCCCTCCGAGCCGTACCCCTTCAGCACCGCTATCTGGCCGAGGCCGTCGGTGGCCAGCGAGATCCGCTTCACGTCGTCCAGAGTGCGCAGGAACGGGTGCGTCGCCTGGCTGGCGAAGTTGAACGGGATGTGCGTGACGACGCGGTCCTTGACCTGGTCGCCGCCCTTCGGCCCGGTCATGATCGAGCGGAACGCGATCGCGCCGTCCTGCCAGTCGACCGTCTGGTCCTGGTTCGCGTCGGGGGTGACCACGACCTTCGCCCAGGGCAGCGGTTCGGTGTACGGCGAGGTGTCGGCGCGGTACGTCCACTGGCCGCTCCAGACGCCGACGCGGGTCGTGCCGTCGGCGGCCTTCCGGGCGCGGTGCCAGAACCGGGCGCCGTCGTCGACGGACTGGCCGGACGGCTTGTCGTAGACCGAGTTCGACTCGATGCCGGCGGCCAGGCCGGTGGTGTTCACGAAGGCGTACGCCGCTCCGGTCGCGGACGGCTCCGCGGGCGTTGCGGATGTGATCGGAGTGATCTTGTCCGCGGTCCGGGTCGAGTCGGGGTCGAGCGTGGTGAACGCGGTCGTCGCGCCGGTGTCGGTGCTGGCGACGGACACCAGATCGTGGTTCGGGATGTCGATCGTGTGCACCCGCGACGCCTCGGTGTCCCGGACGGCGTCGACCTTGAACGTCGTCACCCGCCCGGTCACGCTCAGGCTCGCGTCCAGCTCGACGCCGGGAAGCGCGTCGAAGGCGAGTTCGTACGACGCCGTGCTGCCGCTGACCGCGGGTGGCGCGGTCAGGTGCGCGGTCCGCGCGACACCGTCGATCGTGACTGTCGAGATCGTCTCCGGTTGGCCGCCGAGCGCCTGGCCGGACGCGTTGTCGACGTACTTGATCACGCGTGGGAAGTCGGCTCCCACGGTGACCGTCAGCTCGTTCGACCGCAGCGTCAGGTCGCCGGCGGCGTGCGCGCCCGCAGGCACGCTCAGCACACCGGCAGCCAGTGCTACAGCCAGTACCCCATGCCCCACTGAACGTTTCATGCGGAGAAAGTTCGCACGTAACCGCTAGCAGGTCAAGAGAAACGAACAGTAATGAACAAGATCAGCCTCGCCTTCGGCTCGGCGGAGTGGGTGAGGTGGGGGGTTGGGTTCAGGCGGGAAGGATTTTGCCGGTGACCTCGCCGAGGCCGAGGGGGCCTGCGGGGGTGGTGGCCCAGGCGGTGATGGTCACTTGGTCGCCGTTCTCGAGGAAGGTGTGTTGCTTGCCGTCGAGGGTGAGTGGCTCGCGGCCGCCCCAGGTGAGTTCGATGAACGAGCCGCGCTGGTCCGGCTCGGGCCCGCTGATCGTGCCGGACGCGTACAGGTCGCCGGTGCGGACCGAGGCGCCGTTGACGGTCATGTGGGCGAGCATCTGGGCCGGCGACCAGTAGGTCTCCTTGTACTGCGGCGAGCTCACCAGGTGCCCGTTGAGCCGGACCTCGAAGGTGATGTCGTAGTTCTCCAGCTTCTCGCCGGCCAGGTACGGAAGGACCGGCGGATCCTGCGCCGGCAGCGGTACGGCGGCCTCCGCGAGCGCGTCGAGTGACACCACCCACGGGGAGATCGAGGTGGCGAACGACTTGCCCAGGAACGGGCCGAGCGGGACGTACTCCCACGCCTGCAGGTCCCGTGCCGACCAGTCGTTCACCAGCACCACGCCGTACACATGCTCGCGGAAGTCCTCGACGGAGACGGGCTTGCCGAGCGTGGACGGCGTACCGACGACGTAGCCGAGCTCGACCTCGATGTCGAGGCGCTGGGACGGTCCGAAGGTCGGCGCGGGCGCGTCCGGGGCCTTGCGCTGACCGGACGGGCGGACGATTTCGGTGCCGCTGGCAACGATCGTGCCGGACCGGCCGTGGTAGCCGACCGGGAGGTGCTTCCAGTTCGGGAGCAGCGGCTCGGAGTCCGGCCGGAACAGCCGGCCGAGGTTGGTCGCGTGGTGCTCGGAGGCGTAGAAGTCGACGTAGTCGCCGACCTCGAACGGCAGCTGCATCGTCACCGCGGACTGCGGGATCAGGTGCGGCTCGACCACGTCGCGGTCGTTCTCGTTGCGGACCAGGTCGAGCAGCCACTCCCAGGTCGCCTGCCAGGCCGGGCGGCCGAGCGCGAGGAAGTCGTTCAGCGACGGCCGGGCGAACAGCTGCGATCCGTCCAGCATCTGCGCGGACGCGACCGGCGCGAGATCGATGACCTGGTCGCCGATCGCGGCGCCCACCCGCGGCTCCTCGTCGTTGTGCCGGAACACGCCGAGCGGCAGGTTGTCCGGCCCGAACGGCGAGCCCGCGGGGATGTCGATCCAGCTCACTGCTGAGCCTCCATCAGTTTGAGGGCGGTCAGGTCGTGGCGCGGCTCCTCGATGCTGCAGGAGCCGAACGAGGTGAACCATCGGCGGGTGCTTGCCGCCTGGTCGTCCGAGAGTTCGTTCGCGCGGGCCGCGAGCTGCTCGGCGTCGCGATCGGCCAGTACGGCGGCCAACTCGTCCTGCGAAGCGCCGTCGAGCGAGGCGCGAGTGGCGAGCAGCACGTTGAGGAACCCGTGGTGCTCGAACCCGGTGTCTGCCGCGGTGTGCCGCACGGCGTTGTGCAGGCCGGCCGTGCACTTGAACGCGACCTCACGATCGAGGCAGGCGGTGATGAACGCCGCGACCTGGGCCTCCGACGGGAACAGCGCGGCGTCGAGGCCGCCGGTGCGGAGCTTGGCCGCGTACCCGGCGTCGGCGACGACGTCCAGGGCGCGCTCCCAGGCGCCGTCCAGGCCGACCTCGACGAACGCGTTCTCCTCGTCCAGGCAGTCGTCGCAGGCACGCACCACGCGGAGCGCGTTGCGGGACAGGTCTTCCTCGTTGCGCAGCCGCACCTCGACCGCTTTCACCTCGACGTCGGCGGACCGGTCGCCGTACCGGACGGCGGGCTCGATGCCACCGGCGCCGCCGGTGATCACGACGGTGACCTCGAGCGGGGCCGGCCCGGTCCGGGCGGCCTCGGCGGCGACCTTCATCAGGTCCTCGTCGGCGCACACGAACGGCCCGACCAGGTCGGCGTACGCGGACTGGCGGTGCGCCCGGTGCGCGGCGACCGCCTCGGCCAGCGGCAGGTCCCCGGGCGGGAACACGGAGGCGTCGTCGACCAGGTGCCGGAACAGGGCAGGGACGGTTGACATGGGTCCGAGCCTAACGGATGCTTTCGGTAAGCGGACGCATGCGTTCGACTATCGTACACCTGGAGTCAGTGAGATGGCGTTCTACCGGCAGGTCGGGGAGATTCCACCGAAGCGGCACACCCAGTTCCGGAAACCGGACGGCGGGCTGTACTACGAGGAGCTGATGGGGGAGGAGGGGTTCTCGTCGGACTCGTCGCTGCTGTATCACGCCGGCGTACCGTCCGCGATCGTCGACTCGCAGGTGTGGGAGCTGCCCGACCTCGCCACCGTCGCGAACCATCCGCTCACGCCGCGGCATCTGAAGCTGCACGATCTGTTCACGGACACGTCGAAGAGCAACGCGGTGGAGGACAGGCGGCTGGTGCTCGGCAACGGCGACGTCCGGATCTCGTACGTCGTCGCCGAGCAGCCGTCGCCGTACTACCGCAACGCGATCGGCGACGAGTGCGTGTACGTCGAGAAGGGGTCGGCGACCGTGGAGACCGTGTTCGGTGTGCTGAACGCGGTCGAGGGCGACTACGTCATCATCCCGCGGGCGACGACGCACCGCTGGCTGCCGGGGGTGGACGGCGTACACGCGTACAGCATCGAGGCAAACTCGCACATCGCGCCGCCGAAGCGGTACCTGTCCCGGTACGGGCAGTTCCTCGAGCACGCGCCGTACTGTGAGCGCGACCTGCATGCGGCGGCCGAGCCGTTGGTTGTGGAGGGCAACGACGTCGAGGTGCTGGTGAAGCATCGCGGCAACGGGCCGGGCGGGATCGTCGGGTCGCGAATGGTGTACGCGACGCATCCGTTCGACGTGGTGGGGTGGGACGGGTGCCTGTACCCGTACACGTTCAACGTGAGCGACTACGAGCCGATCACGGGGCGTATCCACCAGCCGCCGCCGGTGCACCAGGTGTTCGAGGGCTACAACTTCGTCGTCTGCAACTTCGTGCCGCGGAAGGTGGACTACCACCCGTTGTCCGTCCCGGTGCCGTACTACCACTCGAACGTCGACTCCGACGAGGTGATGTTCTACTGCGGCGGCGACTACGAGGCGCGCAAGGGCTCCGGCATCGGCCTCGGCTCCATCTCCCTGCACCCCGGCGGCTACGCCCACGGGCCGCAGCCCGCAGCCATCGAAGCCTCCCTCGGCGCCGAACGCTTCGAAGAACTCGCCGTCATGGTCGACACCTTCCGCCCCCTCGAACTAGGCGAAGCCGGCCAAGCAGTAGACGACGGCGTCTACGCCTGGACCTGGTCCGGCCGCCGCAACACCTGAACCGCGGTTGGGGTGGCTGTGGGAGTCTTGGGGGGTGAGTGTGGATGGGGCGTTTGTGGTGGGTATTGATCGGGAGGCGGTGCGGGGGCGGCGGGTGCATGTGCGGAGGGTGCAGCGGCGGGGAGCGTGGGTGACGCTGGCGCTCGGCGTGGTGGGGATCCTGGCGGCGCTGTACGCGTTGGTGTCGTTTCGGGGAGCGGGCCTGTGGCCGTTTGCGTTGTTGCTGATCGTGGCGATGGCGCCGCTGGTGCTGAGCACGGTGCTGTTCTTCCGGCTCGACGGCGAGCGGCAGCGGTGGTACGACGCCAACGACGTGCAGCCGATCGCGATGCGGATGTCGCCCAAGGCGCTCGAGTTGGCGTGTGAAGGGGCGGCGTACCCGGTGGTGTTGCCGTGGCAGACCGTCCAGGGGTTCCGGCAGGTGAAACTCTTCGGGCAGTACGCGCTGGAGCTTCAGCTCGCTCCGGGCATCGGCGCCACCACGGCTGGCGTCCGCGGTCTGGACCAGCCAGCCGTACGGACCGTCGTCAAGCCCAACCCGCTGCTCCGGCCGACCGGGCTCTTCCTGGTGAACGCGCTCGACCAGCCGGTGCACGTCATCGACCAGGCGCTCAAGCACTTCTCCGGCGGCCGCGCCGGCGTCGTCACCTGACCGGCCTGGGGTGGCTCGTTAGCTGCCGATCATGAGGTTGCCAGTGGCGAGCGGGGTGGCCAGTTCGCAGGCGCCGGTGGAGATGGTGCAGCGGATGATCGCGGCTCGCGTCTCCTGACCGGTGTCGGCGCGGATCAGCAGGTGCTGGTCGTCCTCGGCGACTGTCTGCAGGAAGACGCCGGACCACTCGTGCAGCAGGCGGCCGGTCTTCGCATCCAGGGCGGCTGCCATGCCGTCGCCGTACCCGTCGCGGTAGATGGGGCCGGCGATCGCGGTGGAGCCGTCCTGCGTGAAGCTGTCGACCTGGTACTCACACGTGCGCCACAGCCGCTTGCCACTCGCGATCGACAGCACACTCGTGCAGCTGTGCTGGTCGTTCAGAGCGGTCAGCGACGCGGCCACCGCACCATCGCCGGACACAGCCGTCGGCTTCGGCACGCTCTTGAGCGCGGTCGCCTTCGCGGCGCCCGGAGTCCACTCGTACAGAGTCCAGGTCTTGCCGTCCTGCGTGCCCGAGGCCTGGAAGTAGACCTTGCTGTTGACGTAGCCGAGCAGGGTCGCGTGCCAAACCCCTGGCACGGTGACCTTCTGGACCTTGTCCGCTTCCGCGTACACGGTGGTGCCCGCCTCGTCCTCACCGAGATCGGACATCAGGGTGGTGTTGTACGCCGCGGCCGTACCGTCCTCGGTGGTGACGATCCCGGTGACGTTCGGAGTCCGCCGCAAGATGGCGCCGTCCGAGCCCAGCGTCAGCATCTCGGTCGTGTTGTCGCCCGCGCTCACCACCGCGAGCACCGACTGCCGCAGCCGCGCGATCGCGTGGATGTCCTGCAAGCCGGGGACCTTGACGTCCCCACCGGCTCCACCGCGGACCGTCCGGCCGCTCAGGTAGGCGATCTGCGGCACCCGTCCGGTGGGGAGCTTGTCGAGTATTACGGCCGTCTTGACCGGCCCCGAGGGCTTCTGCGTCGGCTTCACGGCGACCGAGGCGTTCGGAGTCCGGCTCGGCGTGGACGGGCTCGGACTCGGCGTGGTCGCGCCGGCCGGGGTCGGCAGGCCGCCGAGCGGCTTGGCGGCAGACTCCGCGTCGGCGCGAGGACCCTGGCGGTAGGCGACGGCGCCACCAGTGGCGACCGCAGCCATGGCGATGGCTGCCACCACAGCGATGAGGGTTCGGTTCTTCTGCATCGGTGAGCTCCTTGGGTCACGATCCGGCAGTCCGCCGGTCGTGAGGTAGCGGCTCCGTCCCCGACTGTGACGCAGAGTATGCCGACTTTGTTCGCTAGCAGGGCAGGGCCTGGTAGGTGTACCCCTGGCGAGTCAGTTGAGTGAGCGCGCGGTCGAGCGCGGCGACGGTCTCGGCGCGGTTGCCGCCGCCGTCGTGCAGCAGGATGATCGCGCCGGGCCTTGCTCCTTGCAGGATCGCTCGCTCGATCTTCGCCGTACCCGGCTTGGACCAGTCGAGAGTGTCGACGTCCCACAGCACCTGGCGCTGGTGGTTCGACGCGGCGACCGCCTCGACGTGCGCGTTCGTGTCCCGGAACGGCGGCCGGAAGCACTTCGACTTCACCCCGGTCAGGATCTCCTGCCGCATCTTGTCCGCGGGGAGCTTGGTCAGCCTCGGGTGATCCCAGGTGTGGTTGCCGATCCGGTGACCCGCCGCCCTGGTCAGCGCGACCAGGTCGGGATGCGCGGCCGCCTCGCGGCCGAGGACGAAGAATGTTGCCTTGGCGCGGTGTTTCGCCAGCACCTGCAGGACCTTCGGCGTCCACTCCTTCTGCGGCCCGTCGTCGAAGGTCAGGTACAGGACCTTGCCGTGCGCAGCCAGGTTCCAGTCGGTCGTCGTGGATGTTGCCGTGGTCGACGTACGGCGTTGCCGCGCCGGCTGCTGCTTCTTCCGCGGCACCGCGGCCGGATGACGTACGACGGGAATCGTCAACGGCGCATGGGTTGAGGCCTGCACCGCAGGCGCTGCACTGGTGACGGAGTGGTCGGCCGGTTCGGCGGCCTGGGCGAGAACGGCACCGCAGAGGAGGGCGGCGACCAACGGCAGAAGCTTGCCGGGCGGCTTGGTCATGACGGGCATCCTCTCGTGCATGCGGGGCCAACCCGGCATCGGGGTGGGGCGCGTCGGCCGTATCGTTTGCGGTCCAGGCCGGCAGTCCCGGCGTGAGCGACTCGTGAGGCGGATGCATGACTGGTGAGACGGTCCGGCTGACCGTGATGGGCACCACCGACCTGCACGGCAACGTCCTCAACTGGGACTACTTCAAGGACACTGAGTACGACGACTCCGCGCACAACGACATCGGGCTGGCGAAGGTCTCCACCCTGGTCACCGCGGTCCGGGACCGCATCGCCGCCGACCCGCGCGCCCCGCGACCGCTGCTGCTGGATGCCGGCGACACCATCCAGGGCACCCAGTTGGCGTACTACTTCGCCAGGATCGCCCCGATCACCGACGGCCACCTGCACCCGGTCGCGGCCGCGATGAACGAGATCGGGTACGACGCCGCTGCCCTGGGCAACCATGAGTTCAACTACGGCCTCGATGTGCTGCGGAAGTTCCAGCAGCAACTCGACTTCCCGCTGCTTGGGGCGAACGCGCAGGACTGGACGACCGGCGAGCCCGTCTTCCCCCCGTACGTGCTGAAGCAGATGCAGGTGCCGGGCGAGCAGCCGATCACCGTCGGCATCCTCGGCCTGACCAACCCCGGGATCGCGATCTGGGACAAGGCGGTGGTCGAGAACAAGATCAAGTTCGGCGGTGTCGTCGAGCTCGCGCAGGTGTGGGTCCCGCGGGTTCGCGAGGCCGGCGCGGACGTGGTGATCGTGGCCGTGCACTCCGGGATGGGTCTGTCCTCGTCGTACGGCGACGCCCTGCCGGTCCCCGAGAACGCGTCCGCGCTGATGGTCGAGACCGTGCCGGGCATCGACGCCGTACTCGTCGGGCACGCGCACCAGGAGATCCCCGAGCGGCTGGTGACGAACCTCCAGACCGGCGAGCAGGCGGTGCTGACCGAGCCGCTGAAGTGGGGCATGCGGTTGTCGCTGATCGAGCTGGACCTGCGCAACGACCACGGCCAGTGGAAGGTCGTCGATCGGCACGCCCAGGTGCTGAACGCAAACACCGTCGACGCGGACCCGAACGTGGTCGCCGTACTGCAGCAGGACCACGACACGGTGATCGAGTACGTGAACTCGAGGATCGGCACCTGCACGGAGGCGATGTCCGCGGCGACCGCGCCGTGGGAGAGCACCACCGCGCTGGACTTCGTCACCTTCATCCAGGCCGACGCGGTCGCGAAGGCGCTGGCCGGTACGCCGGAGGCCGCGCTGCCGGTGCTGGCGATCGTCGCGCCGTTCAACCGGGCGGCGGCGATCCCGGCGGGTGACGTGTCGATCCGGGACGTGGCCGGGTTGTACGTGTTCGACAACAGTTTGCTCGCGGTGACGATGACGGGGACGCAGCTCGGGGAGTACCTGGAGTACTCCGCGCAGTACTACAAGCAGGTGACGGGGACCGGGCCGTTCACGTCCGACCAGGTGACCAACGCGCCGACGCAGACCGCGCCGAACGGCACGCCGGACTACAACTACGACATCGTCGGCGGGCTGACGAAGCCGCTCAGCTACGTGATCGACATCGCGAAGCCGGTCGGGTCACGAATCACGGACCTCGCGTACGGCGGGGTCGCGGTGGCGGCGGACCAGCAGTTCGTCGTGGCCGTGAACAACTACCGGCAGTCGGGCGGCGGCAACTTCCCCCACATCACGACCGCCCCGGTCGTCTACAACCGCCAGGTCGAGATCCGCCAGCTGATGATCGACTACGTCACCGCCACCGGCACTGTCGACCCGGCCACCTTCGTTGGCGGTGACTGGTCCTTGGTCTCCGGCGGTGCTCCCATCATCATCAACCCCTGATGTATGTGGTCGCTGTGCTCAACCTCTCCAAGCTCGCGCCGCTGGGCTTGGCCTGAATTAGGTCAGCCACTCGCAGAAGCCGCAGCCGACGGAGTCTGCGGCGAGCGGCCAGGCGGAGCGCGGTTCAAGGTCGCGGGCGATCTGCTCGGCGCGCGCATCGTGCCTGCGCTGGGCGTCGCCGCCGCCGTACGTCCCGGCTCGTACGTAGGCCCACTGGCGTTCGTCGGCGTGCACGAAGTACTGGCTCTCGCCTTCGGGGCCGCGTGCTTGCCACAGGCCGGGTTCAACCTCCGAGCACTGCGTGACCGGTCCTCCGGTCACGTCGGTGAAGCCGGTACAGGGTGCCTGGTCGGGGGCGAGGTTGCGGATGCTGACCTCCACCTCGGCGATGCGGGAACCGTTGGACGGCGGCTCGAAGACTAGGTAGTCGATCCCCGTGCTCGAGTACTCAACGGAGTACGGCCAGGTGCCGTCCAGGTCGGTTTGCAGCGGCCGCTCGACGACTTCCTCGATCCGCTGCTGCTCGGACCACACGTCGCCCAACATCCACCCCGCAGGCAGCCCGGCGAGCACCAGAAACCCGGCCGCAACCAGCAGCGAACCCCGCGACGGCCGAGCCCACTGCCGCCGCTGGCTGCTGTTGAGCACGCAGGCGACGACAAGCACGACTCCCGCCAGAAACACCAGCAACCGAGCCTGCCCCAACATCGCAACCCAGACCGCGCCGACGAGCAACCCCATGGCCACAGCCACCCCGACCCCGAAGATCGCCCCGACCCGCAACCGAACCGCCAGCACGATTACCGCGATGGCGGCGGCGATCACACCGGCGATGAGGCCGTACGCCATACCGCTCAGAACCGCAAGGCACTCCTCCTCAGGCAGGCACTCCCCAGCCGAGATCGCCGTCCCGACGATCCCGACCACCACCCCGACGCCCACCCCAATCCCCAGCCCCCCGAACACACTGGCCGTGACACCCGCCCCGAAACTCCGCTCATCCACCCCGGCACGATAAGCACCACCCCGGTCCACCCCGAGCCCACACACCCGCCACTACAAGTTCCTCCGCAAGCCCGGAGCTCGCATGAGCAGCCGTTGTGCGGAGGAAAAGTGTCAGCGGGTGGCGAAAAGTCTCCGGAGACTCGCGGAGATGACGACCGACGAGGCGCAGGACGCCGTACGGCGGGCGCCGTTGGTCATCATCCCGGTCGGGGCGCAGGAACAGCACGGCGGCGGGATGGCGATGGCCACCGACACCGTGTGGGCCGTGGGTGTCGCCGACCTCGTGGCCGAGCCGCTGGGTGGGCGTGCAGTGGTCGCCCCGGCCGTCCCGTACGGCGCCTCGCCGCATCACATGGCCTTCCCCGGGACGGTGTAGTTGTCTCCGGCAACCTTCATGAACGTGCTCAGGGACGGGGTCGCCAGCCTGCGGGAGCACGGTTGGCGGCAGTTCCTGGTGGGCGCTCGGGATCCCACTCGGCCCGGGGGCGCCGGTCAGGTGAGCTTGACCCCGGCGGCGCTGAGCTCGGTGAGAGCCTGCTCGGTCGTCGCCGGGGCGACTCCCGCGGTCAGCCGGGTCAGGACCGTCGTACCGAAGCCTGCCTGCTTGGCGTCCAGGGCGGTCGCGCGGACACAGTAGTCGGTGGCGAGCCCGCAGACGTCGACGTCGGTGACGCCCTTCTCCCGCAGCCAGTCCGCGAGCGCCCGGCCGTCGCCGTGGGACTTGCCCTCGAAGCCTGAGTAGGCGGCCGCGTACTCACCCTTGTCGAAGATCGCGTCGAACGGCTGCGGGTCCATGTTCGGGTGGAAGCTGACGCCGTCGGTGCCGGCGACGCAGTGCCGCGGCCAGGAGTCGACGTAGTCGGGGGTCTTGGAGAAGTGGTCGCCCGGGTCGATGTGATGGTCCCGGGTGGCCACGACGTACTCGTACTGCTTGTCACCCGGGTCGGCCTCGTACCACTTGTGCAGCAGCTCGCCGATTCGGAACGCCACGTCCGCACCACCCTTGACGGCCAGGCTCCCGCCTTCGCAGAAGTCGTTCTGCACGTCAACCACAATCAGTGCCCGGGCCATCGCGACGCTCCTTCTCCAGGGTCCTGTGCCCACGGTACAAGTGTCACCGCCCCGGTACGGCGAGCGCGCGCCGCGGGTGCGTTTTCGCCCCGGCCTGCGCTGACAGTTATCGTGTGGTGGCACAACGTCACAGGTCGGGTCACAAGTCGGGTTCGCGCACGGGGGATTCATGATGAAGAAGGCATTTCTGGCGGTGGTCACGACCGCGGCCGTGGTCGCTGCGGCCCTGATTCCCTCGGGCCGTCCGGTGGAAGCCGCGGCGCCGGGGTTCGCCTCGGCGGTGTCGGCGGTCAGCCAGACGACCTGGCAGACCAACGCCAGCGTGAACGCGCTCGCCGTCGCCGGGAACACCGTGTACGCCGGTGGCCTGTTCACCCGGATCCGGCAGCCCGGCAAGGCGCTCGGGCAAGGTGACGCGGCCCGGACCTACCTCGCCGCCTTCGACCGCAGCACCGGTCTGCCGACGCGCTTCGCGCCGACGCTGAACGGCGCGGTGTGGAGCATCGCCACGAGCCCGGACGGCAAGTGGGTCGTCATCGGCGGCGACTTCACCACGGTCAACGGTGTGTCCCGCAAGCGGGTCGCGTTGTTCAGCGCGGCGACCGGTGAGCTCGTCAGCGGCTGGGACCCGGCGGTCAACTACCGGGTCGCGGCGCTGGCGATCGGGGGCAACACCGTCTACGTCGGCGGATCGTTCGGCCGGGTGGACAACGTGGTGCGGAACCGGCTGGCCGCGATCAACCTGAAGACCGGAGTCCTGACGTCCTGGAACCCGGACGCCGACGACGACGTACACGCGATCGAGCTCTCGGCGGATGGGAAGCGGGTGTTCGTCGGCGGCGGGTTCGTGACCCTGCAGGGCGTGCCGCACCACGCGCTCGCGATGCTGAACACCACCACGGGCGCTGCCTACCCGATGCCGGCCGCCGCGGCGATCCCGGCGAAGACGGTCGACTGTGACAGCCGGGTCAAGGACATCGACATCCTCGGCAACAAGGTCTTCGTCGCGAACGCCGGCAGCGGCATCGGCTGCTATGACGGTGTGCTCGCGGCCGACGCGTCGACCGGCAAGCTGCTCTGGCAGAGCAAGTGCCTCGGCGCAACAGAGGCGGTCAAGGCGATCGGCAACTGGGTCTACAAGGGCTCGCACGCGCACGACTGCAGCCGGGACGGCGGCTTCCCGGACAAGACCGGCATGCACCACCTGCTGGTCTACAGCGGGATCACCGGCAAGCTCGGCCCGTGGTTCCCGAACACGAACGCGGGCGGCAGCACCGAGGTCGGTCCGCTGGCATTCGCGTCCGGCGGGAACGACGTCTGGGTCGGCGGCGACTTCACCCGGGTGAACGGCGTCCGCCAGCAGGGGCTGACCCGTTTCACCAACGCTCCCGGTGGCGCGCGGCCGGGGCTGCCGGCGGCGCCGAAGGTGTCCAGCACCCGGGTCAACCGGGCGGCGGTCAGCTTCCCGACCGTGCTCGACCTGGACAACATCTCGCTGACCTACACGCTGTACCGGGGCAAGACGAAGGTGGGGAGCTGGAAGCGTACGTCGTACTCGTGGACCAAGCCTGTCGTGACGACGTTCAGCGACAGCGGCCTGACCAGCGGCCAGTCGGTCGCCTACCAGGTCGAGGTCAGCGACGGCCGCAACGTCCGGAGGAGCGCGGCCGCCGCTGTCAGGATCCGCTAGCCCGGGATCAGGCTGCCGCCGGTGACGCGGAGGATCTCGCCCTGAATCGCGGTCGTCCGCGGTGAGGTGAGGAACAGGATCGCGTTGGCCAGTTCAGTGGTGTCCGGCAGTTTGCGGGCGCTGAACGTGGCCGCGATCTGCTCGAGCGCGGGTTTCGGGATCGCCCGGTGCTCACCGTTCTCCAGCGTGATCCCGGGCATCACCACGTTGACCAGTACGCCGTCCTGGCCCAGGTCGTGCTGGAGACTCGCGACCAGGCCGTGCAGCCCGGCCTTCGCGGCGGAGTACGGCCAGGAGCCGGGCAGACCGCGCTCGGCCAGGTCCGTCGAGATCAGTACCAGCCGGCCGTGCTCCGACCGTCGCAACGCGGGCGCCACCTGCTGCACGAGGTGGTAGTTGCCCTCGAGATTGCCGCGCATCACCGGAACCCACCAGTCGGCCGGGCCGTCCTCGACCTTCATCGGCCGGTCGTGGAACCCGGCGTTGCCCCAGTTGACCGCGTTCCCCACCACCACGTCCAGCCCGCCCCACCGCTGCACGGTCGCTTCCACCGCGGCGGCGATGGTGTCCGGCTCGTTCAGATCCATCGGTACGACGTACGCCGTACCGCCCGCCGCCTCGATCTCCTCGGCCACCGCCTCGGCCGCGTCCTTGCGCGCGTTGTAGGTGATCGCAACCCGCGCCCCTTCCCGCCCATATCCGATCGCAGCAGCCCGCCCGATCCCGGACGACCCACCCGTCACCAGCACCGCCACATCCTGCAACCCCAGGTCCATTGCCGTACCCTTCATGTAGTTAGTCGGCTAATCACAAAACTTAGCCGTCTAACTACCAGGATGCAAGGCAACTTTTGCGGCGTGCCGTGCATCCCCTCGGGTAGTGCTTTTCTACCGGGGGTGAGAGATGAATCGGTATGGCATCAGGGGAACGATGGCGGCGACGATCTTGGCGGCCGGCTTGCTGGTCGCGGCGGCGCCATCCACGGCACACGGCAGTACGGCGGGGGCCGCAGCTGCCTGTGAGGTCAAAGCAGGGGCGGTGACGGCCGGCGGGGACCACTGGATCCAGGGGTTCCGGGCGACCGCGCCGATCACCCGGACAGAGAACAGGGTCGTTGCCCGGGGCCTCTATCCGGACGGCCAGGCCCGGCTCAGCAGCAGCTGGGAGTACGGGTCGCACGCGGAACTGCCCGGGACGATCCACTCCGGCTTGGTCACCTTGGGAACCGTGCTGTACGAGCACGGGTACATGATGGAGCCGGACGGCAGCGGGCCCTTCGGATCGATGGATCGGATCGGGGGCGGCTGGGGAGCGTTCAAGGCGCTCGACCTGTCGACCGTCCTGACGTCGTCGACGACCGAGCGCTGGACCGGCTACGGTCTGCGGACCGACGGGATCCTGCAGCGCTGGAACGTCACCCACAACGCCGGGCAGCCGGTCTGGCGGCCCAGTGGTACGGCGACCGGGTTCGGGGCGGTCAAGGCGATGGCGTTGATCAGCCAGACCAGGACCTACGACACGTTCCTGATGAACACCGGCAGCGGTGGGCTCTACACGGTCCGGATCCCGACCACGACCCCGATGAAGCCGGTGGTGAAGAAGGTTCGGAGCTCCACCTGGCAGGGGTTCGAGTCGCTGGTGACGGCGCGCTGCGGCAGCACCGGCACGCTGCTGCTCGGCATCGACAAGGACACCGGCAACGGCTACCTGTACGCCGTCGGCCACGGCGCCACCGTGATCAAGGGCCTCGGCAAGGTGCCCGGAACGTTCACCAACCCGGTGAACTTCTCCTGGCGCCGGGACCGCGACCTGCCGACCGGCGCGTGAGCTTCGGGCGGCCGGCGGTCCGATCCGCCGGCCGCTACCGCCGTCGTGGCTGAACCAGGCCCGACTCGTAGGCGGTGATGACGAGTTGGGCGCGGTCGCGGGCGTGGAGCTTGGCGAGCAGGTGGCCGATGTGCGTCTTCACGGTGCCGTGGCCGACGTGCAGGTGGTCGCAGATCTCCTTGTTGGACAGGCCGCGGGCGATCAGGGACAGGACCTCGCGCTCGCGCTCGGTCACGCCGTCGAGTCCGTGCAGCGGCGCCTGGCCGGGCTCGGCCAGGCGGGCGAACTCGGCGATCAGCCGGCGCGTGATGGAGGGTGCGAGCAGCCCTTCGCCGGCCGCCACGACTTTGATTGCCTGGAGCAACTCAGTGGGCGGGACGTCCTTCAGGAGGAACCCGCTCGCGCCGGCGCGCAGGGCGGCGTACACGGAGTCGTCCAGGTCGAACATCGTCAGGATCAGCACCCGCACCCCGGCGTCCTCGCGGCAGAGTTGCCGAGTGGCCTCGATCCCGTCGAGGCGCGGCATCCGGACATCCATCAGGACGACGTCCGGCCGCTCGCGACGGGCGAGCTCGACGGCCTCCACGCCGTCCGCTGCCTCGCCGACCGTGACGAGACCGGGAGTGGTGTCGATCAGCACCCGGAAGCTGCCGCGCAACAACGCCTGGTCGTCCGCCACCAGGACCCGGATGTCAGTCACGCGCGCACTCCGATCGGCAGTTGGACGACGACCTCGAAGCCACTCGGCGATCGGGGCCCGGCCCGGAACGTCCCGCCGTACATGCTCACCCTCTCCCGGATCCCGATCAGCCCATGCCCTTCGGTCACCGGGCCGCCCACGCCGTCATCGGTCACTTCCAGCCGTACGGCGGATGCGTCACCGGAAACGTGCACCCGGCAACGACGTGCCCGCGCGTGTCTGGTGACGTTGGTCAAGCACTCCTGGACGATACGATGGACCGCCAGCTCGACCGCCTCCGGGAGCGGGTCGGTCACTTCGACGAGGAGTTCGACCTGGACCCCGGTGGATTCCACCCGGGCCGCCAGTTCCGGGAGCGCGGACAGACCTGCCGTCGGCGGCTCATCCGTCGTACGCAGGAGGCTGAGCATGTGGCGAAGCTCGACCAGTGCGTCGCGGCTCGTGGTCTCGATGACGGACAGCGCGTCGGAGACCTCTTCGGGCTTGACATGCAAGACGTGGTTGGCGACGCCGGCCTTGACCGCGATCAGTCCCATGCTGTGGGCAACGATGTCGTGCAGCTCGCGGGCGATCCGGAGCCGTTCGTCCGAGACCGCCTGCTCGGCGAGCGCTTGGGCCGCCCGCACCGCCGCGGCGCGCCGGTCCCGGACCACGCGACCTAGCGTCCAGGCGCCGTACATGCCGGCTAGGCCGGTCAGCACCAGGACGACACTCGTCGAGCCCTGCGGCGAGCCGCCGATCAGGGCGAGGACGAGGACGACGAAGGCGGTTCCGCCGCCCGCGCTGACCAGGCGCCTGGTTGCCGGCGGCCGTGGTCGCGCGTAGGTCAGGCCGACGACGTACAGGACGTAGCAGGCGGCGAGCAGCGGGTCGTGCAGGGTCTGGGTGGCGATCGCGGCGGCGGATGCGACGAGTACGGCGGCCAGCGTCGGCAGCGGCCAGATCCGCCGGACGGCGACCGGCACAGCGAGCGCCACCATCAAGATCAGGGACCACCAAGGAGCGTCCGAAGGAGCCGTGAAGGCGTACACGACGGCGATGAAGCAGTCGGCGGCGATCAACTGTCGCCGGGTCAACGCGGACTCCGTCACTCGACGAACCTAACCGACCGGCCGGCCGCCGACCTCGGACCCAGGTCTGTCGGCCCGCCGTCCGATGTGCTCGCCTGCCATCGACGGCAGCGTGGCCGGCATGGTCAAACTACTCACGATCGCTGCGCTCGCGATGAACGCGGTGACAGTGCCGGCACCGAGCCTGGACTGGGGCGAGTGCCCCGGTGGGCCGGGCGAGGTCGGGATCGAATGTGCGTCCGTGCAGGTCCCGGTCGACTGGGACGACCCGGGCGGCCGGCAGCTCACCTTGATGGTCGGCAGGTTGCGCTCGACCGCCGCCAAGCCGCAGGGCTCGGTGCTGGTCAACTTCGGCGGGCCGATGGGGATGAGCATCGACCTGATGCGCTCGTACGGCGGCGCCGAGGCGTTCGCCGGGTTGCGGCAGCAGATGGACATCGTCACCTGGGACATGCGCGGCGGGCCCAACGTGCCCGGCTTGAGCACCAACCTGGACTGCGAGTGGAGTGGGGCGCGACTGCCGCGGCTGCCGCGCAACCAGGCCGAGTTCGACCAGCTCGCGGCGGCGAACCGGGCCGTGGCGTCGAAGTGCCAGGCGAAAGATCCACAACTGTTCGAGTCGATGCACTCGGCCAGCCAGGCGCACGACCTCGAGGCGATCCGGCAGGCGCTCGGCGAGTCGAAGATCAACTTCTACGGGGCGTCGTACGGCGGCTTCCTGGCGCAGGCGTACGCCCGGCTCTACCCGCACCACGTCCGCGCCCTCGTGCTGGACGGGACCTGGAACCACAGCGCGGCCAACTGGGACCGTGAGTTGCCCAAGCTGGCGCGGGACGTGCAGAGCTTCCTGACGCGCTACTTCGATTGGTGCAAATGCTCACCGGCGAAGTGGCAACGGCTCGTGGCGAAGGCGAGTCGCACGCCGATCCCGGCTTCGGCAGCGGGGACGACGTACGACGGGAACGACCTGCGGGCGCTCGGACTCCAGCTCGCGAGGCGCGGGCCCGAGGCGTACCCGAAGCTGACCCAGGCGATCAAGCAGGCCCTCGCGGGTGACGCGTCCGGGTTCACGCCGGCTCGGCCCAACCCGCCGTACCCGTACACGCCGACGCCCGGCGTGGTCGAGTGCACCGACTGGCCGCGGCCGGCCAACCAGCGCGAGCTGCAGCGACAAGTACGGCGGATGGAGGCGGCAGCGCCGTACACGGGTGCATCCGGCACGATCGCCTACGCGATGTTGTCGTGTGTCGGCTGGCCGGTGCCGGTGCAGAACGAGCCGGCCGCGCTGCCGAAGGGACTGCCGCCGTTGCTGATGGCCGGCAACTGGAGCGAGTACGACTCGGCCGCGCGGGTGATCGACCAGGTCCCGGGGAGCGGGTCCGTGTACCACGACGGTCCGGGGCACACGCTCTACATGGTCAACGCCTGCGCCCGCGCGAAGATCGACGCCTACTTCGCGGACGGCGTCGTACCGCCGCGTGGTATCCGTTGTTGACACCAGTTAATTGCAGTAACTAGTGTCGCAAGATGATCACGGGACCGCACCAGCCGCGAACCATCAGCTACCTCGGACTGCGAGAGCTCGACGGGTGGCGGGTGAAGTACTACGGCATCGCGAAGAGCGGCCGGCCTGATGCTGCTCTGGTCGCGGCGGCTGAGCGTGCCGTGAAGCAACTGCCGACCTTCCTGGACGATGACGAGCCGCATGGCGTCGGGTTCGTCATCGTCCACGAGGCCGGCCGGCGTTCGTACGTCCTGATCGACTGGTGGGCCGCGCAGAACGAGATCCACCAGCGGATGCTGTCGGCTCCGGGCGACGAGCCGGACCAGCTCGCGCCACACTCGAGCGCTGCGATCGGCTGTGTCTGGGAGCTCGCGGTCACCGACTTCGAACGGCGCGCGTGGCTGCAGCATGTGCTCGCGAACCCCGGCGGCCCGGACCTCGACGCGTATCTCGCCGCCAGCTTCGAAGCCAAGCTATGACGTCCTTGCCCACGGACGTCGCCCTGGTCCACGCCTTCGTCAACACCCTCGACCTCCGCGAGTTCCGCCGTCACGGCGAACGCCTGCAGCCCCACGACACCTTGGATTCCCCGACTGCCCTGCGCGACTGGCTACGAGACCACGACCTCATCGAAAACCGCCAAGTCACCAAAGCGCACCTCGCGCAGGCGCTACGCCTTCGCACAGCCTTCCGCAACGGCACCAAGCAAACCCCCGGCGAGGCAACCCACCTGGACCTGACGCTCACCGTCACCGTCGATCCAGACTCCGGTGTCGCGCTGTCCCCCGCAGGTGCCGGCGTCGAGGCAGCCCTCACCAAACTCCTCCTGACCGCCGCCGACCTCACTGCTCGCGGCCGGTGGACCCGGCTCAAGATGTGCCCTGCCGACGACTGCCACTGGATCTTCTACGACCAGTCCCGCCCGGGCCGCGCCCGCTGGTGCTCGCCCGACCGCTGCGGCAATCGGACCAAAACCCGCGCCTACCGCGAACGCCGTACCTGAGGAAATCCGCTGGCCCCGCCGGGAGCGCGGTGGCTAGGGTGCGGGGGAGTCGAGAGTGCGAGGAGTTGGTGATGGTCGGTCGCCCCGGCACGCGCTGACGCACCTGTCATCGCGTGCTGCTTCGGTGGAGGTGGCACGGTTTCCCCTGCCCGGATTCGGGCTGACTCGAAGGAATCCTTGTGCCGTCTTTGTGGGCGGAAGCCGACTTTCGCAAGCTCTGGATCGGCCAGAGCGCCTCGTTGTTCGCCGCCTACGCCAGTCAGGTGACGCTGCCGTTGGTAGCGGTCGTCTCGCTCGGCGCCAGTGCTGCTCAGCTCGGCGGCCTGCGGGCCGCGCAGCAGGTACCGATCCTGCTGGTCTCCCTGTTCGTCGGCGTGCTGGTCGACCGGTGGCGAGCGCGCCGGATGATGGTGTACGCCGACCTCGGCCGGGCCGTCCTGCTCGGGCTCGTCCCGATCGCGTGGACGCTCGGGCTGCCGTTCCTGTACGTCGTCGCGTTCGTCATCGGCGTGTTCAGCGTGTGCTTCGACGTCGCCTGCCAGGCGTCCTTCACGCGGCTGGTCCGCCAGGATCAGCTTGCCCAGGGCAACAGCATCCTTGAGGGCAGCAAGTCGGCGGCGCAGATCTCCGGGCCGGCGATCGGCGGTGCGCTGGTGTCGTTGCTCACCGCACCGCTCGCGGTGCTGGGGAGCGCGGTCGGCTTCCTGGTCTCGGTCGTCTCGATCTGGCGTCTTCCCGACGCCCGGCCGGTCGCCCCGTCCGGCGGCATCCGGGACGGGCTGTGGCTGGTCGTCCGCGACAGCTCGCTGCGGGCGATCGCGATGGCGACCTGCGTCTACCAGTTCTTCTTCACCGCCATGATGACGGTGTACATCCTGTTCCTGTCCCGCTCGCTCGAACTGCCGGGCGCGGCCATGGGTCTCGTCCTGGCGGCCTTCGGCCCGGGTGCGTTGGCCGGGTCGCTGCTCTCCAGCCGGATGCCGCGCTGGTTCGGCTACGGCCGAGTCGTCGTCTTCGCCGCGCTCATCTCCGACCTGGTGATGCTCTCGACCGCCGCCTTGCACGGCTCGACCACGGTCACCGTGGCCGCCCTCGTCACCATCAACTTCCTGTACGGCGTCTTCAGCCAAACCGTCGACGTGGCCATCATGGCGATCCGCCAAGCCATCACCCCGGACACCGTGCAGGGCCGAGTGGTGGCCACCATCGCCTTCCTCGGCATGGGTCTGACCCCGGTCGGCGCCTTGCTCGGCGGCGCAGCGGCCGGCGTCTTCGGTGTTCGGGCAGCCCTCGTCGCCACGATCGCCGGTCTGTTCCTGTCCCCGCTGACCCTCAGCCTGTCCCCACTGGCACGCCTCGGCCGGATAGTCCGGTGAGGCGGGCTGCGCACTCGGCCGCCACGGCCTGGCAGAAAGACTCAGGGGTGTCGGGCTCGGGGATGACGTGGTGAACGGCCCCGACAGATTCGAGTGCCGCGGCGGTGATGCGTTGTGAGGCGGCCATCTGGGGAGCGTGGTGGTTCCTTCTTCCGGGGATGCCTACTTGGCAGTATTTGGCTCAGTGGCCTAGCCAATAGCCCAATGGGCCAGTTGTCAATAAGCTGGGTTGTATGGACTCGCCGCTGCCCGGAAGACTGGTACCGCCTCGTCCGGTACTTCGGTCGCGCCTCTACGAGCAGGTCGCCGACCAGATCTCCACCTGGATCAAGGAGAACGGCCTGCTGCCCGGTGACCGCCTGCCACCGGAGCGTGAACTGGCCCAGCGGCTCGGCGTCAGCCGGGCGACCCTGAGCCAGGCGCTGGTCGCGCTGGAGGTGATCGGCGTGGTCGTGGTCCGGCACGGCGATGGGACAGTGCTGACCGAGCGGGCCCGGACCGGAGCGGTGATCGAGGCGATCCGCGCGCATGCCGATCGGTTGCCGGAGATCATCGAGGCCCGCGACGCGCTCGAGTCGAAGCTGGCCGCGCTGGCAGCGGTACGGCGTACCGACGACGACCTCACCGCGATCCGGGCGGCGCTCGACCGGATGGAGCGCGACATCGAGACCGGCGGACGCGGGGTGGACGCGGACGAGCAGCTCCACGGCGCGATCACCGCGGCGGCGCGGTCGGACTTGCTCACCCAGATGATGGCGGCGATCCACGACCTGATCCGGGAGACCCGGTTGGAGTCGCTGTCCCAACCGGGGCGGCCGCGCGAGTCGCTGGCCGGTCACCGGAAGGTGGCGGACGCGATCGCGGCCGGTGACCCGGATGCCGCGGCCGCAGCGATGCACGAGCACGTCATGCTGGTCTCCGACGTCGCGCTGCTCCGCGAGCAGTCGTGACGGGACCCGAACATCTGGCGGTGGTCGCTGCAGGTCTCGGCGCCGGCGTGCTGACGTCGACGGTCGGGGTGGCGTCGCTGCTCAGCTTCCCGGTGCTGATCGCGCTCGGGATTCCGCCGGTCGTGGCGAACGTGTCCAACACCGTCGGCCTGCTTCCGGCCGCGGCCAGTGGGTCGTTCGGGTACCGGCGCGAGCTTCGCGAAGTGCCACGAGCCCACTCGGTTGCCGTCGTACTGACTTGCGCGATCGGCGCGATCGGTGGTGCGGCGCTGCTGCTGGCACTGCCGCCCGGTGTGTTCGCCTCGCTGGCGCCGTGGCTGATCCTGTTCACCTGCCTGATCGTCGGCGTGCAGCCGTGGATCACGAAGTGGCTGCGGTCGCGGCACGAGGGCCCGCACACCGAGCGGACCACGATGTCGCCGGCAACCACGTTCTTCGCCGCGCTGACCGGCGTGTACGGCGGCTACTTCGGCGCCGGCGCGGGCGTGATGATGATGGCGGTGCTCGGCCTCGGCCTCGATCTCGACCTGCGCATCGTCAACGCCCTGAAGACCCTCGCGCTGCTGGCCGCGAACCTCGTCGCCGGCCTCATCTTCGTCTTCGTCGCCGACCTTGACGTCACCGCCGCCGGCCTCCTGGCCGCCGGCTCCGTCGTCGGCGGCTACGTAGGCTCCCACATCGGCCGCCGCCTCCCGGCAACGCTGCTGCGCGTGCTGATCGTGGTCGCCGGGGTGACGGCCGCGGTCCTGATGCTGGGCTAGGCCGAGGTTATGCTCGAGCCGTCTTCTGCTGGGGAAGGAGCCCGATGACGGCACTACCGAACGACCTGCCCATCGTCGAGCGGGACGTGGTCCGGCTCGTCGTCCGCGACGACCAGGACCGGATCCTGCTCTTCCACACCCGCGAGTTCGGCGCCCCGGAGCTGGGGGTCTGGTGGGAGCTCCCCGGTGGCGGCATCGATCCGGGGGAGACCGTGGTGGACACGGCGTTGCGCGAGTTGCAGGAGGAAACGGGAATCGTTGCCACGGCCGACCAGGTGGGGACACCGACCTGGCGCCGTACGGCGGCCTTCCGGCATCGGGCGGCCCGGCACCTGCAGCACGAGGTGGTGTGCCAGGTGCGGCTCAGCGGACCGGGGCCGGACATCGACGAGTCCGGGCGGTTCGACGACGAGAAAGAGGACTACTTCGGCTTCCGGTGGTGGCCGATCGCCGAGGTCGTGGCCAGCGAGGAGCTGTTCTACCCCCGGAACCTGCCGGGCCTACTGACCGGGTTCCTGGCCGGTGAGGAGATCGACGAGCCGTTCGAGCTCTGGTCCTGATCCGCTAGAGGTGCTGGGTGATCGCGGCGGCCGCGATCAGCAGGCAGATGGCGCCGTTCAGGTAGCGGTGGGTGTAGAGGATGGCGACGAACTCGCGGATGGTTGCCGTCGGCCAGTAGTAGGTGGCGGTCGGGGAGCCGACGACCTGGCCGTTGACCTTCGCCCGGCGGGCGGTGAGGGCGGCGCGGAAGGCGTGGAAGTTGTTCGTCACGATCAGGCAGCGGTACTTCGGCTTCCGGGCGACCATCAGTTCACGGCTGAAGGTCAGGTTCTCCCAGGTGCTGGTCGACTTGTCCTCCCGCAGCACCCGGTCGGCCGGGACACCGCGCTCGATCAGGTACGACGCCATCGCGTGCGACTCGGGGATGTCCTCGTCCGGGCCCTGACCGCCGGAGGTGATGATCACCGGTGAGCGGCCCTTGCGCAGCGCCCGGTCGTACACCTGCTTCGCGCGGTCCAGCCGGCTCGCGAGCAGCGGCGGGACCCGGGAACCGCGCAGGCCGGAGCCGAGGACGATGATGAAATCGACCTTCCGGGACGAGCGGACCCGGCTGTAGACGAAGGCGTAGGCAAGGAAGCAGACGAACAGGAACGAGATGTAGGTCAGGACGCCGATCAGGACCGAGCGGACCGCGGCGAGTGGTTCCCAGCCGAGCTGCTGGACGGCGATGCCGAAGACGACCAGGCCGATGATGCCGAGCCCCGCGGCGAGGGAGAGCAGGTTGGCCGGGCGACGGCCCTCGCGGCGCAGCATCGTGATGCCGTTGACCACCAGGAACACCGCGAGGACGGCGATCGTCACCGGGATGGCGGCCAGGATCGCGACCACGAGCAGCCGGGCGGCGGTGTCCGAGACCGCGTCCAGCGCGAAGATCACGCCGAGCCCGGCGAACATCAGCGTCAGCACCAGGAAGATCCCGTTCCGGAACAACCGCCGGTCCCGCCAGAAACTCAGGCAGAACACCAGGAACCAGAACCCGGCCGCCCCGAAACAGATGATCATCGGGAGCCATCCAACCACGCTGTCCGTCAGGTGGAGTCGCGCCCGACCAGGGTGGTGCCGACGCGTTCGAACTGCTCCCCGCCGCCCGAAACCTTTCGCCGTACTCCAAGGGATAAGACCGTCCTGCCCGGGCGTGGGCGGATGTGCGAGAGTCGGGCCGGAGAGAAGGGGCCATCGATGACACAGCTGACCAACTGGGCCGGGAACATCAGCTTCGAGAGTCCGCTCGAGCGGCCGGCGTCGGTGCCCGAGCTGCAGGAGCTCGTCGCCCGGAACGAGAAGGTGCGCGTGCTCGGCACCGGGCATTCGTTCAACCGGATCGCCGACAGCACCGGCACGCTGGTCACCGTCGCGGACCTGCCGAAGGTGATCGAGGTGGGCGACGGCGGCGTGACCGTCGCAGCCGGGCTGCGGTACGGCGAGATCACCGCGGCCCTGCAGTCGCGCGGACTCGCCCTGCACAACCTCGGCTCGCTGCCGCACATCTCGGTCGCCGGCGCCTGCTCGACCGGGACGCACGGCTCCGGTGACACCAACGGCCCGCTGGCGGACGCGGTCAACGCGATCACGTTCGTCGACGCGTCCGGCGAGTTGGTCACGCTGACCCGCGGCGACGCCGACTTCGCCGGCTCGATCATCTCGGTCGGCGCGCTCGGGGTGACGGTGAGCCTGACGCTCGACGTGCAACCGTCGTACGAGATCAGCCAGGTCGTGTACGACGGATTGCCGGTCGATCGGCTCGGATCCGACTTCGCCGAGGTGATGGGCAGCGCGTACAGCGTCAGCGCGTTCACCGACTGGGTCGACCCGGACGTGATGGTCTGGCGCAAGCAGCGCGCGGGTGCGCCGATCGAACCCGACTGGCTCGGTGCGCACGTCGCCGACGGAGCCCGGCACCCGATCAAGACGATGCCGGCCGACTACGCCACCCAGCAGGGCGGTGTGCCGGGGCCGTGGAACGAGCGGCTGCCGCACTTCCGGCTCGAGTTCACCCCGAGCAACGGCGACGAGCTGCAGTCCGAGTACTTCGTGCCGCGGGCCAAGGCCGCCGAGTCCTTCGAGGTCTTGCGAGCCCTGGGCAACCAGCTGGCGCCGGTCATCCAGGTGTCCGAGGTACGCACGATCGCCGCCGACGAGCTGTGGCTGAGCCCGAGCCAGGGCCGTGACACGGTCGCCCTGCACTTCACCTGGATCCAGGACGAGGCCGCCGTACGCCCGGTCGTGCTCGCGCTCGAGGAGGCGCTCAACCCGCTCGGCGCCCGGCCGCACTGGGGGAAGGTCTTCGCGGCCGACGCGGCGTACCTGCGCTCGTGCTACCCGAAGGTCGCCGACTTCATCGACCTGGCCGCGAAGTACGACCCGAACGGCAAGTTCCGCAACCCTTACCTGGACACCTATTTACCCGCTCAAGCCTGATCCATCGGCTCGAGGGTTGTCGTGATGGTCCACAGCAGGTTGCGGAGCAGGCGACGGTCCTCGGGGCTGAGCGCGGCGAGGGCGCGGCGGCCGGCCCGGTCGTAGATCTTCTGGACGGTCTTGGCCAGCTCGGCGCCGCGGTCGGTGAGCTCGATGCTGACCTGACGGGCGTCGGTCGAGTTCTTCACCCGGCGTACCAAACCGGCGGTCTCCATCCGCTGGGTGGTCTTGGTCGCGGTCGGCACCTCGACGTCGAGCACCTTGGCCAGCTTGGCGACCGGCAGCGAGCCGTGGTGCAGGAGCTTGGCCAGCACGAGCTCCTGCCCGGTGTGCAGGCCGGTGCCGGCCAGCTCCTCGGCGACCGCCTTGCGGGCCGCGCGGTCCGCGAACCGCATCGCGACCAGCACGTCCGCCTCACTGGCCGGCGCGTCGGCGGGCCATGCCTGGGGTTCAGTGCTCACATGTGGCTCCGCGAGAGGAACGGATTCCGGGCGTCGTAGTCGCCGACGTACTCGGTCGGGATGGCGGCCTCGCCGCGGCTCAGCTGGCTGGCGTAGCGCGGGAGCTCGTCGCGGACCTTCAGGTGGTGCGCCTGGGACTCCTCGGGCGTGGTGCGGCCGACGATCTTGCCGCCCTCGACCAGGACCTTCAGCAGCTCGCGGTCGTCGCCGTCGTCCGCCGGCGGCTCGCCGACGACGATCAGCTCGACCTCGGCGACCCCGGCGGCCGTGCGCCGGCGCAACGCCCACTTCCGGCCGCCGATCGAGATCTTGTCCGGACTCTTCTTCGCCACCGGGAGCAGCGTGCCGTCGGCGTCCTCGCGGGCGACCAGCTTGTAGACGAACCCGCTGGTCGGGTGGCCGCTCCCCGTGACCAGCGCGGTCCCCACGCCGTACCCGTCGACCGGCGCCGGCGCCAGGGCGGCGATCTGGAACTCGTCCAGGTCGCTGGTGACGATGATCCGGGTCTTGGTCGCGCCGAGCGAGTCAAGCTGCTCACGGACCTGGCCGGCCAGCGACGGCAGGTCGCCGGAGTCCAGCCGGACCGCGCCCAGCTCGGGCCCGGTGATGTCGATCGCGGTCCGGACCGCCTCGGCCACGTCGTAGGTGTCCACGAGCAGCGTCGTTCCCTTGCCGAGGGCATCGACCTGGGAGGTGAACGCCTCCCGCTCCTTGTCGTGCAGCAGGGTGAACGAGTGCGCCGCCGTACCGGTGCTGGGGATGCCGAACCGGCGGGCGGCCTCCAGGTTCGAGGTGGCGGTGAAGCCGCCGATGTACGCCGCCAGCGCGGCGGCGACCGCGGCCTCCTCGTGCGTCCGGCGCGAGCCCATCTCGATACAGGGCCGGCCGCCGGCCCACCAGGTCATCCGGGACGCCGCCGAGGCGACCGCGGAGTCGTGGTTCAGGATGGACAAGAAAACGGTTTCCAGGAGCACCGCCTCGGCGAAGCTGGACTCCACCACCAGCACCGGGGAGCCCGGGAAGTAGATCTCGCCGTCGGCGTAACCGGAGATGTCGCCGGTGAACCGGTAGTCCGCGAGCCAGTCGCGGGTAGCCTGGTCCACGACACCCCGATCGGCCAGGAACGCGATCGACTGCTCGTCGAAGCGGAACCGGTCGAGCGCGTCGAGCAACCGGTTCACGCCGGCCACCACGCCGTACCGGCGGCCGTCCGGGAGCCGGCGGGCGAACAGCTCGAAGACCGATCGGCGATGCGCCGTGCCGTCGGCCAGGCTGGCCTGCAGCATGGTGAGCTCGTAGTGGTCTGTCAGCAGCGCGGTCGAGTGCGTCACAAGGGCAGCCTATTGCGAACGACGAACCGATGATGGAGAGAATGGACCGGTGAGCACCGCACCCAGCGAACTCGAGAGCCCCGAGGTCGACGAGGCGATCGAGCTGAGCCCGCCGTGGGTGACGATCGTCTGGAACGACCCGGTCAACCTGATGGACTACGTCACCTTCGTGTTCCAGACCTACTTCGGCTACTCCAAGCACAAGGCGGAGAAGCTGATGCTGCAGGTCCACCAGGAGGGCAAGTCGGCGGTGTCGAACGGGAACCGAGAGGCGATGGAACGCGACGTCGAAGCCATGCACTCCTACGGCCTGTGGGCCACCTGCGAGAAGTCGTGACACGGTTCCGCAAGCGCCGCAAGACCGTCGTCGTCAGTTTCGCCGAGCACGAGGCGGACATCCTGGCGAACCTGCTCCGCAACCTGGTCGAGCTCCTGTACGACGGGATGCCGCCGCGCGCCACCGAGTCGTCGGACCCGCTCGCCGCGCTGCTCGACAGTGACGGGCCGACGTCGCCGCCGGAGGACGTCGTACTGCAGCGGCTGCTGCCGGACGCGTACTCCGAGGACGACATGGCGTCGGCGGAGTTCCGCCGGTTCACCGAGCGCGGGCTGCGCGACGGCAAGATCACCGACGCCAAGCGGGTGCTGTCCGCCCTGGAGGAGTCCGGCGCCGACGAGATCGCCCTCGAGCCCGACGAGCAGCTGTCCTGGCTGCGAGCTCTCAACGATCTCCGGCTGGCGATCGGCACCCGCCTGGACATCAAAGAAGAAGACGACTACGCCACCTGGGAGAAACTCCCCGACGACGACCCCCGCCGCCTCACCTACGACCTCTACGACTGGCTCGGCTACCTCCAGTCAGCCTTACTCCACAACATTCGCTGAAGCCCGCGAAAGGACACCGCCTCCGGCGGCGGCTGCTCGTTCGGCGCGTCGCAGGCCGGGATTACGCTCCAGCCAGGTGGGCGAAGGCGGGTGTGGTTGCTGCGGATGAGACCTGCCGACAGGACGTAGGGGAGTCTGCTCGGTCAGGTGGCATCTGGTTCCTGCCTGAGCGCTGGCCGCCAGGGCGGGGACCTCCTGTCCGTCGGCACCACCAGGCAGACCCTGAGTCCACCCCATCAGGAGGGGTGGATATCCACTGGTGTTGTGCCTCCTCCTGGCGTGTGTCAGGGGAGAAGGCGTGACGCGCGGGGTTATCCGTCCGCGGGGGCGGTCGGTTGGTGTCGCGCTTACGATCGGCGGGTGAGTTATCCGAGGACTGGTGGGCGGCTGGGTGGGGTTCCGGACTTTCCGGGGGTTGAGCTTGGGGTGCTCGAGTACTGGGAGCGGGACGGGACGTTTCAGGCGTCGGTGGACGGGCGGGAGGCGGGGCAGGACGGGAGTAACGAGTTCGTCTTCTACGACGGGCCGCCGTTTGCCAACGGGTTGCCGCACTACGGACATCTGCTGACCGGGTACGTGAAGGATGTCGTGCCGCGGTACCAGACGATGCGGGGACGGCGGGTCGAGCGGCGGTTCGGGTGGGACACGCATGGGCTGCCGGCCGAGCTGGAGGCGCAGCGGGTGCTCGGGCTGAAGACGAAGGCGGACATCCTCGAGCTCGGGATCGAGAAGTTCAACGAGGCCTGCCGCGCCTCGGTGCTCAAGTACACCGGTGAGTGGCGCAGCTACGTCACCCGGCAGGCCCGCTGGGTCGACTTCGACAACGACTACAAGACGCTCAACCGCGACTACATGGAGTCGGTGATCTGGGCGTTCAAGACGCTCTACGACAAGGGCCTGGTGTACGAGGGACTGCGGGTCCTTCCTTACTGCTGGAACGACGAGACCCCGCTGTCCAACCACGAGCTGCGGATGGACGACGACGTCTACCAGCCGCGCCAGGACCCCTCGATCACGGTCGCGGTCGAGTTGGAGACTGGCGAGCGGCTGCTCGCCTGGACGACCACCCCGTGGACCCTGCCGAGCAACCTGGCGATGGCCGTCGGCCCGGACCTCGACTACGTCGTCGTGAACGATGCCGAGGGTCGTCCGGTGATCCTGGCCGAGGCGCGGCTGGCGGCGTACGCCGGTGCGCACGGCGACTTCGCCGGCCTCGGAGGCGAGGTGCTCCGCCGGCTCAAGGGGTCGGAGCTGATCGGCCGCCGCTACACCCCGCTGTTCGACTTCCTGGCCGGCACCGCCAACGCGTTCCAGATCATCGCCGCCGAGCACGTCACCACCGACGAGGGCACGGGCGTCGTGCACATGGCTCCCGCGTACGGCGAGGAGGACCAGACCGCCTGTGAAGCGGTCGGGATCCCGACCGTGCTGACCGTGGACGACGGAGCGCGGTTCACCGGCGTCGTCCCGCCGTACCAGGGGTTGCATGTCTTCGAGGCGAACCGGCCGATCATCCGGGACCTGCGGGCGTCCGGCGCGCTCGTCCGCGAGGACAGCTACGTGCACAGCTACCCGCACTGCTGGCGGTGCCGGAACCCGCTGATCTACAAGGCGGTGTCGAGCTGGTTCGTCGAGGTGACCCGGGTCCGGGACCGGATGGTCGAGCTGAACGAGCAGATCACCTGGGTCCCGGAGCACGTGAAGCACGGGCAGTTCGGCAAGTGGCTGTCGAACGCGCGGGACTGGTCGATCAGCCGGAACCGGTTCTGGGGCTCGCCGATCCCGGTGTGGCGGTCGGACGATCCGTCGTACCCGCGGATCGACGTGTACGGGTCGATCGAGGAGCTCGAGCTGGACTTCGGGGTGCCGGTCACCGATCTGCATCGCCCGTACGTCGACCAGCTGACCAGACCGAATCCGGACGACCCGACCGGGCGGTCCACGATGCGCCGGGTGCCCGACGTGCTGGACGTGTGGTTCGACTCGGGATCGATGAGTTTCGCGCAGGTGCACTACCCGTTCGAGAACACGACGTGGTTCGAGCACCACTTCCCCGGCGACTTCATCGTCGAGTACATCGGCCAGACGCGCGGCTGGTTCTACACGCTGCACGTGCTGTCGACCGCGTTGTTCGACCGGCCCGCGTTCTCGTCCTGCCTGAGCCACGGGATCGTGCTCGGCAACGACGGGCAGAAGATGAGCAAGTCGCTGCGCAACTACCCGGACGTGACCGAGGTGTTCGACCGGGACGGCGCGGACGCTATGCGGTGGTTCCTGATGTCCAGCCCGATCCTGCGCGGCGGCAACCTGGTCGTCACCGAGCAGGGCATCCGGGACGGCGTCCGGCAGGTGCTGATCCCGCTGTGGAACGCGTGGTACTTCTTCGCGCTGTACGCGAACGCAGCGGGCGCGTCGGGATCCTGGTCGACCGCGTCGACCGACCTGCTGGACCGGTACCTGCTCGCCCGCCTGCGGATCTTCGTCGGCGACGTCCAGGACCGGCTCGACCGCTACGACATCGCGTCCGCCTGCGACGCGGTGAACGACTACCTCGAGGTGCTGACGAACTGGTACATCCGGCGCTCCCGGGACCGGTTCTGGGCCGGCTCGGCGGAGGCGATCGACACGCTCTACACGGCGCTCGAGGTGGTCTGCCGGACCGCGGCGCCGCTGCTGCCGCTGGTGTCCGAGGAGGTGTGGCGCGGTCTGACCGGGGAGCGGTCCGTCCACCTGACCGACTGGCCGACGGCTTCCGACCTGCCGGAGGACGCCGGCCTGGTCGCGCGGATGGACCGGGTTCGGGAGATCTGCTCGGTTGCATCGTCGATCCGCAAGACGGCCGGGATTCGGGCCCGGCAACCGCTGCAGCGGCTCACCGTCGCGGCTGCCGACGCCGAGGAACTGCAGGCACTGGCTCCGATCATCAGCGCTGAGGTCAACGTGCGTGAGGTCGTGCTGACGTCCGCGGATGCGGCGGATGCGCCGGTGTCGCAGCGGCTGACGGTCAACGCACGGGCGGCCGGCCCGCGGCTCGGGCGGGACGTGCAGTCGGTGATCAAGGCTTCCAAGTCAGGTGACTGGTCGGTCTCCGCCGATGGTGTTGTGGTTGCCGGTGGCATCGAGTTGGCGGAGGGCGAGTACACGCTGGAGACCACGCTGGCCGAGGGCGGGGCTGCGAGTGGACTGCTGGCCGGCGGCGCCTTCGTCGTACTGGACACTGGTCTGACGCCTGAGCTGGAAGCCGAGGGGGTGGCGCGTGACGTGATCCGGTCGCTCCAGCAGGCGCGGCGGGACGCCGGTCTGGAGGTGACGGATCGGGTGCGGTTCTCGGTGACGGCGCCGGCCGAGGTGGTCGCCGCGGTCGAGGTGCATCGCGAGTTGATCATGGGGGAGACGCTGGCGGTGGAGCTCGCGTTGGCGGAGGGTCCCGAGGTGCGGGTCGAGGTCACTCCCTAGGGTTGGCCCCATGGAGACGCGCAGGCTTGGTCGTACGGGTCGTGATGTGGGTGTCGTCGGGCTCGGCGCCTGGCAGCTCGGGGCCGACTGGGGGTCGGTCGACGAGAGCGACGCGCTCGCCGTACTGCGGACCGCCATCGAGGGCGGGGTCACGTTCATCGACACGGCGGACGTGTACGGCGACGGACGCAGCGAGCGGCTGGTCGGTCAGGTCATCAAGTCGACAGCGCTCAACGGGTCTGGCGGCCTCACCGTGGCGACCAAGATGGGGCGGCGGGTCGAGCAGGTGCCGTCGGCGTACAACCTGGAGGCGTTCCGCGCCTGGAACGACCGGTCCCGGGAGAACCTCGGTGTCGACACGATCGACCTGGTCCAGCTGCACTGCCCGCCGACGCCGGTGTACTCGAACGACGCGGTCTTCGACGCGCTCGACACCCTGGTGGACGAGGGCCGGATCGCGTCGTACGGCGTGAGCGTCGAGACCTGCGCGGAGGCGCTGACCGCGATCGCCCGGCCGAACGTCGCGTCGGTCCAGATCATCCTGAACGCCTTCCGGCTCAAGCCGCTCGACGAGGTCCTGCCGGCCGCGCAGGAGGCGGGTGTCGGCATCATCGCCCGGGTCCCGCTGGCCAGCGGGCTGCTGTCCGGGAAGTACGACGAGAACACGGTGTTCGGCGCGGACGACCACCGCACGTACAACCGGCACGGCGAGGCGTTCGACGTCGGCGAGACCTTCTCCGGCGTCGACTTCGGCACCGGCCTGGAGGCCGTCCGCCGCCTGATGCCCTGGCTCCCCGCCGGCACCACCATGGCCCAGTTCGCCCTCCGCTGGATCCTCGACCAGCCCGGCGTCACCGTGGTCATCCCCGGCGCCCGCAACCCCACCCAAGCAGCCGCCAACCTCACCGCCGCCACCCTCCCCCCACTCACCCCCGACCAGTTGACGGCCGTCCGCGACACCTACGACACCCTCATCCGCCCCCAAATCCACAACCGCTGGTAGTCCGCATAGTGGACCGACCGCCGGGTTGGCAGGCCCGGTCCGGCGGCCCCTTTACCGTGGTCTCGTGCTGATCATAGAGCGTGCGACGTACGACGCGATCGTTGCGCATGCGCGGCGGGATCATCCCGACGAGGCGTGTGGGGTGGTTGCGGGGCCGGTGGGGTCCGGGCGGGCGGTGCGGTTCATTCCGATGCTCAACGCGGCGATGTCGCCGACGTTCTACGAGTTCGACTCCGGCGATCTGCTCCGCCTGTACAAGGAGATGGACGAGCGCGACGAGGAACCCGTGGTGATCTACCACTCGCACACCGCGACCGAGGCTTACCCGTCCCGCACGGACATCAACCTGGCCCAGGAGCCCGGCGCCCACTACGTGCTGGTGTCGACCCGGGACGGTGCGGAGTCCCCGGCGTACGACGGCCCGGTCGAGTTCCGGTCGTACCGGATCATCGACGGCGAGGTCGTGGAAGAAGAAGTCCGCGTGGTTGGTTCCTATGAAGAGACCGAAGGAGAGAAATAGAGATGGCGATCGAACTGCGCGTCCCGACGATTCTGCGCACCTACACCGGCGGTGAGAAGGCGGTGAACGGCGACGGCGCCACCCTGGCCGAGCTGATCGACAACCTGGAGGGCACCCACCCGGGCCTGAAGGAGCGCATTGTCGAGGGTCAGCCGGAGGAGCTGCGCCGGTTCGTGAACGTGTACGTGAACGACGAGGACGTCCGCTTCACCGGCGGCCTGCAGACCGGTGTCAAGGACGGCGACGTCGTCGTCGTGCTGCCCGCGGTGGCCGGCGGCTGATCATGCGCTTCGACAGCCTGCTCGACTCGGTCGGGGGCACGCCGCTGGTCGGGCTGCCCAAGCTGTCGCCCTCGGCCGACGTCCGGCTGTGGGCCAAGCTGGAGGACCACAATCCGACCGGCTCGATCAAGGACCGGGCCGCGCTGCGGATGCTGCTGGACGCCGAGAAGGAAGGCCGGCTCCGGCCCGGCAACACGATCCTGGAGCCGACCTCGGGCAACACCGGGATCTCGCTGGCGATGGCGGCCAAGCTGCGTGGCTACCGGATGGTCTGCGTGATGCCGGAGAACACCTCCGAGGAGCGCCGGCAGATCCTGCGGATGTGGGGGGTCGAGATCATCTCCTCCCCGGCCGCGGGCGGCTCGAACGAGGCGGTCCGGGTGGCCAAGCAGGTCGCCGAGGAGCACCCGGACTGGGTGATGCTCTACCAGTACGGCAACCCGTCGAACGCGGCCGCGCACTACGACGGCACCGCGCGCGAGATCCTCGCCGACCTGCCGTCGGTGACGCACTTCGTGGCCGGCCTCGGCACCACCGGAACGCTGATGGGCGCGGGCCGGTTCTTCCGCGAGCACAAGCCCGAGGTGCGGATCGTCGCCGCCGAGCCGCGGTACGGCGAACTCGTCTACGGGCTGCGCAACCTCGACGAGGGCTTCGTCCCCGAGCTGTACGACGAGACGCTCATCGACGCCCGGTTCTCGGTCGGCCCGCGGGACGCCGTCCGCCGGGTCCGGGAGCTGCTCGACAACGAAGGCATCTTCGCCGGCATCTCGACCGGCGCGATCCTGCACGCCGCGCTCGGCCAGGCGGCCAAGTGCGTGCGCGAGGGCGAGTCCGCGGACATCGCGTTCGTGGTCGCCGACGGCGGCTGGAAGTACCTGTCCACCGGCGCCTACGAAGGCACCATCGACGAGGCCGAAGACCGCCTCGAAGGCCAGCTCTGGGCCTGATTCCCAGGCGCTACCTGTCCAGGATCCAGGCCGCGGACCGTGGCGGGGCCGTCCTCCGGACCCGGTCGGCCGGGGCTGGGGGTCGGTAGTCACCGGGTGGGCCGGCGGAGGAGCCCGTCCCGGTGCCGGTGCCTTATTGTTGCCTTGGGCACCTGATGGATACTCAGGTCATCTGCGGCCTACGGTTGCTTGAAGAGGATCCTGCGTCCGATCCGGGGATGAACGCCGCGGCCCTTGCAGCTGGTGCAGGGGCGCTGTGCGTAGCTGAAGATGCTGCCGTGGTGCCGCCCGGCGCCTTTGCAACGGTGGCACTTGGCGTTCGGGTGCAGCGACAGCGAGACGACGTACAGAGCGAACGCCGCCATGGCCAGCACCAGCATCGTCCCGGTCGGCCCGAGAGTCGCCAGGACATCCGCCATGGTGCTGTTGGTCTCCGCAGCCTGACCGGCGGCCTGCCCAGCGGCCGTGGCGTTCTCCGGTTGCGGATTCGGTGCGGCGGTGGTGCTCAGCGCCACCACGATGTGGTGCGCCAGATTCATGGCATCACGAAGGGCGGTCGTACAAACATCGCTCCAGAGTGGCGCGCATCACGCGAAAAGGCAACTCCGGAGAGTAAAGATGTGGATAAGTCCGGCGTGTCGGTTGATCACGTTAGGTAAGGCTCGCTTCAGAACTGCCCGATCCCGGGTTTGTCCAGAGGTGTGGCCGGCCGGCCCGCGGCCGCCGGTTAAGCTTTCCGGCGTGGCTGACGCACCGGTGGGGATCTTCGACTCAGGCTTCGGGGGACTCACGGTCGCGAGGGCGGTGCTCGACCAGTTGCCGCACGAGCCGATCCTCTACCTGGGCGACACCGCGCGGCAGCCGTACGGCCCGAAGCCGATCGCCGAGGTGCGTGAGTACGCGCTGGAGTGTCTCGACCACCTCGTCGAGGCCGGCGTGAAGATGCTCGTGATCGCCTGCAACTCGGCCAGTGCGGCGATGCTCCGCGACGCCCGCGAGCGGTACGACGTACCGGTCGTGGAAGTGATCCTGCCCGCCGCCCGCCGCGCCGTCGCCGCGACCCGGAACCAGCGCGTCGGCGTGATCTGCACCCGCGCGACCGCGGCCTCGCTGGCCTACGAGGACGGTTTCGCCGCGGCGCCGCAGGTCGAGCTGTTCACCAGGGCCTGCCCGCAGTTCGTCGACTTCGTCGAGTCCGGCGTGACGTCCGGCCCGGAGCTCCTCGAGGCGGCCCACGAGTACCTCGACCCGCTGGTCGAGGCCGGCGTCGACACCCTGATCCTCGGCTGCACGCACTACCCGTTGCTGACCGGCGTCATCTCCTACGTGATGGGTGACAACGTCACCCTGGTCAGCAGCGCGGAGGAGTGCGCCAAGGACGTGTACGGCGTGCTGACCAAGACCGGCCTGCTCCGCCCGGACAACCTGCCCGAGCCGCGGCACCGGTTCGTCACCACCGGTAGCCCGGCCGAGTTCGCCGCGATCGGCTCCCGCTTCCTCGGCCCGGTCCTGTCCGGCGTCGACCAGTTCGCCTGGATCCGCTGACCCCGCGCCGGCACCTCGTCGTACCAGCGCTCGATCGTCCCGGTTCGTTCTCGCGGGTGTGACGGGTCTCGCACTGGATGTTGTCCACGGCACCGGATCGAGCGTGGATGTGCGCGAAATCATTGCCAGGCAGCTGGATCGGCTCTTCGGTGACGCCACCGGCTTCCCTGCGAAGCAGGCAACCCGCCGGTAATGTTCAAGCTATGAAGCTCACCGTGCTCGGCTGCTCCGGGTCCGTCCCCGGGCCGGACTCGGCCGCCTCGAGCTATCTGGTCACCGCCGACGGGTTCAACCTGATCCTGGACCTCGGCAGTGGCGCGCTCGGCTCGCTCCAGCGGCACCTCGCCGTCCCGGAGATCGGCGCCATCGGCCTGTCCCACCTGCATCCTGACCACTGCATGGACCTGTGCGGCCTGTACGTCTCGGCCAAGTACGCGCCAGGCTCCCCGATCCCGCGGATCCCGGTCTACGGCCCACCCGGTACGGCGTACCGGATGGCGCTCGCGTACGACCTGCCGCTCGACCCGGGGATGGAGGAGGAACTGGAATTCCACAGCTGGAAGGACGTTCAGCAGATCGGCCCGTTCACGGTGCGCACCGCGTCGATGGTGCACCCGGTGCCGGCGTACGCGATCCGTGTTGAGCACGGCAACAAATCGCTCGTCTACACCGGCGACACCGGGCCGAACGAGGCGCTGATCGAGCTCGCCCGCGGCGCCGACCTGCTGCTGTCCGAGGCCGCCCTGCAGGACAACAACCCGCGCAACCCGACCGACCTGCACCTCACCCCCGCCGACGCCGGCGAACAGGCCAAGAAGGCCGGCGTCAAACGCCTCGTCATCACCCACGTCCCACCCTGGTACGACCGCGAGACCCAGGCCGAGAACGCCCGCAAGACCTACCCCGGCTCGGTCGACCTCGCCACCCCGCACGCCGTTTTCGAGATCTGACGCCGGGCGCTGGACAAATCTGGATTCTGAGATCTACTCTCAAATTAGAGTTGATCTCAGAAGGGGTATGTCATGGATACAGATCCGCGCCGGTGGTGGGCGCTGGGGGCGATGTCGGTCAGTCTGCTGGTGGTCGGGCTGGATCTGACCGTGCTGAACGTGGCGTTGCCGACGCTTGCGACCGAGCTCGGGGCGTCGACAAGTCAGCTGCAATGGTTCGCGAACGCGTACACGCTGGTGCTCGCGGCGCTGTTGCTGCCGGCGGGGTTGCTGGGGGACCGGTTCGGGCAGAAGCGGCTGCTGATCTTCGCGCTGGTGATGTTCGGCGCCGCGTCGGCCGCGTGTGCGTTCTCGTCGTCGCCCGAGCAGTTGATCGCGGCTCGGGCGGCGCTCGGGGTCGGGGCGGCGTTCCTGATCCCGCTGTCGATGTCGCTGCTGAACGTGCTGTTCGCGCCGGAGGAGCGGGCGCGGGCGATGACGATCTGGGTGATGGCGAACTCGCTCGGCATCCCGCTCGGGCCGGTGCTCGGCGGTTGGCTGCTGGACAATTACCGCTGGGGCTCGGTGTTCCTGATCAACCTGCCGCTCGTCGCGGTCGGCCTGGTCGCGGTGGCCGTGCTGATCCCGGCGACCCGCGGTCATCGTTCGGGACGGATCGACGTACTCGGGATTCTGCTGTCGGGGGCAGGTCTGGTGGCGCTCACCTACGGGTTCATCACGGCCGGGGAACGTGGTTGGGGCTCGATCGTGACGCTTGGGTGCATCGCGCTCGGGGTGGGGTTGCTGGCGGCGTTCGGGGCGTGGCAGGTGCGGGCGACAGATCCGCTGGTCGACCTTGCGTTGTTCAGGTCGCCGCGGTTCATGTGGGGGACGGTGCTTGCGACGTTGGCGTCGTTCGCCTTGATGGGCTTGCTGTTCGTGCTGCCGCAGCTCTTCCAGGCCGTGCAGGGTGCGGATGCGTTGTCGACCGGGCTGCGGTTGCTGCCGATCATCGGCGGCCTGCTGGTCGGAGCGAAGATCGCCGAACGGCTCGTCGTCGCGGCCGGGGCGCGGGTGGCCGTCTCCGTCGGCTTCGTCCTGATGCTCGCCGGGCTGGCGATGGGGGCCTTGGGCAACGTCAACTACGGCTACACGGCGATCTGGGTCAGCCTGGTCGGGCTCAGCATCGGGTTCACGTTGCCGCCGGTGATGGAGCTGGCGATCGGCGCGCTGACGGTCGAACGCAGCGGCTCGGGTTCGGCGCTGATCCAGGCGTTGCGTCAGGTCGGCGGGACGATCGGGGTCGCGATCCTCGGGACGGTGCTCAACTCTGCGTACCGGGACCGGCTGGACGTCTCCGGACTGCCTGCTGACGTGGCGCACGCGGCTCGCGACAGCGCATCCGGAGCCGTGGCCGTCGCAGCCCAGGCGAACCTGCCGGCCTTGGCCGAGTCGGCCCGCGATGCCTTCATGCATGGCATGACCGCAACCCTCTGGACGTGCTGCGCGGTCGCCTTCGCCGGACTCGTCCTCGCCCTGGCCTTTCTCCCACGCCGGCCCGTGTCCGCCGAGAACGCGCCGGAAGAAGTTGCCACAATCGGTTCATGACGACGGACAAGCCGGCCGGGTTGCGCGAGCGGAAGAAGGCGAAGACCCGGGCGGCCATTCAGGAGCACGCGCTGCGGCTGTTCCGGGAGCAGGGGTACGCCGAGACGACGGTGCAGGAGATCGCGGCCGCCGCCGAGGTGTCGCCGGCTACGTTCTTCCGGTACTTCCCGACCAAGGAGGACACCGTCGTCTTCGACCGGCTCGACCCGGTGATGATCGACCTGTTCCGGTCCCAGCCGGCCGGCCTGAACCCGACCGAGGCGTTGCGCGCGACGCTCCGGGACGGCGTGGCCGGGCTGTCCGACGAAGAGTGGCAACTCGAGACGGAGCGGCAGCGGCTCGTCCTCGGCGCCCCGGAACTTCGTGCCCGGATGCTCGACCAGTTGTACGCCACCATCGACCTGCTCGCTGAGCTGGCCGCCGAACGCGTCCAACGGCCGGCTGACGACCCCGCCGTACGCGCGTGGGCCGGTGCCGTGGTCGGAGTCGTGATGGCCACCTACGAGATGACGCCTGACCTGTCCCTGCCGGACAGCCTCCGGTTGATGGACCAGGCCTTCGAGCACCTGCAGGCGGGGCTGCCGCTATAGCTCGGTGATGGCAACCGACATGGTCGCGCCGGGGATCGGCATGGCGAGCGCCTCGGCGTCGATCGCTTCCCTGTCGCCGGGGGAGAGCTTGATGGATCGGACGTCGACGTTGCCCTTCCGGCGGCCCCAGGTCCCGACGAGCTTGCCGTTCAGCAAAAGTCCGTTCGGGTGGAACGTGTCGTGGAGGTGGATGCGCGGCTTCAGGCCCGGGGCGATGAACAGCCCGTGCTTGTCCTGACCGAACAGGCGCAGATCCGGTGCCGCGAGGAACCTCACGCCCGTCACCTCCGGTGCGGAGCGCATCGCGTCTCCGTCCGCCGTACGAATCCACCCCTGCCGGCCTTCGAGGTCTACCGGCGTTAACTCGTCCGCCAGCCTTCGCCACACCGCGGCTGCGTCCGGCTTCGACAACCCCGCCCACCAGGCGAACGCCTCGACCGTGGTCGGGCCGAACGCCTGCACATGCCGCCGACACAGGTCCAGATGCGCATCCCAGAAGTCGATCTCGGGTCGCGGAACCTCCCGGACGTACAGCGCAATCGTCGTCCACCGAAGCGCCAGCCGCCCACTCCCACACGACCCCCGCAACTCCGGCCCCCGCCCACCGCGATGCTCACCACCCGCCAGGTCCCGGCAGATCCGGTCGGCCTTGTCCTCGATCGCCTTCCGCTCCTCCGGATCCAGCGGCAACCGCCCGATCGTGAACACCCCGAAGTCCACCTCCGGCAACACGTACACCGCCCACCGCGGACTGTAGGTCTGGATCAACCCAGGAGCCTCCCAAGCCCCGGCCTCACACTCCTCCACACGCCCGTACAACCCCACCAACGCATCCCGCGGAGCCGTGTCCTGCAACCCGAACCGAGCCGCCTCCACATAAGCACCAACGGGCAACCGCTCGACCAGCCGATTCACCCACAACCGGTAGCGAACGGCTTCCTCGTAACTGATCGAGAGGCTCACCCAGCAGATTCTGCTGGGCGGAGGGGTGCGTCGCCGGGTTGGAGGTTGAAGTGGGTGGCAGCGGAGGCGTTGCGGATGACGAGTTCCAGGTAGCCGGTGCCGGAGCTGCCGGGGATCAGGCCGGGGGTGTTGCGGGGGACGGCGGTGAGGTGGGGGTAGCAGGTGACGTGGGTGATGGTGGTGTCGCCGGTGAGGGTGCGGTGGGTGACGGGCAGGGTTTCGCCCAGGGCGAAGCCGGCTTCGGCGGGGAGGCAGTTGAGTTTGCAGTTGCCGAAGTTGTCGATGACGCTCACGGTCGGCGGCTCGTCCGGGGTCAGGGGTACGACGGTTGCCGTCGAGACCACCGGGCGGTCGTCGGCGACCCACTTGGCGAGCAGCGGCAGGTACCAGAGGCTGCGGAACTGGGTGTCCGCGATGGTGTCCACGTCGGCAGGCGTGAGGTTCGTCCACGATGCCGCGGCGAGGACCTCGCGGATGTCCGTGACGAACACCTTGTCGATGTCGAGTTCCCGCCGTACCAGGGCCAGGGCTCGTGGGTTGAACGTGCTCGCGACCAGGTGCTGACCGAACCAGAAGTAGCAGAACGGCACGCCGTTCGGCCAGGCGCCGTCGCGGGGCGCGATGTTGAGCAGGGTGATGGTCGGATGGCCGTCCTCGCCCAGGGACTGCGTCGATCTCAGGCAGTCCAGCAGGGTCAGGGCCGCGAAGGCCTCCGGGTCGGGGCCGTCGGCGGCCACGATGGTCGGGGTCTGGCCGAAGAGCGCGCCGATGCGGGTGCTGAGCCGGGCCCGGGCGTTCCCGTCGGAACAGTCGGTGATGTAGGTGATCGGGTACACGATTCTCCAAGTGACGTTTGCAGCCGGAAGGAAATGAGAGAGGCCCCCGACGCGTCGGGGGCCTCTCTCGCTGCAAGCATCAGTGCGTGCGCCGCTAGAGTCCTCCGCATCGAGGGCTCAGCATTCGCATAGCGGCGTACCAGGTCACGAGATGCGATGGTACTAGCGACTTTGGCCGTTGTCGAAGTACGAGACCAGCGCCGGGTCCAGGGCCGGGATGTCGATCGGGGTGCCGTTCTCCCGCAGGGACGTGGTCGCGGCGTACCCGGCGGCCACCGCGGCGCGGGCCGCGACCGGCGACGTGAGCGTCGCGCCGCCCTCGCGGACGAACCGGATGTACTCGTCGACCAGCCGCGGGTCCGCGCCGGCGTGACCGCCGTCGGCGTCCGGGATGTCGACGACCAGGTCGGCGTCGTCGCGGTACCCGGACCGCTTGCTGTTCCACACCTTCACCACGCCGCCCGGGCTGTCGCCGAAGTTCTCCAGCCGGCCCTCGGTGCCGATCACGGTGTAGTTGCGCCAGTAGTCCGGCGTGTAGTGGCACTGCTGGTAGGTGAGGTAGACGCCGTTGTCCAGCAGCAGGTTCGCCATCGACAGGTCCTCGACGTCCATCACCGGCGCCATCCCCTGCTGCGACAGCGGCGGCCAGTTCGACTCGGACACGAAGTCCGCGAACCGCTGCCCGGACCGATCCAGCCGGTCCTCGATCCCGCCGTACAGGGTGAGTGCGCCCATCGCGTTGACGCGGGTCGTGTAGCCGCCGGCCAGCCAGTGCATCACGTCGATGTCGTGGGCGCCCTTCTGCAGCAGCAGGCTGGTGGTGCGGCGCCGGTCCGCATGCCAGTCCTTGAAGTAGAAGTCGCCACCGTGGCCGACGAAGTGCCGGCACCAGATCGCCTTCACCTCGCCGATCGCACCGGACTGGATCAGGTCGCGCATCGTCAGGACGACGGGCATGTGCCGCATGTTGTGGCCGACGTACAGCCGGGAGCCGCTCTCGTAGGCCGCCTGCAGCACCCGGTCGCACCCGGACGTGGTGATCGCCAGGGGCTTCTCCACGAACACCGCGACGCCGGCCCGGAGGAAGTCGATCGCCGGGTCCTCGTGCAGGTCGTCCGGCGTGGTCAGGAAGACCCCGTCGAGCTTCTGGTCGAGCAGCTCGGTGTGGTCGGCGTGTGTGGTGGCTTCCGGGTACTGCGCCTGCGCGGCGTCTCGCTGAGCGGCGGCCGGGTCGGCGAGCGCCACGACCTCGGACCCTTCGCCGGGACGGTGGGCGTACTGCGCGATGCGGCTGCGGGCGCCGAGGCCCACCACACCGAACCGAAGATCAGTCATAACCAGGCAACTCCTGCACATAGTTGTTTGCAGCACCCTAACTCCGAGCAGTTCCGTCCTTCAATCACCCGTCCTCCAGCTGGAATTGCCCCAGTCGTCATCCGGGCAACACCAGCGGCTCGACCGGTGACGTCACCATGACGGAATGTGAGCCTCCACTACGTGGCACTGGGCGACTCGACCACCGTGGGTGTCGGGGACCCGATGAACGGCAGTAGCACGACCGACCTTGCCGGTGCCGGTGCGCGCCCGGGCGAAGGGTGGCGGGGCTGGGCCTCGCTGCTCGCCGACGCCCTGGCCAGCTCCCACCGTGTGACGTTCTCCAACTTCGCGACCAGCGGCGCCACCGCGTCCGCCGTCGCGACCGACCAACTGCCCGACGCGGTCTCGACCGAGGCCCCGATCGACCTCGCCTCCCTGATCGTCGGGGTCAACGACACCCTGCGTTCCACCTTCGACCCCGGCCGGATCCGCGACTGCCTGTACCTGTGCGCCGAGCAGCTGACCGGGCGCGGCGCGCTGCTGCTCACCGTCCGGTTCCACGACCACGGCCAGGTGTTCGGGCTGCCCGCCTGGCTGCGCCGGCCGCTGTGGCAGCGGATCGAGCAGGTCAACCTCGCGTACGACGACCTGCACGCGAGGTTCGGCGGCATCCGGCTGGACATGGCCGACTACCCGGAGGTGTATCGCCGGGACTTCTGGAGCGTCGACCGGCTGCACCCCGGTGAACGCGGTCACCGCCGGCTGGCCCGCGGGTTCGCCGACGAGCTCGCCCGGCGTGGGCTGCAGATCGACGTACCGCCGGAGCTGGACTGCGCCTACCGGCCGCCGAGCAGGTGGGCGGACGCGGTCTGGATGGTCCGCGAGGGCGTGCCGTGGCTCGGCCGCCGGGCCGGCGACCTGACCCCGTGGGCAGCCCGGATGGCAGTCAGCCAGCTCAAGCCCGCCACCAATGCGGAGGTGCAGCGCGTGGAGGCATAGGGCATGACTGGCAGTTCCCTGCGTGCTGCGCGGCACTTGGCGGGCGCCTCGGTGCACTGGAGGGAAGGTCACGATGGATCCGCATCGAGCCCTCCCCTCCAGCACACCGAGGCACTCCGCCGAGCACCTGCTCGCGACTGCAGGGAACTGCCAGTCATGCCCTAGGGTCGGGGGCATGGCGCGTATCGATGGACGTACTCCCGACCAGCTTCGGCCCGTGACGCTGACCCGGAAGTGGCTCGACCACGCGGAAGGCTCGGTGCTGGTCGAGTTCGGCCGCACCCGGGTGCTGTGCGCGGCGAGCGTGACCGAGGGCGTGCCGCGCTGGCGGAAGGGCTCCGGGCTGGGCTGGGTCAGCGCGGAGTACGCGATGCTGCCGCGGTCGACGAACACCCGCTCGGACCGGGAGTCGGTCAAGGGCCGGATCGGTGGCCGCACGCACGAGATCTCCCGGTTGATCGGGCGTTCGCTGCGGGCCGTGATCGACTACAAGGCGCTGGGTGAGAACACGATCCTGCTCGACTGCGACGTGCTGCAGGCCGACGGCGGCACCCGGACGGCCGCGATCACCGGCGCGTACGTCGCGCTCGCGGACGCGGTCTCGTACCTGCGCGACCGCAAGCTGCTCAAGTCCGAGCCGCTGACCGGCTCGGTGTCCGCGGTCTCCGTCGGCATCATCGACGGCGCCCCGATGCTCGACCTCTGCTACGAGGAGGACGTCCGGGCCGAGACCGACATGAACCTGGTGATGACCGGCGACGGCCGGTTCATCGAGGTGCAGGGCACCGCCGAGGGCGCGCCGTTCGACCGCTCCGAGCTGGACAGCCTGCTCGAGCTCGGTACGGCGGGATGCTCGGAGCTCACCAAGCTGCAGCAGGAGGCGCTCGCGTGACGCGGGTCTTGCTTGCCTCGAACAACAAGAAGAAGCTAGAGGAGCTGCGTCGCATCCTGACCCCGATCGTGCCCGGGATCGAGGTGCTCGGACTGGGCGACGTACCGCCGTACGAGGAGCCGGCCGAGACCGAGCCGACGTTCGAGGGGAACGCGCTGCTGAAGGCGCACGCGGCGATGGCGGCGACCGGCCTGCCGTCGATCGCGGACGACAGCGGGATCTGCGTCGACGCGCTGAACGGGATGCCCGGCGTCCTGTCCGCGCGCTGGTCGGGGCCGGCCAAGGACAACCACGCGAACAACGTGCTGCTGCTCGGCCAGTTGGAGGACGTGCCGGACGAGCGGCGCGGGGCGTCGTTCATCGCGGCAGTCGCGTTCGTGCGGCCGGACGCCGAGGACGAGATCGTGATCGGCGAGATGCGCGGGCACGTCATCCGCGAGCTGCGCGGTACCGGCGGCTTCGGGTACGACGTCCTGTTCGCCGCCGATGGCTACGACCGGACCACGGCGGAGCTGTCGATCGAGGAGAAGGACGCGATCAGCCACCGGGGCAAGGCACTGCGAGCCCTCGCCCCGATCGTCGCGAAGGCGCTGGGAGGGTAACCATGCTGTTCGCAGGATCGGATCGGGACGGGGTCGCGGACGGCAGGATCACCACCGCGTACCGGCGCTGGGCCGAGGCACGCGTGGTCGAAGGCCGGATCTACCGCACCAACGCCGGCCGGATCGAGATCGAGAGCGTCCGCGAGGTCAACCCGGACCTGATCGCCGACAACGACGACGACGTCGCGGCCGCGGACCGCCGCAACGCGAAGGACGTGCGCCGCCGGCTGCGCGGCAACGAGGACTGGCCCACGTTCCTGATCAGGTTCCACCTGGTCGAGGGTCCCGACCCCCGCGAGCAGCTCGCCGCCCAGTCGACGCTGACCGCCGCGGACCTCGAGGACCTGACCGCGCGCCTGGAGAAGTTCGACTCGCTCAGCCACCACGGCCCCTGGACCACCGCCACGCTGCGCCTGATCCAGGCCAAGCCGGCCACCCGGGCCGCCGACCTCGCCACCGAGCTCGGCCGCGAGACCGCCCCCTTCAAGCTCGACGTCCGCAAGCTGAAGAACCTCGGCCTCACCCACAGCCTCGAAGTCGGCTACGAGCTCAGCCCCCGCGGCACGGCGTACCTGGACTCCCTGCACATCTGAGGGGTAGGGGGCGGTTTCTGAGGGGTTGTCTCCGATGTGGGGACCGGGGCCGGAATCCGATCGTGAGATCAAGCGGCGAATCCGCCGCCGGTCTCACAGGAGGAATCATGAACCGCAGGTGGTCAGCCCTCGCACTGTCCGCAACCGCAGTGGGCGCGTTCGCGTTCACCGCCACCGAAGCCGCCGCCGACCCGCATCCGGACCGGGAGTTCACCGCGGTCTCGACGGATCCGCCCGGTTGGCCGGACGAAGGCACCGGTTACCCCGGTGACGGTGCCAAGGTCCCCGAGTACAGCTACCCGAACTACGACCCGGCGTACGAGCAGCCGCAGCGCCACCCGCGGTACGGCGTGACGCCCGTGCAGGACGTGCCCGCTGCCGAGGTCAGCAAGGCCGACACCGGAGACACCGCGCTGCAGGTCGGCGCCTCCGCGCTCGGCGCCGCCGGACTCGCGTTCGGCGGGATCTGGATGCTCCGCAGGCACCACCGCGCGGCCACGTAGGCGTATCCGGAGGAGGGGGACCAGCTGTCCGGCGGGCCTGCACGCCGGACAGCTGGTACAGACAGGCCAGGCCGGCGGGCGCAGACTGAACCCTGTGGGAGGGGGAGCTGCCGGGCTTGCGGGTCGGGTCGAGGAAGCGGAGGTCCTCGGATCCGCGATCCGGGGAGCAGCCGAAGGTCGGCCGTGTGCGGTCTTCGTGCACGGTGAGGCAGGTGTGGGCAAGACCCGTCTGGTCCAGGCCGTCTGCGCCGAGGCCGCAGACAGCGGCATCGCCGTCTTGTGGGGACGCTGTGTCCGCTTCGGCGCGGTGGACTCGCCGTACGGGCCGCTGGTCTCCGCACTGGAGGGTTGGGTCGAGTCGGCCGAGCCCGCTGAGGTGACCGAGGTGCTCAAGGCAGTCCCGGCCGCAGGCGAGTTGTTGCCGTCGCTGGGAGGCTTCGCCGACGACCGTGAGGTCCGGCTGTTGTCCGTGGTCGATGCGCTGGTGATGGCGATCGCCGTGCGCCGGCCGACGGTTCTCGTCGTGGACGACGTGCAGTGGGCCGATCCGGCGTCGCGGGACGCGCTGGCCTATCTGGTGGCCGGATTCCGCCGGCAGCGGCTGGCGGTCCTGACGACGTGTCGCGACGAGGAGCTCGGCACCGGTCATCCGATGCACAGCTGGCTGGCGGATCTCCGCCGGCTGCCGGCGGTGAGCGTCGTACGCCTGGACCGGTTGAGCTGGGACGAGACCGAGCAGCAGGTGGCGATGTTGCTCGGCGGGCGTCCACATCACCGCCTGGTGGACGACGTCGTACGACGGTCCGACGGCAACCCCTATCTCAGCGAGCTACTCCTCGAGGGAGTCCCGGTGACCGCCGACGAACTGCCCGCCGGTCTGCCGGCCGAGCTGAGCGGCGCGTTGCTCGCCGCCTGGCACCGGCTTCTGGCGACGGCGCGCGAGGTCATGCGGCTGCTGGCGGTCGCGGGCCGGCCGACGTCGATCGACGACCTGCGGGAGGTCGCCTCGGCGCACGGGATCGGTCCTGCTGCGGTGACCAGCGCGCTGGCCGAGGCGACGAACACCGGGATCACCGTGGCGCAGGGGGCGGGCTTGTGCTGGTTCCGGCACTCGTTGCTGGCCGAAGTTCTGTACGCGACCTTCGTGCCCGGCGAGGCCGAGTCGGTGCACGCCGCCTGGGCGAAGACGCTTGCCGCGCGTCCGGCGACCGGCCTCGACGAGGTCCAGCGACAGGGCGATCTCGCGTTGCACTATGAGGCTGCCGGTGACCTGAAGGCCTGTTTCGAGGCGTCGCTGCGAGCGGCCGACCTGGCGAGCGGGATCAAGGCCCGGCGCGAGGAGGCGGTCCATCTGCGTCGGGCGGCAAGCCTGATGATCCACACTGGAAAGGTCGACGACGAGGTGCGCCTGCTGGAGCGGGTCGCGCGGGCGAACGACCTGGTCGGCGACGGCGAGGCGAGCTTCCAGGCGTGGAGCCGCGCGCGCGAACTCGTGGACGAACGCACGGACCCGCTCCAGGCCTGCCGGCTGCTCAGACGCTGGGCGGACTCGGCCTTCGCGACCGGCCGGACCCGTGGGCGCCCGATCGCCGAGGCGGAGCACGCGGTCGAGCTCAGCCGGGGCTTCCCCGACAGCGAGGAGTACGCCGAAGCCCTTGCCTACCTGAGCTGGTGCCAGTGGTGGAACAACGAGCTCGAGCTGTCCGCGACGTACGCCGAAGAAGCCGTGCAGGCCGCTCACCGCTCGGGTGCGAAGGCGGCGTTGAGCCTTGCGTACGCCGCTCGCGGAAATGCTGACCGCCACAGTGAGCGAGCGGACCAGGACACCGCCACCGGCTTGGGATTCGCCGAGGAGACCGGCGATCCGGAACTGATCTGGCGGATGCTCGTGATCCGCCAGAACTACCTGAGCCGGCGCGGCCGGGTCGACGAGTGCATCGACCCCACCAAGCGGTTCCTCGCGTTCGCCCTCAACGCCGGAGCGCAGTCGGTGGCGGTCTTCGCGGCCGGGCTGCTGTCCCACCACCTGCTGATGTTCGGGCGCCTGCAGGAGAGCGCGGAGGTCATCCGGGAAGGACTCTCCCTGAGTGGTCTGCCGAATGCGGCCGCGATGGTTCGCCTGAGTGCGGCCGCGTTGGCGGTGCGGCAAGGCGACACGGACGTCGCGGGCCTGCACCTCGAGCGGGCGAAGGAACTGATCCCGGGACTCGAGAGCCGGGTGGGCCTGTTCTCGCAGCCGGTCCTGGCGGAGTACCTGCTCGCCACCGGCCGAGCCGAAGAGGCGCTCGACCTGCTGTCGCACACGATCGGCGCGCAGAACGTCGACACCCGCGACGCCGACGAGCTGCTGGTGTGGGGAGGACGCGCCGCGGCAGAGCTGATGGGCGCTGCCAGGGACCGGCAGGACAGCAACGCCCTGCAGACGACCCAAGCCGCCTTCGACAACCTCCGCGCCGCGCGCAGCACGATGCAGCCGGCACCCTTCGAACCCGGCGGTCCCGCTGACCTGATCCAACCGGCGATGCAGGCGTTGTTCGAGGCGTCCGCGACGTCCACCTCGGCCGCCTGGGCGGACGCCGTACGGCGGTGTGCCGTCGCGGGACTGCGTTGGGACGAGGCCGTCGCCTCATCACGGTGGGCACAGGCGCTCCTCGACGAAGGGGCCGCCCGGTCCGTCGTCGCCGTACCGCTGCGGTTTGCGCACCGGTTTGCTGGCGAGGTCGGTGCGCGGCCTTTGCTCAACCAGGTCGAGGCCTTGGCGGCTCTCGGTGGCATTCCGCTGCAGGAACCGACGCAGCCCGTACCGGACGAGGCGCCGGAACGCTTGCGTTCGTTGACTAAGCGGGAGCACGAGGTGCTGTCCTACCTGGTGGCCGGCCGGACGTACGGCGAGATCGCGAAGGCGCTGTTCATCAGTGAGAAGACGGTCAGCGTGCACGTGTCGAACCTGCTGCACAAGACCGGCACGTCGTCCCGCCATGAGGTGGCTGCGCTGGCAGTCCGGCTCGGTCATCCACCGCCGGACTAGCCGTTCTCCAGTCGGCCCAGCGCGCGGCGGGTAGTGCGGTCGGCGGACGCCGGTCGGCCGACGGCTGCGCCGTACAGCGGTATCTCGTCCCTGAGCTGCAGCAGGCCGGACAGCTCGTCGTCGAGGAAGCCGCCGAGGTTGACCACGCCTAGAGCGAGCCCAGTCGCCGCGAGTACGACGTTCTGCGCGACGTGACCCGCTTCGAGCAGCAGATAGCGGTGCCCGCGGTCGCCGTACTTGTCCATAGGGCGCGCGGACAGCACCAGTACGACGGCAGCCTCGGCAGCCCACGCCTGGTCCAGAAACAGCCTGCTGACGGATGACGGCGGCACCGCAGCCTCCTGGACGACCTCGAGGCCGACCGCGAGCGGCACGTAGTGGTAGATCCCGGCCGGCAGGTCGTCCACGCAGCGCACGATGACGCTGAGCTCGAGCGGATAGAGCCCGCCTCCGGATGGCACCGGTCGATCGACTACGTAGAGCGGGCCGTCATCGGTCACTCCGGTGCTGCCGTAGCCGACCCGCAGTAGCGTCGCGAGCTCCGCGAAGCCGATCGGCCCGTCCTGGAACGCGCGACAGGACACCCGGTCGCGGACCAGGTCGGCCAGCGGCATGTCGAGCTTGATGCCCGGCGGCAGCGGGATCCACGGCGCCGTCGGGTCCTCTCGTCCTGGGGTCGGAAAGTCGGGCATCTCAGGCCAGTGGGTGTGGGGCGAGGTTGAGCTCGTCCAGCCGGGCCGGCGCCGGGCGCAGGCCGATCCGGGCCGGCATCTCCAGCAGCCGCGATCCGCCGAGCCGCGCCTGGTTCGCGCCGAACCAGATCGGCACGAAGCCCGGCACCAGACCGCGCACCACCCGGACGCCGACGGCCTCGACATCAGGCGGCGTCACGTCCACCGCGAGCACGTCCGGCGCGACCTGGGCCAACGACCGCACGAGCGCCCCCAGGCTGTCGTCGCCGGGGGACGCGTCCGGCCACGGCAAGCGCGGGCTGTCCCGGAGGAATCCCAGACCCTCGGCAGCAGGGTCGGCGTACAACAGGTCGTGGTCGTCTATCGTCGCGACCTTCGCCGGTGCGGCGGCCAGCTCCACCATGCGAGCCCGGACGGCCGGCAACCGGAGCCGACTGCGCAGCAGCGGCCGGACCTGCGCCACCTCCAGCACCGCGGACCGAGCAGCGACCACCGGGTCCATCGCAGCAGCAGCCCCGACCACGGCAGCCGGTGCCCGGTCGGACCACGCGACGGCGAGTACGGCGGTGGCCGCCGTGTCGGTCGGGAGCAGATGCACCGTCAGCTCGACACCACGCCGTGCATGGGTCGCGGCGATCCCGCGGATCACCTCGTCGGGCACGTCCGCCGCTGCAACGCAACGGCCGGCCAGCTGATGCGTCCATGCGATCGCGAACGCGTCCCGCTCAACCACCTCGAGCAACGCTCGCAGCGTGGCGCTGTCCCGATCTGCGCCGGCCGCGAAGCCGTTCGACGTGGCTGGGAACAGCGCAGCCGGGGACCGGTAGCCCAGATGCGTCGCCAGCAAGGGGATCCAGATCTCCTGGCCGGTCACCAGCGACTGCGCCGGCACCCACTCCAGCTCGGTCTCCGGCCGCCACGGCTGGAAGGGCAGGTCGTCGTACTGGTGGTCGGCGAACAGCACCAGGTCCCGCGGATGCAGGCCGGGCCGGTCCAGTCCGTCGTACGTCGACGTGAGCTTGCGCTCGGGGTGCCAGGTCATGGCGGCGTACCGCTCGAGGGCCTCGCCCAGCGCGCCGTCACGCGCCGCACGGTGGGTCCAACCCTTGCCGGTGCACGAGATGAACGCGTCGCGGCCGGTGCGGAAGTGAGCGTTCGCCAGCTCGGCGCGTACGACGTACGGACGCTCTGGCTCGTCGACATCCTTCGGCATCACCTCCAGGACGCGGACGACACCGCACAGCCGATCGACAGTCCGCCGTTCGACCTCGTCCATGTCGGTGACGACCGCTGCCGATGGTCGCTGGACCTTCGCACACGCCGGACAGTCCGGGCGGGGCAGCACCGGATGCAGCTGCTCGGCGCCAGTCCGCGCGTCGAGGGTCAGCACGCCGTCGGCGAGCTGCGCCTGAGTGACCATCGCCAGCAGCGCTGGCAGCACGGGCCGGGCCGCATCCGGCGAGCGACGGGCATCAAGCTCTTCCTCGACCGCCATCGCTGCCGCGAAGTCCTGCTCGCACGCGAGCGCTCGCATCCGCCAGCACAGGTAGCACGAGCCCTCGCCGGCCAGCACCAGCGGACCAACGGTCGCCCGGTGCCCTCGTACGGCAACGTGCAGCGTCGGCACGCCTAGCCGCAGCCCGATCGTGTTGACCCAGGAGTGCAGCACCGGAAGCGCACCGTCGTCGGCCGCGATCACCAGATCGGCTCCCGTCATCACCGCCGGCAACTCTTCGCGCTGTCCCGGGTACGGCGCGGGAACCCAGCGGGCAGGCAGTATCGCCGACCCCGCCAGGGCCGTGGTGAGTTCCGGGTGGCCGACCAGGACGACGTGCGCCCCGGACAGCCGGCCGGTCATTCGCCGAGGTTCGCGAACCGCTGGACAGCGCCGGCGTCTGCTTCGCCGAACGTGCCCTGCTCCCCGGATGTCTCGAAGATGCCCATCATGGCGCAGCGCAGCCCATCCAGGTGCGCCGAGCCGGCGTCCGCGCCGGCAAGGATGTCCCGGACCTTGACGTAGCCCGCCCATTCCTGGTCGGTCACCGTCTCCAGCCCGTCTTTCATGCTCTGCAGCTTGGCCTTCAGCTCGTCCAGCTCCGGAACGGCCATCGTTCCCCCTCCCGTCGTCCCCAGTCGCAGTATCGACCGGGGACGGACGGGCCACAAGGTGCGAGAGGCGGGACTCGAACCCGCACGCCCGGGGGCACCGGCACCTAAAGCCGGCGTGTCTGCCGTTCCACCACTCTCGCCGAGGGAGTCGCCTCCCCTTCGCAGGACATCCTAGGGGAGGCGACCGGGCTCAGCGGCTCTGGAGGGCGTCGATGAAGACCTGGCGCAGGTCGCCGGGGTTGCGGGCGACGTAGCTCTGGCCGCCGGTGGCCTTGGCCAGGGCGCGGAGCTCGTCGGCGTTCGCCTCCGGGCCCATGCCGAGCGCGATGATCCGGACCGGGCGGGCCGGGTCGGTCAGGCTCTCCAGGGTCTTCACGGTCTGCTGCAGGGTGGGGCTGCCCGGGTCGTCGTTCTTGCCGTCGGTGAACAGCAGGATCGAGTTGACCGCGCTGGAGTCGTACTGCTGGCGGACCGCCCGGACCGCGGCGATCGCGGTGTCGTACAGACCGGTGCTGCCGTTCGGGATCGGGCGCTGGATCTTCAGGTTGTCGAGGATCTTCTTGCGCTGCCGGTCCGACAGCGGCGCGATCGGGACCAGTTCCTTGTAGTCGGCGTCGTCCGGGCCGATCTTGGTGGAGAACGTCCACAGGCCGAGCGAGGCGCTGTTCGGGAACAGCGACAGGCCGCCGCCGGCCGCCTCGATGGTGAGCTGCATCCGGGTCTTGGCGCCGACCTTCTCGGCCATCGAGCCGGAGATGTCGATCACCGCGAGCGAGTGCGTGGACAGCGACAGCCGGGTCCAGTTCAGCAGCGTCTTGTCGATCGTCTCGCCGTTCGGCTTCGGCAGCTGGGTGACGTCGCCGACACCGCGGCCGCCGCTCAGCGGGCTGAGCTGCGCGTCCCGGAAGCCCGAGTCGTCCCGGGCCTGGCCGGACCCGTCGGTCAGCAGCTCGGCGGCGAGCGCCTTGGCGGCGTCGGTCGCCTGCTGTGCCTCGGACTTGGCCGTGACCACGACCGGGTAGTCCAGCACCAGCGTGCCGGTGGACGGCACGATCGCCCGGAGCTGGGCGTCCGGGTGGTCGTCCTGGTACTTCACGAACGTCTGCTCCGACACCGGCACGACGACCTTGCTGCTGTCCTGGTCGGCGCGGCCGAGCAGGGCGTTCGGGTCGGTGTACGGCTTGGCCATCGAGCCGAGCCGCTGCGCCAGCGGTACGACGACCGACGCAACCTGGGTGTCGGACGCCGACGTCCGCTGCCGCTCCGACTGGATCGCGAGCAGCGACAGCGCACCGGGCGACGTGCTCAACGGGTCCAGCAGAGCCGGCTCGGCGCCGCCGAGCGCACGCAGCCAGGACGAGGTGTCGGCGAAGTTGGTGTTCCGTCCGACCAGCACCAGCGGTGAGGAGGCGACGGACGGTACGGCGACGGTCGGCACGCTCTGGCCGTCGTCGGCCTGGGCGACCCAGAGCGAGGAGTCCGGGATCCACAGGTCGGGACGGTTGTCGCTGTTGCCGGCGATGTCCTGGGCGACCTTCGCCGAGGGAGCCGCGCTGATGGTGAACTGCAGACACGGAGTTCCGTCGTCGCCGCCCTTGCCGGCCAGCGACTTGGCCGCCGACTCGAGTGCGGGCTGCAACTCGGGCGTGGTGCTCAGCGAGATCTGCGTGGGATCGTCGCACGACTGGCCGCCGCCGCTCAGGAAGCCGTCGGCTCCCGACTCGGATCCGAAGGACCGGACCACGAACACGGCGCCCAGCGAGATCACCAGAAGCCCGACCGCGGTGATGTACACCGATCGACGGTTGTTGTTACTTCGCGTCACCGCAGAGGAATGTTTTCCCATCGCGGCAGGTCCCTCCCTCCCAGAGGCTGACTGCGCGCGCAGATTACCCGCTTTCGGCTGGTCACGGCGAAGATCGCCGTGGTTCCGGACACACCCCCGGAACGGCCGCAACGCGACGCTGAGGGGTGCGGGAGTACCGGTCTTTCACAGGAACGCTGGAAAACTCACCGACGGTAGCGCTCCGGCTGCGGTCCGCTGAGATGGGCGTGTGATCCAAATCACACTGGATCGCCGACTCAAACGACCGTTCCATAGACCAGTCCCGTGAAACGGTCGAAGGTTTCCCCCTGCCGGAGCCACCAGGTGGCTCGGTCACGGTGACTCAGAGACCCAGGTCGCGGCGGAGCTTGGCGACGTGGCCGGTCGCCTTGACGTTGTACTGCGCGACCGCGATCTTCCCGTCCGGGTCGACGACGAAGGTGGAGCGGATCACCCCCGTGACCTTCTTGCCGTACATGGTCTTCTCGCCGAACGCGCCGTACGCGGTCAGGACCTGCTTGTCCGGGTCGCTCAGCAGCGGGAACGTGACCGCGTCCCGCTCGCGGAACTTGGCCAGCTTCGCCGGCTTGTCCGGGGAGATGCCGAGCACGGCGTACCCGGCGGCCTGCAGCGAGTCGAGCGAGTCGCGGAAGTCGCAGGCCTGCTTGGTGCAGCCCGGGGTCATCGCGGCCGGGTAGAAGTAGACGATCACGTTCCTGCCGCGCAGGCCGGCCAGCGAGACCTCGTTGCCGTCGGCATCCGGCAGGGTGAACTCGGGTGCGGTGTCGCCGACGGACAGACGTTCGGACATCAGGGCCCTCCACACGGATCGGTTGACTGTGCGCAATGTTACGTGCGGGATAACTGGAGACGGTTCCGGGTGCGAGCGCGGCCGACCTGGGTGAAGATGCGCAGATGAGCCGCGCACCGTCCCGCCCCGCGGGCCCCCAGCTGTTCGACGGGTACCTCGACCCGCGGCGTCCGCACGCCGGCGCGTACGACGAGATGTTCGACCCGGTCGACGGGGTCCGGACGGCGTACAAGCGGCTGCACGACTCGCTCAAGCCGCTGCAGCCGGGCGACCTCACCGCCCGGTCCGAGGCGCTGGACCGGGCGCTGGTCGACCAGGGCATCACCTTCAGCCTGTCCGGCCAGGAGCGGCCGTTCCCGCTGGACCTGGTGCCGCGGGTGATCACGGCCTCGGAGTGGTCCCGGCTGGAGCGCGGCATCGTGCAGCGGGTCCGCGCGCTGGAGGCGTTCCTGGCCGACATCTACGGATCGCAGCAGATCGTCGCGGACGGTGTGCTGCCGCGGCGGCTGATCACCTCGTGCGAGCACTTCCACCGGCAGGCGGCTGGGATCGCGCCGCCGAACGGGGTCCGGATCCACGTGGCCGGGATCGACGTGGTGCGTGACGAGCAGGGTGACTTCCGGGTGCTGGAGGACAACCTGCGCAGCCCGTCCGGGGTGTCGTACGTAATGGAGAACCGCCGGACGATGACCAGGGTGTTCCCGGACCTGTTCGCCAAGCACCGGGTCCGTGCGGTCGGCGACTACGCCGTCCACCTGCTCAGAGCGCTCCGGGCGGCCGCTCCATCGAGTGCGACCGACCCGAACGTCGTCGTACTCACGCCGGGCGTCTACAACTCGGCGTACTTCGAGCACTCGCTGCTGGCCCGCCAGATGGGCGTGGAACTGGTCGAGGGGCGTGACCTGCTCGCCCGCAACAACGTGATCTACCTGCGCACCACCGAGGGCGAGCAGCGGGTGGACGTGATCTACCGGCGGATCGACGACGACTTCCTGGACCCGGTGCAGTTCGTGCCGGACTCCGTGCTCGGTGTCGCGGGCCTGGTGAACGCGGCGCGGGCCGGCAACGTGGTGATCGCCAACGCGATCGGCAACGGCGTCGGCGACGACAAGCTGATCTACACCTACCTCCCGGAGATCCTGAAGTACTACCTGGGCGAGACTCCGCTGCTGCCGAACGTCGACACCTACCGCTGCTGGCTGCCGAACGAGCAGACCGAGGTGCTGGACCGGCTGGACGAGCTCGTCACCAAGCCGGTCGAGGGCTCTGGTGGGTACGGCATCGTCTTCGGGCCGGATGCCTCGCCGAAGGAGCTGCTGGCCCAGCGGCGCCGGATCAAGGCCAATCCACGCGGCTGGATCGCGCAGCCCGTCGTACAGCTCTCCACTGTGCCTACCAAGGTCGGCGAGCGGCTGCAGCCGAGACATGTGGACCTGCGGCCGTTTGCGGTGAACGACGGCGACGACGTGTTCGTGCTGCCGGGCGGACTGACCCGGGTGGCCATTCCGGAGGGCAGTCTGGTCGTCAACTCGTCGCAGGGTGGCGGGTCGAAGGACACCTGGGTGCTGGCGCCCAGAGCCTCCGACGAGGACGCCGAGCTGCGCGGCCGCGGGCTGGGCGCGACCGGGGTCAAGAAGGACGAGGCCTCGACGCTGGAGCAGGGGCCGGAGCTGAACATCGCCCAACAGCAGCAGCAACAGTGATGGGGAGGTGCTGACGATGCTCGCACGCAACGCCGAGTCGCTGTACTGGATCGGCCGGTACGTCGAACGCGCGGACGACACGGCGCGGATCCTCGACGTGTCGGTCCATCAGCTGCTCGAGGACGCGACAGTCGACGCCGACACCGAGAGCCGCACGCTGCTGTCGGTCCTGGGCATCACCCCGCCGGACGGCACCCAGCTGGACGTGTGGGGGCTGACCGAGCTGGTCGCGATGTCGCCGGAGACCGGTTCGATCGTGTCCTCGATCGGGAGCGCCCGGGAGAACACCAGGGTGGCGCGCGAGGTGGTGTCCAGCGAGCTGTGGCAGTGCATCAACGCCATGTGGAACGCCGTACCCGAGCGGCAGCGGGCTGCTCGCCGGGTGGGGCCGCACGAGTTCTTCACGTTCGTGGAGAACCGGGCGGCGATGTTCGCCGGGCTGGCGGACTCCACGATGAGCCGGGACGACGGCTGGCGGTTCCTGGTGCTCGGCAGGTCGGTGGAGCGGGTCGACATGATCGTGCGACTGCTGATGTCCCGGGTGGGCGACAAGCCGACGTCGCCGGGATGGGTGACCGTACTGCGCTCTGCGGGTGCTCACGACACGTACTTGCGGACGTATCGCGGGGCGCTGGACGCGTCGCGTGTGGTGCAGTTCCTGCTGATGGACAGGCTCTTCCCGCGGTCGGCCTTCCACGCGCTGACACAGGCTGAGTCCTGCCTGGTCGAGCTGGACCACGGGCCGTCTGCCCGGATCGGTGCCGGTGCGGAGGCATCCCGGCTGCTGGGGAAGGCCCGTAGCGACCTGGAGTTCCTGCGACCGGCCGAGCTGCTGGACGACCTCACTGGCCGGCTGCAGGCATTGCAGACGACAGTGCGCGAGGTCGGCGAGGCAGTGTCGAGGCAGTACTTCCATGCAGTGCCGTGGATCGAGTGGAACAACGCGGAGGTGAACCTGTGACCGGGGTGGTGGGGCGGGGAAGGAATCGAGCACAGTGGCGTCTTCGCGTAGTCCATACAACCGGCTACCGCTATGCGACTGCAGTGACACAGTCCTACAACGAGGCTCGGCTCACTCCGCGCAGCGATGACCGGCAGAACCTCATGGTCGCCCGCCTCGAGACCGTCCCGGCGACCAGGGCCTACAAGTACACGGACTACTGGGGCACTGAGGTCAGCTCCTTCGACCTGCACACGCCCCACACCGAGCTGAAGGTCGTTGCCGCCTCGGTGGTGGAGACGACCGAGCAACCGGCGCCGACCGTCGACGCCACGTGGACGCAGATCCGGGCGGAGGAGAACCTCGACCGGTACGCCGAGTACCTCGAGTGGACGGCGTACGTGCCGAAGCATCGTGAGCTCGCTGCGGTGGCCCGGTCGCTGCGCAAGGGCATAACGCCGCAGGAGACCGTGCTGGCGGTGTCGAAGTGGGTGCACGACAGGCTGAAGTACCAGCGTGGCACCACTGGCGTGCACTCCTCTGCTGTCGACGCCTGGCAGGCCGGAGAGGGCGTGTGCCAGGACTACGCGCACCTGACGCTCGCCATGCTCCGGGCCGTCGGTGTACCCGCGCGCTATGTGTCCGGCTACCTCCACACCAAGCCCGACGCGGCGGTGGGCGAGACAGTCGTGGGGGAGAGCCATGCCTGGATCGAGGCGTGGACCGGGGAGTGGTGGGGCTTCGACCCGACCAACGACATCCCGATCGGGCACCGGCACGTCTGGGTGGCCACCGGCCGCGACTACGCCGACGTGTCCCCGCTCAAGGGCATCTACTCCGGCGGCGCGGCGACCGCAATCGAGGTGACCGTCGACATGACCCGGTTAGCCTGAGCGCATGCGGGCGATGACAGTCACGACGGGGAAAGCTGACTCAGCCGCAGTAGGAGAGGTGGAGGAGCCGCCGGACTCGGACGGTTCGATCCTGGTCGAGGGACTGCTCACCGGGATCTGCGGCACGGACGTGGAGCTGGTCTCCAGCGGGTTTGGCCGGGGCAGACCGGGCTCCGACCACCTGGTGATCGGCCACGAGTCGCTCGGCCGGGTCCTGGAGGCCCCGGAAGGCTCCGGCTTCAGTCCCGGCGACCTGGTGGCCGGTGTGGTCCGCCGGCCCGACCCGGAGCCCTGCCCAGCCTGTGCACGCGGCGAGTGGGACTTCTGCCGCAACGGCCTCTACACCGAGCGCGGCATCAAGGAGATGGACGGGTACGGCGCCGAACGCTGGCGAGTCGACCCGTACTTCGCCGCCCCGGTCCCGCAGCAGCTCGGACACCTCGGCGTACTGGTGGAGCCGGCCAGCATCCTCGCCAAGGCGTGGGAGCAGGTCGACCGCGTCGGGTCGCGCTCGTGGTACGGACCCGAGCAGGTGCTGGTCACCGGAGCCGGTCCGATCGGCCTGCTCGCCGCTCTGATCGCATCGCAGCGCGGGTACGGCGTACACGTGCTGGACCGGGCCACGGAAGGGCCCAAGCCCGAGCTGGTCCGGGCCCTCGGCGGCACCTATCTCACCGATCTGGCTGACCTGCACGTCACGCCGGACGTGGTGATCGAGGCGACCGGCGCCGGGCAGGTGGTGTTCGACTGCGCCAAGCTGCTCGCCCCGGCCGGGGTGATGTGCCTGACCGGGATCTCGCCTGGTCCGGCGACCATCGACGTACCCCTGGACGCCGTCAACCGCCAGCTGGTCGTCCGCAACGCCGCGCTGGTCGGGTCGGTGAACGCGGCCAAGCGGCACTACGCGGACGCGGTCGACCTCCTGCAGGCCGCCGACAAGGCCTGGCTGGAGGGGCTGATCACGCGGACCGTGCCGCTGTCGGAGTGGCCGAGCGCATTGGGCCGGGAACCGGAAGACATCAAGGTGGTCGTCGACTTGCAGCGATGACCTGCGAGGATGGACTCAGCAGGGCCTGCACGGCCATTCCGGGGCAGGTCCAGGAGACGAAGGGAGTGTCGACAGGTGCCGGACACGCAGGCTCGGACCGCCGAGCAGATCGAGGCGGACATCGCCGCCACCCGCGCGCGCCTGGCCTCGACCGTGGACGAGCTGGTCGACCGGGCGCACCCGAGGAACGTTGCCAAGCGGCAGGTCGAGCAGGCGAGGGCCCAGGTCTTCGACGAGCGCGGCCAGCTGCGAACCCAGAAGATCGTCGCGGTCGGCGGCGCCGCAGTCGGCGTGGTCGCCGTGCTGCTGCTGATCCGCCGGCTGGTGGGCCGCCGGTGACTCCACGCAAGCGGCTCTCCGACGACAAACTGCCGATCCGGATGCTGCACGACCGGGTGCTGGTCTCCCTCGAGCAGGAGGGCGAGCGGAAGTCCTCGGCGGGCATCCTGATCCCGGCCACGGCCCAGATGGGCCGCCGGCTGGCCTGGGCGAAGGTCGTCGCGATCGGGGCCAACGTACGGACCGTCGAGGTGGACGACCGGGTGCTGTTCGACCCGGAGGACCGGGCCGAGGTCGAGGTCCGCGGCGACGACTACATCCTGCTCCGCGAGCGCGACCTGCACGCGGTCGCCGCCGGCCGCCTCGAGGACGGCCAGACCGGCCTCTACCTCTGATCGAGGCCGTACAGGCGGACGGCGTTCTCCCGGGCCCACAGCGTGGCCACACGGACGGCGTCGTCCGCAGACCAGTCGCCTTGCGCCACGAAGCCGTCGAGCACGGAGCCGACGGCACGCCGCCACAGCGTGGCGCCGAGGAAGTGCAGCTCCGCCGGACCCCACGCGTCCGAGGAGTAGAGCAGCTTCGCGAACGGCGCCAGCTCCAGCCCCTCGGCCAGTACGGCGGCCGCCCGCGCACCGACGTACATGGTGGTGAGCCCGAGGTCCAGGTGCACGTGCGGGAACACATGTGCGAGGTATGCCGCGTTGCGGTGGAACGGATAGCAATGCAGCAGCACCACCTGCGTGCCGAGCGGCTCCACGCGACGCAGCCACTCCGTCAGCAACACCGGATCGGCTCTATGCAGTTGTAGATCCGTGTCACCGAAGCCGACGTGTAGCTGTAGCGGCAGCCCGCGTCGCGCGCCGGTCCACAGCAACCAGCGCAGCAGCACGGGATCAGCGACTCGCCCAGCACCCGACGAGTACCACCGATCCAGAGCAGCCAGTACGTCGGCGCTACTCGGCTCGGCCGGGTCGAAGTCGAACCCGTACCGATACGCCACGATGCTCTTCAGCCCGACAGCCCCAGCAGTCCGCTCCGCCAAACGCCTTACCAGCGCATCGGGTACGGCGGCCACGTCGGACTCCTGCGTGGCGACGTACTCGAGCTCGGCCTCCAGCCGCACCACCTCGTGCGCGAGGGAACCACTGAGCTTCGCCAGCTCGTCGACGCCGGTCACTGCATCACCCAAGTAGCCGGTGTCGACCAAGTAGTCGCTCACCCCGGCCGCATGCAGGAACAAGCTGTTCACGTCGGCCGCCTGGGACCGCGCGGTCAGATACTCGTCCGGTGCTGCGTGCGGAGCCAGTCCGAGCAGCGGAGCGCAGTACCGGCGGATCGCCAGGCCCAGCTGCGAGTCGAACGTCGACATCCACAGCGGGACGGGCCGGTCGGACTCGGTGATCAGCTGCTCGAAGCCGGCTCGGTCGAGGGGTCCTTTGACGGCCCCGTGCACGTGGTGATCCACCAGCGCCAAGCCGTCCAGGTGCTCAGCCAACATGGCTGCTCAGCCGGAAGCGCGACGGAACCGACGCCTCGCCCGTCACCAGACCGCGGACGAACTCACCGACCAACGGCACGAACTTGAACCCCTGCCCGCAGAATCCAGCCGCGACCGTGATCGGCCCGACCCGGTCGATCACGAAGTTGTCGGTGGGCGTGTTGTCGTACAGGCAGCTGATCGCCGTCGACCTGGTCAAGTCCAGGCCGGGGAACCACTCCTCGACGTACCGCACCAGCTGTTTGTCCCGTTCCGGCTCGGCTCCGAAGTCCCGCTGGTCCGGATCGACCTCCGGACCGGTGGCGTGCAGGCCGACCTTCACGCCGGACCCGGGTTCGAACAACCCGTAGCGGCCCCTGTGGACGAACGACGGCCAGTCGAAGTCCGCCACCGGCTCGAAGAACCGCGGCTGCTCCTGCGTCACCCGGAACGGCGGCAACGGCACCAGCCCGGTCAGCAGCTTCGGCGCCCACGCACCGGCCGTAACCACGACCTGCCGCGCCTGCACAGCCCCATCGGGTACGTCGAGCTCGACCACATCACCCTGGACCCGCAAGGCCCGCACCGGCGACAGCTCCCGGAACTCCGCGTTCGCCACTCGCTGCAGTGCACTGACAGTCCGGTCGGCGTACAACCGCCCGGACCCAGGTTGGTAGAGCACCGGAGTCTCGAACCGCATACCCTGCCACCGCTCGGCCGCCTCGGTTGCTGTGAGCACCTGTCCGGTCGGGTGCAGGGCCCGGAAGGTCTCGACGGCCGCCTCGTCGACTCCGTGGTCGATCCCACCGGTCACCTCGAACAGCGTCTCGCCGGACTCGTCCTCCAGCGCCCGCCACAGCCCACGCGCCTGCTCGGTCAGCTGCGCGACCTCAGCGTTGTCCGCTGCCGGCCGGAACAGCCGTGTGCCACCATGCGACCCGCCACGCACATGCCCGAGCTCGTACTGCTCCAGTACGACGACCTCGCGCCCGGCAGCCGCCAACGCCCGCGCAGCCGCCGACCCCATCGCGCCCGCGCCGACCACTGCCACGTCGTACGTCATCTCATCCGGCCCTGGTCGTCGTACCGGGCGCGCATCAAGCCCTCGACGGCCTGGTGGTCGGAGCGCGGCGAGTCGTGCAGGGCTGCCATCGTGCTGGCCCGATCGGCTTCGGTCCGGTTCTGCCCCAGCTTCACCTTCGCGGTCACCTGATCGACCCGCAGGGTGAACGCCTGCAGCTCCGGCAGCAACTCGTTCGTCCGGTCGCGCGCCCACTCGTCGCCTCGCCAGCGCGCGTCCGGGTCGCTCGGGTTGAGCGTCTCCTCGTGGTCCTTGACGAGCCGGGTCAGGTGCGCCCGGACGGCGTCCGGGTCGTCCAGCGGCACCGCCTGCCCACGCAGTTCGATCGCCACGAAGTTGTACGTCGGCAGACCGCGGCTCGCGTACCACGCCGGGCTCACGTACACCGACGGCCCGAGCACGCTGATCAGGATCCGGGCGCGCTGCCGGATCGACTCCGCGAACGGGTCGAGGGCAGCCACATGGGCGACGATCTCCAGGCCGTCGTCCCGCCGTACCTGGACCGGGACGTGCGCGATCCGCAGGTCGGGCTGGTCCGTCACGAGCGTGGCGAACGGCTGCGCCTCGATCAGCCGGGTCACCTCGTCCAGGTCAGGCTCCACGTAGTCGGGGGCGACGTACATCCGGGCTCCGTTCCGTTGTCGGCGGTCTCCCTGCAGAGTAAGGCCATGACTTCTGCCGACCTGCTGCTCCGCAACGCCCGCCTGGTCCGCGACGGCGCGCCGGCCGATCCGGTCGACATGCTGATCTCCGCCGGAACGATCGCGTCCATCGGGTCCGCCGAGCCCGACGGCGCGGAGGTGGTCGACCTCGACGGCCGCTACCTGATGAACGGGCTGTGGGACCACCACGTGCACTTCCAGCAGTGGGCCCTGTCCCGTCAGCACCTAGACCTGTCCTGTACGACGTCCGCGCGCGAGGTCGCGGATCGGGTCCGGGACCGGCTCGCCACCAACCCGCCACCAGCCGGGGGCGCGCTGCTCGGGTACGGGTTCCGCGACGGGCTCTGGCCGGACCAGCCGCTCAAGTCGCTGCTCGACGACGTGTCGGGCGACGTACCGGTCGCGCTCGCCAGTGGCGACCTGCACTCCGGCTGGCTGAACAGTGCGGCGATGCGGCAGCTCGGTGCGGTGGACCGGCCGAGCGGTCTGCTGCGCGAGACGGAGTTCGCGCCCGTGATGAAGCTGCTGGCGACCGCTCCGGCCGTCGTCGGCGAGTTGGTCGCCGATGCCGCGCGTACGGCGGCCTCCCGCGGCGTCGTCGGGGTCGTCGACCTGGAGAACGCCCGCAACACGGAGGTCTGGAGCGACCGGTACGCGGCCGGGATCGACGTCCTCCGGGTCGAGTGCAGCGTCTACCCGGAGAACCTCGACTGGGCGATCGAACAGGGGCTGCGGTCGGGGGACGCCGTACCGGAGACCGGTGGCCTGATGACGATGGGGCCGTTGAAGGTGATGACGGACGGCTCGCTGAACACGCGGACGGCGTACTGCCACGATCCGTACCCAGGGATGGCCGAGGACGCCTACGGGCTGCTCGTCGTACCACCGGAGGTGCTGGTGCCGCTGATGCAACGGGCCTTCGACCACGGGATCACGAGTGCGATCCACGCGATCGGGGACCACGCGAACCGGCTGGCGCTCGACGCGTTCGAGAAGGTCGGCTGCGCCGGGACGATCGAGCACGCGCAGTTGCTCGCGCCGGAGGACTTCCCGCGGTTCCGCGAGTTGGGTGTGGCGGCGAGCGTGCAGCCGGTGCATGCGCTGGACGATCGCGACGTGGCGGATCGGCACTGGGCCGGGCGGACTGGGCGAGCCTTTGCGTTCGGTGGGTTGCTGGCGGCGGGCGCTGAGTTGCGGCTGGGGTCGGATGCGCCGGTGGCGCCGCTCGATCCGTGGCTGTCGGCGGCGGCTGCTGTGCATCGTTCAGGTGACGAGCGCGAGTCGTGGCATCCGGAGCAGGAGATCCCGGTTGGCGCTGCGCTGGACGCCTCGACCCGCGGCGGCCGGACTCCGCGTGCGGGCGCTCCGGCCGACCTCGTCGTACTCGACGCCGACCCGATGCTCGCCGCAATCGACGAGCTGCGGGCCTTCCCGGTCCACTCGACCCTGCTCGCGGGCCGGTGGACCTGGCGCGCCTAGAAGCTGTTCGGGCCGAAGCGGAAGACCGCGACGAGCAGCGCGAGGATCAGCAGGACGGCGTTGATGGCGATCGGCTGCGTCTCCTTGCGGCGGGCGTGCGTGATCGCCGCGCCGAGCATCAGCACGGCGAGGCCGGTCGCGGCGAGCGGGACCAGGACCGGGGCGATGTCGAGGACGGCGGGCAGGATCAGGCCGAGCGCGCCGAGCACCTCGGCGGCGCCGATCAGCTTGACCGTGCCGGGCGAGAAGTCCTCGACCCATTGCATGTTCGGGTTCGCGAGCAGCTTGCGCCGTTCCTGCGTCAGCTTCATCACGCCGGCGCCCAGGAAGAGGGCGGCGAGCAGCCCCGCGACGATCCACAGAAAGACGTTCATGTCCCACTCTCAGTCATTGGTTGACGAATCAACTCAACGCTAGACCCGGATGACTTGAAGCGTCAACTAATGTCGTAAAATGTGCTCATGGACGACGGGGTGCGGTGGCTGGAGCAGGACGAACTGGCGAGCTGGATGGCGTTCGCGGCCCTGATGTTCAAGCTTCCCGGCGCGCTCGACTTCCAGCTCCAGCGCGACTCCGGGCTGAGCCATTTCGAGTACCTCGTGCTCGCCGGGCTGTCCGAGTCGCCCGGCCGATCGCGGCGGATGAGCGATCTGGCCGGCTTCGCGAACGGCTCGCTCTCGCGGCTGTCCCATGTCGTCAAGCGCCTCGAGCAGCGCGGCTTCGTCGAGCGTCGCCCCGCCGAGGACGACGGCCGGATCACCGTCGCGACGATCACCGACGCCGGGTACGACGTCCTCGTCGCGGCCGCTCCTGGTCACGTCACGACCGTCCGCGAGCTCGTCATCGACGCCCTGACTCCGGAGCAACTCGTCCAGCTGAAGACCATCGCCGACCAGATCCTCGCCAAGGTCGACCCGGGAAAGCCCTGCTGAATCGCCGGCAAATCGCTTGCTCCGAGCGAACGGTCGTGCTTTTATTTTGCTGTGAGCAAGGGCGAACAGACACGGGCTGCCGTGCTGGACGAGGCCGCGCGGGTGGTCAGCGCGGCCGGCCTGAGCGGTCTCACCATCGGCCTGCTGGCCGACCGCATGCAGCTGTCGAAGAGCGGCCTGTTCGCGCACTTCCGCTCCAAGGAGCAGCTCCAGGTCGCGGTGGTCGAGCGTGCGGCCGAGCTGTTCGCCGAGCGCGTCGTCCGCCCTGCGCTCCAGGCGCCCCGCGGTGAGCCGCGCCTGCGTGAGCTCTTCGACCGCAAGCTCCGCTGGGACAACGGCGATCTCGCCCTGCCCGGTGGATGTTTCTTCGCCAGCGTCTCCGCCGAGCTCGACGACGCGCCGCCGAGCCCGGTCCGCGACCGGGTCGTGAGCGCCGAGCGCGACTACGGCGACCTGCTCGCCAACGTGTTCCGGACCGGCATCAGCGAGGGCCACTTCCGCCCCGACGCCGATCCCGAGCAGTACGCCTTCGACATCCGCGGCGTCCTGCTCTCGTACCACCACGCCAGCCGGCTGCTGGCCGACCCCAAGGCCGAGGACCGAGCACGTACCGCCTTCGAGGCGCTCGTCCGGGCGGCTCGCCTCTGACCCTGACCTGATGATCTGGAGTAGTCGACATGGCAGCAAAGAAAAGCACGAACGTTCGGTTCTTTAGATTCGGATTCAGCCTGCTCGAGCGGGTCGCGCCGGGCGTCGGTGCGGGGGTGCTCAACCGGCTGTGGTTCCGGGTCCCCGCCGTACCGGAGAAAGCTCGGCGGCCGCGCGGTGAGCTGCCGGCCGCGACCCCGTTCGACGTCGACGGGATCCGCGGCCGGTCGTACGGCGCGGGGCCGACCGTCTACCTCGTGCACGGGTGGGGTGGCTGGGGGTTGCAGCTCGGCGCCCACATCAAGCCGCTGGTCGACGCGGGCTTCCGAGTGGTCACGTACGACGCCTGGAGCCACGGCGACTCGGCTCCGGGCCGCGAAGGTAAGAACGCGTCCACCCTCCTCGAACTCGCCGACTCGCTGAAGACGGTGGTCGCCGCACAAGGTCCGGCGTACGGCGTGATCGCGCACTCGCTGGGTGCACCCGCGACCGCGTTGGCGATGCGCGACGGGCTCGACGTCGACCGCGTGGTCTTCATCGCCACGGCGACGGACTTCACGGACTGGCTCGACCAGTTGCAGGCGGCCCTCGGCTTCGGAGCGCGGATCCGGGCCGGGTTCCTCCGGCGTTTCGAGGCGCGCTTCGGCCCGATGGACTCGTTCCATCTGAACGCGGTCATCCCGGCCATCGCCGAGCGCCGCGCGCTGCCGCTGCTCTTGCTCGTCCACGATCGCTCCGACCCGGAAACGCCGTACCAGGGCAGTGTCGACGTCACCGGCGACTGGCCGGGCGCTCGCCTGGAGACGAGCGACGGGCTGGGGCACCGGCGCATCCTGCGCGACCCCGACCTGGTGAAGAAGGCGGTCGAGTTTCTCGCGGAGCGAGCGCCGGGCGACCGGCGATCCGGCCGGCAGGAGAGAATGCTGGGGTGATCTTCGAGACCTCCAGCCGGTTGCCGGACTTTCCGTGGGACAAGCTCGCGCCGTACAAGCAGAAGGCGGCCGCCCATCCCGACGGGATCGTGGACCTGTCCATCGGCAGCCCGGTCGACCCGGTGCCGGACCTGATCCAGCAGGCGCTCGCGGACGCAGCCGACGCACCGGCGTACCCGACCACGATCGGTACGTCGACCGTGCGGCAGGCGGCCGTGGACTGGATGGCCCGGCGTCTCGAGGTGCCCGGCGTGGACCCGCAGACCGGCGTGCTGCCGGTGATCGGCACCAAGGAGCTGATCATGCTGCTGCCGACGCTGCTGGGGATCGGCGCCGGCGACACCGTGCTCATCCCGGACCTCGCCTACCCGACGTACGAGGCCGGTGCCGCGTTGGCTCGGGCCACCAGCGTTCCGATCGCCGACCCCACGACGTACGACGGGCCGGTGCGGGTCGCCTACCTCAACTCCCCGCGGAACCCGTCGGGTGAGATCACCTCGCCCGAGGACCTGCGCCACGCCGTCGAGTGGGCACGGGCGAACGACGTGCTGCTGGTGAGCGACGAGTGCTACGCCGAGTTCGGGTGGGATGCGCGGCCGGTGTCGGTGCTGCACCCGGACGTGTGCGGCGGCAGCTTCGACAACCTGCTGGCGGTGCACTCGCTGTCGAAGCGGTCGAACCTCGCCGGCTACCGGGGCGGTTTCGTGGCCGGTGACGAGACGGTCGTCGCGGAGCTTCTTGCCGTGCGCAAGCACGCCGGCCTGATGGTGCCGTCGCCGATCCAGGCGGCGATGGCGGCCGGCTTCGCGGACGACGCCCACGTCGACAAGCAGCGGGAGCGGTACCTGCGGCGCCGCGCCGTACTGCGCGATGCCCTGACCGACGCCGGCTGGGTCATCACCCTGTCCAACGGCGGCCTGTACCTGTGGGCCGAGCACCCGGACCACGACTCCTACGGCTCGGTCGGCGCGCTCGCGGACCGCGGCATCCTGGTCGCCCCGGGAGCCTTCTACGGTACGGCGGGGGAGCGGCACGTCCGCGTGGCGCTGACCGGCACCGACGAGCGTATCGACGCCGCGGTGAAAAGACTGCAGGAATAACAGAACTTCCACGTCCTGTGTGACGTCTTCCTCTTCGACCGCATCTTTAGTGGGTAAGTTGCGGTGAGGGGAGAGGGGCGATCACATGACGTGGCGGGTTCTTGGGGTGGGTTTGGCGGCGGTGCTGCTTGCGGCAGGCTTGCACGCGCCCAGTGCTTCGGCGGACGACGAGCCGACGCCGTCGGAAACGCCGTCGTCGGCGGCCGTCGAGGAGCCCACGCCGACGCCCACTCCAACTCCAACTGCGACCCCAACCGAGACGCCGACGCCGACGCCAACTCCGACGCCCACGCCGACGCGGACGGCGGCGGCCGCGGAGTGGGAGATCACGCTGGACCCGATCGCCGCGTCCTGGGAGGACCGGCCGACGGTCTTCACAGGCAGGATCAACCAGCCGATCACCGGGTCGTACATCACCCTGTGGCAGCGGGTCCCCGGCGCCTGGGTGCTGCGCGCGTCCACCCGGACCACGACCGGCGGCGTCTACAGGTTCAGCTACACCTCGGCCACGCCGGGCACGTGGGCGTTCCGGACCATGATCGGCGTCAAGGCCGAGACCGCGCTGGCGATCTCGCCGTACCAGTCCTCCAACATCCAGGACCGCAAGATCGTCCTCAACACCCCGGCGCCGTGGTACGCGACGCTGACCGGCGCCTCGGTCACCGGCCGGATGACCCCGGCCGAGCCGGGCAAGGAGCTCGCGCTGCAGGACTACCTCGGCAGCGGCAGGTGGCGGCTGCTCGCGATCGGGAAGATGGACAGCTACGGCAGATTCCGGCTGCGGGTGCCGGACGACGTGCCGGCGACCCGGACCGTCCGTGTGGTCACGCGCTGGGTGACGCAGCCACAGATGGAGTACTCCGGCCTGGCCACGATCGTGGTCAAGGCAGCGCTGAACCCCAAGGTGTACGCCGTCTCGGCCTCGATGGTGCCGTACACGTACCGGTCCGGCTGTCCTGTCGGGCCGTCGTCGCTGCGGCTGATCCAGCTCAACTACTGGGGTTTCGACGGCAAGGTGCACCGCGGTGAGCTGATCGTCCGGGACGCCGCCGTGTCGAAGATGATCACGGTCTGGACCTCGACGTTCGCCTCGAAGTTCCCGATCCGGCAGATGCGCCGGGTGGACCGGTTCGGCGGCAGCGACATCAAGTCGATGGAGGCGGACAACACGTCGGTCTTCAACTGCCGCCGGGTCACCGGCAACCCGTACGCCCTGTCGCCGCACTCGTACGGGTGGGCCATCGACATCAACACCGTCGAGAACCCGTACCTGGCCGCCAACGGCGTCTGGTACCCGTCGAACGGCCTCGCCTACCGCAACCGCTCCATCGTCCGTCCCGGCATGCTCTTCGCCAGCAGTACGGCGACCAAGGCGCTGATCAACCAGGGCTACTTCTGGGGCGCGTACTGGAGCAAGCCCGACTACCAGCACTTCCAGCCGAAGTGAGGGCAGTCGCCGCGGCGGCGGTCCTCTCGGTGCTGCTGGTGGGGTGCAGCGGCGAGGAGACACCGCAGGCTGCTCCCACCCCAACCCCGTCCATCCCCGAGACCGTGGGTGGGACCGTGCCCGTGCCCACCAACACGCTGAGCACGGTCAAGCCGACGGATGCCGCCGTACCGCCTCAGTTGCCGGAGGAGGCGACGGCTCCGCCGCCGGCCACCGCTGGACCGCTCACTGCACGCAACCTGCCGACGCCCGACAAGCTTGGCTCGGGCTGGAAGACGTACGTCGACCCCGGCGGTGCGGAGGTCGGCTTCCTGGGCAACGACACGTGGACCCGTCGACGTGAGCCGCACCAGGCTGCGTATGAAGCGTTGCCGGTCGGCTGCGCCGGTCAGCTGCCGTCCGGGTCGTTGCCGGTGCCGCAGTACGCACTGCAAGGCGCCTACCGCACAGCGGACGACAAGCCCGGCACAGCGCTCCTCCTGCGGTTCACGGCTGCTGACAAGGCGACGGCGTACCGCGCTGGTTACCAGGCGCGCATGGCAGCCTGCGGCGACGGCGGCGACCTCAGCGTGAAGCAGCTGTGGTCGGAGGACAGCGCAGCAGCCGGAGTACGGCGCTATGGGGGCGACGAGGCGGAGCAGTACGTCGATGTGTCCGTGGTGCAAGGCTCCACGGTCGCCCTGCTCGCCGCCGCGTCCGCTGAGCCCGACAAGCAGTCCGACTGGGCGCACGACGTCGTACAGGCGCTGCAAGCTGTCATCGATGTCCCGTAACAGAAGTTTTATTACCTTTCAGTATTTGTTGTCTTACACTCCCGTTATGGGTGACTTCGACCGGTATGCCCGCCACACCGCGGACCTCGACGCGCCGTACGCGGTGGTCGACCTGGCCGCGTTCCGGCGGAATGCGGACGACCTGGTCCGCCGCGCCGGGGGGACACCGATCCGGATCGCCTCGAAGTCGGTCCGCTGCCGCGCGCTGATCGCGGCCGCGCTGGAGCGGCCCGGGTTCCACGGCGTGATGAGCTACTCGCTGCCCGAGGCGCTCTGGCTGGCCGGCAACGGTGTCGACGACATCCTGCTCGGTTACCCGACCACCCACCGGACCGCGCTGCGCTCGCTGGCCGAGGATCCCGAGGCGGCCGCGCGGATCACGCTGATGATCGACTCACCCGAGCACCTGGCGTTCATCAAGTCCGTCACCGCCGGCGGCGCCCGGATCCAGGTCTGCCTCGACGTGGACGCGTCGCTGCGCGTCCTCGGGCAGCATCTCGGGGTCCGGCGTTCCCCGCTCCGGACGCCGGCCGAGGTCGCCGGGCTCGCCCGCAAGGTGGTCGCCGACGACGCCTTCGAGTTGGTCGGAGTGATGTTCTACGAGGCGCAGATCGCCGGCCTCCCGGACACGTCGCCGGCCGTCCGCTGGGTGAAGCGCCGCTCGGCGGCCGAGCTGGCCGACCGTCGCGGCGCCGTGGTCGATGCCCTCAAGCAGTTCGCCCCGCTGCGGCTCGTGAACAGCGGCGGCACCGGCAGCCTCGAGGTCAGCAGCGCTGATCCGGTCGTCACCGAGGTCACCGCCGGCTCCGGTCTCTACGGCCCGACCCTCTTCGACAAGTACGACGTCTTCCAGCCGGCGCCCGCGGTCTTCTTCGCGCTGGACGTCGTACGGCGGCCGGCGCCGCGGATCGCCACGCTCTTCGGCGGCGGGTACGTGGCGTCCGGTCCGGCGAAGAAGTCGCGGCTGCCGTTGCCGACCTGGCCGGCCGGATTGAAGCTGCTCGGGACCGAAGGCGCCGGCGAAGTGCAGACTCCGGTCCAGGGGAAGTCGGCCGACACGCTGCGGCTCGGGGACCGGGTGTGGATGCGGTACGCGAAGGCGGGCGAGATGCTGGAGCGGTTCGATGTCGTGCACGCGATCGACGGTGACGAGCTGACCGCGCTCGCGACGTATCGGGGCGAGGGGAAGAACTTCGGATGAGCACCTGGCGGAACTGGGCCGGCACCGAGTCGGCGACCGGCGTGGAGCTGCTCCGCCCAGCGTCCGCCGACGAGCTCGCGGCCGCGGTCAAGGCCGCCGCCGAGCAGGGCAAGAAGCTCAAGGCAGTCGGTTCCGGCCACTCGTTCACCGGCTGCTCGGTGCCCGAGCAGGTGATGATCCGGCTCGACGGGCTGTCCTCGATCACCAATGCGGACAAGGCGTCCGGCCTCGTCACGGTCGGCGCCGGCACCGGCCTGCGCAAGCTGAACGCCGGGCTGGCGGCCTTCGACCTGGCGATGGCGAACCTCGGCGACATCGACAAGCAGACCATCTCCGGCGCGATCTCCACCGGCACGCACGGCACCGGCGTACGGCTCGGCGGCCTCGCCACCCAGGTGGTCGGGCTCGAGCTGGTCACCGCCGACGGGTCGGTCCTGCACTGCTCCGCGGAGGAGAACGCGGACGTCTTCGACGCGGCCCGGATCTCGGTCGGCGCGCTCGGCGTGATCACCTCGCTGACCCTGCAGTGCGTGCCGGCGTTCCTGCTGCGGGCACAGGAGATGCCGCTGCCGCTGCCCGAAGTGCTGGACGGCTTCGATGAGCTTGCCGACGGCAACGACCACTTCGAGTTCTACTGGTTCCCGCACACCGACATCGCGCTCACCAAGCGGAACAACCGGGTCGCGGCCGGCGTCGGCGCCTCCCCGGTCAGCTGGATCCGCGGCTGGGTCGACGACGAACTGCTGTCCAACAAGGTGTTCGAGCTGACCAACCGGCTGGCGACCCGCCGACCCGGGCTGGTGCCGCGGATCAACCGGGTCGCGTCCCGCGCACTGTCGGCCCGGGAGTACGTCGACGCGTCGTACAAGGTGTTCTGCTCCGAACGCAACGTGGTCTTCCGCGAGTCGGAGTACGCCGTACCGCGGGAGCACGTGGTCGAGGTGATCCGCCGGCTCCGGGCCTGGATCGACGCTTCGGGAACGCACTACCCGTTCCCGATCGAGATCCGGGTGGCCGCGGCGGACGACATCTGGCTGTCGACCGCCCACGGCCGCGACACCGCCTACATCGCCATCCACCAGTACCACCGGCTCGAGCACGCCGAGTACTTCCGCGCCTTCGAGCGGATCGTCGCCGAGTACGACGGCCGGCCGCACTGGGGAAAGCTGCACACGTTGACCGCGGACGACCTGCGTGCCCGGTATCCACGGTTCGACGACTTCCTCGCCGTACGCGACCGCTTGGACCCCAACCGTGCCTTTTCGAACCCTTACAGCCGGCAGGTCTTCGGCTAGCCTGCGGGCATGACCGGTGTGGAGAAACTGGACGCAGTAGCCGAGGACTGGCAGAAGGCGCTGGCGATCGTCGCGCACCCGGACGACCTGGAGTTCGGGTCGGCCGCCGCGGTCGCTCGATGGACCAGGCAGGGCAAGGAGGTCGTGTACTGCATGCTGACCTCCGGTGAGGCCGGCATCGACGGCGTGGCGCCGGACGAGTGCGGCCCGCTGCGCGAGGCCGAGCAGATCGAGTCGGCGCGGATCGTCGGCGTGTCGGCGGTCGAGTTCCTCGGCCAGCCCGACGGCACGATCGAGTACGGCGTCGCGCTCCGCCGCCTGATCACCTCCGTGATCCGGCGGCACCAGCCGGAGATCGTGATCACCAACAACCTCCGCGACACCTGGGACGGCGACGTACTGCTGAACCAGGCCGACCACATCAACACCGGCCGCGCCACCCTGGACGCGGTCCGGGACGCGGCCAACCGGTGGATCTTCCCGGACGCGGGGGAGAAGTGGAACGGCGTACGCCAGGTCTGGGCCTCCGGCTCACCCACCGGCCGGCACGCCGTCGACACCACCGACACCTTCGACGTCGGCGTCGAGTCGCTCCGCGCCCACAAGGCCTACATCGAAGGCCTCGGCTACGACTTCGACCCCACCGAGTTCCTCGAAGGCATCTCCCGAACCACCGGCACCCGCCTAGGCACCAAATACGCCGCCCCCTTCGAAGTCTTCACCCCCTAACCCCCTCCGACCCGGCTGCTGGCCGTCGAGTTGTCGATTTTGGTTGGGAATCGCGGTGATTTTGCGCCAATGTTGACAACTGGGCGGCCGCTTTCGCTCTGAGGTCACGCCGCGCGGTGGGGGTGGTGGCGGGCGCGGAGGTCGGTGGTGATGCGGGCGATGACGGTGTTGGGAGCGGCGAGGAGGTCCCGGGCGGTGACCACCCGGACGAGCCAGCCGGCGCGTTCGAGGTTCTCCCGCCGGCGGATGTCGCGTTGCCACTGCACGGCATCGGTGAGGTGGTGGGCGCCGTCGTACTCGATGGCGATCTCGAGCTCCGGGTATGCCAGGTCGGGCGCCGCGAGCCAGCCGCCGTCGGAGTCGAGGACGACGTGCCCGACGGTGGGCTCGGGCAGTCCGGCGAGTACGAGTAGCAGTCGAAGGTGGGTCTCCATCGGAGAGTCAACTCCGGCCCGGACGAGTCTCGCCGCCTGCCGCGCCAGCCGGATTCCCCGCGCGCCGACAGTCGACTCGGCCAATGCCGACAACGACTCAGGAGTTGCCGGCGTACGACGTACCAGCGAGTCGCCCGCGATGACGAGCGAGGTGAGATCGCTACCGCCGGCGAGATCCAGGAACGTCCGCTCGGGCGACGTCACCGGCAAGCCGTTGACCGTCCATCGATCGAGCTCCCGCACCTGGTGCGCCACCAGACCGCGAACCCGAGGCGCAGAACGCGTCGGGTCCTGCCGAACACTGACATGCACCCGCTCGTCAGCCGGCCCCGACGCACCCCACAACGCCAGCGCAGTGTGATGACTCAGCACGCCGCCCGGCGCGATCAAGAGCGCAGCCTCCGCCCTAAGCCGAAGGCTCACCGCTACGCCGGCAGCAACGTACACCGACCCGAGCACCCGCCGATACCGCCGACCCCGCAACATCCCACGAGAGACCCCAACACCCCCCGCACCCGCAGCACTAACCAGCCCTCCCTCGAGATCCTCCACCCCACAACGATCCCCCAATCCCCCCAACCCCCGTCGCCGCTTATCCACACCCCCCGATTCCGGACGCCGAGTTGTCGATAACGGTCGTCGAAGGCCCCAGTTTCCAACCTGGATTGACAACTCGGCGGGTTCAGCGCTCGGGGAGGTCGAGGGCGATCGTGAGGTGGGGCGGGGTCCGGGCGCCGAGTTGTCGACAAGGGTCGTCGAAGGCCCCAGTTTCCAACCTGGATTGACAACTCGGCGGGTTCACCGGTCGGGGACGTCGAGGGCGATGGTGAGGTGGGGTGGGTTCGGGCGCCGCGTTGTCGATAAGGGTCGTCGAAGGGCTCAGTTTCCGACCTGGATTGACAACTCGATCGGGGTCAGCCGTCGGGGAGGTCGATCGTGAGGTGGGGCGCACCCGCGCAGGGCGCTCCCGATACGGCTGGGTTCGGGCGCCGAGTTGTCGCGATAAAGGTCGTCGAAGGTCTCAGTTTCCGACCTGGATTGACGACTCGGCGGGGTCAGCGGTCGCGGAAATCGTGAGGCGTACGGGGGTCGGCCTACACGGCACGTCCGGGGTGGGTTCGGGCGCCGAGTTGTCGATAAAGGTCGTCGAAGGCCTCAGATTCCGACCTGGATTGACAACTCGGCGGGTCAGCGGTCGGGGAGGTCGAGGGCGATCGTGAGGTGGGGTGGGTTGGGGGATGGGCGGCGGGGTTCGCGGTCGCCGGCCTCGTCGCCGGGAGGCGGCGGGGTGTGCCAGGAGCGGACGAGGACTCGGCCTTTGCGGGACAGGCGGAGGAGGTCGATCTGCTGGACCTGGCTGGCTGGGATGCCGAGTTGGGCGAGACTGCGGTTCGCCATGGTGCAGGCGGCGTCGTGCTTGCGGGGCGACAGCTTGTGCTGCAGTACGACCGCGATCGTCCCGTCGGGCAGGTCCTCGATCCGCTGGAAGCGCATGCCCTTGTCGAGCGAGTGCGACTTCAGCGCAAGGGTGATGTAGTCGGTGTCGGACAGTCGTCGGTCGGTCTTCGCGCGCGCAACCACTTCATACCGGGCCATGCCTCGATCATCCGTCGCCCACCACCGGTTTTCCAGCAACGCCCCTGGCAACTACCTGCCCCCACCCAGGCCAACTACTGCCCCACCACGCCAACTCCGATGGCCGCCCACGGGAACCCGAGGCCCTGAACAGCAAATATCCTGTTCAACCCCACCACCACGAGCGCACGCCCCCCATCCCCGGCAACATCCGCAGCCCGCAGCACCTTGTAGCCCGCAGCGCCTGCGGCACCCCGCAGCCTGCGGCACCCCGCAGCCCGCGGCACCCTATGGCCCGCGGCGCCTGCGGCACTCCCCGCAGCCCGCGGCACGCAGTCCGCGGTGCCGGCGGCGGTACCCCGCGCAGCTCTCGGCAGGCAGTCCGCGGTGCCTGTGGCACTCCGCGCAGTCCGTGGTGCCCGGTACTCCGCGCAGCTCTCGGCAGGCAGTCCGCCCGCGGTGCCTGTGGCACTCCGCGCAGCCTGCGGCACCCGCGGCACTCGCAGCCCGCGGCGCCTGCGGCACCCGCGCAGCCTGCGGCACTCGCAGCCCGCGGCGCCTGCGGCACCCCGCGCAGCCTGCGGCACTCGCAGCATCCTGTAGCCCGCGGTGCCAGGCACTCCGCGCAGCCCGCGCGCCTGTGGCACCCCGCGGCACCCGCAGTCCGTGGTGCCTGCGGCACCCCTCGCGGCCTGCGGCACCCGCGGCAACCTGTAGCCCGCGGCGCATGCGGCACTCCGCGGCGCCCGCGGTTTGAGGTTGGGTGGGGGTCAGAGGTGGAGGAGGCGGGTGGCTTCGGTTAGGACGGTGGGGGAGGCGAGGGATTGCCAGCGGGGGATTTGGTCCTGGAGGAATGGGCGGAGAGTGGGTTCCAGGGCTGGGGCGTGGTCGAGGACGTCTAGTTCGTTGACGATTGTAAGGTCGACGAAGTCGCGGAGGTCGGCGCCGGACAGCTCCTCGGAGGTGCCGGTGAAGCGGTCGGTGACCGTGTGGTGCTCGGCCAGGTCGCGCCAGGTGGTCTCGCGTTCGCAGGAGCCGTAGCGGTAGACGATCAGCTCGGCCTCAGGGCCGATGACGGCTTCCAGGACGGGACGTTCCTGCTGCCAGTCGAACAGGTGGGTGGGGAACCCATCGGTTCCGTACGCCGCATGCGCGAGGCCGGCCAGCACCAGGGTGTCGGACGCGCCGAGGGTGGTCAGGCGCTTGGCGACGCGGTGGAGGTGGACGTACAGGCTGCCGCCCGCGTGGTCGAGCTCGTCGGCGCCGCGCACCAGCAGCAGCGATCCCATGTCCTGAAAAGCGCTCATCTGACCCCTTCATCCGGAGTGGCCAGGGCCCCGCAGGGACGGCCCAGGGAATCACGGTAAGGCTTCACTCACCCCCTCGCCCAGCAATCCGGCGCGGCGGCTTCGTCACATTGTCTTTTCGGGTACGGCGTGGTGCCGCTGCCGCATGCGTGGTGTGCGGGTGCGGGTGCGGGTGCGGGTAGCTGCCGTTTGGTGCTTTCCACCCTCGTGCGGGAGGTGCGCACGAGAAGCTCGCAGTGCCGGGTGGAAAGCACCAAACGACAGCAGTTGTGGAACAGGCCGAGCCCCTGGCTGAGGCAGACCCGTGGAACAGGCCGCGGCGTGGGTCAGTCGAGGTCGGCGAGGGCTTTGCGGGCGGCTTCCAGTTCGGCTTCGAGGGCGGCTACCTTGGCGGCCTGCTGCTCGCGGGCGGCTTCGATGACCTCGTCGATGGGGGTGGAGAGGTCCTCGTGCAGTTCCTTGGCGGCGCGGGAGACCGCGGCGGCCGCGACGGCGAGGTTGCGGGCCAGGTAGGTGGTGCCCTGCTTGAGCTCGGCGTGCCACTCGCCGTCGGCCGTGCCGGTGACGGTCAGCGTCAGCTCGAGGGTCTTGGTCTTCTTGCCGGCCGCCTTCTTCGCCGGAGCCTTCTTCGGCTTCTCCGCGGCCACGACAGCCTCGACAGCCTCGGAAGCCGGCGCCGGGTCGGCAGCCGGGCCAGCGGTGTCGGGAGTGTCGGCGACGTCAGACGGCGCTTCTACTGCCAGAGTGTCTACAGTCATCGTTGCGGCGATCTCCTTCTGAACATCGCCCGCCGTGAGCGGGCTGGCGCTGAGCGTCTATTAGAACATACGTTCGAAGCCCAGCGCCAATCCGCCACACCACATCAAACCTCAGCTTTGCGTCTCCGACCGGTCGCCCGACCACTCGAGGTGGAAGGTCCCCTCGCGGTCCGTCCGCCGGTAGGTGTGCGCGCCGAACAGGTCACGCAGACCCTGGATCAGCGCAGCCGGCAGCCGCTCCGCCCGCAGACCGTCGTAGTACGACAGTGCGGCCGAGAACCCAGGCGCCGGTACGCCGACGGTCGCAGCCGTGGCGACCACTCGACGCCAAGCCTCCTGACCGTTCGAGACGGCGTCCTTGAAGTAGTCGTCGACGAGCAGCGACGGCAGGTCGGCGTTCCGGTCGTACGCCTCCTTGATGCGGTCCAGGAAGCGCGCCCGGATGATGCATCCGCCCCGCCAGATCGTCGCCATCGCACCCAGGTCGATGTCCCATCCGTACTGCTCGCTCGCCGCCCGGATCGCGTCGAATCCCTGCGCGTAGGCGACCAGCTTCGACGCGTACAGCGCGTGCCGCACGTCCTCGATGAACGCGTCCCGGTCCACGTCCGCCTTCGTGTCGGCCGGCCCCGGCAGCACGCCGGCGGCAGCAGTACGCCGTACGACGTCGCCCGACAGCGACCGGGCGAACACGGCCTCGGCCATGCCGCTCACGGGGATGCCCAGGTCGAGCGCAGACTGCACGGTCCACCGACCGGTGCCTTTCTGCTCCGCCTGGTCCAGTACGACGTCCACGAACGAGCCGCCCGTGGTCGGGTCGGTCTGGCTGAGCACCTCGGCAGTGATCTCGATCAGGAACGACTCGAGGTCGCCGGTGTTCCACTCCCGGAACACGTCGGCCAGCTCGGCCGGCGACAGACCCAGGACGTGCCGGAGCAGGTCGTACGCCTCCGCGATCAGCTGCATGTCGGCGTACTCGATGCCGTTGTGCAGCATCTTGACGAAGTGACCGGCGCCGTCCGGCCCGACGTGCACGCAGCACGGCTCGCCGTTCACGTGCGCGGAGATCTTGGTCAGCATCGGCTCGAGCGCCGCGTACGACTCCGGGGAGCCGCCGGGCATGATGCTCGGGCCGTTCAGCGCGCCCTCCTCGCCGCCGGACACGCCGCTGCCGACGAAGTGCAGGCCCTTCTCGCGCAGCGCGGTCTCCCGGCGCCGGGTGTCGGCGAAGTGCGCGTTGCCGGCGTCGACGACGATGTCGCCCTCGTCCAGCAGCGGCACCAGCTCGTCGATGACCGCGTCGGTCGGCTCGCCCGCCTTGACCATGATGATGATCTTGCGCGGCTGCTCCAGTGACGCGACCAGCGCGGGCAGGTCGGCGGCGGGGACGAACTCGCCCTCGTGGCCGAACTCCTTGACAAGGGCGTCGGTCCGGCTCTGCGACCGGTTGTGGACGGCGACACGGAACCCGTTGCGCGCCAGGTTCCGGGCCAGGTTGCGGCCCATCACCGCGAGGCCGGTGACGGCGATCTGGGCTGGAGCAGAACTCATCGAATCTCCCGCTGGTCAGTGTGGTGTCGGACCCAGTCTGTCGCGCGCGGCAAGGGCGCGATCCGGCGGGCCCGACCCGTGGGACGGCCAGCCAATTTGCCCGCGAGGTCTTCTCAACCACCCGATCGCGATGGTAGACATCTCAGAAATCGATTTCCCACGAAGTCGGAAGGCCGCCCACATGCTCCGTCGTGTCGCCGCGCTCGCCCTCAGCGCGCTGCTCGCCCTCCCTGTTCTGACCACCCCGAGTACGGCGTCAGCCGCCAAGGAAGCCGCCAAGGAAGCCGCCAAGGAAGCCGCCGAGGAAGCCGCCGAGCAAGCCGCCAAGCATGCGGCGCTGAACGGCCCGGTCGGCTGGGACGTGTACCGCAATCTCGACCGCCTGCCCGAGCTCCAGACCGGCGTCCGGACCAAGCAGTTCTCCAGCTTCGGCCGCGACGGAACCAACAACGACGGCTTCGACGGCAAGTACTCCTGCGTGCGGACCACCGCGCAGGGCTGCGTGATCGCCGAGGACGAAGGCCCGGGCGAGGTCGGGACGATCTGGTTCACCCGGGACGACGGCAACGTCACCAAGACCGGCACGATCACGATCGAGCTCGACGGCAAGCAGGTGATCCACACGTCCCTGCAGGACTTCGCTGACGGCAAGCTGGGCGCGCCGTTCGTGTTCCCGCTGGTCGCGAACGCGAAGGAGACCAGCGGCGGCGTCTACGTCCGGGTGCCGATGCCCTACCAGCGCTCGATGCGCATCACCACCCAGAGCAACCCGTACTTCTACCACGTCGGCTACCGCGAGTTCCCCGACGCGAGCGGCATCCGCACCTTCGACCCGGCCGACAAGGCCGAGGACGTCGTCGCGCTGCTGAAGGCGTCCGGCACGAAGGACCCCAAGCCGGCCCAGCCCAACAGCCAGACCCGGACCACGAGCCTGAACCTTGCCCCCGGCAAGCAGATCACGCTGGCCGACACGAAGGGAGCAGGTGCGCTCAGCGCGCTGCGGCTCAAGCTGCCCGAGATCGTCGGCCTCGACCTGAAGTCGTTCGCCGACGACGGACGCGCCTTCACCGGCAGCAGCAAATTCACGGTCAAGGTCGACCCGGCCAACACCGGCGTGCAGCTGATCCGCCGGATGGACCTGCGGATCGGCAACCAGCGGGCGAAGGTGCTCGTCGACGGCGTCGAGGCGGGCGAGTGGGCGCCGTTGAAGGCAGAGGGCGCGCAGTGGCACGACCAGGTCGTCGACCTCCCGGCCGCGCTGACCGCCGGCAAGTCGCAGCTCACGATTACCAACGAGTTCGTCTCGTCCGACCTCGACTTCAACGAGTTCACCTACTGGGCCGACTCGATCGTCGGCGGTACGGCGAAGCGCACCGACACCCTCGACCTCGGCCCGAACCACCTCGCGGAGGAGCAGGCGCACGGCTACGTCATCACCAAGCAGAACTGGAGCGGCATGCACTCGATGGCGTACGCCGCGACCGAGGAGGATGCGGCCCGCGTCGAGCCGTCCGACTCGCTGCTGGCCGGTGTCCGGGTGCAGGTGACGATCGACGGCAAGAAGCGCGTCGACGCCCCGATCGGGGAGTTCTTCGGCTCCGGTCTCGGCGAGAACCCGGTCCGCTCGCTGTTCTTCGCGATGGACCCCGACGGCTGGTACTCGTCCTGGTGGCCGATGCCGTACGCCGCCCGTGCCACGATCATGCTGGTCAACAAGTCGACGTACCCCCTGACCGGGCAGGCCGAGACGACGACGGCGCGGGACGCGCGCAAGGCGGTCGACCTGCTGACCGGGAAGACCGGCTACTTCACCGCGATCTCGCACCGCGGCGAGACCACGCAGGGCAGCGACTGGACGTTCGCGGACGTGAGTGGGCGCGGGAAGTTCGTCGGCGTCTCCCAGACGATGGAAGGTTTGCTTGCCGACGGCAACACGCGCGGCTACCTCGAGGGTGACGAGCGGGTGTACGTCGACGGCGAGCGGTCGCCGGCGATCCACGGCACCGGGACCGAGGACTACTACGAGTCCGGCTGGTACTTCAACGCCGGCACCTACTCGACCCCGTTCCACGGCAACTCCGCACACGAGGTCAAGGCCGGGTTCTGCACCTACGAGTGCGACGGCGCCTGGCGGTTGCACATCACCGACGCGATCGGGTTCCAGAACCAGCTCGACTTCAGCATCGAGCATGGCCAGCAGGACGACCACCCGGCGATCTACGGCTCGACGGCGTTCCTCTACACGGCTGCGCAGTTCGGCGCACGCGAAACCGACCGGGTCGACACCGGCTCGGCGCAGAGCCGGCAGCAGCACGGGTACGTCGACACCGCGACACAAACTGAGCTGACGTCCGTGTACGAAGGTGAGTACGACGACATCGTGCTGACCGACCAGGTCCGGTCGACGACCCAGCCGATCAAGTTCAGCGTGACGATCGACCCGGCCAACCGCGGCGTGACGTTACGCAGGACGAGTGACCAAAACACCTCCGGCCAATCGGCCAAGGTGTTCGTCGACGGCAAGGACGCCGGCACCTGGCTGCAGCCGCTCGGCAACGATCGGCAGCGTTGGCTGGACGACAACTACCAGTTGCCTTCGGTACTCACCTTCGGTCGCACCGAGCTCGACATCGAGCTCCGCCCGACCGGGCCGAGCTGGACGGCATCGTCGTACGTCGTCCAGTCCCTGGTCCTCCCGTACGGCGACAACCGTGCACCCGGCGCGGTTGCCGCAGTGACTGCGGCCGGGCGGACGAACAACGCGATCGACGTTCGCTGGTCCGACGCGGTCGACGAGAGCGGCGTCGCGCAGTACAAGGTCTATGGCACAAAGGCCGGCGGCTCCGAGAAGCTGATCGGCACGAGCCCGCTGCCCGGGTTCCTGCACCGGGATCTCGGGCTGCACGAGACCTGGTCGTACCGGGTCGCCGCGGTCGATCTCGCCGGACACACCGGCGCGAAGTCGGCGGTCGCCCAGGCGACGACCGGCAACACGCTGCGGGTCGAGGGTGAGTCGATGCTGCCGCCGGTTTCCTCGACCGTGCCGGTGGATCCGCAAGGCAACTGCTGCGGGGTGAGCTGGTCGAACGGCACCCAGGCCTGGATCCACGGAACCAAGGCCGGCGACAAGGTCGTCCTCGGGTTCACCGTCCCGACCACCGGCTCCTACGACCTGTCGACGGTCCTCACCAAGGCCGCCGACTACGGCATCGCGGAGCTCGAGGTGGCGGGAGCCAAGGTGACGTTCGACGGCTACGTGGCGGCCGGAGTGAGCACGCAGCAAGTGGATCTGGGGACCGCGCAACTCACCGCAGGCAGCCATCAGCTCACCATCACGCTGACCGGGAAGAACCCGGCCGCGACCGGCTACCTGGTCGGCCTCGACTTCCTCGACCTGGTGCTCAACTCATGATCCGCAAGGTTCTTGCCACAATTGTCGGCTTGGCATTCCTCACGACGCCGCTGCAGGCCGCGGCGTCTCCCGATCGGGTGCGCATCACGCCGTACGTCGAAGTCGACAAGGTGGTTGCGGCCGGGCCGTTCACCAAGGTCTACGACCCGAGTGTCGGCGAGACCGGGCCCTGGTACTACAACGATCACACCCTGGTGCAGAACCGTGAGACCGGCGTCTGGCACGTGTTCGCGATCACGCATGCCGAGCCGGCGAACCCGCTCGACGAAAAGAGCTTCGGGCACGCCACCGCGCCGACACCCAACGGTCCGTGGACCAAGCAACCACCTGCGCTGGTCGCCGATCCGGCGGCGGGCGAGAGCCACATCTGGGCGCCGTACGTACTCTACGACGCTGGGACGTACTACATGTTCTACGCCGCCGGCACGCCGGACCACACGGCGTACCGGATGCACCTCGCGACGTCGACCGATCTCGTGCACTGGACCCGGGACGCGGCGAACCCGCTGTTCACCGACGGGTTCGACGGCCGGGACCCGATGGTGCGCAAGGTCGGCGACCAGTGGGTGATGTACTACACGGCCAACTCGACCCCGGCCGGCGGCAACCACATCGTTGCCTACCGCACCAGTCCTGACCTGAAGAACTGGAGCGAGCGGCGGACGGCGTTCCAGCACCCGGTGACGGGGACGTTCGGTGGCCCGACGGAGTCGCCGTACGTCGTGCAGCGCGGCAGTGACTGGTACTTGTTCGTCTGCTGCGACGGCGGTTACGAAGTCACCAAGGTGTACAAGAGCAAGGACCCGCTGCACTTCACGGTGGATCAGTTGGCCGGCACGATCCCGGCGCACGCGGCGGAGGTCGTCCAGGACGGCAGCGACTGGTACGTCACCGGAGCGGGCTGGGGGAAGGGAGGTCTGTTCGTCGCGCCGCTCGATTTCGCCAAGGTGCAGGTGACGAAGGGCCGTGTGGTGAGTACGGCGAACTACCGGGCGACGATCGAGACGAGTCCACGCGCGGCGCTGACCGGTCTGCAGGTCGACCCGGACGGTCGCAGTGACTACCGTCCGGTCCTGGACTCGAGCGGCCGCTCGACCGCGCCGTACCTTGCGGTCGGGAACTTCGGCGCGACCGACCTCAGCGGTCCGGCGGCGCGCGTGGACGCCGGCAGATCGTCGCTGAGACTGCGCGGCATCTCCTTCGGGGACGAGCCGGTCACGGCGGACTGGTCGTTCGACTTCGGCGCGACCACGTTCGACACCAGGCTCGACTGGACGGTGCACGACGACACCAACGCTCCGGTCTGGGAGGTCGCGCTGAACGTCGACTCGGCGCTGGCCGACCAGGGTGACCCCGGCGGCTTCGGACGGAACGGCGACGTCCCAGGGCTGCCGCGGTGGTCGATGGCGACCGGCGGCGGACTCAGTGTCGTGACGGCGTACCGGCCGGGCTCAGCGTGGTCCGCGGACAACCACTGGTACGACCCGCCGAACGGCTCGGTCGCCTGGCAGCCGCTCTGGCAGCCGGGAGGACGGCCACTCCCACCGGGTTCGTACGACGGTGGCCGGTGGCGGCTCGGGTTCTCCGGAACCGAGCGGGACGTCGCGTTCGCCGAAACCCTGGCCGATAGTCTCGGTGGGTGACCACACTCAGCCTTGACCCCCGCAGTACCGCACTGGTTCTGATCGACCTGATGCCGCGGATCGTGGCGCTGGAGACGGCGCCGCTGAGCGGTCCGGAAGTGCTTGAGCGATGCGTGGCGCTCGCGAAGGCGACACGGTCCGTCGGCGGGTTGGTCGTGAATGTGCGGGTGGAACGGCCCGGGGTCGAGGTGCAGCCGGAGGGCAGCGGGTTCGCGCCCGGCGCGGCGCCGGAGCCGGGTGATCTGGAGATCGTGAAGCGGACGATCGGCGCGTTCGGCCGGACCGAGCTGGACCACGAGCTCCAGACCCGCGGGATCGAGACGGTCGCGCTGGCCGGGATCGCGACGAACTTCGGCGTCGAGTCCACCGGCCGGGCCGCGGACGACCTCGGCTACGACACCGTCTACATCACGGACGCGATGACCGGGCTGGACGGCCGGGCCCACGAGCTCGCGGTGTCGATGATCTTCCCGCGGCTCGGCACCACCTGCTCCGGCACCGAGTACGTCGCCGCCCTGGGCCCCAACGCCTGAGTTTGTCACCGGCCGGCTCGGGCACAGGGCGGCCATGCTCCCCACTGCGACGTTTCCGGACGCCGCCCGGGCGATCCGCGACGTACTGCTGCCGGTGGTTGCGCAAGGCGCGATCCTGCGTCGCCCGGCGGCCTCCAGATCGGCCGAGCTCCTGCACGCCGACGACCACGCGCTCCGCCGGGTGCGGGCGCTGCGGGACAAGTACGGCGAGGGGCCGCTGCTGATCCGCCTTCCGGGCCGGACCATCGCGCTCGTCCTGGACCCCGGCCACGTCCACCGCATCCTGCACGAGACCCCCGAACCGTTCTCCGCGGCAACCAGTGACAAGGTCGGCGCGCTGAACCACTTCCAGCCGCACGCCGTCCTGGCCACCGACCCGCCGCTGCGGGCACCGCGCCGCGAGCTGAACGAGGAAGCGCTCGACACCCACCAGCCGGTCCATCGCCACGCCGAGTCGATGACCGCCGCCATCACCGAGGAGCTCCAGCTCGAAGGGACGTTCGGCTGGACCGACTTCCGGGCGGTCTGGTCGCGGATCGTCCGCCGGATCGTGCTCGGCGACGAGGCCCGCGACGACACCGAGCTCACCGACCTGCTCGACGTCCTGCGGTCGAACGCCAACTGGGCGACGCTGCATCCACGCAACCGGAACGCGCGGCAGCGGCTCGATCGAAAGCTGGCCGAGTACGTCGAGCACGACGCGCCCGGCAGTCTCGTCGATGCGCTGATGCTGAGCTCGATCAAGCGGGACAGCCGGACCGTGGCGCCCGGGGGAGGGCTCGATCCGGCCGGTCAGGTGCCGCACTGGTTGTTCGCCTTCGACGCCGCGGGCATTGCGCTGTGGCGACTGCTCGCCGTACTCGCGACGAGGCCCGACGTCGCCGAGCAGATCGCCAAGGACGACTCTCCGCTGCGGGCGTACGCCGGCGGCGCTGTTCTGGAGTCGCTGCGCTTGTGGCCGACGACGCTCGTCGTACTGCGCGAAGGCCGGACCGAGACCTTCTGGGATGCGGGTACGGCGCCGCCCGGGACCGAGTTCGCCATCGTGAGCTCGGTCTTCCACCGCGACGACGAGGCGCTGGACTTCGCGAACGACTTCGTCCCCGAGGTCTGGCTCGACGGCCGCTCGGACGGGTCGTGGCCGCTGATCCCGTTCAGCGAAGGCCCGGCGGTCTGTCCGGGCAGGAACGTCGTACTCCTCACCACCAGCACCGCAGCCCACCACCTCACCTCCAACTACGACCTCGACCTGGACCCGCACACCCGAGCCAAACTCACCCGCGGTCCCTTGCCCGCCACCTTCGACCACACGGCACCCCGCATGGGTTTCTGGAGGAAGCCATGAAGGCCAGACCGGCCGAGATCGGCGACCCGACGAGCACGGCTTCATCGTCCTCCGCGACCCCGAAGGCAACGAGTTCTGCGTCATTCAGGTCGACGACTAGACCGCGAGACGGCCACCGTCGATCGGGAGTGTGGCGCCGTGCACGAGGGCGGCTTCTTCTGAGGCCAGGAAGACGATTCCGGCGGCGATCTCGGAGGGAGTGCCGACGCGGTTGAGTGGGGTGGTGCCGGCCAGGTCGCCCAGCCCGTCGCCGAGCACCGCGGTCCCTTCCGTTCGGGTCGGCCCCGGGCTGACCGCGTTCACGCGCACGCCGTCCGGCCCGAACTCCGCCGCCCACGCCTTGGTCAGCAGCTGCAGCGCCGCCTTGCTGGAGCCGTACAGCGCCGCGCCGGCCATCCCGAACGACGCGACCATCGTGGTCAGGTTGACGATCGAGCCGCGGCCGTGCTCGGCCATCAGCGGCGCGAGCTCGGCGACCAGGTAGAACGGTGCGCGCACGTTGACGGCGTACACCTCGTCGAAGTCCGCGGCCGCGACCTCGGCCGTCGGCGCGAACGGGAACAACCCCGCGTTGTTGATCAGTACGTCGACCCGTCCGCGACCCAGCGCGATCGCCTGCTTGGCCAGCGACCGGACGCTGTCGAGATCGGCCAGGTCCGCCTGCACGAAGTCGGCCCGCCCGCCCGCGCCCCGGATCGCCTCGACCGCGGCGGTGCCCCGGGCCACGTCCCGGCCGCTGATCACCACGTGCGCACCCCGCTGGGCGAGCTGATTCGCGACCTCGCGCCCGATCCCGCTGTTTCCGCCGGTGACCAACGCAGTCTGCCCGGCAAAGTCCTGAGTCATCGCAGTCCTGTTCGGTAGTTGGAGTAATTGCTCCAATCCTTCGCCGGAGAAATTGGAGTATCAACTCCAAAAAGCTAGGCTGGGTGCCGTGGGACTGACGAAGAAGGGACAGGCGACCCGGGACCGGATCGTCGCGGCGGCGTCCCAGCTCATGCTCGAGCAAGGGGTCGCGCGGACGACGATCGAGGACATCCAGGCCGCGGCCGGGGTCAGCCCGTCGCAGCTGTACCACTACTTCCCGGGGAAGAACGCGCTGGTGTTCGCGGTCATCGAGTACCAGACCGGCCGGGTGATGGACGTCCAGCACCAGGGGCTCGACGAGCTCGACACCCTCGGGTCACTCAGCCAGTGGCGTGACCTGATGGTCGGCATCCTGACCGAGACGCAGTGCGCCGGCGGCTGCCCGCTCGGCTCCCTCGCCAGCGACCTCGCCGAGAGCGACCCGGTCGCCCGCGTGCAGCTGGCCAACGCCTTCGCCCGGTGGGAGGAACTGATCCGCGACGGTCTGGTCCGGATGCAGAAGCGGGGCGAGCTGAGCGAGGCCGCCGACCCCGGCGATCTCGCGGTCGCCATGCTCGCCGCCGTACAGGGCGGCCTGCTGCTCAGTCAGGTCCGCCGCGACCCCGCGCCGCTGCGGACCGCGGTGGACACGATGATCGCCCACCTCCGCACGCTGACGACCTAGGCGAAGAGGCTCGCGTTCGAGTGGGTCCACTCCTGCAGGGTGCGGGGTTCGTGGCCGGTGACCATCGCGACGGTGTCGTTCACCGAGGTTTCGTCGATGATGCCGTCCCCGAAGAAGCTCTCGATCGCATCGGCGTACGGCGCGGGCATGGAGGCCTGCAGTTCGTCATGCGTCTCCGCCCGGCTCATCGGGTACGGCGTCAGCGCACGACCGAGCGCCTCGCCAAGGATCTGTAGCTGCTCAGGTGGCGTGAGGGCGACCGGGCCGGTCAGGCGGTGGATCGCACCGGCGTGGTCCTCGGTGAAGGCGCGGACCGCAACGTCGGCGATGTCGAGGGGATGGATCGTGGAGATCGGGACCTCGGGGAACTGCACGCGGACCACGTCGCCGGCGCGCAGCTGGTCCAGCCAGCGCAGGGTGTTGGACATGAAGGAGTTGGGCCGGAGGAAGGTCCACTCGAGGCCGGATGCCTTCACCGCTTCCTCGGCCGCGTGATGGTAGGCCGCGATGGCGTTCGAGGTGTCCGCGCTGTCCAGTGAGCTGCTCGACAACAGCGCGACCTTGCGGACCCCCGCGCGTACGGCGTTGTCGAGCAACTCCTCGACCCGGTCGTAGCCGCTCAGCAGGAAGATGCCCGTCACACCGTCGAGCCCGTCGACGAACGTGTCCGGCTGGTTGAGATCGCCGTACACCGGGGCGATCCCCGCAGGCAGGGCGGCTTCCTTGCGCAGCAGCGCGCGTCCTGGCAGACCCGCGGCCGCCAGGGACTGCACCACCGCGCCGCCTGCGTTGCCGGTCGCACCTGTCACCAGAACGGTCATGCCAGCTCATTTCTGTAGGCCTGCACGGCTGCCTGAAGCTCCATGCGCGGGTCGTCCCGATGGTAGATGCGCTCGTCGGGCTCGATGTTGTCGAGGAAGGTCTGGTACATGACGGCGTAGATCAGATGGTTGAGGACCGTCATCGGCCGGAGGGCGCGCGGGGGATCGGCGTCGGGCCGGTGCTTCACCCACGTGGTCGTCCACACGTCGAGCGCATCGGCCCGCTTGGCTTCCGGCAGCCAGTCGAGCAGCCGCGAGATGTCGGTCGCCGGGTGTCCGACGAAGGTGTCCGCCCAGTCCACGATCGCTCGCGCGGTGCCGTCCGAGCGCCAGTTGCCGGGGTGGAAGTCGCCGTGCACCAAGGTGATCGGCAGTCCCGCGATCTGGAGGTCGGCGACCATCGCAGGCAGTCGGGTCAGCAGTTCCTCGACGTCCACGCGGTCGGTCGCGGGCAGTTCGACGACGTCGAGGAGACGCCTGACTTGAGCAGCCAGGCCATCCGGGAGCATTCGAGGCGCTCGCAACCCGTCGAGGTCGTCTGCGAGTTGGGCCTGTACGGCGACCCACCGGCTGACCACGTTCTCGACGGTGGCCGGATCGGGTTCCCAGCAGTCGACTCCCGGGGCGTGGGCGAGCAGTGACCAGCGGTCCGCCATCGACCGGCCGAGGACGGTCGGCGCGAGCGTCTCGTCGTACCGCTGGACCTGCTCGATGATGTCGGCGTCCACGCTGGCGAACCGGCTCGTCGCCTTGACCCACGCGCCGTCGAACCGCATCAGGCACGACAGGTTCCACGTCTTCACCTGGACCGGCTCGCCCGGTCCGATGATCGACCGCGCCCACTCGGCCATTCGTTCCGGCCCGTCCACCTCGGCCCACGTTGCCCGCCGCGGCTGCGGCGCGACGATCGCGTCCCAGCCGTCGTACGGCGTCTCGTCCAGCACACCGGACCGGGGTTCGCCCATCGCCTGCACGTGGTACACGGTCCGCCCGCCCCGACCGATCACGTCCTCGTCCGCATGCACCAGCCGCAGTACGACGGTCCGCACCCCCAGCACCTGCTCGAGCCGACGGGTCACCCCCTCGACCTCCGACCACCATGCCGGCCCCACCTCGAACGCCGGCAAGCGCCCCACATACCGGGCCCCCACACTCACCAACGCCTCAACCCTCTTGACTTCCACCCGCCAAGTGTCCCCACCCGCCACCCGTAGGTCTCCAGGTTTTCGGAAAGAAGGTGTCGCCAGGTGGCAATGACCTTCCGAAAAGGTCAGCGCACTGGGCAGGACGGGCCGCAGGGCGTGGCGTTCAGGCCCGGGTGGGTACGGCGCAGTACCAGCGAGTGTGAGCCGGCGGCGACATCGGCAATGATCGGTCTCAGCGATCCGCGATGGCGCAGGCGCGGACGATCGGCCAGGGCCTGCAGGATGTCCACCGTACTGACTCGGCCGCTTTGGCACGCCTCGGCGATCAGCGCCGCCGACTGCTCCAGCGACGGCGTGACGCCGACGATATCCAGTACGGCGTGCGCGGGTGTCCGCCGCGGTGGGACGACCCGGGAGAGACGGTCGGCCCAGTGCGCATCGCGGTGAATGACGAGCTCGGGCCGCGCCACCACCCGGCGCCGCTCCGGAATCGTCAGGTGAATCGGACGATTGCGGTCCGGTGCGATCAGGCCGAGCTGTTCCGCCGCGGTGTAATGGCTCCACGCGGCGTCGGGTCCGGCGTACAGCAGCGCTGCCAGCAGCCTCTCGTCGTACCCGATCGGCCCGGTGTGTGTCGCGTAGACACCGGGATGGACGGTCTGCCATCGCCTGCTGCGCAACGGCCGCCTGATCCGCGCCGCGGCCAGCCGGCTGTCCGGAGCTGAGCTCGCGAGACGATCCGGCCTTGGTCGTGGATCAGCGCGTGCAGCCCACCATCCGCGAGTTGCCGCTCCCACCACCACTCCATCCGTCCACCCTCCCCGATCCCACTCCCGCCCCGCAGACGCCCTGTGGATAACCGGCTCTCCGGAAGAAGGTGGTCGCTCAGTGACCACTTTCTTCCGGAGACCGCCGATGGCTGAGCCGGTGCCAGGTGCGTGGGCCGGACTTGAGTACGACGTCGGCGCTCAGGTCCACGGTGTCGGCTGGATCGGCGGCTCGGGTTCCGTTGATGGTTACCGCGCCGGCGCGGATCAGGCGGCGGAGGGCGGAGTTGCTGTCGGACGGGCGTGCAGCCTGGAGGAGTTCGAGAACGGTCGGTGTGTGGGACGGGACCAGGACCTCCGGGATGTCGGTCGGCTGGTGGCCCTCTGAGAACGTGCGGGTGAACGCCTCGAGCTCGGCCCGGGCCGCGCCGGCGCCGTGGTAGCGGGTGACGACGGCTGCGGCCAGCCGGAGCTTGGCGTCGCGTGCCGCCGGCCCACCGGCGGACGCGGCCGCACCAAGAGCGGCGACTGTGTCGAGGGCAAGCTCGGTGTAGACGTGCGCGTAGCTCTCCACCAGCGAGTCCGGGATGCTCATCAGCTTGCCGAACTTGTCCCGCGGGCTGTCGGTCAGCCCGATGTAGTTGTTCAGCGACTTCGACTGCTTCGCCCGGCCGTCGATCCCCGGCGTGATCGTGGTCGTCATCACCACCTGCGGCGGCGCCCCAAGTCGCTGCTGGAAGTGCCGGCCGAGCTGCTCGTTGAACAGCTGGTCCGAGCCCACGATCGTGAGATCGCTGCGCATCGCGAAGCTGTCGTATCCCTGCAGCACCGGGTAGACCAGTTCGTGCACCGCGATCTCCCGCCCGGCCGCGACCCGCTCCCGGAACATGTCCCGAGCCATCAGCTGGGCCTGCGTGACCTGGCCGAACAGGCTCAACAGCTCCGCCACGGCCATCCTGTCGTACCACTCGGAGTTGCGGCGGATCTCCAGCACCTCGGGGTCGGTGCGCAGCACGAGTGACACCTGTTCGAGGAAGGACTGCGCGTTCGCCTCGATCTGCGCCGGGGTGAGCTGCGGTCGGGTTTCGGAGCGGCCGGTCGGGTCGCCGACCCGCGTGGTCACGTCGCCGAGCAGGAAGACAACCTGGTGGCCGAGGTCCTGCAGCTGGCGCATCATCCACAGGTTGACCGCGTGTCCGAGGTGCAGGTCGGGCGCGGTGCAGTCGACGCCGTACTTGATCCGCAGCTGCCGGCCCGTCGCCAGCCGTTCGAGCAGCTCGCTCTCGCCGACGATGGTGTCGGTGGTACGGCGTAGTCGCTCGACCACCACCTGAGGTTCGACCATGGGATTCCTCTCGAGACAGGAGGCACCCCGCAGACGCCTCCGGACGACAAAGGCACAGGAACCGGGTTCCTGTGCCGGAGGCTCTGGGTGGAGCGAGGTGCGGGTACTACCGACTGCCGGCCCCTCCCAGAGCCGGTCGATACGCCACACGTCGCTTGATCACGCTCGACACAGTAGCAAACGACTCGTCGACTAGGCTCCTGGATTGTGACGGAGGAGCGCGTTGTGCTGCTGGACGAGGCCGGCCGGGCGATCGGGACCGAGGCCAAGGCGACGGTCCACCATGCGGCGACCCCGTTGCACCTGGCGTTCTCCAGCTACGTCGTCGACGAGGCCGGCCGGGTCCTGATCACCCAACGGGCGTTGGACAAACCGACCTGGCCCGGGGCGTGGACCAACAGTTGCTGCGGGCACCCACTTCCGGGCGAGCCGGTGGTGGACGCGGTACGGCGCCGCCTCGTCGACGAGCTCGGGATCGTCGCGGACCTGGTCGACCTGGTGCTGCCGGAGTTCCGGTACCGCGCCGAGATGCCGACCGGCGTGGTCGAGAACGAGCTGTGTCCCGTCTACCGGGTTCCCTGGACCGGCGACCCCACGCCGAATCCGAGCGAAGTCGCGTCGTACCGCTGGGCCGAGTGGCCGCTCGACCTCCCGGAGCTGTCTCCGTGGTGCGTCCTCCAGCTCACCGAGCTGCGCCGACTCGGCCCCGACCCGCTGGCCTGGCGCACCGCCGACCCGGCCGACCTCCCACCCGCCGCGCGCCTATGATTTGAGGTCGCGCTCCAGCAGATCGGCGTGCAGCGCGACGGCCGTCGTGCTCGCGTGGCCCGCCGCGCCGATCGCAAAGAGGCTCGGTACGGCGGTCGTTCCCACCGCATAGACGCCAGGGACTGTGGTCCGGCCGTTGCTGTCGACAACCACCGCGCCATCGTCGACCTGGCAACCGAGGCGAGCCGCCAGATCACTCTGCTGATGCTGGCGAACGACCACGAACACAGCCGCTGGGAGCAGCACATCACCGCCCTCGAGTACGACACGACCATTAACCACAGCCTCGACCTTCTCCCCGCGCACCCGCACGCCGGCAGTGTGCAATCGAGCCAGTTGTTCGTCGCTCAACTCGTCGCCGTCGGTGCAGAGCACGACCTCGTCGCTCCACCGGCTGAGCAACAGTGCGCGTTCGACCGACCGATCCGGCAAGCCCCGCATGCCCAACTGCACCAGCGGCTGGTCGCGAACTTCCCACCCGTGACAATGCGGACAGGCGACCACCAACCGTCCCCAGGCCTCGGCGACGCCTGGCACATCCGGCAGTTCGTCGCGCAACCCGGTTGCGAGCACGATCGCTCGCGCCTGCACGCTCGGACCCTCCACCGGGTCGACCACGAAGTCGTCGCTGATCTCGCTGACGCGAGCAGTCCGCACCTCGACGCCGTACTGCTCGAGCTGTTGGCGTCCGGCGGCGAGTAGCTCGGCCGGCGACGGACTCCCCACTCCCAGGTAGTTGTGCACGTGCGCGGCCGTCCGGTTGCGCGGGTGGCCGTCGTCGAACAGCACGACCCGCAGTCGCGCCCGCGCAATCGTCAGCGCAGCCTGCAGCCCGGCTACACTTCCGCCGACCACTGCCACGTCGTAGGCGATCATTATTCGAGAGTACTTGTAGCAAATATCGAGATCAGCTCTGGAGCTCGCGGAGGAGATCCGGACCGGGCCACGGGCGGCGGTTCGTCTCGGCCTCGCGGATCAGCTGCACGAGTTTGGCGTTGACCGGAGCGGGGCGGCCGAGGGAGTCGGCGAGGCGGACGACTTCGCCGTTCAGGTAGTCGATCTCGGTGGTGCGGCCGGCCTGGAGGTCCTCCCACATCGACGTGCGGGCGAGCGGGTCGATCGCGAGCATCTTGGCGGCAAGGCGACGGAACAGGAAGTCCGGCAGCCGGAGGATCATCGGGAAGCGGTGCATCGGGACCGGCAGGAGCTTGGCCGGTTCGATGCCGGCAGCATCCAGGAGCCCGAGCGTCTCGGCCTGCGCCGCGGCCAGGCAGCGCCGGTACGAGCGCTGCGACAGCTCGTCCCGCAACGGCAGGTCGGACAGCGCGTTGATCGGATTGTTCAAGTTCAGCAGGAGTTTCGCCCACTGCACCGGCAGGATGTCGTCGTGCTGCGTCAGCGGCAGCCCGGCCTTGGCGAAGGCTTCCAGGTACGGCGCCAGCCCCGGATGACGCTGGATGTCGAGCGCTCCCTCGGTGCCCTGGTGGAAGACGCCACCACCCCGGTTCAGCACGTTGAACGGGACCATCCCGGTGACCACGGCCTGATCGGTCAACCGCTCTCGCAGCAGTTCGCCGTTGCGGACGCCGTTCTGGAAGCTGATGACGAGCGCGCCGGGCTTGAGGACTTCGGCGAGCTCGGCGGCCGCGCCCTCGGTCGCCGCGGACTTCACCGTCACCAGGACCAGATCCGCCTCGGCGGCCGCGGCGGGTGACGTCTCGTACCGAACGTCCGCCGCCTCGACCCGCAGATCCGCGCCGAGGTAGTCCGTCAGCCGCAGCCCGTGCGTGGCCAACTCGTCCGCCAAGCGCTGCCGCCCGACGAACGTCACCGGCGCTCCGGTCGCGGCCAGCCTTCCGCCGACGTAGCACCCGATCCCGCCGGCGCCGTACACCACGATCTTCATGAGTCCACATCCAACCGGATCACACCGCGATTCGGGACCATCTAGGTGGTCTTGGCGGGGAGCTCGACGACGAAGCGAGCTCCGCCGCCGGGGCGCTCGGTGACGGTGATGGCGCCGTGGTGCCACTGGACGTGCCGGGCGACGATGGCCAGCCCGAGGCCGACGCCGCGGCTGCGGTTGCTGGTCTCGCCACGGCCGAAGCGTTCGAAGATCCGGTCCCGGTCGGCCGCGGGGATGCCGGGCCCGGCGTCGTCGACGGTGATGACGACACCCAGGCCGCCGGCTTCGACCCCGACGCCCTTGCAGCCGCCGGCGTGGTCCTCGGCGTTCTCGACCAGGTTGGCGATCACGCGCTCCAGCCGGCGCTTGTCCGCCTGCAGCGTCAGGCTCTCGGCCTCCGGCTCGACAGTCGTCACGTCCCGCCCGGCGGCCGCGTTCGCAGCGGCGCGGACCAGATCGGCGATCCGGACGATCTCCCGGCTGCCCCGGTCGCCGCCGTCGTCCCGGGAGATCTCCAGCAGGTCGATCACCAGCCGCCGGAAGCGCTCGAGATCGTCGCCGAGCAGCTCGACCGGCTCTCGTACGGCGCCCGGCAGCTCGGTGCGATGGTTCTGGATCAGCTGCATCGAGTTCAGCATCGTCATCAGCGGCGTCCGCAGCTCATGGCTGACGTCCCCGGCGAACCGCGCGTCGGCCGCCACCCGGCGCTCCAGGTCGGCCGCAGTCTGGTTGAACGACCGCGCCAGGCCACGCAGGTCGCGGTCGTCCTCGACCTGCAGCCGGGCATCCAGCTGTCCGCGCGCCACCGCGTCCGCGACCCGGGTCAGCGCGGCGAGCGGGCGCAGCGCCAGCGTGCTCGCGAGCCGTCCGACCGCGAGACCGATGAGCACGGTGACGAGCCCGGCCAGGATCAGCGTGAGCTTCAACGTCCGCAGCGTGTTGTCCAGGCTGCCGAGCGGATGCCACTCGAAGAAGACCTCTCCTGGCCCGCGCAGCGGTACGCCGACGGCGAGCACCGGCTGACCACCGACCACCAGGCGGCGTTGCGCCGTACTGCCGTTGCGGACCTGCTCGAGCAGGTCGGCGGGCAGGTCGGACGGCCGCCCGGTCATCGAGTACCACTGGCCGTCGTAGAACACCATCGAGGAGGCGGAGTCGGTGGACGGCAAGCTGTTCAGCAGGTCGATCACGCTGACGTCCGGCTTGAGGGTCGCGGTGCCGCACTCGACGTGCTCCCGGTCCGGCCGGCAGGGTTGCGGTGGGCCGAACAAGCCGTACTGGAACGCTGCCGCGTTGTCGGCTGTCTGCACCTGCGCCGACGTCTCACGCTGGTCGGTGAGGTACTCCGAGACCACGGTCCAGGTGACGAGAGCGAGGACCGCGGACAGTCCGAGCGCGAGCAGCCCGTAGGCCAGCATGACCCGGCCGCGCAGGCTGAGCCCGATCCGTTGCCGCCCCCACCGCGCCAGCCGCCTCCGCACCGGTCAGCTCACCAGGCGGTAGCCCAGGCCGCGCGCGGTGACCAGGTGCGTCGGGCTGGCCGGGTCGTGCTCGATCTTCAGCCGCAGTCGGCGGATGTGCACGTCCACGATCCGGCTGTCCCCGAAGTACCCGTAGCCCCACACCTTCGACAGCAGCTGCTCACGGCTCAGCACCTTGCCCTCGGCGCCGGCCAGCTCGGCGAGCAGCTTGAACTCGGTCCGGGTCAGCGACAGCACGGTGTCGCCCCGGGTCACCTCGTAGCCCAGCACGTCGATCCGCAGGTCGCCGACCACCAGCACCTCTGACTGCCGCGCGTTGGCCGGCTCGACCCGGCGCAGCAGCGCCCGGATCCGGGCCGACAGCTCCTTGGCCACCAGCGGTTTGGTCACGTAGTCGTCCGCTCCCGCCTCGAGCCCGGCCACCACGTCGTGGCTGTCGGTCCGCGCGGTCACCATGATCACCGGTACGTCGCTGGCCCGGCGGATCTCGCGGCAGACGGAGAAACCGTCGCGGTCGGGCAGCATCAGGTCCAGCAGCACCACGTCCGGCGGCTCCCGGCGCAGTGCGGCCATGGCGTCGTACCCGTTGGCGGCCTCGGCGATCTGGTAGCCCTCGTCCTCCAGGGCCAGCCGCAGGACCCGGCGGATCCGCGGCTCGTCGTCGACCAACAGCAAGCTGTGTGTCACCGGTCCAGTGTGACCCACAGCAGGCCCAACTGTGAGTGACGTCTGTCATGACTTCGTCATCTTCGCGCGGACTCGCGGTGACAAGGCTCTGACGGTTCTGTGACCGGCCTTCCGTACGGCGCTCGCCGTCCTAGCTTCGGCCTCATCGAGTCCCGGAGGAGGACCAATGGCCAGAAGACGGCTGGCGGCAGTATCCCTTGCCGCCGTGGCGACGCTCGCGCTCGCCGCATGCAGCAGTGGTGGCGGATCACCGTCCGGATCCGGAAGTACCGCGGCCACACCGGTCACCGGCGGCACCCTGAACATGCTCGGGGCCGGCGATGTCGACTACATGGATCCCAACATCAGCTACTACTCGGTCGGCTACCTGAACCTGCGGATGTGGAGCCGCCAGCTGTTCACCTACCCGGCCGAGCCGGGCGGCGCGAACACCAAGCCGGTGGCCGACCTGGCCACCGAGATCCCGACCAAGGACAACGGCGGGATCAGCGCCGACGGCAAGACGTACACGATCAAGATCCGGCCCGGCGCGCAGTGGAACACGTCCCCGGCCCGGCAGGTGACCGCCGCCGACATGGTCCGCGGCGTGAAGCGGACCGCGAACCCGGTCCAGCCGTTCGGCGGCATCCCCGACTTCGCGAACCTGATCGTGGGCTACAAGGCCTTCGCCGACGGTTTCGCCAAGGTGGACAAGACCCCGGCCGCGATCCAGGCCTACATCGACAAGACGCCGCTGCCCGGCGTGGTGGCCAAGGACCAGACCACGGTCGAGTTCCACCTCACCCAGCCGGCCACCTACTTCGTCGACATGCTCACGCTGCCGGCCTTCTCCCCGGCCCCGGTCGAGGTGCTGAAGTACCTGCCGGCCAGCACCGAGCTCGGCAACAACTACCCGTCCGACGGCCCGTACAAGGTCGACTCGTGGGTGCCGACCAAGTCGATCACGTACTCGCGGAACCCGGCTTGGGACGCATCCACCGACCCGGTGCGCAAGGCGTACGTCGACAAGATCGTGGTGAACGAGACCGTCACCCAGGACTCGGTGCAGCAGCAACTGCAGACCGGTACGCCGAGCGCCGACATGGAGTTCGACGTCCCGCCACCGCCGTCGCAGCTGCCGGCCCTGCAGGCCAAGAATGACCCGAACCTGACCATCGGCGACACCGCGAGCTCGAACCCGTACGTCATCTACAACACCGTGTCGCCGAACAACAACAAGGCGCTGGAGAACCCGAAGGTGCGTCAGGCGATCAGTTACGCGATCAACCGTGACCACATCCTGCAGGTGCTCGGCGGCAAGACGCTGAACCCACCGCTCACCCACGTGCTGCCGGACGTGATCACCGGGTCCAAGCAGATCGACCCGTACCCGTACGACCCGGACAAGGCCAAGCAGCTGCTCGCCGAGGCCGGGTACCCGCACCTGACGCTGAAGTTCCTCTACCGGAACGCGACCGAGGGCAGCAGCAAGACGTTCCAGACGATCCAGCAGGACCTGTCCAAGGCCGGGATCACGGTCACCGGTGTGCCGTCGCCGAACGCGGACTTCTACGTGAAGTACCTGCAGGTGCCGGACGTCGCGCGGCGTGGGGTGTGGGACCTGTCGCTGGCCGGCTGGGGCGCGGACTGGTACGGCAACGCGGCGCTGTCCTTCTTCAACCCGTTGTTCTCCGGCGAGCCGTCGTTCCCGCCGATCGGCAGCAACTTCGGCCTCTACAACGACCCGGAGACCAACGCGCTGATCAAGCAGGCGATCGCGGCGCCGACGACCGACGCGGCCGCCGAGCTGTGGGCCAAGGCGGACGCGCGGGTGATGGACCAGGCCGCGTTCTACCCGCTGACCAATAACAAGCAGGCGAACTACCACGCCGAGCAGGTGAACAACGCCGTCTACGTCCCCTCGATGCAGAACTACGACCCGACCAACGTGTGGCTCTCCAAGGACAAGCAGGGCGGCTAACCTCATGGCCCTGCTTGAAGTGAGGGACCTCAGGGTCTCCTTCGACACCCCGGACGGTACCGTCCGTGCCGTCCGGGGTCTGTCGTTCGACGTCGAGGCCGGGCAGACGCTGGCGATCGTCGGCGAGTCCGGCTCCGGCAAGAGCGTCGCCACCCAGACCATCACCGGCCTGACCCGGGGCGCTCAGGTCTCCGGTACGGCGTACTTCGACGGCACCGACCTGATCACCGCCTACCCGGCCACCCTGCGGCGGTTGCGCGGGGACCGGATCGGGATGATCTTCCAGGACCCGCTGTCCAGCCTGCACCCGCACTACCGGATCGGCTGGCAGATCGTCGAGATGATCCGGGCGCACGACCGGGCGATCGGCAAGGCGGAGGCCCGGCAACGCGCCGCCGACCTGCTCACGCTGGTCGGCATCCCGCGGGCCGCGGAGCGGATCGACGACTACCCGCACCAGTTCTCCGGCGGGATGCGGCAGCGGGTGATGATCGCGATGGCAATGGCCCTCGACCCGGCGCTGCTGATCGCCGACGAGCCGACCACCGCCCTCGACGTGACCGTGCAGGCCCAGGTGCTGAACGTGATGCGCCGACTGCAGGACCAGTTCGGCACGGCGATCATCCTGATCACCCACGACCTCGGCGTGGTCGCGGAGATGGCCGACGACGTGGTCGTGATGTACGCCGGCTCGGTGATGGAACGCGCGCCGCGCCGCGACATCTTCTACCACAACCATCACCCTTACACCCAAGGGCTGCTGGCCTCCCTGCCGGCCCGCTCCGGCGAGCGGCTGACGCCGATCCCGGGCAGCCCGCCGAGCCTGATCAGCCTCCCGGCCGGGTGCCCGTTCGCGTCCCGCTGCCCGCACGTGTTCGACAAGTGCCGCGCGGAGACGCCGCCGCTGGCCGACGTCGGCGGCGACCCCCGGCACCAGTCGGCCTGCTGGTTACCCCACGACGTAAGCGAGGCGATCGCTTCATGAACGACGACGTACTGCTGAAAGTGGAGAACGTCCGCAAGGAGTTCCCCACGCACTCGCGGGAGGTGGTCCGGGCGGTCGACGGGGTCTCCCTCGAGGTCCACAAGGGTGAGACCCTCGGCCTGGTCGGCGAGACCGGCTGCGGCAAGTCGACGCTGGCCCGCTGCATGGCCCACCTGTACGACGTGACGTCCGGCTCGGTCTGGTTCGACGGGACCGAGATCAGCACGCTGTCCCGCAAGGCGATGCGTCCGATCCGGCGTGAGGTCCAGGTCATCTTCCAGGACCCGTACGGGTCGCTGAACCCGCGCCGCCGAGTCGGCTCGATCATCGGCGACCCGTTCAGCATCCACGGCATCGCGTCGGGCCTGGACCGGAAGAAGAAGGTCCAGGAGTTGATGGAACTGGTCGGGCTGAATCCCGAGCACTACAACCGGTTCCCGGCCGAGTTCTCAGGCGGTCAGCGGCAGCGGATCGGGGTCGCCCGGGCGCTGGCGCTGCGACCGAAGCTGGTGATCTGCGACGAGCCGGTGTCGGCCCTGGACGTCTCGATCCAGGCGCAGATCATCAACCTGCTGGCCGATCTGCAGCGCGAGTTCGACCTCACCTACGTGTTCATCTCGCACGACCTGTCCGTGGTCCGGCACGTCAGCGACCGGATCGCGGTCATGTACCTGGGCCAGATCGCGGAGATCGCGCCCACCGCCGATCTGTTCGCGCAGACCCGGCACCCGTACACCCGGGCGCTGCTGTCCGCGCTGCCGGTCGCGGATCCGGACACCGCCGACAGCCGCGAGCAGATCATCCTCGGCGGTGACATCCCCGCCGCGACGAATCCGCCGGCCGGCTGCCGGTTCCACACCCGGTGCCCGAAGGCCCGGGCCGACTGCGCAGCGGGCGAGCCGGCGCTGGTCGCCGTACTCGACGATCCCGACGACCACCGCACGGCCTGCCTCCATCCGCTGGAACTGGGCGAGGACCTGTCCACCGCCATACCGGATCTCAAGGCCTCATGACCACCGCGCTGGAGTTGGTGGACACCTCGGTCGAGGCGCCGGCGATCGAGGGGCGCAGCCCGTTTGCGCTTGCATTGCGGCGGTTGCGCCGGGACAAGGTCGCGGTGGTCTCGCTCGGGGTGATCGTGCTGATCGTGCTGATGGCGGTCTTCGCGCCGCTGTTCGCGCACGTCACCGGGCACCCGCCGAACGAGCAGTACCGCGACATCGGGCTGACCGAGGACGGGCTGCCACGCGGACCGAACGGGACGTTCTGGTTCGGCACCGACGACCTCGGCCGCGACATCCTGGTCCGGATCGCGTACGGCGCCCGCGTGTCCCTGCTCGTAGGCGTCATCGCCACCGCGATCACCGTCGCGATCGGCGTCGTCCTCGGGCTGGCCGCCGGGTTCCTCGGTGGGATCGTCGACACCGTGCTGGCCCGGCTGATCGACGTCGTACTGTCGGTGCCGTTCCTGCTGGTCGCGATCGCGCTGGTGTCGGTCACCGGGCCCAGCCTGACCGTGACCGTGCTGGTGATCGGGTTCTTCAGCTGGGCGTCGGTGGCCCGGATCGTGCGCGGGCAGGTGCTGTCGCTGCGCGAGCGTGAGTTCGTCGAGGCGGCCCGGTCGCTCGGCGCCGGCGACGTCCGGATCATGTTCGTCGACGTGCTGCCGAACGTGCTGGCGCCGGTGATCGTCTACACCACGCTGCTGATCCCGGTGGTGATCGTGACCCAGGCGACGCTGTCGTTCCTCGGGCTCGGGCTGCCGCCGCCGACCGCGGACTGGGGCGGGATGATCAGCGCGTCGCAGAACTACTACACGACCGCGTGGTGGTTCATCCTCTTCCCCGGTCTGGCGCTGCTGATCACCACGCTGGCGTTCAACCTGTTCGGCGACGGGGTCCGGGACGCCTTCGACCCCCGAGCGGATCGGACCTAGGACATGGCACTGTTCCTGATTCGCCGGGTCGGCCACGGGATCCTCGTCCTCTGGCTGATCACGGTGGCGGTGTTCGCGCTGTTCTTCGTTGCTCCGAGCAACGTCGCGCAGACGCTCGCGGGCCGGCAGGCGACGCCGGAGACGATCGCGCTGATCAAGCACCGGCTCGGGCTGGACCTGCCGGTCTGGAAGCAGTACCTGCATTTCGTCGAGAACGCGGCGCAGGGCAACCTCGGGTACGACTACTACCACCAGGTGCCGGTGACCACGATCATCGGGCAGGCGCTGCCGATCACGGTCTCGCTCGCGCTCGGAGCCGCCGTACTGTGGTTGCTGCTCGGGGTGTTCAACGGGGTGATCTCGGCGGTGCACCCGCGGTCGCTCGCCGATCGTGGGCTGACGCTGTTCTCGTTGTTCTTCTACTCGTTCCCGTCGTTCCTGCTCGGGTTGCTGCTGCTGTACTTCCTGTACTTCCGGCTCACGCTGTCCGGGTTCGACTGGTTCCCGGCCGGCGGCTACTCGGCGCTGAGCGCGGGCTTCGGGCCGTGGTTCCAGCACCTGCTGCTGCCGTGGATCGCGCTGGCTTTGTTGCTCGCGGCCACGTACACCCGGCTGACCCGCGGCTCGATGCTCGACGTGCTGGGGGAGGACTACATCCGTACGGCGCGATCGAAGGGCCTGCGGGAGAGTCGCGTCATCGTCCGGCACGGCCTGCGCAGCGCGATGACGCCGGTGGTGACGCAGTTCGGCATCGACCTGGGTCAGCTGGTCGGCGGCGTGGTCGTCATCGAGACGGTCTTCAGCCTGCCCGGACTGGGCAAGACCGCGGTCACCGCGATCAACCAGCAGGACCTCCCGGTCATCATCGGCATCGTCCTGTTCGCCTCGGCCGCTGTCGTGGTGGCCAACATCCTGGTCGACATCGCGTACGCCGTCCTGGACCCGAGAGTGCGGCTGCACTAAATCAGTTGGTGGCTCTCCGGGATCGACCTACTCTGGGCGCATGGCTACTTGCCTCTGTGTCTAGCTGCGGACCCGCTTCCACGCCAGAAGTGTGTCCACCAGCTTTCACGGAGAGTAACCATGATCACCGTCCGCGGTGTAGATATTCGCGTCGGCGCCCACCTGCTGCTGTCCGACCTTTCCTTTCACGTCAGCCCTGGCGACCGCGTCGGGCTGGTCGGCCGTAACGGGGCCGGCAAGACCACCCTGATGAAGACGCTGGCCGGCGAGGACCGCGCGGCCGCCGGCTCCATCAGCGTGACCGGCTCCGTCGGGTACCTGCCGCAGGACCCGCGGGCCGCCGACCCGGCCATCACGGTCACCGACCGGATCCTGTCCGCTCGCGGGCTGGATGTCGCCGTCCGCGACCTGCGCAAGGCCGAGGCCGCGATGAGCACCGCCACCGGCGAGGCGCAGGAGCGGGCGATGGCGGCGTACGCCCGGGCCGAGACGCGGTTCCAGGCGGGCGGCGGCTACGCGGCCGAGGCGGAGGCGGCGCGGCTGGCGGCCGGCGTCGGCCTGCCCAACCGGGCGCTCGAGCAGCCGGTCGGCGAGTTGTCCGGCGGTCAGCGGCGCCGGGTCGAGCTGGCCCGGATCCTGTTCGCGCAGCACGACACGCTGCTGCTCGACGAGCCGACCAACCACCTCGACGCGGACTCGGTGCAGTGGCTGCGGCAGTTCCTGCTCGGCTACCCGGGCGGCCTGATGGTCATCAGCCACGATCGCGAGTTGCTGGCGGCAACGGTCAACCGGGTGTTCCACCTGGACCCGCAGCGGACCACGATCGACCTCCACAACACCGGCTGGGCGAAGTACCTCGACCAGCTCGAGCTCGACGAGCGTCGCCGTACCCGGGAACGGGCCACGGCGGAGCGCAAGGCCGCGGTCCTGCACGCCCAGGCGGCGAAGATGCAGGCCGGCGCCAACACCGCCGTCGCCGCGCGCAACATGGCGCGGCGGGCGGACAAGCTGCTCTCCGACCTCGAGCCGGTACGGCGTGCCGCCCGGGTGGCCCGGATCCGTCTGCCGGAGCCGGCGCCGTCCGGGAAGACTCCGCTGCGCGCCACCGGTCTGCGGAAGGCGTACGGCGGCCTGCAGGTGCTGGACGGAGTCGACCTGGCCGTGGACCGGGGGAGTCGCGTGGTCGTGCTCGGGCTGAACGGCGCGGGCAAGACCACCCTGCTCCGGCTGCTCGGCGGTCGCGAGGAGCCGGACGCCGGCCAGGTGGTCCCCGGTCACGGGTTGCGGCTCGGGTACTTCGCCCAGGAGCACGACACCCTGGACCTCGCTGGGACTGTCCGGCAAAACCTGGCGTCGGTCGCGCCCGGCCTGACCGACGGCGAGGTCCGGAACGTGCTCGGCTCGTTCCTGTTCAGCGGTGACGACGCGGAGAAGCCGGCGCACGTGCTGTCCGGCGGCGAGAAGACCCGCCTGGCGCTGGCCGGGCTGGTCCACTCCGGCGCCAACGTGCTGCTGTTGGACGAGCCGACCAACAACCTGGACCCGGCTTCGCGCGACGAGGTGCTCGGAGCGGTCGGCAGCTACCCGGGCGCAATCGTCATGGTCACCCACGACGAGGGCGCCATCGAGGCCCTCCGGCCCGACCGGGTCCTGATCCTCCCCGACGCCACCGAAGACCTCTGGACCGACGACTACCTCGACCTGGTGTCGCTCGCGTGAGCGCCTGGTGCAGTTCGACAGGAGGTGTGCGTCGATCGAGCCGGCTGCCCGGCGGATTCAGCCGGGCAGCTTCCGGCCGTGGACGTATACGTCCTGTCGATCTGTACCCCTCACCCCAATCGCTCCTCGAGGTGGACGGTGATCTCGTCGCCGGGGTGCTTGCCGATCAGGTCGCGGAGCGTGCCCTTCACCGGGAGTTTGTGGGTGCCGTCGCCCAGCGCCATGAACGAGCTCTCGAAGGGGTGGCCGTCCATCGTGCCGCGGACCTTCACCAGGCCGCGGGTGCCGAAGTACTCGGCCGAGCCCGGCATCTGCACGAAGGTCCAGCCGCCCTTGGCGTCGCTCTTCTGCAGCGGCGCGGTGAACGTCTTGTCCAGCTTTCCGGTCTTCTTGGTCACGGTGAGTTCCTCTCTCGGGGTGCCTTCACCCACTAGGTAGAGACAGAGCACCGGTTTTCGACATCTATTGTTGATCGGTGATCACCATCCGCCCGGCAGGGCACTCCGCCGTACCCGAGGTGCTGGCTTTGCTGGACGGCGCGACCGAGTGGCTGGTCGCGCGGGGACGGACCGACCAGTGGGGCACCGAGCCGCACTCGACGAACCCGCGGCGGATCGCGCAGATCACCGGGTTCGCGGACGACGGCGGGCTGTGGGTGGCCGAGGACGACGGGCGGGTCGTCGGGGCGCTGGCCGTGGGGGACGCGATGCCGTACGTGCCGCCGGCCGAGGAGCCGGAGCTGTACGTGCGCCTGCTCGTGACGGACCGGGCCTCCGCCGGCCAGGGCATCGGTACGGCGTTGCTCGACCACGCCCGCGAACTGGCACGAGACGCCGGCGTCGGGCTGCTGCGGGTGGACTGCTTCGCCGGTGGCGACGGGGCACTGGTCCGGTACTACGAGAAGCAGGGCTTCACCCGGATGGTCGAGTTCGCCGTACCGGTCAATGACTCGGAATGGCCGGGTCAGGTCCTCTTCCAGCGGCTGTGATCGACCGGTGCACGGTGCCGTGTGCGTCGCTGCAGTGCGCGTCCACCTCGTCGCCGGTGGCGTGATCGACCTGGAGGGTCGAGTGCGTCAGGTTGTGACGCTCGGCCAGTAGCGCCTCGATCCGCACGCGGATCTGGTGGCAGTCGAGTCCTTCCGCGACCAGGATGTGGGCGGAGGCGGCCGGCTCGCCGGAGGTGATCTCCCAGACGTGCAGGTCGTGCACCTCGACGACCCCCTCCACGGCGCACAGCTCGGCGCCGAGAGCCTGCGGGTCGAGTCCGGCGGGCGCGGCCTCGAGGAAGATCCGGCCGGAGTCGCGGACCAGCGAGACGCCGGCCTTCAGCATCAGCGCGGCGACGATCAGCGCGGCGATCGCGTCGGCGCGGGCGAAGCCGGTGACCAGGACGACGAGACCGGCGATCGCGGTCGCGATGAACGCGAACAGGTCGTTCAGGATGTGCTGGTAAGCGCCCTCGACGTTCAGGCTGCTGCGATTCGCCTTGCTGATCATCCAGGTGGCGATCAGGTTCACCACGATGCCGACCACACCGGTGATCAGCACCAGCGCGCCCTTCACCTCGGGCGGGTCGATCATCCGGTGGATCGCCTCGTAGACGAAGTAGGCCGCGAGCAGCAGCAGCGTGATGCCGTTCGCCTGCGCGGACAGGATCTCGACCCGCTTGAGGCCGAAGGTGAACCCCCCGGCCGGCGGCCGGGCGGCCAGCCGGATCGCGATCAGGGCCAGCACGATCGCGATCGCGTCGGTCAGCATGTGGGCCGCGTCGGTGATCAGCGCGAGCGAGCCGGCCGCGATACCGACGACCACCTCGGCGGCCATGAAGCCGACGATCAGCGCAAGCGCACCGCTCAGCAGCTTGCGGTCCGCGTCGGCGCTGACCCCGTGGCCGTGACCGTGGCCGTGTTCCTCGCTCATGCGTCGGACCTTTCGGGGTGGATGGCGTCGGTGTGCTCGGTGTGCGCGACCGCCAGGTCGACGAGCATCCGGACGTGGGCGTCGTCCAGGCGGTAGTACGCCATCCGGCCGTCCCGTCGTACGGCGACCACCCGGTGCGCCCGCAGCAGCCGGAGGGCGTGGGAGGTCGCGGACTCGCTCATCCCGGTGACGGCAGCGAGATCGCAGACGCACAGCTCGCCGTCGAGCAGCGCGACCAGCAGCTTCAGCCGGCGTGGATCGCCGAGCAGGCTGAACACGTCTGCCGTGTCGACCACGTCCGCCTCGGCGGGCATCCTGGCGTTGACGCTGGCCACCCGCTCCGGATCCACGAGCCGGACGTTGCAGGCATCCGCGCTCTGCACATCTGCAGAACTCTTCATACGTTGAGGCTAGAGCATCGGAAGGCGACACGCCAGGTCCCCGGGCACAATCAGTCCGTGAGCGACTACCCACAGGTGGCTACCGACGAGCGCCCGATGCTGGAACAGTTCCTGGACTTCCACCGCGCAGCCGTCCTCCGTGCCCTGGACGGCCTCACCGACGAGCAGGCCGCTCAGCACCTCCTGCCGGCGACCGAGCTGACCGTCGGCGGAATCGTGAAGCATCTGGCCGCGATGGAGGACCTCTGGTTCAGCCACAAACTGCTCGACGCACCGAGCGCCGAGCCGTGGCGCTCGGCGCCGTTCGACGAGGACCCGGACTGGGAGTTCCACTCGGCGGCGGCTGACTCGGTCGCCGTACTGCGGGAGTTGTACGTCGAGGCATGCGACACCAGCCGGCGGATCACCGCGCGGATCGACTCACTGGATGCGTTGGCCGCCCGGGCGTCGTTCGGGGAGCAGCTGGTCAGCCTGCGGTGGATCTATCTGCACATGATCGAGGAGACCGCGCAGCACCGCGGTCACCTCGATCTGCTGCTGGATGCGCTGCGCCAGAAGTAGTCGCCGAGGAGGTGCTGGGGCACGTGACCGGGGCCACATCGCGGTCTGAGACGATCGTCACGGCCGGTCATGTCCTGAGTAAGGACTGTGTGAAGAATCAGTGCTGACCGCCCGCCCGAGTGTGGATCACCCGGCGCCGGACCGTAGGTTCGAATCCGGGTGTCAGTCGAGGTCAGGAGTGAACGAAGTGCAACGGGGCTCACGGGGCGTGCCGTCGGCATGCCCGCGATCAGCGGCGCCGGGATCGTCGTGACGACGCTGAACAAGATTCTTGCCATCGCCGGGGTGGTCATCACCCTCGGCGGGGTGGCGCTCGGCTTCCGGTCGGTCTCGGCCGGTGGCACCGTCTGTGGTTCGGCGTTCCAGCCGGCCGCGGGCATCACCCCGATGGCCTGCGACAACGCCCTCAACAGCGCCGGCACGCTGGTCACGATCGTGATCAGCGCGGGCGTGCTCTGCCTGATCGCCGCAGCGGCCGTGAAGGTCGTCCGGGACAAGGTCAGCGCCTGAGCATCCAACCGTTCCGGCTGGACGTGCCGGAGAGCGACCTGGCCGACCTGCGCGCACGCCTCGACCTGACGCGCTGGCCGGACGAGCTCCCCAATGTCGGGTGGGCGTACGGCGTACCCAAGACGCATCTCCGGGAACTAGTCGAGTACTGGCGTCACGGTTACGACTGGCGCGCGGCGGAGCGGCGCCTGAACGAGTGGCCGCAGTACACGACCACCATCGACGGCGCGAACGTCCACTTCGCCCACATCCGCTCGCCCGAGCCGGAGGCGACGCCACTCCTCCTCACCCACGGCTGGCCGGGCTCGATCGTGGAGTTCACCCACGTCGCCGGACCGCTGTCCGACGCTCGCGCGTACGGCGGCGACCCGGCCGACGCCTTCCACGTGGTGATCCCGAGCATCCCCGGATTCCCTTTGTCCGGGCCGACCCGCGACACCGGCTGGGAGCTGCTCCGCATCGCCGAGGCCTGGTCCGAGCTGATGACGCGCCTGGGCTACCACCGGTACGGCGTCCAAGGTGGCGACTGGGGTGGCGCGATCTCACGTGAGCTCGGCCGGCTCCACCCCGAGCAGGTGGTCGGCGTACATCTCAACCTCATCCCGGGCGCGGGCGCGACCGCCGAGCCGACACCGGAAGAGCTCGAGCCACTCGACCCGGCCGAGCGCGAACGCACCTGGGCCTCGTGGCGCCGGTATCAGGAATGGGCGAAGGACAAGCAGGGGTACGCCGACCTGCAGTCGACGCGACCGCAGACCCTCGCCTACGCGCTCACCGACTCCCCGGTCGGGCAGCTGGCCTGGATCGCCGAGAAGTTCGCGGAGTGGTCGGATCCGGCGAGCGCCATCGACCGCGACCTGCTGCTCACCAACGTGATGCTCTACTGGCTCACGCGTACGGCGGGATCCGCGGGCCGCATCTACTACGAGCGAGCGCATGCGCCGTACTGGGGTCAGCCGCCGGAGCCGTCCGCCACCCCGACCGCCTTGCTGGATCTTGCGCACGACAACTTCATCCCGCTGCGCCACATCGCGGACCGGACCAACAACATCGTCCGCTGGACCAGCCACCCGCACGGCGGTCACTTTGCCGCGCTCGAACAACCCGGGGTCCTGGTCGACGACATCCGGGCGTTCTTCGGGTCCTTGGCCTGATGGCGGTGCGCCGGCATGCGCCAGGTCTTTGCCGGCGCACCTGCTCGGTCGGCAGACCGCCCCGGTACCCGCAGCGCAAACACTGAATCAACTTCGAACTATCGTGACAGCATGAGTTTCACCGGGTTCCCGGCCGCGGCGCTGGACTTCTACGACGACCTCGAGATGGACAACAGCAAGACGTTCTGGACGGCGCACAAGCACGTCTACGAGGAGTCGGTCCGCGCTCCGATGGCGGCGCTGCTGGCGGAGCTGGAGGAGGAGTTCGGCCCGGCGAAGCTGTTCCGGCCGTACCGCGACGTGCGGTTCGCCAAGGACAAGACGCCGTACAAGACGCACCAGGGCGCGTTCATCGACGTCGCGCCGGCGACCGGGTGGTATGTGCAGGTCTCGGCGCCCGGTGTGCGGGTCGCGGCCGGGTTCTACGAGGCGAGCTCGGAGCGGCTCGGCCGGGTCCGGACGGCGATCGACGACGACCGGCGCGGCAAGCAGCTCGAGCGCTTGCTGGCCGACCTCACCGGGGCCGGCTGGGAGATCGGCGGCGACAAGCTGAAGACGAGCCCGCGCGGGTACGACGCGGACCACCCGCGGATCGACCTGCTCCGGCACAAGTCGCTGACCGTGGGGAAGTCCTACGGCTTCGAGCCGGTGATCCACACGCCCGAGCTCGCCGAGCTGGTGCGCGCCGACTGGCGTGCGACCAAGCCGCTGATCACCTGGCTGACCGACAACAGCTGAACGCCGGACCGGCGCGCTGGAACGTCAGTCGTCGTACGAGCGCAGGATGCGGGAGAGGATGTCGCGCGTCTTGTTCGGCGGCGGCGCCGCGACGCACAGCGCTTCCATGGTGGCCGTGTAGCGGTCCAGGTCCTCGAGCTTGTCCAAGTACAGCGCACTGGTCAGGTGCTCGATGTAGACGATGTCCGGCAGGTCCTGCTCCGGGAAACGCAGGATGCTGTACGCGCCGCCGGTCGCGGCGTGGCCGCCGCCCTCGAACTCCATCACCTGGAGCGTCAGGTTCGGCAGGTGGGTGGCTTCGAGCAGGTGCTCCAGCTGCAGCCGCATCGCCTTCACGCCACCGATCGGCCGGCGCAGCACCGACTCGTCGACGACGGCCCACAGCCGCACCGGGTCGGGCCGGGTCAGGATGCCCTGCCGGTTCACCCGCAGCGCGACGCGGCGCTCGACCTCGTCGGCCGGGATCAGGCCGCGGCCGAGCTGGACGACGGCACGCACGTACTCCGGGGTCTGCAGTAGGCCGGGGATGAACTGCAGCTCGTAGGTACGGATCAGCTGGGCGGCGGACTCGAGGTCCAGGTAGGAGTGGAACCAGCTCGGCAGCACGTCGCCGAAGCGGTGCCACCAGCCGGGGTTGTTCGCGTCGCGCGCGAGGGAGAGCAGTCGCTCGCGCTCCTCGCCGTCGTCCAGGCCGTACAGCGTCAGGAGGTCGCTGACGTCGCGCTCCTTGAAGCCGACACGGCCGAGCTCCATCCGGCTGACCTTGGACTCCGACGAGCGGATCTCCCAGCCTGCGTCGGAGCGGCTGATCCCCGCCGCCTCCCGCATCCTTCGCAGGTGCGCCCCCAGGATGATCCGGAGCGCAGTCGGCCCGCTTTGCGCGCCCGACTCGGTCACACCCACCTCCCACAGCCCCCAGCAGTTCGGCTCAGCGGCGACATCACTCCGCAGGCAGACATCATCGCATGGACGACCGGCAATCTGCCGAAGTTCTTACATAAGCCGCCAGTCTTCACATCCACGATCACACAGCGTAGTGCTGAACCGGTCAGCCGAGGTCTATTTGTCCTGACAAATAGACACTCAGGGCCGCTGTTGAACGGTGTTCGCCGGTCGCCTCGAGGGCTCTCCGCAGGCGGAAACCAGGTTTTCGGGTCACGAAGTGGAAAACGTGCGGATGCACGTGCATCCGACGCTTGCATTCGCAGCGTGCCGACGCCATGATTGATTCATGCACAGAAGGTGAGCTGAATCTCGCGAAAAGTGACATCGCGTGATCCGGCAGGCCGGTCCTACAGACCGCCGGTGGCGCAAGCGCCGGCATGACTGGTTGGGGAACCCGAGTCGATGAACCACGACGACAGTGAGGCAGCCGAGCACACCGCCGACACGAGCGGACGCGCGCCCGACGAGCTGACCGAGCGGGAGATCCAGGAACTGGTTGCGCGTTGCCCCGAGCAACAGCGCTGGGCCTTCGAGGGCTGGCTGCGCGGCGTCCGTCACCTCGACGGCGACCCGATCGTGAGCTTGGCCCCATGACCACCGACCGAGCAGCAGGAGGCCGAAAGATGGTGCGGATCTGGCTGGGAGACCACCTGATCGCCGAGTACCTTGCCGAGCCCGACCGCGCATCGCGGTACCAGCGGGTGATGACGCCGAAGTTCACCGGATTGCGAATCACCGTTGACAATTCGGCCGGCGCGACGGCGTCCGAGCTGCCGAGTGAGCAGCTCTGGCCGCTCACCGTGCAGTAGTAGCTGCCTGCCCCAACCAAAGACCAAGGCCGACCCTTGCCGGAGGGTCGGCCTTTGCTGTTCACCTGCAGTTCAGTACGGCGCTCTGCCGGACGCGCTCGGCGTCGTCGGCGGGGCGCCGTACTGCTGCCCGTTGACTCGTCGCGATGCCGGTTGACTCGTCGCAGACAAGAAGAGGCCCCTTCGTCACTCGCCTGGCGAAGGGGCCTCTTGCTTCCGGTGAAGTTCAGACGAGGTCGTCGAACTCCCCATCGTTGACGCCGCCGAGGAACGCCTCGATCTCGGCCTTGGTGAACACCAGCGCCGGCCCGTCGGTGTGACGCGAGTTCCGCATCGCCACGCCGCCGCCCGGCAGTTTCGCGACCTCTACGCAGTTGCCGTTGGGGCCACTCCGCTGACTCTTCCGCCAGTTCAGCTCGGTGATCGAGTCGCCGGGCATGCCGTTGTAGACAGCAGTCATCAGCTGCACCTTCCGTACGTCTTTGGCATATGCACGTGCATTTGGCCTTGCATTTGCATCGTACACGCTTAGCGACGATGTGTCCGCCCCGTTACCCCGCGTGCCAAAACCCCCCACCCCACCCCTCCCCCGTAGCCCCCCGTGACCGTTTCTCCCCACCACCCCGCCCCAAATGCCCACCACCCCCACCCCACGCCTCATCACCCGGCTCGGCTCCGCCGGACACCTCGCCACCCGGCTCTGGGGTGGGGCGCCGGGTGGTGGTGCCCTCGGCTACCTCGGCCTGTGGTTCTGGAGGGTTGTTGGGGTTGGGGGGATGGGGGGTGGGGAAAGAGGGGGATGAAGGCGTTGCAGGTTGGTGGTTTGTCAGGACCTGGCGGATATGAAAAGGCTTCTCTGGTTGAGGAATCAGGGAAACGAGCGGTTGCTTCGACCGACTTTCGGACCAACACCCCCGCCGGACCGAACCAGTGCTCCAACAGGTCCGCAACTGCCCTACGATGACAGTCCAGAATTCCCCGACACGAAGGCTGCGCCGATGGCGACTTCCGACACTTCGGATCCGAATCCGGAGTTCGACACTTCCCAACCGACCATCGCGCGCGTCTACGACGCACTGCTTGGTGGTAAAGACAACTTCGCCGCCGACCGGGAAGGCGCGGGGCTCTACCTGAAGTACGTCCCGGACGCCGGTCGCTGTGCGATCGAGAACCGGCAGGCGCTGGTGAAGGGCGTGCAGTACCTGGCCCGCCAGGCCGGGATCGACCAGTTCCTCGACATCGGCAGCGGCCTGCCGACGCAGAAGAACACCCACGAGGCGGCGCAGGACGTCAACCCCAACGCCAAGGTCGCGTACGTCGACAACGACCCGATCGTGCTCGCGCACGGCCGGGCGCTGCTGGCGACCAACAACAGCACCATCGTGGTGACCGCGGACCTGAGGCGGCCCCAGGAGATCCTGGACAACCAGGAGATCAACGCCCACCTGGACTTCAGCCGCCCGATCGCGCTGATGATCGTCGGTCTGCACATGCACTTCCACGACGACGAGAAGCCGGACGAGTGGGTCCGGACGATCATGAACAAGATGGTCCCGGGCAGCTACCTGTTCATCACCGACTTCGTCGACACCGGTGAGCCGCTGCAGAAGGGGATGGAGCGGGCCGGCCTGGAGAGCCTCGGCAACGGCTGGATCCGGACCCCGGAGCGGATCGAGCAGCACTTCCTCGGGATGCCGCTGATCCCGCCGGGCCTGGACTTCCTGGCCCGCTGGTTCCCGGAGGACCCCGACGCCGCCATCCCGGCCGTCGACGAGCTGCAGCCCTACCAGCGCATCCTGATGGCAGGGATCGCCAAGAAGGAAGTCTGACCCTCAGCACCCCGCAAGGCGCGCGCCCCGGCACCCGGGACGCGCGCCTTTCGCATGTCCGGAAAATGGTTGGGTACCGCACCCATCGTGGACAGGGTGCAGAACGTCTGGGGCGAGCGAACGCCGCACGAGCGCGGTACGGCGTGGCCGGTCCGAGTGGATCAGGAGTTGTCCATCGCCGAGCACGAGGTCGATCGGTGGGTGCAGTCGGCCTGTGTGCTCTGCAGCAACGGCTGTGCCTGCGACATCGCGGTGAAGGAAGGCAAGATGGTCGGCGTCCGCGGCCGGGCCGTGGACCGGATCAACCACGGGCGGCTCGGCCCGAAAGGGTTGTACGCCTCCTGGCAGTGGAGCGACCAGGACCGGTTGACTCAACCACTGGTTCGAACGCCTGACGGACTGCGGCCCGCCCCCTGGGACGAGTCGATGAGCCGGATCGTTGAGGAGTCGAAGAAACGGCACCCGCTGCAGCACGGCTTCTACACCAGCGGCCAGCTGTTCCTCGAGGAGTACTACACCCTCGCGGTCATCGGGAAGGCCGGTCTAGGTACGCCGCACATGGACGGCAACACTCGCTTGTGCACGGCGACCGCGGGAGCGTCGCTCAAGGAGACGTTCGGCTCGGACGGCCAGCCCGGCAGCTATGAGGACATCGACTCGTGCGACGCGCTCTTCCTGTTCGGGCACAACATGGCCGCGACCCAGACAGTGCTGTGGTCCCGCGTCCTCGACCGGGTCGAAGGTCCGGACACCCCGGCGATCGTCGCCATCGACCCCCGCGACACCCCGGTCGCGCAGCTGGCCGCACGCACCGGCGGTCTGCATCTTGCGCCACTGCCCGGCACGAACCTGGCGTTGATGAACGGCCTGATCCACGAGCTGATCGAGCACGGGTACGTCGACCAGGAGTACGTCGCCCGCCACACCCTCGGGTACGACGAGCTGGTCGCGACCGTGGCGCCGTACGAGCCGAAGCAGGTTGCGGAGATCTGTGGCGTGAGCGCGGTCGACGTCCAGCGGGCGACCGAGCTCTTCGGGACGTCGGAACGCGTGCTGTCTACCGTGCTGCAGGGCTTCTACCAGTCGCACCAGGCGACCGCTTCGGCCTGCCAGGTCAACAATCTCCACCTGCTGCGCGGTCTGATCGGGAAGCCGGGCTGCGGCGTGCTGCAGATGAACGGGCAGCCGACCGCGGAGAACACCCGGGAGTGCGGGGCTGACGGTGACCTGCCCGGTTTCCGCAACTGGGCCAACCCACAGCACATCGACGAACTGGCGAGACTCTGGAACGTCGACCCGCTGAAGATCCCGCAGGGCGCCGCCGACGCACGCGATGCAGCTGTGGCGGTACGTCGAACAGGGCTCGATCGACTTCCTCTGGATCTCCGCGACCAACCCGGCGGTGTCGCTGCCCGAGTTGCCGCGGATCCGGGAGATCCTCGACCGGGACGAGTTGTTCCTCGTCGTCCAGGACGGGTTCCTGACCGAGACGGCGCAGTACGCCGACGTCGTGCTGCCGGCCGCGCTCTGGGGTGAGAAGCAGGGCACGTTCACGAACGCGAGCCGCACTGTGCATCTGTCGGACCAGGCTGTCGATCCGCCGGGGGAGGCGCGCAGCGATCTCGAAATCTTCCTCGACTACGCCCGCCGGATGGACTTCCGCGACCGGGACGGCGATCCGCTGATCGGCTGGGCGACGCCCGAGGAGGCGTTCGAGGCGTGGAAGGAGTGCAGCCGCGGCAGGCCGTGTGACTACAGCGGCCTGACGTACGACGCTTTGCGCGGCGGCAGCGGGATCCCGTGGCCGTGCACCGACGAGGTGCCGGAGGGAACCGATCGGTTGTACGCGGACTCGGTGTTCCCGACCGACCCGGCGGTCTGCGAGGACTTCGGACACTGCCTGTTGACCGGAGGCAGTACGACGCCCGATCAGTACAAGGCCAAGGCCCCGGCCGGGCGGGCGTTCCTGAAGACGGCCGCGTTCCAGCCGCCGCCGGAGTGGATCTCGGCCGAGTATCCGCTGATCGCGACCACCGGGCGCTCGCCGTACCACTTCCACACCCGGACCAAGACGGGCCGGTCGCCGAAGCTCCGGCGCGCCGAGCCGTCGGTCTGGGTGGAGCTGTCCGCCGCGGACGCCGCCGACCTTGGGGTTGCCGAGGGCAACCAGGTGCGGGTGGAGTCGGCCCGCGGGTGGATGGAAGGTCCGGCGCGGATCGGCACGGTCCGGCCGGGCGTCGTGTTCGTCCCGTTCCACTTCGGCTACTGGGACGACGATCGCCGTACGGCGGCCAACGAGTTCACGCTCACCGAGTGGGACCCGGTCTCGAAGCAACCGCTCTTCAAGGTCGCCGCCGTCCGGGTACGGAAGGTGTGACATGCATCTGTCCACGTACTTGGGCCTGCTGCACTCCGCGGAGGAGTCCCTGGCCGACGCATTCGGCAAGGTCGGCCGTGACCACGCCGACGAGCCGGACGTCGAGCACCTGTGTCACGCGCTCGGCGAGAAGGCAGCCGGTCATGTCGAGGCGCTCGGGCCGTTCATGAGCCGGTACGGCGAGCAGCGCGAGGACGAGCCGGATCGCCTCCGCGCGGCCGAGTTCAGCGGCACGCGGTCGGGCGGCGTCGGCCTGCTCCGAGATCTGCAGGACCTCTATGCGCTGGCGTCGTTCGTCGACATCACATGGACCGTGGTCGGCCAGGCGGCGCAGGGCGTGCCCGACGGCGATCTCCTGAAGACCGTGAAATCGTGCCAGGCGGAGACAGCGACTCAGCTCAGCTGGCTCCAGACCCGGATCAAGCAGGCGGCTCCGCAGGCTCTGATCGTGGCGAAGTGAGCGGCTTGGTGGCCGGACCGTCCAGGTTCTGGCCGGTGTAGCTGAAGCGGGAGCCGTGGCAGTTGCAGTCCCAGGTGGTGTCGGCGGGGTTCCAGCGCAGCGGGCAGCCGAGGTGGGTGCAGACGGGGTCGACGGTGTAGAGGTCGCCGTCGTGGTCGCGGTAGGCGCCGACGGTGCTGCCGTCCTCGAGGGTGAGCAGGCCGCCCTGCCCGATCTCGAGGTGGTCGAGCCCGCCCTTCAGCCGGCCCAGGTGCCCGCTCGCGAACTCCTTGCCGACGTGCAGGTTGTCCTTCACCAGCTTCGCCACCGCCTGGATGTCGCCGATCCGGCCGGCGTCGTACAGACTCGCCGTCGGGTTGTCGCGGTCGAGGACCAGGTCGCGGAGGATGCCGGCGGCAACGGTCCCGTTACTCAGGCCCCACTTGTGCATGCCGGTGGCCACCAGGACCGGCGTACCCGGCGCCTTGCCGACGAACGGCAGCAGGTCCGGCGTGCTGTAGTCGTGCGCGGACCAGCGGTACTCCGGCACGGCCTCGAAGCCCCACGCCTCGCCGACCCAATCGACCAGGCTCTGGTACGTCGACTCGGCGTCGCTCTCCTCGTCGTTGCCGACGACGATCAGGCCGTTCGGGCCACCGCCCGGCCACGGTCGGGTCGACCGCGTGGGTGAGTCGACGGAGATCGCCATCCCGCGCGGCGCCTCGACCGGCAGCCGTACGGCGATGCCCTGCGACTGGCTCGGTCGGGTCCGCGCGAAGTACCCGCCGGTGAGCCCGATCGGCAGCAGCGTCGCGAGGATCGCGTGGTTGGCGCGGACCAGCGGTCCCTGCGCGGTCACGGCCTGGATGTCGTGGTCGGTGTTCAGCTCGGTCACCCGGCTGTTCTCGAAGATCCGGCCGCCGGCCCGAGTGAACGCCGTCGCGAGGCCGGCCAGGTACTGCGCCGGATGGAGCTGCACCTGGTCGTCGAAGCACACGACCTCGGCGACCTTCAGTGGCAGGTCGAGCTCGTCCGGGTCGACGAAGCGGGCCGGGAGCCCGAACGCTGCCGCGACATCGGCCTCGCGGCGCAGCGGCGAGTCGGGCGTCGCCGAGTAGACGAAAGCCGACGTACGGGTGAGCTCGCAGTCGATGCCGAGCCGGTCCACCAGCGCGGCGACCTCCTCGACGGCGGCCTGGTTGGCGGTCGCGTACTGACCCGCCTTGCCGGCGCCGTGCCGGTCGAGCAGATCGGCGTAGATCGCGCCGTGCTGGGATGTGACCTTGCCGGTCGTGTTGCCGCTGGTCCGCCCACCGACCCGGCCGGCTTCCAGCAGTACGACGTCCGCGCCCTCCTGCTGCAGGTACAGCGCGGTGGTCAGTCCGATCACGCCACCACCGACCACGACCACGTCAGCGTGCTTGTCGGCGAGAATCCCGTCGTACGCCGGAATCGTCGCGGTCGCGAGCCACACGGAACCTTGCGTCGTCATGTGGTTCCGGTACCCGCGCGGGGCGATCTCAGTGCTGCCGCTCGGCCAGTAATGCGAGCCGGCGCAGGGTTTCGTGGTTGCGGACGCTCAGGATCGGGTCGACCAGACTGTGCGGGAGCGCGGCGGCCGGTCCCTTGACTGCCTGCTCGCGCATGACCAGGTGGCAGTCGCCGTCACGGTCGGTCGCGACGAACTCGACCTGGCCCTCGCCGGTCGGCCAGGCGCGTACGCGGAGTTGCAGGAAACGCAGTGGCTCGTACTGCTGGACGGTCGTGGTGTCGTCGATGACCAGCGGCCAGATCCCGACCGAGTGGTGCAGGCTGCGACCGGGCTGCGGGAACCCCTCCTCGACGTCCCGCACCCGGGATGCCCCGACCACCCAGGCGGCGTACGTCCACCCGTCGGTCAGGATCGCGAATACGTCGGCCACGGGCGCCCGGATCAACCATTCGTTCTCCGTCATGCGCCGCCTGTACCCAGGCCTGAAGCGTTGTCAACGTTCTGGTGACATGGGACTTGTCAACGGATCGATGACATGCTAGAACATGAAATGCGTGTTGACACCGACTGTCGATGAACCTGGAGGTGGAACGATGTTGATGCGCACTGACCCGTTCCGGGAGTTCGACCGGCTCGCCCAGCAGTTGACCGGTGCGGTGTCACCGGGGACGTGGTCGCGGCCGAGCCCGATGCCGATGGACGCCTACCGGTCGGGTGACGATTACGTGATCGTGTTCGACCTGCCCGGAGTGAGCCCGGACGCGATCGACCTCGACATCGAGCGGAACGTGCTGACCGTGAAGGCGGAGCGCCGTCCGGCCGCGCTGGACGAGGACGTCGAGATGCAGGTGGCGGAGCGACCGCTCGGGGTGTTCTCGCGGCAGTTGTTCCTCGGTGACACCCTCGACGCGGACCGGATCAGCGCGTCGTACGAGAACGGCGTGCTGACGCTGAAGATCCCGGTCGCCGCGCAGGCCAAGCCGCGCAAGATCGCGGTCGCCGGCGGTGAGACCGGCAGCCGGACCGTGACCGGGGAGACTGTCGGCGACAGCAAACAGCTCGACGCCTGACCGCCGACGCCCGACAGGAGTTCCGATGGCACAGCCCGATACGCCCGCTCCGGCGGCGGCTCTGGAACTCTTGCTCGAGGTGCTGGGGAGGTTGCCCTCCGCCCCGAACGTCCCCGGGGTGGAGGGCGATTCCGCCGCGGACGAGGTGCTGGACGCGCTGGTGGCGCTCCGGGAACTGCGCGAGCAGCTGAACGGCTGGGAGCCACGGCTGATCGAGGCGGCCCGGGCCGCCGGGATCAGCTGGATCCGGCTGGCCCCCGTGCTCGGCGTCTCCAGCCGGCAAGCCGCCGAACGGCGTTATCTCCGGCTCAACCCGCACGCGTCGCAACCGGAACTGAACGGCGAGCAGCGGGTGCAGGCGGCCCGGGACGAGCGGGCCGGCGACCGCGCGGTCGCGAGCTGGGCCCGGGACAACGCTGCCGACCTGCGCAGGCTCGCCGGACAGGTCGCGGCACTCGACGGGCTCGACGGTACGGCGCAGGCGAGTGTCGACGCTGTACACGATGCCCTCGGCAACAACGACTCGGCCGCTCTGCTCGCGCCGCTCGCCGCGGCGGGCGCGCAGCTCGGCAAGGATCACGAGGCGCTGGCCGACCGCATCACCGAGGTCGGCGCCCGCACCGACGAGGCCCGCCGCACGAGCCGAACCCGCCACAACGACACCCAGCCCGCCCCCACAGACAAGGCATAGGGTCGCGCGCGTGTCGCGCGCATGAGTTCTCGCCAGGTGGGGTACGGGCGAGATTGCAAGGGCATGACCGTGGTCCAGATACGTGCCACGCCGTGACTCACCGTCGCGAGGTCATACCAAATGGTCACCGTAGAACAGCAGGTTCCTGTTCAGTGTTCGACCGCGGCCGATCGGGCCGCCCGGGAAGCAGCCACCCGACAGCTGATGGAGCGCAGGGCTGCCAGCATCGACGAAGCAGAGCGGCAACGGCTGCTCGAAGAGGTCGTCGAGCTCAACATCGAGATGGCCCGCGGGATCGCCCGCCGGTTTCGAGGCCGCGGGGCCGAGGCGGACGACCTGGAGCAGGTCGCGTACCTGGGCCTCGTGAAGGCGGCCCACCACTACCGCCTCGACGCCGACACGCCGTTCATCGGGTTCGCCATCCCGACCATCCGGGGCGAGGTGAAACGCTACTTTCGCGACTGCGCGTGGACAGTGCGGATCCCGCGCCGGCTGCAGGAGATGCAGGGCACGATCGCGACCAAGCTGCCGCTGCTCGAGCAGCAGCTGAACCGCGAGCCGACGCCGGCCGAGATCGCCGCGCACCTGGACGTCGAGGTCAGCGAGGTCGAGCAAGCGCTCGCTGCCAAGGGGTGTTTCAACGTCCTGTCGCTGGACCGCCCGTCCGACGTGGACGCCGACCTGACGCTGGCCGACGTGGTCGCCGACACCGAGGACGGCAGCATCGACCAGCTGGAGACGGTCGAGATGCTGCAGCCGGTGCTGTCCGAGCTCGGGCCGCGGGAACGCCGGATCCTCCAGTTGCGGTTCGTCGAGGGCTGGACCCAGTCCGAGATCGGCCGCGACATCGGCGTCAGCCAGATGCAGGTCTCCCGGGTCCTCCGCAAGATCCTGGACGACCTCCGCACCAAGCTGGCCCCGCTCCCGGCCGCCGCCTGACCCGCACGCCGGTGCTTGCCCGGGGCAACCCCGGGCAGGTGCCGGCTGCCCGTGACGCCGGGTGGGCGTTCGTCGTTCATCTGTCCGTGCTCATGGTGGGGACTCACCCGCCCGGGATGGTCACGCCGGGCCCCGGGTAGTTGCACAATGGGGGAAACGACGGATGGAGTCGGTGGTTTTGGCGTTCGGGATGTTCAGGACAGTGCCCGCGGACGCGGTCACCATCGTGCGGTCGTACCCGCCGATGGTGGTCTGCTTCGCGGCCGCGTTGACCGGAACGGCGCTGGTCTTCGACGTCTTCTACCTGATCGCGAGCCCCGGGCTCACGCTGGCGCTGGTCTACACCGTGCCGGTCCTGGCCGGTCTGATCGCCGGTCTGGTCGCGGCGGCCGACGACTTCGGGCTGGAGCGTGCGGTGCTCCTGCGGACGGTCGGGGTGGCGGTCGCCTTCGGCCTCACCAACGCGGTCGTCGTGGCGATGCTCGCCGCGATGCGCCGGACCGACCCGACGAACTGGAAGGCCGGTGGCCAGGCGGTGCTGTTCGCCGGGTGCACGGTCGCCGCGGTCGCCATCTCGATCGTTGCCGTCAGCAAACTGATCGACGTACTGGGCCTCGAGCTGCGGACCAAGCTGCGGCGCCGCCCGGTCCGGGTCCCGGTCGCCGCGGTGGCGGTGGCGGCGGCCCCCCGGCCCCGGGCGAGCAAGGAGTCCGCCGCCCGCGCCCAGCCCGTGCCGGTCCCGGCGCCACCACCACCGACTCCGGACGACGAGGAGACGATCCACATCTACGTCCCGCCGCCGCCGAAGATCGTGGATCTGGAGGAGGCTCGTCCGGTCAGCGCTAGCGAGTCCACCGGCCACGCCGACCGGCTGGTCCCGCGAGTACGTCGTACTGCGACCCGCCGTGCGCACAAACCCGGTCGGCGTCCCGGTCAGTAGCAGGTCTGGTCGGTGGCCGGGAGGCGGCCGCTGATCAGGTAGGACACGACCCGGTTGTCGACGCAGTCGTTGCCGTACTCACCGAAGACGCCGTGCTTGCGCGCGTTCTTCAGGGTCAGCAGGCGTGCCTTCGTCAGGCCCTTCTGCAGTTGCGCGGCGTTCGCATAGATCGCGCGCGGGTCGCCGTCGGCCGCGACGATCAGCGCCGGCTCCCGGTTGGCGATCCGGGTCAACGGCTCCTGCGGCTGCACCGGCCAGAACGCGCACGGCGAGATCATCCGGGTGAGCGAACCGAAGTACGGCTCGGCACGCCGGTGCTGCTGGATGTCGCGCCAGTAGGTCTGCGGATCCCGCGAGACCGCCCGGTCGCCACACGGGATGGCGATCTGCGCGCTGATCAACTGCGAGAACGCAGGGGTCAGCAGCAGCTCGAGGAACCCGCCGAGCTTCTCGCCCGGCTCGACCGGCCCGTTGGTGGCCGCGAGCAACGTCTGCACGAACTCGGCGTACGTCGCCCGGGCCGGATCACGGTCGTCAGCCAGCGGGCCGAACAACACCATCGGCATCGACCCTTCGTCGAGCGTGTACTTCCCGATCCGTAGGCCCTTCTCGGCCGTCACCTGGTAGATCCGGTCGATCTTGGCCAGCACCTGCGCGGTCGTCGTACCCAGTTGGTACGTCGAGTGCCGGGCAGCCGCCCAGGTCGCCCAAGCACGCAGTGCGGCCTCGTTCGCCGGGCCGACGTCCCGCAGCAGCTGCGGTCCGTACTTCGACGGATCCATCGGCCCGTCCAGGACGACGCGATCCGTGCGGCCGGGGAACAGTTGCAGGTAGACCGCGCCGAGGTAGGTGCCGTACGAGTAGCCGAGGTATGAGATCTTCTCCTCGCCGAGCGCGATCCGGACCTGGTCGATGTCCCGGGCAGTGTTCCGCGTGGTGATGTACGACAGCACCGATCCCGCGTTCTCGGCGCACCGCGCGGCGATGTCGGCCTGCTGGCGGGTGGAACGCGCGAACGACGACCGGTCGCTGCCGCCGGACCACGGCCAGCCCGCCAGCGGGAGCTTGCAGTCCACCGGCGTACTGCGGCCGACGAAGCGCGGATCGAGTCCGATCAGGTCGTACCGCGACCCGGCTTCCTTCATCGCGACCCGCAGCCGCAGCGGCATCGTCAGCCCGGGACCACCCGGACCGCCGTCGTTGAGCACCATCGCACCGATCCGGTCACCGGTCGCCTTCAGCCGCGACATCGCGATGGTGATCTTCGGCCCGTCCGGCCGGCTGTAGTCGAGCGGCACCTTCAGCTCACCACACTCCGCCCCGGCCTCATCGAGCGCAGCGCCCTCGGCGTCGGCTTCGTTGAGCTGACAGTGGTGCCATTGGATGGCGGGCGGTTCTTCCGTGGCATGCGCCGTACCCGACAACAGCGCCAAGACCAGTAGCAGTTTCATCGATCCTCCTCGAAGTCACTCCCGACGCTAGAGATCGGCACGCCCCGGCACAGTGCGCCTGAGACCCGCTTGGAGGTCGCGTGCGCGCTACCGCTTCGCGACACTGGGAGGCGTGTGGGATCTCGTGGTGGTCGGGGCGGGGCCGGCCGGGGCTTCGGCGGCGTTGGGGGCGTTGGCCGTGGATCCCGGCCTGTCGGTGCTGCTGCTGGATCGGCACGAGTTCCCGCGGGACAAGGCGTGCGGGGACGGGATCGCGCCGCACGTGTTCGACCTGCTGGCCGAGGTCGGGGTGACCGGCATCGTCGACGACTGGACGCCGGTACGGCGGTTCACGCTGACCCGGGGCCCGGTCGGGGTCGACCGCGACATGGCCCGGCCGAACTGGGTGGTGCCGCGGACCGTCTTCGACCAGCGGCTCGCCGAGGCGGCCCAGGCCGCCGGGGCAGATCTGGTCCGGCGTCGCGTCCGCGGGATCAGGGTCGCCAAGGACTTCATCACTGTGGACGGTGAGCTCGAGGCCCGGTTCGTCGTCGGCGCGGACGGCGCGCATTCCGTCGTACGGCGGGATCTCGGGGTGCCGCCGGGACCGGTCGCGCTGGCGATCCGCGGGTACGCGCCGACCCCGCCCGAGCGGGCGGCGAGCCAAGTGATCGCTTACGGTCCGGGCCGGCAACCGTCGTACGCCTGGTCCTTCGACCGTGGCGACGGCTGGTCGAACGTCGGGTACGGCGAGCAGCTCACGGCCAGTCGCCCCCGCCCGACCCGAGCCGACCTGCTCGCGCACCTGGAGGAGTTGCTGCCCGGAACAACCGACGGCGGGAAGTCCTGGTGGGGTCACCATCTGCCGCTGTCGAGCTGGTCCTGGCGTCCGCAGTCAGGCCCGGTGATGCTCGCCGGTGACGCCGCCGGGCTGATCAACCCGATGACCGGCGAGGGCATCTACTACGCCGTCGCGACCGGTCTCCTGGCCGGCCGAGCGGTCGCCGAGGCACTGCACGACAACAGCACCGACGCCGGTACGTCGTACCGTCGCCAGACGAGCCGCCTGCTGGCGAAGCACCTCCGGCACACCGCGCTGACTGCTCAGCTCACGCGCTCTGCCCGCGTCCTCGACGCCGGTATCCGCGCCGCCGCGAACGATCAGGCCATCTTCGACGACCTGGTCGAGCTCGGGCTCGCCGACGGCCTCATCACCGGCCGCCTGCTGCGCTCGCTGGTCGTGTGACATCGTGAGCGAGTGGACTTTCCGACGACTGCGTGGCAAGGGGTTGAGCTCGAGCAGCGGCTGGCGTGGGCGCGGCGCTGGATGCAGCGGACCGCTGCGGCGGCCGGGCGGTTGCCGGACATGGCGTCCGTGCGGCTCGCGGTCACAGCGCACCTCGATCTGAAGTCGGCGCTGTTCCTCCAGGCGTACCGGGAGGCCGGGGCCGCGGTGATCGTGCACCCGGCCGATCCGGCGACGACCCGGCCGGACATTCAGCGACTGGTCGAGACCTGGGGGATCGAGGTCACCGACCCGGGCGCCTGTGTCGAGTGGGCTCCGACGCACACCGTCGAGATGGGCGGCGACATCGTGGTCGAGGCCGCCGCGCGCGGGTACGACGGCGTCGTCGCCGGGATCGAGATGACGCGGACCGGGCTCAACCGAGTCGCCGAGCTGGCGTTGTCCTACCCGGTGTTCGACCTGGACGGCGTACCGCTGAAGAACCAGTTGCACAACCGGTTCACGGTCGGCACGAGCACCTGGCACACGGTCGTCGCCCGGACCCAGCTCTCACTGAACGGCCTCGACATCCTGGTCGTCGGATACGGCGAGGTCGGCGCCGGCCTGGCCCGTACGGCGCGGGGCCTCGGAGCGATCGTGCAGGTCGCCGAGGTCGATCCGGCCCGCGCGCTGGTCGCGTCGTACGACGGCTTCGAGGTCGTCGAGCTCGGTGGTGACCGGGCCGACATCGTGGTCACCGCGACCGGGCGGACCGGGACCGTCTCCGCGGACGTGATCCGCGGCCTGAAGGACGGGTGTCTGATCGTCAACGCCGGTCACTCCCCGGACGAGCTCGACCTCGAGGCGCTGGGGGCCGGCGAGCCGGCGATCCCGTCGGTCACGAGTCATCGGGTCGGCGGCCGCGAGATCCTGCTGTTCGCCGGCGGGCACGTGGCCAACCTGGCGGCGGGGGACGGCGACAGCCTGAACGCCTTCGACATCACCGCCGCGTTGATCGTCGACTCGGCCGGCTGGCTGGTGGCTCACGGCAACGAGTACCCGGCCGGCATGCACCCGTACCCAGGTCCTAGCTGAGCGCTGCCAGCTGCTCCGGCGAGAGCCGGGTCGGCGTCGGCACGGCCGTGTAGGTGTCCGCCGTCGGCTGGTCGAGGACGACCGGGTCGGTGTACTCGTCGTACTTGGTCGCATTGACGAGCGCCTCGGTGATGCGCTCAGGTGGCCAGCCCAAGGCTCCGGCCAGCTCGTCCGCGGTGAGCGGACGGGTCGCGTGCAGGAGCGCGGCGAGCACGGTGAAGGCGTCGTCGATGACCTCGAAGGCCGGCCCGCCGGCCATGTCCTCGCCCAAGCGGTGGAAGAAGTCGGCCATCTTGCCCAGGCGAACACCCGCAGGTGACTCGGAGCCGAGCAGTTCGGCGCCTTCGGCGGCGGTCTCGGCCCAGTTCAGGTTGGTGCGGGCGCTGACCTTCCAGGCGTGCACCCAGACGTCCTCGGCGATGATGTAGTGCTGGAGCCGGCGGCGTGGGTCGGGCTCCCGATGGATCATGCCGACCTGCTCCAGGTAGCCGACCGCCTTGGAGACCGAGGCCGGGCTGACCCGGAGGACCTGGACCAGTTCGGGCGCGGTCAGGCTGCTGGTGTCGGCGGTGTACAGCTGCGCGAGGACCCGGGCCGCCATCCGCGGGAGGCCGCCGTCGACCATCATCGCGGCGAAGCGCTCGGCGAAGTCCTGTACGACCGCCCGATCGCCGGCCGGCGACGCGTCCCGACCGGCCGGCCTACTCCGCCGGGCCCGTGAGCTCGTGGCGTAGTGGGCGTGGTCGGCCCGGTAGCCGTGGGCGCCGCCGTTCCGGGCGACCTCGCGGCTGACCGTCGACGTCGGACGGTCCAGCTCGCGGGCGATCTCGGCGTACCCGAGCCCGGACTCCAGGCCGGCCGCGATCCGCTGCCGGTCCTCGTGCGTCAGCCTGCCACCCGGCATCCGCGCCTCCTCAGTGCGTTCATCGTCAGCTCATTGCAACGGCCGGTTGCATTCGATCTCATCGTCATTGCACAGATTGCCACGTTTCGCCCCGAAAGTCAGGCGATCACGCCCTGAGAGGCGTTGCCGGGTACCTGAACGCAACGTAGCTTTCAGGAAATCGGAAACGAAAGGAGCCGCCTCATGGTGCTGGCGGTGGACGGCCTGCGGATGCGCTACGGCGACATCGAGGTCCTGCACGACGTCTCGTTCCAGGCCCGGCACGGCGAAGTCGTCGCCCTGCTCGGCCCGAACGGCGCCGGGAAGAGCACGACCATCGAGATCCTGGAGGGATTCCGGCTGCGGTCGGCCGGAACGGTCGAGGTGCTCGGCGTCGACCCGGCGCACGGCGACGAGCGCTGGCGTTCGCGGCTCGGCATCGTGCTGCAGTCCTGGCGCGACCACGGCAACTGGCGAGTCCGTGAGCTGCTGCACCACCTCGGCACGTACTACGCGCCGTACTCGACAAGCACCATCGATCGCCCGTGGGACGCCGACGAACTACTGGCTGCGGTCGGCCTCACCGATCACGCTGGCCAGAAGATCAGGACCCTGTCCGGCGGCCAGCGGCGCCGGCTCGACGTCGCGATCGGGATCGTCGGCCGGCCCGAGGTGCTTTTCCTGGACGAGCCGACCACGGGGTTCGACCCGCAGGCCCGCTACGACTTCCACGACCTGGTACGGCGCCTCGCCGCCGAGCACTCGACCACGATCCTGCTCACCACCCACGACCTCGACGAGGCGAGCAAGCTCGCACACCGGATCCTGATCCTCACCGACGGCCGGATCGTCGCCGCCGGTTCGCCGGCCGAGCTCACCACGCTGATCGCCGGCGACGACGAGGTCCGCTGGACCATCGACGGGCAGCACTTCCGCAGGTCCACCGCCGACTCGACCGAGTTCGTCCGCGCCCTCTTCACCCAGTACGGCGCCGCCGTCCGCGACCTCGAAGTACGGCGTGCCTCCCTGGAGGACACGTATCTCGCGCTGGTGCGTGGAAAGGAGCCGGTCGCATGAACGCGTCCGCCGTCCGGGCCGGGTGGAAGCGCGGCCTGATCGAGCTGCGCCAGTCCTTCACCAACGGGCCCGAGCTGTTCAGCCACTTCCTCTGGCCGCTGCTGATGCTGGTCGCGTTGTTCTTCCTGCGGGACCGGGACTTCGGCTCCACCGGCTTCCTGCTCGGCGCGCTCGCGTTGCCGAGCATCCTCGGCATGAACGCCGCGATGGGCATGGTCAGCATGAGCCAGCAGCTCACCGCGGACCGCGAGGACGGCACGCTGCTGCGGGCCAAGGCGACCCCGAACGGGATGCCGGGCTACCTCGCCGGCAAGGTCGTCTCGGTGGCCGGCGGAACGCTCGCCGACCTGGCCATCCTGCTGATCCCCGGCCTGCTCATCGTGGAGGGGCTTGCGCTCGGCTCGGCCGCGGGCTGGCTGACCCTGGTCTGGGTGCTGGTGCTCGGGATGGTCGCGACGCTGCCGATCGGTGCGGTCCTCGGCTCGGTCTTCACCACCGCGCGGTCGCAGGGGCTGATCCAGCTTCCGGTGCTCGGCCTGATCGCGATCTCCGGCATCTTCTACCCGGTCACCGCGCTGCCGGACTGGCTGGAGTGGATCGGCCAGCTGGGCCCGATCTACTGGATGGGCCTTGGGATGCGGTCGGCACTGCTGCCCGACAGCGCGGTCGTCGTCGAGATCGACGCCTCCTGGCGGCACCTGGAGACGGCCGCAGTGCTCGGCGTCTGGGCGGTGATCGGGCTGGCCGTCGCTCCCGTCGTACTCCGCCGGATGGCCCGCCGGGAGTCCGGCTCCAAGGTCGCCGAGCGCCGCGACCGGGCCCTCCGACGAGTCGCCTGAAGCGTTTTGAAAGGGGTGTTGAGCCTGACGACCCGGATGCGCCGGACCCGGACGAGGAGGAACCGTGGTGGCGACAGGAGACCGGCGGCTGAACGTCTGAGATGGTCGGAGGATGGGCGACCAGATGGACGTGTGGGCGGTGCAGCGGCCCGGGCCGATCGACGACGGGCCGTTGCAGCGGGTGCGCCGTCCGGTGCCGGAACCGGGGCCGGGAGAGGTGCTGGTCAAGGTCGAGGTGTGCGGGATCTGCCGGACGGACCTGCACCTGTGTGAGGGCGACCTGGAGCCGCGGCGGCCGGGCGTCGTACCCGGTCATCAGGTGGTGGGATCGGTGATTGGGCGTGCACCCGGGGCCGAGCGGTTCGCAGTGGGGGATCGGGTCGGGATCGCGTGGCTGCGTGGGACCTGCGGGTCGTGCGAGTTCTGCCAGGCGGGATCGGAGAACCTGTGCCCGCGGTCGTCGTACACGGGCTGGGACGCAGACGGCGGATTCGCCGAGTACGCCGTCGTGCCGCAGGACTACGCGTACGCGCTGCCGGCCGACCGCCCAGCCGCGGAGCTGGCGCCGTTCCTTTGTGCGGGGATCATCGGTTACCGCTCGCTGCTGCGGGCGAATCTCCCGCCGGGCGGCCGGCTCGGCATCTACGGGTTCGGCTCGAGCGCGCACCTGACGGCCCAGCTCGCGACCGCGCAGGGCGCCGAGCTGTTCGTGATGACCCGCGGCGAGCGGAACCGGGAGCTGGCCCGCTCACTCGGTGCCGCGTACGTCGGTGAGACTGCCGATCGACCGCCCGTCGCGCTGGACTCGGCGATCGTGTTCGCTCCGGCCGGCGAGGTCGTGCCGTACGCCTTGGAGGCGGTGAGGCCTGGCGGGACGGTCTCGGTGGCGGGGATCCATCTGACCGACGTCCCGCAACTGAACTACGAGCGTCATCTCTTCCACGAGCGCGACCTGCGCAGCGTCACCTCCAACACCCGGCGGGACGGCGAGGAGCTGTTCCGGCTGGTCGCGCGGCTGCCCGTCCGCGCTCACACCACCGTGGTCCCGTTCGACGCTGTCGACCGGGCGCTGTCCGACGTCGCGAACGGGCGGGCAGCTGGCTCGCTGGTCGCCGTACTTAACGTTTGAACCGTTCGGGGCCGCAGTTCGTTAGAACTGGGTGAAGATTCAATCCGGGGTGGGGTCGGGGCTTCAGCGCGGACGACTAGCTGCGTTAGATTTGATCAAATCCGACTGGGCTATCAGGGGAGTGTGAACGCCATATGCGAGGTCTGACCAGGCAGGTGTGGTCGGTCCTTGCGGCTGCCTTCCCGGCGCGACAGGTTGGGCAGTGCTGAGCAGGGTTCTCGGCGCGGTGGGTGTGGTCCTGCTGATCGCCGGGGTGGTGTTCGCCGTCCGTCCGGTCACCGTGGACGGCCGGGACTGCGGTTCGGTCTTCCAGCCGGACAAGGGGATCACGCCGATGCAGTGCGACCCGCGCCTGGACGCCCGCGGTGACGTCGTGGTCGGGCTCGGGACCGGCGGCGTCGCCCTGATGCTGACCGGATTCGCGGTCGCCGCCGTCCGCGACCGCCGGACCCGCGTCGCCTCCTGAGCCACCCGCTCACCAGTGCGTCAGTCTGCGCGCACGATCGTTGCTAGGACCTCGTTGAATGCCTCGGTCGACGACGGGTGCGTGTAGATCGAGTCGCGCAGCTCGGCCGCAGTGATCCGGTGCCGCATCGCCAGCGCGACCGTGTTGATCAGCTCCTGCGCATCGACGCTCAGCAGCGCCGCGCCGAGGATCTCGTCGGTCTCGGCGTCGACCACGAACTTCATCATCCCGCGGGTCTCCTCGACGATGTACGCCCGCGGCATCGCGACGATGTCGGCCACGTTCTCCAGCGCGATCCGGAGCCGGTAGCCGGCCGCGCGGGCCGTCTGCTCGGTCAGCCCGACGGTGGCCAGCGGCGGTGACATGAACAGCGTCTGCGGTACGCCGACCCGGTCGGCGGTGGACCGCTTGCCGCTGCCGAGCAGCTGGTCGAGCACGATCCGGCTGTCGTCGAGCGAGATGTAGGTGAACTGCGGGCCGCCGTTGACGTCGCCGAGGGCGAAGATGTGCGGCTGGCTGGTGCGGAGGTACTCATCCACCTCGATCGCCCCGCGTTCCGTCGTACGCACGCCTGCCTTGTCCAGCCCGAGGCCGGCGGTGACCGGAGCGCGGCCGGTGGCGGCCAGGATTGCGTCCACCATGAGCGTGTGCTCGCGGCCGTTCCGCTCGTACACGACTGTGTCCTCGCCGCGGATCTCCAGGACGTCGGCGCCGGTGACGAGCTCGATGCCGTCGGCGGACAGGATCCCCGCTGCCGCGGCGGCCACGTCCTCGTCCTCGCGGCCGAGGATCCGCGCCGCCGACTCGAGCACCGTCACCTGGGCGCCGAACCGGCGGTAGATGGACGCGAACTCGATGCCGAGGTAGCCGCCGCCGATGACCGCCAGCCGGCCGGGCAGCCGGGTGGTGTGGATCAGGTCGACGTTCGTGACGGTGCGCGGGCTCTCCCGTAGTCCGGGGATGTCCGGGATCACCGGCTCCGACCCGGTGTTGACCAGGAAGGTCTCGCCGGTCACCCGCAGATCATTGCCAACAGCAACCGTATGCGGATCGACGAAGCGGGCTTCGTCGGTGAGCACGGTGATCGTCTCCGCGCCGTTCAGAGCCTCGTAGTTGCCGGCCCGGAAGGTCGAGGTGAGTTCGCGCACCTCGCCGATCGCGTGCTCGAACCACTCCTGGGGCGGGTCGTCCGGGCGCCGCTTGCCGGAGTGGTGCACCAGCGCCTTGGTCGGCACGCAGCCGACGTTCGGGCAGGTGCCGCCGTACATCTGGTCGGAGCGCTCGATCAGCACCACCCGTTTCCCGGCCCGGCCGAGCGCGGCCGCGGCCACCTTGCCGCCCTTGCCGAACCCGATCACGACCACGTCCGCTTGCAGGGTAGAAGTCATGAGGTTGAGTTTGGTCGCTAGCATTGAGACGCAACAGCTCTTTTCGGCGCAATTTTCTGCTCAGGAGTCTCATGGACACCATCACGCGGCTCATCGAGCTGGCCCGGCCGGCGGCAACGGTGGACAAACGCTGCCTGCTGGCGGGCACGACCGAGATGAAGATCGCGCCGTACGGCGACACGGAAGCGGCGTTCCATTTCGTCCTCGCCGGCGAGTGCACGCTGGAGCTCCCCGGTCGTACGGTCCAGCTGAAGGCCGGTGACGCCGTCCTGCTCGCGAGCAGTCCGTCCCACACCATCCGTACGCCGGGCGCGGGCCGGGTGCGGCCGTCGGTCCAGACCCCGGGTACGGCGTTCGACACGATCCGCAGCCCGTCGGACGAGGAGCCGGTCACCGACATCTTCTGCGGCCGCTACACCGTCGGCTCGCGGTCCGGCGGACTGCTCTTCCGCAGCCTGCCGGATCCGCTGGTCGTGTCCTTCGATCCGGATGACGAGGCAGTCCGGACGGTGAGCACCCTGATGCGCGTGGAGGCCCTGGCCGAAGGACCAGGTACGGCGGCCATCCTCAACGCACTGTCCTGTGCCCTGTTCGCGATGATGCTGCGTCGCGGCGACCTGGCCGGGGTCGCGCCCTGGACCGCGGTCACCGACTCCCGGATCGCAGCCGGCATCGACGCCGTACTGCAGGATCCCGGCGCCGACTGGACCGTCGAGCGGCTGGCCGAGGTGGCCGCGATGTCCCGGGCGACGTTCGTCCGGCACTTCGGCCGGCACACCGGGACGACAGTCGCCGGGTTCGTGACGACGGTGCGGATGATGGTCGCGGCCGACCTGCTCACCGACCGCGACCTCACTGTCGCGGTCGTCGCCGATAGGGTCGGTTACCACTCGGAGTCGGCGTTCACCAAGGCCTTCCGGGACGCCACCGGCCAGACTCCCGGCCGGTTCCGCCGGGGCATTTCCTGATCAGCCGTTGACCTTGACACCGTGTCAACCGGAAAGGTGGGGGCATGTTCACCATCGGGGACTTCGCGGCATTCGGGCAGGTTTCGGCCCGGATGCTCCGGCACTACGACGCGATCGGGTTGCTCCGGCCGGCAGTCGTCGACGCGGCGACCGGGTACCGCTACTACACGGCCGCGCAGCTCAGCCGGCTGAACCGGATCATCGCGCTGAAGGATCTCGGGTTCAGCCTGCAGCAGGTGCACGAGATCGTCGACGCCAAGCCGTCCACGGAGGAGCTGCGCGGCATGCTCCGGCTGCGGCGGGCGCAACTCGAGGACGAGCTGGCGCGGAGCGCGTCCCAGCTCATCAGTGTCGAGGCGAGGCTCCGGCTGATCGAGAAGGAGGGTCACATGCCCACTGACGACGTCGTACTGAAACACATCGCCCCGACCCGGGTCGCCCAGCTCACCGCGCTCGCCAAGAGCTACGAAGGTGAGGACATCGCCCCGGTCATCCAGCCGCTGTTCGGCCAGCTCATGGACCGCCTCGGCGCGGCCGGCGTGGTGCCGTCCGGTTCACCGCTCGCGTACTACGAGGACGCCGAGGACGACCAGATCCTCGTGCACGCCGCCGTACCCGTCGACGCCGACACAGTGGCCGACGTCGACGTGCACGAACTACCGGAGCTCGAGCAGGCCGCCACCATCGTGCACCAAGGAGACATGTACGAGGCGGACCGCAGCATGCAGACACTCGCCCGCTGGATCGAGGACAACGGGTACCGCAGCCAGGGCTACGCCCGGGAGGTGACGCTGCAGTTCGACCCGGAGAACCCCGCCAACTGGGTGCACGAGTTCCAGATCCCGGTCACACGTCCAAACTGATCGTCGCGAACGAGTGCGGTGGCAGCGTGACCCGCAGGCCACGCGGGTCCGCTGCCAGGTCGGTGAGCGCCACCGGGGCCACCGCCCCGGGATCCGTGGGGGTGTTGTGCGTCTGCGGCTTCGATGCCGTGAGCAACCGGCCGGCCGGGTTGCGGAACTCCGCGCCTCGCAGGTCCAGTACGACGTCCGCCGGCGAGCTCGGGTCCAGGTTGCTGACCGAGATCAGCGCCTTGCCGTCCTTCGCGCTGGCCGACGCGGACAGCAGGTCCATCGTCTTTCCGTCCAGCTCGTACGGCTCCGGCTGCTCGACCAGGTGCACCGGGACCGACGTCGCGTCGTGGTGTCCCTTGTTCATCTCGAACACGTGGTACGTCGGGGTGAGCACGAGCCCACCGCCGTCGTCGGTCAGCAGCATCGCCTGCAGCACGTTGACCGTCTGGGCGATGTTGGCCATCACCAGCCGGTCCGCGTGCCGGTGGAACACGTCGAAGTGCACGCTCGCCACCAGCGCGTCCCGCAGCGCGTTCTGCTGGAACAGGAACCCGGGGTTGGTACCCGGCTCGACGTCCCACCAGGTGCCCCACTCGTCCAGCACCAGGCCGACCTTGCGTTCCGGGTCGTAGGCGTCCATCACCGCGGAGTGGCCGCGGATGATCCGGTCGATGTCCTGCGCCTTGATCAGCGTCCGGTAGTAGTCGTCGAGCGCGAACTCGGTCGCGCTGCCCTTGCTGTCCCAGCTGCCGGCGATCGTGTAGTAGTGGAACGAGATCGCCTGGAAGATGTTCTTCGGCTCCCGGCCGCAGCCCAGGCAGCTGATCGCCTTCATCAGCGCCTCGGTCCAGGCCAGGTCGTAGTCGGACGCTCCGGCCGCGATCCGGTAGAGCTTGTTGTCGCCGTAGCTGCGGCAGAAGGTGGCGTACCGGCGGGCCAGGTCGGCGTACGCCTCGGCGCGCATGTTGCCGCCGCAGCCCCAGGTCTCGTTGCCGACACCCCAGAACGGGACCTTCCACGGCTCGTCCCGGCCGTTCGCCTTGCGCTGCCGGACCATCGGGCTGTCACCGTCGCGGGTCAGGTACTCGACCCACTCGCTCATCTCCTGGACGGTCCCGCTGCCGACGTTGCCGTTCACGTACGGGTCGGCGCCGAGCAGCTCGCACAGCGCCATGAACTCGTGGGTGCCGAAGTGGTTGTTCTCCTCGACGTTGCCCCAGTGCGTGTTGATCATCGACGGGCGGTCGGCCTTCGGGCCGATGCCGTCCTTCCAGTGGTACTCGTCGGCGAAGCAGCCACCCGGCCAGCGCAGGTTCGGGATGTCCAGCGCCTTCAGGGCCTCGACCACGTCGAGCCGGATCCCGCCCTCATTCGGCAGGCCGGAGTCCTCGCCGACGTAGAAGCCGCCGTAGATGCAGCGCCCCAGGTGCTCGGCGAAGTGGCCGTACAGGTGCCGGCTGATGGTCGGTCCGGAAACGTCCAGGTCGATCACGACCCGTGACGACGATGCGTTCGACAACGAAGTCTCCTTGTTTTCTTGATGTTTCAGACAGTACGACGCAGGTCAAGAGCGACCGGTGCGTCGCGGTCGCAGCCGAGCCGCTCCCCGTCCGCGCGCAGTACGGCGACGTGGATGTCGGTCAGCCGCCGCGGGTCGACCACGTTGTCGACGGATCCAGCGGTGCGGTGGGTGAAGTAGAAGATCCAGCCGACCTCGAGCCCGTCCTCGTCCCGGCCCACCACGACGTCCGCGTGGTGACCGACGCCGCGGTCGAGCGAGCGCGATCCCGGTTCGTCGAGGATCTGTCCGGCGGGCTCCCAGGTGGTCAGGTCGGTCGACCGGTACACCGCCTGGCCGCGCCACTCGTCGGTGATCATCCAGTAGTACTCGCCGAGCCGGAACACGTTCGGCCCTTCGTGCGGAGCACCACCGATCACCTCGACCGGCGCCGACCACTCGGTGAGGTCCGTCGAGTCCACCGACCAGGTGGTCGATCCGTGCGCCTCGTCCTTGTACCAGAGCCGCCAGCCGCCGCCGGGCAGCTCGTGCGCGCAGGCGTCAATCACCCGATCCGACGAGAGCGGCAGTACTCCGTCGTACTGCCAGGCGACGAGGTCGGTCGAGCTGTGGTGCAGGATCGATCGCGGATGCCCTTCCCAGCGGTCGGGTACGCCGGGGATGTAGCTGGTGAACATGTGGAAGCGATCGCCGGCGCGGATCACCTCTGGCGCCCAGAGCGTGTTGCGGCCCGGATGCGGATCGAGGCCGGCCACGACCCCGTCGTACGTCCAGGTCAGGCCGCCGTCGGACGAGCGGGCCACGCCGATGTCGGTGCCGTGCACCCAACGCGTCCCGCCATCGGGCTCGCGCGCCCGGCGCTGGGTGTAGAACATCCACCACGTCCCGTCCGGTCCGGCGATCACCGCCGGATCGGTCGGCGCCAGGTGCACCGGATCGGTGTAGAGCGGCGAGGGAGCTCGGGTCACGACTTCACGCTTCCGGCCAGCAGGCCGTCGACGATGTGGCGCTGGGTGAGGATGAAGAAGACGACCATCGGGATCAGCACCAGCACACTCATCGTCATGAAGCCGGGCCAGTCGGTGGAGAACTCGCCGACCGAGCGGTACACCTGCAGCACCAGGGTGGCGTTCTCCGGCGAGCTGAGGAACACGCTCGGCGTGATGAAGTCGTTCCAGATCCACATCGTCTGGAACACCCCGACGGTGGCCAGGATCGGCCGGATCAGCGGCAGCACGATCCGCCAGTAGATCTGGAACGGACCGGCGCCGTCGATCCGGGCCGCCTCGATGATCTCGAACGGCAACCGGCTGATGTAGCCCTGGATCAGGAAGTAGACGAAGATCGAGCCGCCGGTGTAGATCACCACCAGCCCGCGCAACGTGTCGACCAGCTCGACGTCGACCAGCAGCCGGTACAGCGGGATCAGCGTCGACTGCCCCGGCACCACGAACCCGAGCAGCAGCAGCGCCCCGAAGATCCGGTTGAACCGGCTGGCCCGCATCGCCATCGCGTACGCCGCGGTGGAGCCGACGAACAGCATCACCACGATCGAGGCGACCGTGACGATCAGCGTGTTCACGAAGCTCCGCCCGAGCGGCACGGTCTCGAAGATCTGCTGGTAGTTGCCCAGGAACAGCTGCGTCGGCAGCGCCAACGGCGACCGCGTCATCTCCTCCTGCGTCTTCAACGTGTTGACGACGATGTAGTACAGCGGCACCCCGACCAGGCACGCCAGCAGGATCATCACCACACTGGTGACCGGCGAACGTCGTTGTTTCAAAGGACTCTCCGTTCGATGCGGCGGGAGACCCAGAGCTGGGCGACGGCGACCACGCTGACGGCGATGGTGAACAGGACGGCGAGCGCCGAGGCCAGGCCGTAGCGGCCCTGGGCGACGCCGCTGGTGATGATCGACTGCGTGATCGTGTACGTCGAGTAGCCCGGACCGCCCTTGGTCAGGGTGTACGGGAGGTCGTAGACCTTGAGCCCGCCGGTCATCAGCAGGAAGTTGCTGATGACAATGGCCGGGGTCAGCAGCGGCAGCGTGAGGTGGAAGAACTGCTGCCGCGCCGACGCGCCGTCGATCGTCGCGACCTCGTAGTAGTCGGACGGAATCGACTGCAGGTAAGCGAGGTAGAGCATCGCGTGCCAGCCGGCGCCGCCCCAGACCGCGACCACGATCACCGACAACCGCGCCAGCGTCGCGTCCGACAACCACGGGTACGGACCGGCGTTGAAGAGACTCTCCAGCACCGAGTTCAGTACGCCGGAGCCCAGCGGGGACAGGATGTAGCCCCAGACCAGGCCGAGGATCGCGATACTCGGGATGGCCGGGAAGAAGAACACCGACCGGACGAAGTTCCGGGCGAAGAACTTCTTGTTCAGTACGACGGCCAGCGGGATCGCGACCACCGTGATCAGCACCGCCGTACCGATCGTGAAGGCCAGCGTGAACCCGAGTCCGGCCAGCATCGACGGGTCGGTCAGCACCTTGGCGTAGTTCGACAGGCCGACGAACTTCACGTCGGCCGAGTAGCCGGTGAAGTCGGTGAAACTCCAGTAGAACGTCTGCGTCAGCGGCACTACCAGGAGCACCACGAAGACCAGCGCGACCGGCACCAGGAACAGCTGGTTCGCGGTCGTCTCACGGGCCCGCGCCCAGCCGGTCCGCGGTGGCCGGCCCGCGGCCCCGGCCGGAACCTCGGTGGAGGTCCCGGCCGGAGCGATCAGGCCAGCGGTCACGACGTACTCGCAAGCTTGGTGTCGAGGGCGGTCGCGACCTGCTCAGGCGTTGCCTTGCCCTGCACCAGCAGCTGGAGCTGCGCGGTCGCCTCGACGTTCAGGATGTCCTCGGCCCGCTTCCAGGCGATCTGCGGCAGGTAGACGTTGCCGGCCCGGACGTCCTTGACGATCGGGGTCAGCGCCGGGTCGAGCTCGGGCTCGAAGTCGGTGGTGACGGTGATCGCGCCGGTCGCCTTCTGGTAGAGCGCCATCGCCTCCGGCGAGTCCAGGAAGGCGAGGAACTTCTCCGCGACCTCGGGGTTCTTCGCCTTCGAGTTGATCGCGTACCCCGGGCTGGCCGCGCCGGCCAGGTACGGCTTCCCGCCGCCGATCCCGGGGATCGGGGCCATCTCGATGTTCAGCTTCGGCGCCGCCTTGCGGACCCCGGGGACGTCCCACGGGCCGGCGATCATCATCGCCGCCTCGCCGGTGGCGAACTCGGTCCGGACCTGGTCACCGGTCAGGCCGACCACTCCGCGGGTCACCAGGCCCTCGGACCACAGCCGCGACCACTGCGTCAGCGGCTCGACCCAGTAGTCCTTGAACTTCGCCGAGCCGTCGAAGATCTTCTGGTCCATGGTGTCGCCGGTGGACGCGTTCTGCGCGCCGAGGAAGGCCGACAGCGGCGTCGACATCCCCTGCACGGACTCCAGGTACGGCGTGACGCCGGCATCCTTCAACTTGTGGCACAGGGCAAGGAACTCGTCCCAGGTCTGCGGGACCGTGGTCGCGCCGGCCTTGGCCAGCAGGTCCTTGTTGTAGAGCACGCCGGCGCCCCAGGACGCGACCGACATCCCGTACACCGCGCCGTCCGGGCCGGAGTACGTGGTCTGGTTGAACTTCGGCACGTTCTTCAGGTACGCCTTGTCCTTCAGGTCGACCACGTGCTTGCCGTTGATCAGGTTCGTCTTGTTCTCGGCCGCGATCGCGAACACGTCGGCCGCCGTACCGGCGAGGATCCGCGACTGCAGGGTGGAGATGTACTCCGCGACCGGCGGGGCGTTGGAGAACTCGACCTTGAGGCCGGGGTTCTGCTCCTCGAACTTGGCGATCAGCGGCTTCATCGTCTCCTCGCCGTCCCAGGAGAAGAAGGTCAGCTTCTTGTCGTCACCGCCGCTGCCCGGGGTGCCGCCACAGGCGGCCAGCGGGAGGGCGAGGGCGAGGGCCGCCAGGGCGGCCAGAGTGCGGCGTTTCCTCATCGCAACTCCAGATCGTGTTTAAGGTATGGACCATGAAGAAGGGCAGCACCGTGGTGACGATGGCCGATGTGGCGCGGTCCGCGGGGGTGTCCACGATGACCGTGTCGAACGTGATCAACGGCCGTCCGCGAGTGGGCGCGGCGACCCGGGAGCGGGTGCTGGCGGCGATCAGCGACCTCGGCTACCAGGTCAACCTGGCCGCCCGCCACCTGCGCGCAGGCCGCACCGGGGTGGTCGGCCTCGCGGTTCCGGAACTGGAACGCCCGTACTTCGCCCAGTTGGCCGGCCGGCTCGCCGACCGGTTCGAGGCCCACGGCCTGCGGATCGTGATGGAGCGCACCGGCGCGAGCCGCGAGGGTGAGCTGGACGCCGTCGCGTTCTCCCGGCTGCGGATGTACGACGGCCTGATCCTCAGCGTGGTCGACATCGACCCCGCCGAACTGACCCAGATCCGGACCGACGCGCCGGTGGTGCTGATCGGTGAGCGGGCGCTGCCGTCGCGGTTCGACCACGTGATGATGGACAACGTCGACGGCGCCCGGCAGGCGACCGCGCATCTGCTGGCCACCGGGGCCCGCCGGATCGCCCTGCTCGGGGGGAACCCGGACACCAGCGCGAACATGCCGGCGCTGCGGGCCGAGGGCTACGCGATCGCGCACACCGAGGCCGGCGTGCCGATGGATCCCGAGCTGACCGTCCGGTGCAGCTTCCGGCTGCAGGACGGGTACGACGGGATCCGGGCGCTGGTCGATCGCGGGATCGCCTTCGACGCGGTGTTCGCGCTGACCGACGTGGTGGCGATCGGGGCACTGCGGGCGCTGGCCGATGCCGGGCGCCGGGTGCCCGGCGACGTCCAGGTGGTCGGGTTCGACGACATCGACGAGGCGTCGTACCTGGTCCCGTCGCTGTCCTCGGTGAACCCCGGGCACGACGAGATGGCCGAGGCGATCACGTCGCTGCTGGTCGCCCAGATCACCGGCGGCCCCACCGGCGACCCCCGGGAGCTGATCGTCCCCGCCGAGCTGATCCAGCGCGGCACGACGAACCCCGCCGCCTGACCGCACTGCAAACCTCATCGAATCTCCCGGAAGGGTGGGCTGTCCGACAGAGGTATATCGATAAACCTAACCAGTCGGCAAGAGGTCGACTCCGATGAGTTTCCGTGCCGGGTGGGCGTGGCTCAGCCCGGCGCCACCGCTGAGGGCGAAAGCGCCGGGCTGGATTTTGGGGTGCTCAGCCAGGGGTTGGGGAGCGCCGGCCCCGGCCCTTGCCCTGGAGGGTGGGTACGTCGCCGGGCTCTTCGTGCACCGTCCACTGGGCGTCCACGGACTTCACGCCCGGGATCCGCTTGACCGCGTGCCGGGTCGCCTTCTCCTCGGCGGCGAGTATGTCGCCGACCAGCGTGACGGTCCCGTTGTCCACCCGGACCTGGACCGCGTGCGGGTGGCTCGTGTGCCGCCCGAGCTCGGCCCGGACCCGGTCGTGCAGGACCGAGTCGTCGGCCGAGCGCCCGGTGACGCGGTAGCGAGCGGCCATCGCCATCCCGCGTCCGCGGTTCGTCATGTTCCGGGACATGCCGCTCATGCCCGCGCCCATCCCGCGGCCGGCGTTCGCGGACTTGTCCCGCAACCGGGCTCGTCGTGCGCGGCCTCTGTCCGGGTCCAGCAGGTATTCGGTCACCACCCCGGCACAGACGCCCGCCACGGCAAGCCCGGCGGTCTTGAGGAACGGATGCCCGTGATCCTTCACCGCGATACCGCGGCGCCGGGTACTGCGGTCGACGATCAGTCGCATCTTTCTCTCACCCTCTCGATGATGGTCGCTCACCGATCGGGTACCCATTCGGCCGTAGGGAAATCGTCAGCGCTCCAGCAGCGTCGCGATCTCCGTCAGTTGCTCGTCCCGCAACGGCCCGAACTCCATCGCCCGCGCGTTCTGCTCGGCCTGCTCGACCGTGCGGAACCCAGGAATCGGAACGGTTCGCGGGCTTCGCGCCCACAGCCAGGCCAGCGATCCCTGCGCCAGCGTCCGCCCGTCGCTCTCCAGTACGTCGCGAATCGCCGACACCTTGTCCCACCACTCCGGCGCGGGCACGCCGCCCTTGTCGAAGTACCGCAACCAGGCCGGCGGCAGCGTCCGGATGTCCGCCCCGGTGGCCGGCTGGTTCGCGTCCCGGCGGCCCAGAAGCCCCATTCCCAAAGGCGTTCGGTTGATGCTGGCCAGATCGGCCCGCTCGCACAGCGCGAAGAAGTCCGGCGCGTCGTGCAGGACGCTGGCCTCGTGCTGCACCGCCGAGCAGTGCTTGCCTTCAGCAAAGAACTCCGCGCTGGCCAGGGTGTCCGTGCTCCACGCGTAGCTGCGGATCAGTCCTTCGCGGACGAGATCCTCACACGCCTCCCGCAACGGCAGCGCGACCTCGTTGGTGGTGTCGAAGTGCAGTTGGTAGACGTCGATGTGGTCGGTCCCGAGCCGGTCGAGTGACGCCCGGACGGCCTTGCCGACGTACTCGGCCGACTTGTCCTGGTGGTGCATGACGCCGGTCGACTCGTCGAAGGTGTTGCCCCACTTGGTCGCGATCACCACCTGGTCCCGCATCCCCGCGAGCGCCTTGCCGAGCACGCGCTCGCTGTGCCCGGCGCCGTACACGTCGGCGGTGTCGAAGAAGGTCACGCCGAGCTCGACGGCCCGCCGGATCGCCCGCACGGACTCGTCGTCGTCGACCTCACCCCACCCGAGCGGCTCGCCGGCCGGATTCGTGAACGGACCCCCGATCGCCCAGCACCCGAACCCCACCGGGCTGACCTCGATACCGACTCGTCCCAAAGCACGTTTCTCCATGCTCCGAGCCAACCAGCATCACGGTCAGACGTCCAATGCATCTTTGCCGCGCAATCAATGCATGCAGAACATCAACTCACACCGGTGACTCCGCCCGCGGCGTCGGTGGTGTAGAGCCCCTTGGACAGATCCAATACGACAAGTGGGTTGCCGAACGGGTCCGCGACGACGGCGCAGCGTCCGACCGGGATGTCGAAGGGGGCCTGCACGAGGCGGCCGCCGCGGCCGACGAGCTGCTCGGCCGCCTCGTCGGCCGAGGTCACCAGCCAGCTCGGCGCGTAGTCGAGGCCGGTCGCGAGCACGATCTCGGTCTCGCTGTCCGGTAGCCGCAGCCCGGCCTGGCCGATCTCGTCGTTTCGCCACACCAGCTCGTGTCCCAGCGCGTCCCGGTAGAACGCCAGCCCGCTGTCCAGGTCCGGGACTCGCACCGTCACCGCATCCACTGCTCGCAGTAGTCCGCTCATGCGTTCCAGAATGACGCCTGGTGAGGTTGTCGGCTGAGATCAGGAAGCGCGAGCGGCCAGGGCTTCGTTCATGGCGATGAACTGCGGCTTGATCGTGTTGTTCAGCATGGACTTGGTGAACGGGATGGCGGCGCCGCGGAAGGTCTCCTCGTGGATCAGCCGGGTGCGGCCGTTCGGGAGCTCCTCGAGGCGGAACGAGTGCTCGCCGTCGAAGATGAACCCGGGCGGGACCTTGCCGATCCAGCGCAGCTCGCGGTTCGGCTCGACGACCAGCAGTTCGGGGGTGAACGAGGTCTCCTTGCCCTCGGTGTCGCGCAGCACGTTGGTGATCGTGCCGCCGGCCGTCAGCTCACCGGTCGAGGAGATGATGAACGGGTTCCACTCCGGGTACTTGTCCCGGTCGGCGAGCACCTTCCACACCTGCTCCGGGCCGGCGTCGATCTCGATCGCGGTGTGCAGGACGAACGGCCGGACGACCGTGTAGGCGGTGTAGCCGGCGATCAGCACGATGAGGGCGCCGAGGGCAACGAGGATCTTCATGACTGCTCCTGAACAGGACCGAGCGTGCTGAGCACCAGCTCGCTCACGTAGGCGGGTGTGATCGGCTCCCCGGTGATGAGAAGCCGGTAGTACAGCGGGCCGACAAGCTGGTCGACCAGAACGGCGGGGGAGGCGTGCCCGGGGACGAGCCCGTCCTCCTGGGCTCGGGCGACGACCGCGGTGACGGCCGCGTGCCGCTCACCCCACAACGCCCGGACGCTCTCGCTGACGCGCGGTTCGCGAGCGGCGGCCGCGGTCAGGTCGGCGACCAGGGTCGTCGGTACGGCGGCCAGCGCCGAGTAGATCGCGGTGACGAGGCCGGTGAGGTCGCGGCGCGGGTCGTCACTCGGCTCGAACGGCACGGCGGTCCGCAGCCCGGCGATCATCGCGATCACCAGCTCGGCCTTGCTCGGCCAGCGCCGGTAGATCGTCGTCTTCGCGACGCCGGCCCGGTCGGCGACCCGGTCGACCGACATCCCGTCGTACCCACGCTGCCGCATCTCGGCCATGGCGGCGGCCAGCACCCGGCCCTCCACTCCGGCATCCCGCGGCCGCCCTCGCCCCACCATCACCGTCTCCTTTCCGCTACTCCGGTATCGAAAAGGTAGCTCAGACCCCTGATTTACGCAACTCCGGTAGCGAATAAGAAAAGGCTGCCACGAGTTGGCAGGTTTTGCTGACAGCGTGGCGCAGGTGCTCAGCTCTCATCGGCTGCTGCTTCCGGCGGCCTTCATCACCTCCCTCGGCAACAACATCCAGCTGATCGGCGCCGCGCTCCTGCTTGTCCAGACGCACGGCTCGATGCTCGACGTCGGCTGGCTCTTCATCGCGGTGGCCGTCCCGCAGGCGGTGCTGTCGCCGTACTTCGGCCGGCTCGCCGATCGCTTCGACCGTCGCAGGCTGTGGATCGGCTGCGACGTGGTCAGCGCGGTCGCCGCTCTGTGCCTGCCAGTCGGCCTGGGGATCGGCGGCCCGCAACAGGCGGTCGTCTACGCGAGCAACTTCCTGCTGGCGATGGTCGCGGCGTTGTTCGTCCCGGCCAGTGCCGCGCTCGTGCGGGAGCGGGTGCCGGCGCCGGAGCTGCGCCGGTTCAACGGGCACTACGAGATCGCCCTGCAGTCGGGCATGTTGCTGTCGGCATCGATCGGCGGATTCGCCTTGCAGTACTTCGGTTCCACGCCGCTGTTCGTGTTCAACGCGTTCACGTTCGTTGCCTCGGCGCTGCTTGTGCTCGCGGTCGGGCGGACGGCTCGGCGGGCCGAGGTGATCGAGGAGTTGCGACCGGCTGTAAAGCCCGCCGGACGGCGGTTGCCCGTTGGTGCGCTGGCGTTGCTCTACGGCCAGGGGTTGGTGGTGGTGACGGTCTTCAATGCGTTGCTGCCGGTGCTGATCGTCGGTGAGTGGCATCGCGGTGCAGCGGTGGTCGGGATCGTCGACGCGTTGGGCGGGGCCGGGTTCCTGCTGGCCGCGGTGGCCTATCGGCGGTCCGCCGTACGTCTCGGGGATCTGCGGGTGGCGATTCTCGGGTTCGTCGCCGGCAACGCGCTGCTGGCGGTGCAGCCGCTGTTCGGGGCCGGTGTGCTGATGGGTGGTGTGTTCGTCGGGGCGTTCGTCTTCGGGCAGGCGCGGATCGCGGCCCGGTCGCTGCTGATGACGTCGGTCGAGGAGTCCCAGGTCGGCCGTGCGTTCGGCGCCGCCAACGGCTACGGCCTCGCGGCGACTGTCGTCGTCATGCTGCTCGCGTCGTTCGTCACCGGCCGCACCGACACCAGGTACGGGTTCGCCCTGCTGGCCGCGATCAATGTCGCCGCCGCCGTACTGGTCGCCGCCTGGATCCGCCGCGCCAGATCTAACAGTACTTATATAAGTGCTGTTATGATCCGGGTATGGAGGATCCGAGCGAGCAGAGTCAGTGGCGCGGGTTGCATCGGTTGCTGGCGGGGATGGATGCGGAGATCGCGCGTATCTACACCGACCGGCAGATCAAGGGACTCAAGCCCAGTTACGTGATGGAGCTGCTCCGGCTGCACGCCAGGGGGCCGATGACGATCACCGAGCTGGCCGAGTCCGTCGGCCGGACCCACTCGGCGCTCAGCCAGAAGGTCTCCGCGATGCGCGCCGCAGGCCTGGTGCGGACGGTGCCGGGCGCCGACGCCCGGAGCAAGAAGGTCGCGCTCACCGCGAAGGCCAAAGGCATCGTCGAGCTGCTCGCGGCCGAGTGGCGGGCGACCGAGGCCGCGATCACCGAGCTCGAGGCCGAGCTCCCGTACCCGATGACCCAAGTGGTCCGGGACGTCGAGGAAGCCCTGGCTCGCAAGAGCTTCCACGACCGCATCGCCGAAAAGCTCGAGTCATGAGTGCCCGGCATGCGCTGATCGACCTGGAGCCGCTGCGGCTCTCGCCCGTCTTCCGGCGGTTGTGGGCCGGGCAGGTGCTGTCGACGTTCGGCGGCCAGCTCGCGTTCGTCGCGGTGATGTTCCAGGTGTGGGACCAGACGGCGAGCGCTGCGTGGACCGGGGCGGTCGGGTTGTCGCAGGCGTTGCCGCTGATCCTGCTCGGGCTGTTCGCCGGCGTGGCCGTCGATCGGGTCGAGCGGCGCCGGTTCTACCTGATCACGATCAGCGGCCAGGTCGTCGTGTCGGCGCTGATGGCGAGCCAGTTGGCGATCGGGCCGGTGCCGGTCGGCGTACTGCTGGGGCTCGTCGCGGCGCAGGCGGCGTTCGCGGCTGCCGGCGGGCCGGTGGCGCGGACAGTGCTTCCGCAGTTGCTGCCGCGGGAGTTGCTCGCCGCCGGGATCGCGCTCAACCGGATCGCGTTCCAGGGAGCGATGCTGGTCGGCCCGGCGGTCGGCGGACTGATCGTCAACGCCTGGGGTGTCGGCGTCTGCTACCTGATCGACTGCCTGAGCTTCCTCGCGGCGTTGTACGGCGTGCTCGGCCTGCCGACGATGCGTGTCGAGGCGGTGGCGCGGCCGGGACTGCGTGGGGTCCGGGACGGGTTGGCGTTCGTGGTGTCGACGCCGGTGATCCGGGGTGCGCTGCTCACCGATCTCGCGGCGACGGTGTTGTCGATGCCGGTGAGCCTGTTCCCGGTGATCAACGCCGAGCGGTTCGGCAACGATCCCCGGACGCTGGGGTTGTTCCTGAGTGCGATCGCGGTCGGCGGGGTGGTGGCGTCGGTGCTGTCCGGTTCGTTCACGCGGCTGCGGCGACCCGGTGTGGTGATGCTCGCCGGGTCCACCGGGTGGGGGATCGCCCTGGTGCTGTTCGCGTTCTCGCCGTTGCCGTGGCTCGCGTTGGCGTTCCTCGCGGTCGCCGGCGCCGCCGACACAGTGGCGGTGGTGGCGCGGAGCACGATCGTCCAACTGCACACGCCGAACGAGTTGCTGGGCAGGGTGACGGCCGCCGAGCAGATCGTCGGACAGGCCGGCCCTGACCTCGGAAACCTTCGCGGCGGCCTGGTGGCTCAGGCGACCTCCGGAGTCGCAGCGCTGGCCTCCGGCGCCATCCTGTGCGTCGCCGCGGTGGCAGCCGTGGCACTGACCACCCCTGGCCTCCGCGGTGCGGAACGACAGGAGGTGTCCGGCCGAACCCGCACACCTCCGGCGTAGCAGACGCGTGTGGAGGTGGATACCTCCTGTCGTTAGGTACCGACGGTGCGGAAGCCGGCGTTACCCATCGAGGACTCCGGGGTGTTCGACGACCGGGCCGCGTTGCGGTAGCGGTTGCAGTACGAGTCGTGGCACAGGTACGAGCCGCCGCGCATCACCCGGGCGGCGCCGAGGGACGGGCCGCGTGGGTCCTCGTCCGGGGAGAACTTGTAGTACCGCGGGCCGAACCAGTCCGCGCACCACTCCCACACGTTGCCGACCGTCTGCCAGAGCCCGTAGCCGTTCGGCTCGAAGGTGTGCACCGGGGCGGTGGTGAGGAAGCCGTCCTCCTCGGTGTTCGACTGCGGGAAGACGCCCTGCCAGATGTTGCAGCGCCAGACGCCGTCGTCGCCGATCAGGTCGTCGCCCCACGGGTACCGCGCGCCTTCGAGCCCGCCGCGGGACGCGAACTCCCACTCGGCCTCCGTCGGCAGCCGCCGGCCCGCCCACGAGCAGTAGGCGACGGCGTCGTTCCAGCTCACGTGGACGACGGGATGGTCGTCGAGCCCGTCGAGGTCGGACCGGCCGCCGCCCGGGTGCCGCCAGTCCGCGCCGCGCACGCCGGCCCACCACGGTGTGCCTGCGGCGGGACCCATCAGGTCGGCCGGGTCCGCCTGCACCGCGAGGTGGAACACCGCGGAGAACCCGAAGATCTCCGCCTCGGTCCGGTAGCCGGTGTCCTCGGTGAAGCGGGCGAAGTCCCGGTTGGTCACCGAGGTCGCGTCGATGCTGAACGGCTTCACCCGCACCTGGTGAATCGGTGTCTCGCCGTCCCCCGGGTTGCCGTCGCCGTAGCCGTCACCCATCGCGAACAGGCCGCCCTCGAGCGCGATCTGCTCGATGTCATGCTGCCCGGGCGCAGACGCTGGTGCGGGTGGCGTCGTACTGATCCCGACCACCGGGCGCGACGGCGCACAACACGACGGCTGTTCCTCACTCATGAATCCAGGATCTCATCACAGGGTCGGCGGGCCTTGCTCGATGCGGCGGAGGATGGGGTCGAGGCGGTAGAAGTCGGTGCCGCGGATGAGTTGGCGCTCGTCCCACCAGGTGGCGCCGGCCTCGGCCAGGGGCTCGATGGTTGCGCGGGCGTCGGCGGGGGTGGTGATGCCGCCGACGATCACGTCGTACGGCGTGGTCTGGTCGTCGCGGAGGCTGCGCAGATAGGTGACCAGCTCGCGGAGTTGGTCGACCGGCGGGGCCTCGCCGTGGTTGGCGTCCAGGAACAGGGGTACGGCGCCGTCCCAGCGGGCCGCGCGTCGCATCGGGGCCTTGCGCGGCCAGTAGCCGGCGATCCAGATCGGCGGGCGCGGGTGCTGAACGGTTGCCGGCAGCAACGTTACGTCGTCGGCGTGGTAGTGGCGGCCGTCGTGGTCGACCCGCTCACCGGACCAGTACGCCGTCAGCAGGTCGAGGCCCTCGTCGAGGCGTTCGGCCAGCACCTTCGGGTCGGTCTCGTCGCCGAAGCTGCCGAACTCGTCGTCGATCGGACCGCCCAGGCCGGCGCCGAAGACGACCCGGCCGTTGCTCATCGCGTCCAGCGTCGCGACCTGCCGCGCGAGCTGCTCCGGCCGGCGCCGGGCGACCGGCGTCACCAGCGGGCCGAGCGTGATCCGCGACGTCGCGAGCGCGGCTGCGGTCAGCAACATCCACGGATCGCCGAACGGCTGCCCCTGCCGCTGCTTCTTGCTGTGGACCACGTGATCCCACAAGAACAGCCCGTCCCACCCCGCCTCCTCAGCCGCCCTGGCCACCCGAGCCACCGTGCGAGCGTCGGCAAAGTCCCCGAAGTTCGGAATGTTGATCGAAAAGCGCACCCCCGCATCCTGCCCCGTCGCACCGACAGCTTCAATCGGTTACCCGGTCAGTCCGGGGTGGGGAGGGCTTCTTCGTGGAGGCTGGTGAGCATTTCGTCGCGGAAGTGGATGAGGTGGAGGCGCCAGACTTCGGCGGCTTGGGTGGGGTTGCCTTGGACGACGTACTGGATGACCTGGCGGACCTCCTCGACGTGACCTTCGCGGGTGGGTTCGGGGCGCAGGGCCGAGGAGCGGAGCTGCATCCAGTGCTCGGACTCGGTGTGCCGGAGGGCGTCCTCGAGAGCCGTCTCGAGGACCGGGTTCCGGGCGGCGCGCGCGACGGCGCGGTGCACTGGCAGATCGCTCCGGTAGTGACCGGTCCGCTCGAACTCCTCCTCGAGCGCGGCCCCGGCCTCCCGCAGCGCCGCCATGTCCTCGGGGTAGCGCTTCTCCGCCGCGAGCCGGGCGAGCTCGGGCTCGATCACCAGCCGCGCCTCGAACACCTGGTTCGGCGTCACCTCGGCGCCCCAGTTCGCGACGTGCGCCGCGGACGCGATCACCACCGTCCCGTGGCCCTGCCGGGACCGCACCAGCCCGGCCAGCTCCAGCCCCGCGAGCGCCTCACGCAACGTGGGCCGGCTGACACCGAGCGTCCGGGCCAGCTCCCGCTCGGCCGGCAACCGCTCGAACCGCTGGATCCGCCCGTCCCGGATCGCCGCCACCACCTGGTCCGCGACCTGGGCAGGCGCGCTCCGCGGTACGACGACCGGCGCGAACGGCCCCTCGTCGCCGGGTGTGCTCGTTTTATCGGACGCACTCACACGACAAAGTGTAGAACAGGTTGACAGGTGGTCAGACCAATTGTCATAGTCCCGCCATGAATTGGTCTGACCACCTGGCGAATCCGAGCAGCAACGGCCGCGAGATCCTGTACGGCGCCCAGACCGCCCAGGCACTCGCCAACTTCCCGCTGGCCGGCCCCCGCCTCGCGGACCGCCCCGAGCTCGTCAACGCCGTCGTCGCCGTGAAGATCGCCGCCGCCTGGGCGAACTCCGCCCTCGGTGAGCTGGACGAGGAACGGGCCCGCGCGATCGTCACCGCCGGCGAGGAGGTGCTGGACGGCAAGCACCGCGACCAGTTCGTCCTCCCCGTCGTCCAGGGCGGTGGCGGCACCTCGACGAACATGAACGTCAACGAGGTCCTGGCGGCCCGCGCCAGCGCGCTGTGCCGCCGCAACGTGCACCCCAACGATCACGTCAACCGCGGCCAGTCCACCAATGACGTGATGCCGACCGCGATCGCGATCGCTGTCATCCCGCTCGTCAACCAGGCGCTCGTCGGACTGCGCCACGTCGCCGAGTCCCTACAGAAGAAGGCGATCGAGTACGACGCCCTGGTGCATCTCGGCCGGACTTGCCTCCAGGACGCCGTACCCATTCCGGTTGCCGACTTCCATCGGGGTCAAGCGGCGAGCATCGACCCGGCGGCGGACGCGTTGGCCGCGGCGGCGGATCCGCTGTACGCCGTACCGCTCGGAGGGACTGCTGTCGGCACGGGGCTCGGCGCGGCGCCGGGGTTCGCCGAACGGGCGCTGGAGGAACTCGCGGCGATCACGGACCTTCCACTCACCTCGTCGCCGAGTCCGTCGTACGCACTGGCGAGTCTCGAGCCGCTGACTGCGGTCACCGAGGCGGCGAGCCGGGCCGGTCGCGTGCTGGCCCGGATCGCCCGGGACCTGCGGCTGCTTGCTTCCGGGCCCGTCGGCGGGATCGGTGAGATCGAGCTCCCCGCCGTACAGGCCGGCAGCTCGATCATGCCGGGCAAGGTGAACCCGGTGATCCCCGAGCTGGTCATGCAGGTGTCGTTCCTGCTGAACGGCGCGACCACCGCCGCGCGCGGCGCCACCGAGGTCGGCGAGCTGGAGGTCTCTGCGATGGCGCCCGTCGTCACGCTCGGCCTGCTCGACGGCCTCACCAACCTGCACCGCGTCGCCGAAGTCTTCGCCGATCGCTGCATCAACGGGCTCCGCTGGCGCGAAGACGCTGTCAACCGCAACCTCGCCGGCTCCCTCGAGCCCGCCGTACGCACCGCCACCACCACCGGCTATGACACCGCCGCGAGGGCACATCGATAAGGAGACTGTCATGTCCCACCGATCCCGCCTGCTTGCCGCAGGTCTCCTGCTCTTGACCATGGCCGCGGGCTGCGCGGACCCGACCACCGTGTCCGACGCCGCCTCGACCCCGGACCCGACCTCGGGTTCGACCGGGCCGAGTGCTCCGGCGACGGTGCCGGTGACCGAGGCCGACCCCGAGGTCGAGGCGTTGGTGCCGGCGGAGATGAAGAAGAAGGGCACGCTGGTGTTCGCGACCAACGCGCCGTACCCGCCGCTGGAGTACTTCAAGGAGGACAACAAGACGCTGATCGGGTACGACATCGATCTCGGCAACGCGATCGGCGCCGCGATGGGGCTGAAGGTGGAGTGGAAGAACATCTCCTTCGACGCGATCATCCCGGGACTCCAGGCCGGCAAGTACGACGCCGGGATGGCCGGGTTCAGCATCGAGCACGAGCGGCTCGGCACCGTCGACTTCGTCTCGTACTACCTGTCCGGCGGCGGCTTCCTGATCAAGAAGGGCAGCGGGATCAAGGTCGGCTCGTTCGACGATCTCTGCGGTTACCGGGTCGCGGTCCAGAAAGGCGTCAGCCAGGTCGACGCCCTGGTCGAGGCGAGTGAGCACTGTGTCGCCGAGGGCAAGAAGGCGATCACGGTGAACCAGATCCCGGACCAGAACGTCGTCGTCCTGAACCTCGCCTCCGGCCGCGCCGACGTGGTCGTCGGTGACAAGCCGCAGGTCGAGTACGCCGCCGGGCACGCGGACGGGCTGTGCGTGATCAGCACGTACCAGACCGGCCACAGCATCGCCGGCATCGCCGTACCCAAGGGCAAGAAGGACCTGACCGCCGCGCTGCAGGCGTCGATCAACCACCTGATCGAGAACGGCGACTACGCGCAGATCTCGAAGGTCTGGAACACCGGGGTCGCGGTCGAGGGCGCCACGCTGTCGGACCAGTACCAGAAGGTCAGCCGGCCCTGGGGCGTCGGTCCGGACGGCACCGTGAACAAGTCGCTCGTCTTCACCGATCCGGCCGCGATCCCGCCCGGGCACACCTACTACTACCAGCCGGTCCGTGAAGGTTGTGCCTGATGACGACCGAGGTGCAGAACGCACCGAAGACCGGTGAGCTGGAGATCCGGGCGATCCCGCCCAGACATCCCTGGCGATGGGCTGCCGCGGCCATCGTCGTACTGCTGGCCGCGATGCTGGTCCACTCGATGCTCACCAACCCGCGGTACGAGTGGGACGTCGTCTTCTCCTGGTTGCTGGCCAAGACGATCCTGCGCGGCCTGCTACTGACGCTGGCGCTGACCGCGGTCTCGATGCTGGCCGGCATCGTGCTCGGCGTCGTCTTCGCGGTCATGCGCGGCTCGGAGAACCGGTTGCTGTCCGGTGCCGCCGGCATCTACATCTGGTTCTTCCGCGGTACGCCGTTGCTCGTCCAACTGGTCTTCTGGTTCAACCTGAGTGCGCTCTACCCGCAGATCGGGATCGGCGTGCCCTTCGGCGGCCCCGAGCTCACCTCGCTCGACGCGAACGCGCTGATCTCGCCGATGACGGCCGCGTTCCTCGGGCTCGCGCTGAACGAGGCGGCGTACATGGCCGAGATCGTCCGGGCCGGGATCGTCTCGGTCCCGGCCGGCCAGGTGCAGGCGGCGTCCGCGCTCGGCCTGACCCGGATGAAGACGATGCGCCGGATCGTGCTGCCGCAGGCGATGCGGGTGATCATCCCGCCGACCGGCAACCAGACGATCTCGATGCTCAAGACCAGCTCCCTGGTCAGCGTCCTGGCCATCCCTGAGCTGCTCTACAGCGCGCAGATCGTGTACTCGCGGACGTTCCAGACGATCCCGCTGCTGATCGTCGTCAGCCTCTGGTACCTGGCTCTGACCTCGGCGCTGACCGTTGCCCAGGGCAAAATCGAGCGCAGGTTCTCACCGGACGCCGATCCGGTGGTACGGCGCTCCTGGCGGTTGGGAGCACGCGGATGACACAGCCGTTGCTGCGCGCCGAGCGCGTCCACAAGAACTACGGCGCCAACGAGGTGCTGAAGGGCGTCGACCTCGACGTCATGCCGGGCACGGTGGTCTGCATCCTCGGTCCGTCGGGGTCCGGGAAGAGCACGTTCCTGCGGTGCATCAACCACCTGGAGCGGATCCGGTCCGGCCGGATCTCCGTCGACGGCGACCTGATCGGCTACCGCCAGGTCGGTGACAAATTGCACGAACTGGACGAGAAGGCGGCCAGCCGGCAGCGCGCCGAGGTCGGCATGGTGTTCCAGGAGTTCAACCTGTTCGCGCACTTCACCGCGGCCGAGAACGTGATGGCCGGGCCGGTGCTGGTCCGCGGCGTGGACCGCAAGCAGGCGCGGGCGCAGGCCGTCGAGTTGCTGACCCGGGTCGGCCTGGCGGAGAAGGTTGACGCGTACCCGAGGCAGCTGTCCGGTGGCCAGCAGCAACGTGTCGCGATCGCCCGTGCGTTGGCGATGCGGCCGAAGCTGATGCTGTTCGACGAGCCGACGTCGGCGCTCGATCCCGAGTTGGTCGGCGAGGTGCTCGATGTGATGCGCACGCTGGCGGCCGAGGGGCAGACGATGATCGTGGTGACTCACGAGGTCGGGTTCGCGCGGGAAGTCGCGGACGTCGTGGTGTTCATGGATCAGGGCGTCATCCTCGAGGTGGGGCCGCCGGACGCCGTACTGAACCATCCTGTCAATCCACGGACCCAGGCCTTCTTGTCGAAGGTGCTGTGAGGAGCTTCATGCCTGTGTACGACGTCGCCGTACTCGGACTCGGCGCGATGGGTGCGACCGCGGCCTGGCGAGCCGCCGGGCGCGGACTGTCGGTGATCGGGTTCGAGCAGTTCACGCCTGCGCACGCCCGTGGTTCGTCGCACGGTGGTTCGCGGATCTTCCGGAAGACGGTGTTCGAGGGGATCGAGTACGTCCCGATCGTCGATCGTGCCGAGCGGTTGTGGGGCGAGCTCGAACGGGAGTCGGGAGCAACGATCTTTCGGCGGTCAGGCGGGCTGTGTATCGGGCCGGCTGATGGTGAGCTGGTTCGGGATGCGAGGCGGTGTGCGGTCGATGGTGGGGTAGAGGTCGAGTTGCTCGATGCGGATGCGTTGGCGGCTCGGTTCCCGCAGTTCGCGGTGTCGCCGGGGGATGTCGGGGTGCTCGAGCCGGGAGCCGGCGTACTCGATCCTGAAGGATGCATTCGGGCTGCGCTCGACCTGGCGAAGGCCGCTGGTGCGGAGCTGCGCTTCGAGACGAGGGTGACCGGGCTGCAGCATGACGACGACGTTGTGCTGATCTCGGTGGGGGAGGAGACGTTCTTGGCGCGCCGGGCGATTGTTGCCACCGGCGCCTGGTTCACGGATCTGGTGCCGGAGTTGGCGTTGCCGTTGCGGGTTCAGCGGTCGCCGTTGGTGTGGTTCTCGGGACCGGATCGGAGTGCGTTCGAGGTGGGGCGGTTTCCGACGTTCATTTGGGAGAGCGGGGAGCTGGATGGCTGGGGGATCCCGGACGTGGACGGGCGCGGCGCGAAGGTCGGCGCGGGGCCGTCTGTGCCGAAACGCTGGCTCGAGCACGCGGCGGACAACAACTATCCGATCGGCCCAGCGGACACGGGTCCGGGGGAAGCGTTCGTGCGGCGTGCGTTCCCCGGGCTGGAACCGGTCGCGGTGGCCGCCGCGGCCTGTATGAACTCCAAGTCGCCCGACGGCGACTTCGTCATCGGGACACCAGCGGCTGCGCCCGCGCTGGTGCTGGCCGGTGGGTTCTCGGGGCATGGATTCAAACACGCTGCCGCGGTCGGTGACATCACCGTCGACCTGGCCGTGGACGGCGCGAGCGAGATCGCGTTGGCGCGGTTCTCGCCGGATCGGTTCTTCGGAGGACAGGGATGAAGCTGCGCACACTGGGACGGGCCGGCGTCCGGGTCAGCCCGATCGCGCTCGGCACGATGAACTTCGGTCCCGTGACGCCGGCGGACGAGGCGCACCGCATCCTCGACGCCGCGACCGACGCCGGGGTCAACCTGATCGACACGGCGGACGTTTACGGCGCCGACGCGAACCGGACGATCGCCGACGACTCGATCGAGAAGGGCCGGACCGAGCGGATCATCGGCGACTGGCTGGCTCAACGGCCCGGCTGGCGGGATCAGATCGTTCTTGTCTCCAAGGCTTACGGGCGGATGGGGCCTGGGGCGAACGATCTGCATCTGTCGTCGGTGCATCTGCGGCGGGCGTGTGAGGCGTCGTTGCGGCGGTTGCAGACCGACTACCTGGACGTGTTCATGCTGCATCACGTCGACCGCTCGACCAGCTGGGACGAGATCTGGGAGACGCTCAGCGACCTGCGCCAGGCCGGCAAGATCCGGTACGCCGGAACCAGCAACTTCGCCGCCTGGCAACTGGTCCAGGGCCAGGAGGCGGCCGCCCGGCGCGACCTGCTCGGCATCGTGGTCGAGGAGAGCATCTACAACCTGATGGAACGCACCGTCGAGCTCGAGGTGCTCCCCGCGTGCGCGTCGTACGGCATCGGCGTCATGCCGTACTCGCCCCTCAACTCGGGCCTGCTCGCCGGCATCCTCTCCAAGACCGACAAGGCCTCCCGCAGCGCATCATCCCGCGCCACCAGCAACCTGGCACTCCACCACGCCAGGCTGGAACGCTACGAAAAGCTCTGCCGCGACCTGGGCCACCCACCCGCCGTAGTAGCCCAAGCCTGGCTCTGCGCCCAACCCGCAATCGTCGCCCCGGTCGTCGGCGCCCGCACCCTCCAACACCTCCAAGACGGCCTCGCCGCCGCCAACCTGACCCTGGACCCCGCCACCCTGTCCGCCCTAGACGAAATCTTCCCCGGCCCAGGCCCCGCCCCCGAGTCCTACGCCTGGTAGGTCTGCAGAACCTTGGTGATGTTGGTGAGGGCGGCGTTCAGGTAGTCGGGTTGTAGACCGTGCGTGATGCGCAGGTGGTGTTCTACGCCGAAGTGGTGGCCGGCGCCGACCAGGACGCCGGCTTGGGTGCGGAGGGTGTCGGCGACTTCGGCGCTGGTCAGCGGCAGGTGGTAGCGGACGAAGGCGAGGGCGGTGGCCTCCGGCGGGACCACCGACAGGAGCCCGTTGCTCTCGGCAACCCACTTGGCGAGACGGGTGTAGCCGTCGCGGATCAGCCCGCGGTTGCGGGTGAGCAGGCGGCCCTTCGACTCCAGCGCGATCTCGGCCAGGTGCATGGACAGCATGCTCGTGGCGATCGTCGCGTACTCGTGCCGTCGCCAGGCCGCCTCCACCAACGCAGGCGGCGCAACCAGCCACCCCAACCTCAACCCAGGGAGCCCGAAAGCCTTCGACAGACTGCCGACGCAGACGAGCTTGTCGTACCGGCTCCACAGGCTCGGCGTGATCTCGTCGGTCAGTCGCTCGGTGCCGCGATACACCTCGTCCGCCAGCACCCAAGCCCCGACCCGCGCGGCCGCGGCGACGACCGCATCCAACTCGTCCGGGGTCAGGATCGTCCCGACCGGGTTGTTCGGATTCGTGATCGCGATCAGCTTCGTGTCCCGCCGTACGACGCTGTCCAAGGCCGCAAGGTCCGGACGCCAGCCGTTGTCGGGGTCGAGCGGGAACGCGTCCACCTCGGCGCCGGCGTTCAGCGCGAGCCCGCGCACCTGCCGGTACCCCGGCTCCATCACCACGACGTGATCACCGGCTTCGACGAGGCTGGACACCGTGATCGCGTTGGCCTCGGCGGCGCCCACAGTGACCAGCACGTTGTCGGAAGCCGCTCCGTGCCAGTCGGCGATCAGCGCCCGCAGCGCATCCGTCCCACCGACCGGCGGGTAGTGCAGTTCGGTCTCGAGCATCTGTCGTACCGCTGCGGGATCGTCGCCGAGCAGCTCGCCGAGCGCGACCGGATGGCAGCCGCTGTCGGCGAGGTTGTAGTCGACGGAGTGTTCGTACCGGGACTGCCACTCTTCGAGGGCGAACGGCGTGAACGTCATGAGGTTCCTTTCAGAGCAACCGTGCGACGGCCAGGTCCTCGAGACCCAGGCCGATCGAGCGGAAGAAGACGGGTCGGTCACCGGACGGGCGTTCGCATGCGTCGGTGAGGAGTTCGGGAAGGTCGCCGCGCAGGCGGTCCGGCGACCACACACCCTGCTCGGCCGCGATGAGTAGCTCGCCGGCCGATCCGGTGACGGTCGCGCGATAGTCGCCGTACACCTCGAGTCCCGGCAACGCCGCCGGGTCGATCTCGTGGGCGCGCGGCGCGTTGGTGCTGATCGACGTGACGAGCGTGCCGGGGGAGAGCGCGGTGACGTCGATGACCGGCTCGGCGGCCGACGTACAGAGGAGTACAACGTCCGCGCCCGATGCAGCCTCGTCGGCGCTGGCTGCGAGCGTCACGCCATCCGGCGCCTCGCGCAACGAGCGGCTGTACATGCGTACGTCGGTGAACGACCGGACCGCGTGGGCGTAGCGCAGGTGCGCATGGGCCTGCGCGCCCGAGCCGATGATGGCCAGCGTGGACGCGTCCGGGCGGGCGAGCAGGTCGACGGCCAGGGCAGTCGTGGCTGCGGTTCGCTCGACAGTGAGTGCAGCCGAGTCGCACAGGACCGCCGGACGACCGGTCTGGGTGCTCAACACGAGCGTCCACGCGGTGACGACGGCCGGACTGCTCGGCTGAGGCAGGTACGGCGACACCTTCACGCCGTACGCGTCACCCGCCGCGGCCTGGTAGGCGATGACGTCCCCGCCACCGGGCAGCAGCGTGACAGTCTGGGGCGGCTGGACCGCAGTACCGGCCGCCAGCTCGGTGAACGCCGTCCGCAACGCGTCGAGGACGTCGGCCACCGGCAACTCGGGAAGCTGTTCGACAACAGGTATGCTAGTGCTCATAATGAGCAATATAGTGCACATCAAGGAGTGCGGGTGTCAACCGAGACCAATCGCAGTACGGCGTTCATCGAGCGACTCGGCGGCGAGGTGCGCCGGCGTCGGCAGGCCGACGGGCTGACCGTGCAGGCACTGGCCGACCGCGCCGGGCTGAGCCGGCGGATGCTCACTCAGATCGAGCAGGGAACGGCGAACCCGAGCCTGGTGACCGTGGACAAGATCGCCGAGGCGCTCGGCGTCGACTTCGCCACCCTGACCGCGCCGTCCACGACTGACTCGCTGCAGCTCTCCGACCCCGTCGAGATCTGGCGCAGCGACGCCGGCAGCCGCGCCGTCCTGCACGTCGCCGCATCCCGCCGTGGCGGCCCCGAGCTCTGGGAGTGGACCCTCCAACCCGGCGACCGGTACGACGCCCAACCCGACCCACCCGGCTCCGAAGAACTCATTCTGGTCATCGCCGGCGCCCTCACGCTGACGGCCGACAACCAGTCCCTCACGCTTATGCCAGGCCAGTCCGCCCGCCTGGCCAGCGACCGCAGCTACTCCTACGCGGCGTCCTCCGCCGGGGCGACCTTCACTCGCGTGGTGACGCTAGGCGCAGCTCGATGAAGGGGATGGTGTCGCCGGGGAGCAGGTAGGTCTCGACCTCTTCGAAGCCGTGTGACTTCGCGAACTGCAATCCGTCCTCGTTGGTCGCCAGGATGTGGGTCTCGATGCCCTCGGCGCTGAGCTCCCGGCCGCGCGCCAGGCTGCGCTCGTAGATCGCCGTACCGAAGCCCTGCCGGCGGTGCTCAGGCAGTACCCGCGCGATCACCGTCGCCGCCGCGGTCTCCTCCGACGGCGGCCGGACCGTCGAACATCCGACCAGGACATCACCGGCGTACGCGACCTCGAGCACGTGCCGCCCGGCCCGCTCGCGAACCTCGTCCACCGACAACGGCGCCGTCGGGATGATCTCGTTGTGCACCCGCTGCCAGTCCAGCAGCGTCCCCTCATCACTCACCGGCACAATCCGCAGCTCAGGCACCCTGCGAGTCTAGTGGCGTGCGAGGCTAGGGCCGTGCGGATTCTCTACGTGGGTAACAGCTTCACGGCGCGGAACAACCTGCCCGGGCTGATCAAGGCGATGGCGGCGGCTCGCGGGATCGAGATCGAGCACAAGCTGATCCAGGCCGGCGGCGCCTCGCTGCGGCAACACCTCAACGCCGGGAAGGCGCTCGAGGCGATTGCGAGTGGTGCGTACGACGTCGTCGTACTGCAGGAGCAGAGCACGCTGCCGATCAAGTCACCGGCACGCTTCCGTGAGAGCGCCCGGGACTTCGACGCAGCCATCAAAGCAGCCGGCGCCCGTACGGCGCTCTACATGACCTGGGCCCGCCGAAACGCCCCCGACACCCAGCAAGCCCTCACCACCCAGTACGCCGCCGCCGCAGCCGAACTGGACGCCACCCTCATCCCGGTAGGCCTCGTCTGGCAACACTTCCTGGCCACCCACACCGAGCCGCCGCTGCACGACAAAGACAACAGCCACCCAGCCCTCCCCGGCTCCTACCTAGCCGCCTGCGTCTTCCTGATAGCCCTCCTCAACGAAGACCCCGCCCCCATCGATGTCCCCATCAAATCCCTAGACCCCGAAACCGCCACCCACCTCCGCCAATCCGCCTGGACCATCTACGAGTCCCTCACCGCCTAACCACCGAAGGACATGGCCAAAGGACACGGCCTCCGGCCGCGACTGTTCTCTTGGCCACCTCCGGCGGCGCGCCCAAGCAAGTTGCGGTGGAGGTGATCGGCGACAGGCAACCCGCTCCCAGCCACGCCGCCAACCGGAGGTGGTGACGTCGCCGACCTCAGCGCGTTCGGTCGCTCGTCGGTGTGCTCGTCAGTGTCACCAGGTCGTGTGGCAAGGCGCGATTCGGTGAAGGTGGTTGGCGGCGGGCAACCCCGTGCCAGCCACGCCGCCGTACGAACGGAGTGGTTCGGTGAGTTGTGGATTCGTGTTGAGGATCCGCTTGCCGGAGGACCGAATTCGACAACTCGGCGACCGCGCCACCGGCACGTTGGGTCCCTCGTCGGTGCGCTGCTCACCAGTTCGTTGGCCAGGGCACGGTTCGGGTGGAGGTGGTCTGCGGCAGGCGACCCCGTCCGAGGCACGCCGCCGTGCGACCGGAGGTGGTTCGGTGAGTTGTGGATTTCGGTTGTAGCCCAAAGCATGCTGGAGGACCGAAATCGACGACTCGGGGACGTTGCCGACACCGGCGCGGATCGGGCCCCGGTTGCGCTGGGCAGGTGGCACCAGGTCGTGGGCCGGCGGAGGCGGCCGATGGACAGCCGCTCCGGGGTGAACCTGGACGGGCGTCTGCCGGGGATGCGGCGGGTGGGGGCGGGGCTCGACTCGGGTTCGAGTGGCTGTTGTGAGTTGCGACGTTCCTGCATACACCGGTCGGGGTGGTCCCGCGCTGATCGCATGGGCTTGAAGGCCGGTTGCGGCTCGCAAGAACTGTCGCCGCCGGAGGCGGGGACCTTTCGTGAGGGCGGGGGCCTACTTGGCGTCGTGGAAGACGAGGCCTAGGGTTTGGCGGTGGCCGGTGTGGATGGGGGAGACGCCGTGGCGGACGGGGGCGGCGGACCAGCCTCGGGTTGATTCGACGGGGCGGTCTCGGGTGGTGAAGACGAGGCCGTGGCCGTGCGGGATGAGGGTGGCGGTGCCGCGGGACTGGGCGCGGGGGCGTTGTTCGACCAGGAGGAACTCGCCGCCGGTGTGGTCGACGCCGGGGTCGTTGAGGTTGATGACGACCTGGAGGGGGAAGACCTTGTCGCCGTACAGGTCGCGGTGCAGGGCGTTCCAGTCGCCGGGGCCGTAGCGCAGCAGGATCGGGGTCGGGCGGGTCTGGCCGGCGCGGTGGCAGATGTCGAGCCACTCGTCGAGGGTTTCCGGCCACTCGGCGTCGCGGCCGAGCTTCTCGTACCAGTCGCGTGCTATTGGCAACAATCGCGGGTAGAGGGCGTGCCGCAGCGAGTCGACCGCCTCGGGGAACGGCTCGGCGAAGTACCGGTACTCGCCCTCGCCGAACCGGTGGCGCGCCATGTTGACGGTCGCCCGGAAGCGCGAGGCGTCGTCGTAGAGCGCAGCGATCCGGGCCGCCTCCGCCGGGGTCAGCAGTTGCGGCAGCAACGCGCGCCCGAGGTCGTTCACCTCGGCCGTGACCTGGTCCCAGTCCGCCTTCGCCACCCGTCGCTCGTATCTGTCCATGACAGTGGAACGGCCCAGGCCGCAGATGTGTGAGAGGGGCCCGTCACAATCCGCCGGGGCAGTCGGTCCTTGCTTGTGAAGGCGGGCGTCTCTTGACTGCGGGCGCGCGCGGAGCGACGGTTGGGGGAGAGGTGGGTGGGCACCGGATGCGTATGTCGGACAGTGGTTGGGAAGCGTACCGCCGCGGCTGGAAAGCAGCAGTGGTGGTGCTGGCCGGCCTCGGCCTGGTGACTGCGCTGGTCTTCGTCGGATGGTCGACCAACCTGGTCGCCTTCCTGATGGGCGGGACGCTGGTGGCCTCGGTGTACCTGAGTGTCGGGCTGGCCCAGGAGCGGAAGACCCCCGAGCTGGTCCGGGACGTGCTCCGGTGGGCCGGGCGGGCCGGGCTCTGCGTGGTGGCGATCTGTGGGTACGCGACCGCGATCGGGATGGCCACTCTCTGGCTGGTCCTGCTGCTCGGCGTCACCTCACCGCCCCTCGTCAACTGGCTCTGGCCCCACCAGGAGGGTCCGGTACGGCGACCTGCCCCGGAGCCCCCGGTCGAGCGCCAACCCCGCACGAACCGAAAACCCGACCGCAAGCCGAAGATGGACCGCAAGCCGAAGCCCGACCGCAAACCGAAGACCGACCGCAAGGCGAAGAGCGACCGCAAGCGGCAGCCGATCCCCGAGCCCCCGCCACCGCTCCCGGAGCCGGTCGTGCACGAACCGGCCGCGCCGGTCGACCTGTCCAACTTCACCGACCTGGACCTCTGCCTCGCCTGGCGCCGCAGCTTCACCGAGCTCGAGGGCTGCACGACGGACGCCCAGCGCCTCGCCGTGATCGCCGCCCGGCACGCCTACCTGGACGAGCTCGAACGCCGCGCCCCCGACGCCTTCGCCCAGTGGCTCGAGTCCGGCCCCCGAGCCGCCGGCAACCCCGCCAAGTTCTTCGCCCCGCGCACCAACCACGGCGAACCTGAGTAAACAGTCGATTGACGATCTCCCGTCACCGGCCGGGGTGCATAGATACCATCGATGCATGCTCGATCTGGTTCGGCTTCGGGTATTGGCGGCCGTGGCGGCTCACGGGTCGGTGACCGCGGCCGCGCAGGCCCTGCACTACACGCAGCCGACGGTCAGCCATCACCTCGCGCGCTTGGAGGCGGCCACCGGTGCGCGCCTGGTGCAGAAGGTGGGGCGTGGGATCCGGCTGACGCCCGAGGGGCAGGTGCTCGCGCGGCGGGCGGCCGAGATCATCGGCCGGGTCGACGCCGCGGACGCGGAGCTGGCGGCGCTGATCGGGCTGGAGGCCGGCCGGGTCCGGCTCGGCGCGTTCACCTCGGCGCTGACCGTGCTGGTCCCGCCCGCGGCCGCCGAGCTCCGCCGCCGGCACCCCGACATCGAGCTCGAGCTCACCGACGTCCATCCGGTCGTCGCGCAGCAGCAACTCCGGGACGGAGAGCTCGACCTGGCGATCGTCTTCCGGTACGACGACGATCCGCCGAGCGACGGCATCCGGTACACCTACCTGCTCGACGACCCGGTCTACCTGCTGAGTCGCCGTACCGGGGACAAGCTCACCGACCATCGCGACTCCGCCTGGATCGCGGGGTGCGTGAACTGCCGGCAGGAGTTCGTCGACCTCTGCGCGGAGGCCGGGTTCACCCCGCGGATCGCGTACACGAGCGACGACCTCATGGTGAAGCAGGCCTTCGTCGCGCACGGCCTCGGCGTCACCACCATGCCGGGCCTGGCGCTGCGCACCCACCTGGCCGACCGGGTGAAGGCGACGAAGGTGAGCGCCGTACGCCGCATCTATCTCGCGACGTACGGCGAACCACCCGACCCGCCGGCGACCGCTGCGTTCATCGAAGCGCTGGAAAGGCATCACGGAGGTCGGCCCCGATGAGGTCGATCGCGTGCCGTCCGGCCGACAGCACTCCCGGGAAGTTGAGGAACGCGTGCATCGTGCCGGCGTACTCGACCAGTCGCGCCGGTACGTCGTCCGCCGCGAGCCGGGCCGCATAATCTCGTGCATCGTCGCGGAGCGGATCGCGTCCGGCCGCGAGGATCAACGCCGGCGGCAGGCCGTGCAACGACCCGGCCCGCAGCGGTACGGCGGTCGCCGGCAACTCACCGGCCGGGAAGTACTGTGCCGACGACCAGCGACCCGGCGCGATGCTGAGGAACGTCCCGTCGAACAGGCGGTACGACTCGGTGTCCTGGTCGACGTCGAGACTCGGATAGCAGAGGATCTGCCGGTCGGGGAGCGGCCGGCCTACGTCCCGGGCGAGCAGGCAAGCCCCGGCGGCGAGGGCGGCGCCCGCGCTCTGACCGCCGACCGCGATCCGGCCGTCGCCGTTGAGCTCAGCAGCATGCTCACGCAACCAGTCGAGCGCGTCGCGTACGTCGTGCAGCCCTGCCGGATAAGGGTCTTCCGGCGCGAGCCGGTAGTTGAGTGAGACGACGGTGACGTCGCCGACGGCGGCGATCCCGGATGTCGCGCACTCGATGTCGCGTAGGTGCCCGCCGATGAATCCACCCCCGTGCAACCAGAGCAGCAGCGGCCTCGGCTTCTCGGTCAGCGGCCGGTACAGCCGGGCTTCCAGGGTGCCGATGGTCAGGTCCTTGACCTCGATGCCCGGGGCGACCGGGCCCGCGAGCTCGGGGTCGGGCAGCTCCTCACGGTCGAGCAGCAGGGCCTGGTACGGATCGAGCTCCGGACCTGCCGGCTCGGCCGCGAACCGGGCCAGCAGGGCATCGGTCTCCGGCGCGAAGGCGGGCTGGTCGACGATCGTCATGCCGGGACCTGTGCGGGCTTGAGGTGGCGGGCGGCGTGGCCGAAGAGGGCGCCGTCCGGCGGGGTCGCGGCGTACTCGGCGAGTGCTCCGATCCCGCCGTCGTACCCACCGCCGGTCGCCGGGTCATTCCACGCGTTGTCGTCGTACTGCTGGATCTCTGCGACGAGCGCGTCGGTGACGCTGTGGAACCGATGCAGGAGCAGCCCCGACGGGATGTGCCGGCCCGCCTCGACGCCGCCGACGTTCAGCGCACTGCCCGCGTCCGCGGTCTCCCAGCGCGGATCCAGACTCCAGTGCAACCGCCCGGCTGCGGCATCCCGCAGTACCGCGAACGTGATCTCGTCCCACATCAGGATGTGTGCGGTCAGGTCGTGCAGCGAGTCGCAGAAGTGCCCGAGCGGCCCCGACACCACCCGGTACGGCGCCCGCAGCTCAGCCTCACTGAGCCCGTCGATCCGCTCCGCCAGCAATCCATGGTCGTCCATCACCAACCGAGCCGCCTCGCCCGGAGTAGTCGTCGCTTTACGCATGTCTGCAGCCAACCATCCCGCCCTGCGGAGCCGGCCCGAATTGACGAATCTCCTCAATCCATTGCCTTGTGGCGTCTGCGAGGATGGTCGGGTGACGACGATCGCGGTGGTTGGGGCTGGTGGGGTCGGCGGGTACTTCGGGGGGCGGCTGGCGCGAGCCGGGGTGGAGGTGAACTTCGTTGCGCGCGGCAATCACCTGGAGGCACTGCGGGCTGACGGCCTGGCGGTGCGGAGTGTGGCCGGCGACTTCGACGTGGCGCCGGTGCGGGTGACGGGGGACGCCGCAGAAGTTGGGGTGGCCGACTACGTCTTGGTGTGTGTGAAGACGTGGCAACTGGCCGATGCGATCGCCGCGATCGAGCCGCTGGTCGGTGACGCGACGGCGATCGTGACCGTGCAGAACGGGGTCGAGGCGCCGGATCAGGTGGCGACGGTCTACGGGCGGGAGCGGGTTCTGCCGGGCGCCGCGGAAGTGATTGCGTACGTCGAGGGCCCGGGGACCATCCGGCACCTCGGCGGGCCCGGCCGGCTGACCTTCGCCGAGTGGGACAACCAGCCCACGCCGCGGACCGACTGGTTGCTGACCGCCTTCACCGACGCCGGCCTGCTCGCGCGAAACCCGGACGACATCTGGGCCGCCCTCTGGACCAAGTTCCTGTCCGTCGTCCCCGGCGGCGGCCTGGGTACGGCGACCGGCGCCGGCTACGGCGTCCTCCGCTCCCGGCCCGGGACGCGGCGACTGCTGACGGAAGCGACCACCGAGATCCGCGACGTCGCCCTGGCGCTCGGGATCGAGCTGCCAGCGGATGTCGTACCGAACACCCTGGCCTGGATCGACAACTTGCCCGCGAACGGGACCACGTCGCTGCAGCGCGACATCCTGGCCGGCCGTCCGCACGAGCTCGACGCGTGGACCGGCGCGGTCGTCCGCCTGGGCGACCGCGCCGGTGTCCCCACCCCCGTCAACAGCTTCCTCTACGAGATCGCCGCCGCCCGCGCTGAAGGGCGTGGCTCCTGACTCCCCGCCTACTGCGCGGCACTCGGCACGGCACCTCGCCGCACTGGCGCGAAGGCCACGATGCTCCGCATCGAGACCTCCGCTCCAGGTGTGCGCGATCCTGTTCCGCCCGTTGCGCGGCAGCATCCAGGACACGGTCGACCGCCGCTTCAATCGGTCCCGGTACGACGCCCTGCACCGGATGGCCGGCTTCCTCGACGACGTCCGGTCCGGTCGCCGTACCCCCGAGGAGGTGCAGACCGTCCTCCGCGAGATCCTCGCCGACCCCGGCCTCGAGCTGCTCGTCTTCCTGCCGGAGAGCCAGCGGTACGTCGACCTCGCCGGGCACACCCGGACCGACGACGACCGGCACCGGATCGCGATCGAACGCGGCGACCAGCCGATCGGGGTCGTCCTGCACGCCGGCACGGCCGAGCTCAGCCCGGAGCTGCTTCGGCGCGTCGTCGAGGATGGCGGTCTCGCGGTCGAGATCGCTCGGCTGCGGGCGGAACTGCGGCTGCAGCTGAACGAGGTCAAGGCGTCCCGGGCCCGGATCGTTGCCGCCGGCCACGCCGAGCGCCGCCGGATCGAACGCGATCTGCACGACGGTGCCCAGCAGCGCCTGGTCTCCATCGGGCTTGCGCTCCGGCACGCCCAGCACCAGCTCGGCTCGGCGCCCACGGCCGCCGGTGCAACGCTCGATCGTGCGGTCGAGGAAGCGACCCTCGCGATCGGCGAGCTCCGCGAGCTCGCTCGTGGCCTGCCGCCGACCCAGCTCGACGACGGGCTGGCGCCGGCCTTCCACGACCTCGCGCGACGGGCTCCGTTGCCGGTATCGGTCGACGTGCCCGACGAGCGGTTCGAGTCCGGCGTCGAGGCGGCGGCCTACTTCATCTGCTGCGAGGGCCTCACCAACGCGGTCAAGCACGCGAACGCCACGCGGGTCGGTCTGGCGGCGAGGCATCAGGACCACAGCCTGCTGGTGACGGTGACCGACGACGGCGTCGGTGGTGCGGCCGCGGGCACCAGCACCGGCCTCACCGGGCTCGCCGACCGGGTCGCGGCGCTCGGCGGGATCTTCCGCATCGACAGCGAACCGGGCCGCGGTACGACGCTCATCGCGGAGCTGCCATGCGGATCGTGATCGCGGAGGACCAGGTGCTGCTGCGTGAAGGGCTCAAGATGCTCTTCGTGGACGGCGGCCACGAGGTGGTCGCGACGCTGGGCGACGCGGATGGGCTGCTTGCGGCGGTGGCGTCGTACCAGCCGGATCTGGTGGTGGCGGACATCCGGATGCCGCCGACGTTCAGCGACGAGGGTGCGCGGGCGGCCGAGGCGGTGAAGAGCGCGCACCCGGAGGTCGGTGTGCTGCTGCTGTCACAGCACATCGAGACAACGCACGTGGTGAGGCTCGTGTCGTTGGGCGGATTCGGTTACCTGCTGAAGGATCGTGTGCTCGACATGGGGGAGTTCCTGGCCGCGGCCGAGCGGGTTGCGCGGGGTGGGTCGGCGCTCGATCCGCAGGTCGTGGCCGGTTTGGTGGCACAGCGCGGGGACCACGATCCGCTGGCCGCGTTGACCGAGCGCGAACGGCATGTGCTCGAGCTGATGGCCGAGGGACTGACCAACAGCGCCATCGCACGGCGGCTGTTCCTCAGCGAGCGTACGGTCGAGGCGCATGTCCGGCACGTGTTCACCAAGCTCACGTTGCCGGAATCCGAGGACGGGCATCGTCGCGTTCTCGCCGTACTGGCTCATCTCAGTGCGGCGACTCCAGACCGAGGTCGGCCAGGATCTCCGTGACCGGCCGCCCGGGTGGGGCCGCGGCGGTGAGGCCGCGGATGCAGCCGGTCATCACCATCCGGAAGTAGGCCTCGCTGCTGATCTTCGCCCACCTGCGCCAGGCGGGCTGACCGAGCGCGGGCGCCGCGATCAGGGTTGCGGCGCCCGCTTCTTCCGTTGCCCGACGACGATCAGTACGGCGCCGATCGCGGCCAGCACGAAGAACGAGCCGACGGCGCTGAGGGCCGGCACCATGAACGTGGCAGCGGTGTGGCGGCGGCCGACGAAGTACGTCGCGCTCTCGTTGGTGCACACGACCTCGACCGCCTGCGCCGGGACCTTCTCGACCGAGTGCGCGACCACGTAGTAGAGGTCGCCGGCGTCGTCGAACTGCTCCGAGCGGGACGGCGCCTGCAGCGCGATCGCCGTACCGCTCGCGTCGGTCGCCGTACAGGACTGGCCGGCGCCGCGCTCGGACGCGAAGATCGTCAGCCCTTCGCCGTCGAGCCGAACCGGGCCGTCGCCGATCGGCGCCGGTGTGCCTGGGATGGCGCGCATCAACTGCACGCCGAAGAAGCCGCTGATTACGAATGCCAGCACCAGGCACCCGGCACCGGCCCACGTCAATTTCCGCATCCGCGAAGGTTAGTGGTTCAGGCGCAGGATGCGGGCAGAGGGTTCGGGGACGTCGGTTGTGATGCTGAGCGAGTTCTCGTCGGTCCAGGTGTAGGTCCAGCCGGTGGTGCCGGTCGGGAAGTGTGGCGTGATGGTGGATCTGGGGACAGGGAGGGTGATGGCGGCCGGTCCGGGCGCGCGGTGCCAGAGGGCCAGGTAGGAGACATTGGGGCCGCTCAGGGACAAGGCCAGCCACTCGTCGGTCCACTCCGGGAGACCGAGCGGCCAGGCCGGGACGAGGGAGTCGAGATCGTCGAGCAGGACGCGGTGAGCGGCTAACGCGGACCGAACCAGGTCGAGCTCGGACGGCGTCATCCGATCGAGGTGGCCGGAGAGGTAGAGGCGACCGGGGATGCCGTTGACGAGAGCGAAGACGAATTCCTCCTCCGTGCTCCCGCTGATCGGGTAGGCCCAGTGGCCCGCCTGCTCCGGGAGTACGGCGGTGGGGGCGGCCGCGGTGATCGGTGCGTAGAGCAACGGATGTTCCTGGTCCGAGGTCGACTGCAGGTGCAGGCGGGACAACATCGCGTAGTCCATCCGCATCGCGCCGGACGCGCAGTTCTCGATCAGCAGCTCGGGGTGGCGTTCGTGGAGGCCGTCGAGCCAGCTGAGCAGTGCCCGGTTGTGTTCCAGCAGTCCTTGACCGAGCGACTTGCCGTCCTTGTCGGTGCCCGGTCCGGTGGTCGTGTTGTTGTCGAACTTGAAGAAGCCGACGCCGAAGTCGCCGACCAACCGGTCGACGGTGTCGTCGAGATGCTTGCGCGCCGCCGTACTGCGCAGGTCGAGGAGATAGCGGCCGGACTGGGCGACCCGTACTCCCCGGCGGCTGAGGAAGCTGTCGTCGGGGAGTTCCCGGGCGAGCGGTGACCGGACCCCGATGACCTCGGGCTCGAGCCAGAGGCCGGGAACCATGCCGCGGCTGTGGATCCGGTCGATCACCTCGGCGAGACCGTTCGGGAACCTGGTCGTCGACGGCTGCCAGGCCCCGACGGTGTTCCACCAGTCACCGTCGGCGTACCAGCCGGCGTCGATGCAGAAGTAGTCCGCGCCGACCTCCGCGGCCGCATCGATGAGCGGCAGCAGCTTCTCGGTGGTCGGATCACCCATCAGGGTGTTCATGTAGTCGTTGAAGACGACCGGCATCCGGTCGTCGATCGGGCGCCGGTGGCGGATCGCACGGCGTTGCCGGGTGAGGGCGCCGAATACGCTGTCCAGATCCGTGCCGGCGACGAGCGAGACCGGCACAGTCGTGAACGGCCGGCCGGCCGTGAGCGTGACACTCCACTGGTGCTCCTGGTCGGTCGGACCGCTCAGCAGCAGGTAACCGCCACGTTCGTTCTCGCCGAGCTCGTAGTGCCACGGCCCGTTGTGCTCGATCTGCCAGCCGATCGCGTACGGCGTGGTCCGGCCGATCAACGCACCGAGCGGAAGTCGCTCCCCGGTGGACCACGAGCCGGTGTTCGTCACCGCATGCCGGCTGCGGGCGACATGATGGTGCGGATCGCGGTCGATGTTTGCCAGCGCCGCAGAGCGGAGCGACTGCACGGACCACCGGTTCTCGGCCATCCAGCTGTTGACCGCGGAGTACAAGTCGGCGTCGATCGACACCAACCCGACGACCAGCGACGACAGGAAAGTCAGCTCGAGGCTGCCGGACCCGGTCATCGACGCCTCGGACCACGCGCGGACGCCGGCCCGCGCTTCGAACACGCTGGTGACGCGCAGCCCGGTGTCCGGCTCCTCCTGGATGATGCGCAACATCGCGTCGGTCTCTTCATGGCGGACGTAGCGCAGCTTCTGCCCGAGGCTCGTTCCGGCCTGCCGGCTGTGGCTCGCCGCGAGTCCGTGCCCGACGGCCGAGACCTCGACCAAGGGCTGGCTGGGATCCGTTTCACCACCGTCCGGTTGGGAGGCTTCGCGTACGCCGATCAGGCGGACCGGACCGTCGTCGTCGAGAGCGAAGGTCAGGGTCAGGTCAGGGGTACTCCACTGCAGCAGGGGCATCCAGTCGCCTCAATTCGTGGCCGGGCTCACGGTGGCTTGTTCGAGCAGGTAGTCCTCGACGGTGAAAAGGTGGGCCGCCATCCGGGTTCGGGCCCGGTCCGGGTGGTGGGCGGCGAGGGCGGCGAGGATCGACAGGTGTTCGCGGTGCGAGGTCTCGTCCGCCCCGGGCTGCGAGATGGATCGGCGCAGCCGGTCACGCATCGTCCGTCCACCGAGCGCGTCGATCAGTGCGGCCAAGATCGGGTTCCCGGCTGCGTTCGCGATGATGCGGTGGAAGGCGATGTCGTTCTCGATCACGGTCTCGTGGTTGGGTTCCTCGAGCGTCAGCTCGGCCTCGTTGTGGCGCAGCAACTCGGCTGCCGCCTCGAGATCGGCCGCGTCGATCTGCAGGGCTGCCAGGGCGGCGGCCTCCGTCTCGAGGATCCGGCGGACGGCGTGCAGGTGATGGGTTCCGCTGCCGTCCTGGAGGTCGACGACGAATCCCATCGGAACCAGCAGCATCGACGGATCGAGCTTGGTCACGTAGGTGCCGGCGCCTTGCCTGGTCTCGAGCACTCCCATCATCGAGAGCGCCCGAACCCCTTCCCGCAACGGGTTCCGGGAGACCCCGAGGACCGCGCCGAGCTCCTTCTCGACCGGAAGCCGGTCGCCGGGCCGGAGCCGGCCGTCGAGGATCATCTGCCGAATGCCCTCGACGACGACGTCGGTCTGTGAGACGCCCGGCGTGCGTGGCGGGTCAGCGAGCTCGCCCGGGTTCATGGCACCGGGTCCTCGGCTCGGCGGGCGGCCCAGTAGGCGCCGTCCGGAAACTGGTAGGTCTGGAGTGACTCCCTGTGCATCTCGGCACTGTAACCGGGCGCTGCAGGCAGCACGTATGCACCGTTGCTGACCACGCAGGGCGCGACGAAGTGCTCGTGCAGGTGGTCGACGTACTCGGTGACCCGGCCGTCGAGGCTGCCGGAAACGGCGACGTAGTCGAAGATCGCGAGGTGCTGAACGAGCTCGCACAGACCGACTCCACCAGCGTGCGGGCAGACGGGTACGTCGAACCAGGCGGCCAGGAGGTAGACCGCCAGGACCTCGTTGACGCTGCCCAGCCGGGCCGCGTCGAGCTGGCAGTAGTCGATCGCGCCGGCCTGGAACATCTGCTTGAACAGGACTCTGTTCATCCCGTGCTCGCCGGTGGCGACGCCGATCGGCGCCACCGCCTTGCGGATCGCGGCGTGCCCGAGGATGTCGTCGGGACTGGTGGGTTCCTCGATCCAGACCGGCTCGAACTCGGCCAGCGCCTTGACCCACTCGATCGCCTCGGGCACGTCCCACACCTGGTTCGCGTCGATCATCAGGTGACCGTCCGCTCCCAGCACTTCGCGAGCGATCCCGCACCGCCGGATGTCGTCCGCAAGGTCGGCGCCGACCTTGAGCTTCACGTGTTTGTAGCCGGCGGCAACGGCTTCCTCGCAGAGCCTGCGCAGCTTGGCGTCGGAGTAGCCCAGCCAGCCGGCCGAGGTGGTGTAGCAGGGGTACCCGGACGCCTCGAGCTGCTCGATTCGTCGCTTACGACCCTCTTGTTGTCTCGCCAGCAGGGTGACCGCCTGCTCCGGCGTCAGGACGTCGGACAGATACCGCAGGTCGGCGGCGGCAACGAGCTGCTCGGGTGACATGTCGGCCAGCAGTCGCCACAGCGGTACGCCGGCTCGCCGGGCGGCCAGGTCCCACACCGCGTTCATCACCGCGGCCAGGGCCAGATGGATGACGCCCTTGTCCGGTCCGAGCCACCGCAACTGACTGTCGGACTGGAGCTCCCGGTAGATCCCGCCGAGGTCTTCGCACAGCACGTCGACGTCCCGGCCTACCAGCGGCTCGCCGCGCTGAGCCGCTGCGGCGACGCACAGGTCGTTGCCGCGCCCGATGGTGAACGTGAAGCCGTGCCCGGTGAGCCGGGGGTCGTCCGTGTGCAGTACGACGTACGCCGCCGAGTAGTCGCCGTCCTTGTTCATGGCGTCCGATCCGTCGCTGGTCAGCGAGGTCGGGAAGCGGATGTCGACGACCTCCACCGAGGTGATGTGTGGCATGGCGCGCCCCTCAGGATCAGACAATAGATGGGATCTTTCTTCAGATCCGACGTCGTTCAGTATGGACCAAGAGCAGACACAGCGCTACGATTCCGAAAAATCATGGGATCAATTCCCGTGACGCGACGGAGGGTTGTGAGATGGGCGACATGCTGGGCCCGGACCGCTCCGGCCTGCAGCGGCTGGTGTACGACCGGCCGGCCGGAACCTGGCTGGAGGCGTTGCCGCTGGGCAACGGCCGGATCGGCGCGATGTGTTTCGGCGGTGTCGGCACCGATCGGATCGGCCTGAACGACGAGACCCTCTGGTCCGGCGGTCCGGAGACCGCGCGGTTGCTGTCGACTCCGCTCGGCGCGACCGGCGCCGGGGCCGTGCAGGCTGTCCGCGACGCGCTCACGGCGGGCGACATCCGCCGGGCGCACGAGCTGGCCCGAGGTCTTCATTCCGGCTACTCGCAGGCGTACCTGCCGCTGGGTGATCTCCTGCTCGAGTCACGCGTCGATGGAGTGACACCTGCCGCGGGCGACGTCACGCAGTACCGACGGGAGCTCGATCTCGACGCTGCCCTGGCCGTGGCGGAGTTCGAGGTGGGCGGCGTTGCCGTTCGCCAGGAGGCCTTCGTCAGCGCGCCGGACGGCGTACTGGTGCAGCGAATCACCGCATCGCGACCCGTCCTGGCGCTCACGTGCCGGCTGACGTCGCAGTTGCGGTCGGCCCCGCACGCGGTCGAGAACGGACTAGGACTGTTCCTGCAGGCGCCGGCCGATGTCGCTCCGCCGCATCGTGACGTACCGGAGCCGATCCGGTACTCCGACGGTGCGGATCGGGGCATGGCGGCGGCCATCGCCTTGCGTGCAACCACCGACGGCCGGCTCCGGGTGAGCGAGGCCGAGCTCATCGTCGAGGACGCAGCGGAGATCGTGCTGATCGTCTCGACCGCGACCGGGTACGACGGCCCCTTCACTTCGCCGACCCGGACAGCCGAGGAGTGCTGGTCCGCGGCGGACCAGGTCGTGCTCGCCGCGCTCGATCGGGAGTACGGCGACCTCGTGGCGGATCATCAGCGTGATCACCGGCGGCTGTACCGCCGGTCGTCGCTCGAGCTGGCCGGATCGCCGGAGCGGTCCGGGCTGCCGACCGATGAGCGGGTGGCCCGGGCGGTCGAGGTCGAGGACCCTGCCCTGGCCGCACTGATCTTCAACTACGGCCGCTACCTGATGGTGGCGAGCTCGCGACCGGGTGGCCTGCCGACGAACCTGCAGGGGATCTGGAACGACATCCTGCGGCCGCCGTGGAGCTCGAACTTCACGGTGAACATCAACACCGAGATGAACTACTGGCCGGCCGAGACGACCAACCTCTCCGAGTGCCACGAGCCGCTGCTTCGGTATATCGATCACCTGGCCCAGGCGGGCCGCAGTACGGCCCGCGAACGGTACGGCTGCGGCGGCTGGACCGCGCACCACAACGCCGACGCCTGGTGCTGGACCAACCCCGTCGAGGGCGACCCGCGGTGGTCGAACTGGCCGCTGGCCGGCGCATGGCTCACCAGCCACCTGTGGGACCACTACGAGTTCACCGGCGACCTGGAGTTTCTCGGTACGGCGTGGCCGGCGATGCGCAGCGCGGCGGAGTTCTGCCTCGACTGGCTGGTCGAGCGGCCGGATGGCAGCCTCGGTACGTCGCCGTCGACGTCCCCGGAGAACGACTACCTGGCCGACGACGGTCTACCGGCCTCGGTCACCGAGTCGTCGACCATGGATCTGGCGCTCATCTCGGAACTGTTCCGCCGGGTCGAGCAGGCGGCCGAGTTGCTCGACGTCGTGGACCCGCTCGTCGACGAGCTCGCCACGGCACGCAAGCGACTGCCGGAGCCACCGGTCGGCGCACGAGGTCAACTGCAGGAGTGGGCGGCGGACTTCGCGGAGGAAGATCCGCACCACCGGCACATGTCCCACTTGGTCGCCCTTCACCCGGGCAGCGCGATCACGCCGGACGGCACGCCGACTCTGGCAGCAGCGGCCGCGCGCACGCTCGACCTGCGCGGCGACGAGGCGACGGGCTGGTCGCTGGCGTGGAAGATCAACCTGCGAGCCCGGCTCCGCGACGCGGCCGCGGCACATCGGCTGGTGCGCGCGTTCCTGCGCCCGGCGAACGACACCTCGACCGACTACGTGGGCAGTGGCGCCGGCATCTACCCGAACCTGTTCTGCGCGCATCCGCCGTTCCAGATCGACGGCAACTTCGGGGCGACGGCAGGAATCGCGGAGATGCTGCTGCAGAGCCACACCGGCGAGATCGAGCTGCTGCCGGCGCTGCCCGCCGAGTGGACCAGTGGACGAGTGACCGGCCTCCGGGCCCGCGGCGGGGTCGTCGTCGACATCGCCTGGACACCGAACGGCATCGAGGCCGTCCTGACGGCTGACCGGGACCAGGAGCGGATCGTGCGCCACGGCCACGACCGGGTGCCGGTGAGTTTGACGGCCGGTGTCGGTCACCGCATGAGCCCGAGTTGATCGCCGGCCTGCACGAGGAGGTTCGATGGCAGTCCTGACAAGCATCCCGCCGCCCGTCGGCGAAGCACCGGCCCAGCAGCGCCGGCGCCGGCGGCGTGAACGCACCACCGTCACCGGTCTGCGGCGGAGTCTGCGCCGGCACTGGACCCTGTACCTGCTGATGGTCGTGCCGCTGGTCTGGTTCGTGGTGTTCAAGTACATCCCGATGTCGAACGCGGTGCTGGCGTTCAAGAACTACAACGTGGTGGCCGGCATCTGGGGCAGTCAGTGGACCGGCTTGCGCAACTTCGAGCTGTTCTTCCAGAACCCGGTGTTCTGGACGCTGCTGAAGAACACTTTCCTGCTCTCCGTCTACACGGTCGCGGCCAGCTTCCCGCTGGCGATCGTCCTGGCGCTGGCGCTGAACGAGATCCGCACCGGGTTGTTCAAGAAGTCGGTCCAGCTGGTGACGTACGCGCCGTACTTCATCTCCACCGTGGTGGTCGTCTCGATGACGATCCTGGTGCTGTCGCCGCGGCTCGGCATCGTGAACGAGGGGCTCGGGTTCTTCGGCGTACCGGCGGTGGACTTCCTGGGCAACCCGGACTACTTCCGGCACATCTACGTGTGGTCCGACGTCTGGCAGACGACCGGGTACTCGGCCGTGATCTATTTGGCGGCGCTGGCCGGGATCGATCCGGCCCTGCACGAGGCCGCCAAGGTCGACGGTGCCGGCCGGCTGCGGCGGATCATGCACGTCGACCTTCCCGGCATCATGCCGACCGCGGTGATCATCCTGGTGCTTGCGGTCGGCAACATCATGGCGATCGGGTTCGAGAAGGCGTTCCTGCTGCAGAACCCGCTGAACCTCAGTGAGTCCGAGATCATCGCCACCTACGTCTACAAGACCGGCCTGCTGAACGCCGACTTCAGCCTGGCCACCGCCGTCGGCCTGTTCAACTCCGTCATCAACCTGGTCCTGCTGCTGGGCGTCAACATGGTGGCCAAGCGGATCACCGGAAACGGACTGTGGTCATGAGCGCCGGAACGACGACCCTGCCGAGCAAGCGGACCGAGCGCCGGGCGGCGCGCGCACGCCGGATCCAGGAGTCGCGCACGGACCGGATGTTCATGTTCTGCGTCTACCTGCTGCTGATCGTGTTCCTCGCCGTCGTGCTGCTGCCGCTGCTGTACATCGTGGCGAGCTCGTTCAGCAGTCCCGAGGCCGTGTCGTCCGGGCGGGTGCTGTTCTGGCCGGTGGAGTTCTCGCTGCGCGGGTACCGCGCGGTGTTCGAGAACCCGCAGATCATCCAGGGCTACGTGAACTCCTTGTTCTACACGGTCGTCGGCACGCTGGTCAGTGTCGTGATGACGATCGCGATCGCGTACCCGATGTCGCGCCGTACTCTGGTCGGCCGGAACGTCGTGATGAGCCTGATCCTGTTCACGATGCTGTTCACCGGCGGGCTGATCCCGACGTACCTGGTGGTCCAGCAGGTCGGACTGCTGGACACCCGGTGGGCACTGATCGTCCCGCAGGCGATCGGCGTCTGGCAGGTGATCATCGCTCGGACGTACTTCCGCACCGTGATCCCCGAGGAGCTGGTCGAGGCCTCGCAGCTGGACGGCTGCGGCGACCTGCGGTTCCTCTGGTCGGTGGTGATTCCGCTGGCCAAGCCGATGATCGCCGTGATCGCTCTGATGTACGCGATCATGCAGTGGAACTCGTACTTCGACGCGCTGATCTACCTGAAGAACCCGGATCTGTTCCCGCTGCAGCTCGTGCTGCGCAACATCCTGATCCTCAACACCTACAGCGGCGGCGCGATCGACGCCTCCGTCGTTCTGCAACGGCAGCAACTGGCCGATCTGCTCAAGTACTCGCTGATCGTGGTGGCCAGTGTGCCGGTGCTGCTCATCTATCCGTTCGTGGCGCGCTACTTCACCAAGGGAATCATGATCGGCGCCGTCAAGGGCTGATCCTTCGCACCATCTCTACCCCTGTGAGGGACAACATGACAACTCAGCTCAGGAGAACCAGGTTCGCGGCGGTCGCCGGGCTCTGTGTTCTGGCACTCGGCCTGGCCGCCTGCAGCGGATCCGGCACGACGGCGGACGAGAGCAAGCCGCTGCCCACCGTGACCGGGAACCCGGCCGTGACACTGGACGTCTTCGCGCCGCAGGGCGCCGAGACCAACCTGGCCACGAACGAGTTCACCCAGAAGGTGAAGCAGCAGTTCAACATCAGCTTCAAGTGGCAGACCAGCACGTTCGACGGCGGGCCGGCCAAGGAGAAACGGCAGATCTCGCTGGCCAGCGGCGACTACCCGGACCTGTACCTGCTGATCCCGTGGGTCGACCAGTTCACCCCCGCCGAGCTGCTCAAGCTGGGCAGCCAGGGCGTCCTGGTTCCGCTGAACCAGCTGATCGACCAGTACGCGCCCAACATCAAGAAGGCGCTCGACGCCGAGCCGGAGTGGAAGGCGATGGCGACGGCTCCGGACGGCAAGATCTACGGCATGCCGCAGTGGGTCGACTGCTACCACTGCTCCTACCAGGGCAAGTTGTGGATGAACACCGCCTGGCTGAAGAAGCTCGGACTCGAGCAGCCGAAGACCACGGAGGACATGCGCAAGGTCCTGCAGGCGTTCAAGACCCAGGACCCGAACGGCAACGGCAAGGCGGACGAGATCCCGCTCAGCGCGAGCGTGCGGGACGCGTTGATCCCGTACTTCATGAACGCGTTCATCTACGACCCGCAGGGCACCAGCGGCAACAACAACTCGACCCTGGTGCTGAAGGACGGCAAGGTCGACCTGCAGGCCAACAAGGACGGCTGGCGCGAGGGACTCAAGTACCTGAACTCACTCTACAAGGAGGGCCTGATCGACAAGGGCGCCTTCACCCAGAACCCGGACGCGCTGCAGCAGCAGGGTGACGGTGGCAAGGCGCCGCTCCTCGGCTCGGCCACTGTGCTGCACCTGGGCATCGCGGTCAGCAACCTGCCCGACGGTCGCCAGAAGCAGTACGACGCGGTCCCGCCGCTGACCGGGCCGGGCGGTGCGAACTTCACCGGGTACAACTTCCCGAGTGCGCCGGGTGCGACGTTCGTACTGACGAACAAGGCCACCCAGGAGGAGCAGATCCAGGCGATCAAGCTGCTCGACTACATCTTCACCGACGAGGGGCAGATCAACGGGCAGTTCGGCAGCGAGGGCAAGACCTGGACGAAACCACAGCCAGGCGACGTCGCGCTCGACAAGTCGCTGAAGCCGGTGTTCAAGCAGATCCCGCAGCCCTCCGGCGCAACTCCGCCGAACTCCGGGTGGGGAGCGCTGGCGCAGTACAACAACACCGAGAAGTTCCGGAACTCCGAGGCGATCGCGACCGACATCTACAGCCCGGCCGGGTACGAGCGGCGGTTGTTCGAGGCAACCAAGCTGTACGAGGGCAAGGAGGACAAGGCGCTGATCTACCCGTACTGGAAGGTCTGGATCGATCCCTCGCTGGGCAGTGAGGTCGCGACCTTGCAGACCAACATCGAGAACTACGTGCAGCAGAACGCCCTGCAGTTCATCACCGGGTCGAAGAACATCGACTCCGACTGGGACGCCTACGTCAAGGGCCTCGAGGGCCTCGGCCTGAAGCGCTACCTCGAGATCCAGCAGACCGCGTACGACAAGATGCCCGGCAAGTAGCTCGACCGTGGGCCGGCCGGTGTGAACCGGCCGGCCCACACACCCATCACCGACCAGGAGCAACCAGTGCCGTTCGACGCAACTTTCGAGTCCCTGTCCACGTTCGAATGCCCGGACTGGTTCCGGGACGCGAAGCTCGGCATCTGGTCGCACTGGGGACCGCAGTCGGTGCCGCGGTACGGCGACTGGTACGCACGCCACATGTATCGCCAGGACAGCGACCAGTATCGCTACCACCTGCGTACGTACGGCCATCCGTCGGAGTTCGGCTACAAGGACGTCGTACCGCTGTGGAAGGCCGAACGGTTCGATCCGAAGGACCTGATGGACCGGTTCGTCACGGCAGGCGCCCGGTACTTCGTGGCCCAGGCCGTGCACCACGACAACTTCTTCAACTACGACTCGGCGGTCAACCCCTGGAACTCGGTGCGGGTGGGCCCGGGCAAGGACATCCTGGCGCTGTGGAAGGCCGCCGCGGCCGAGCGCGGGCTGCCGTTCGGGATCACCGAGCACCTGGGTGCCGCACTGGGGTGGATGGCCGTCAACAAGGGCAGCGACAAGCACGGGCCGCTCGCCGGCGTGCCGTACGACGGCACCGATCCGGCGTACCGCGACGTGTACCTCGACAACAGCCGCTACCTTCCCGCGGACGACGTGGTGGTTCCGGACCCGTGGTACTGCGACGATCCCGCCTGGCGCGACTACTGGCTCGCGGCGGTGACCGAGATGATCGACCGGCACCAGCCCGATCTGCTCTACACCGACGGCCCGTTGCCGTTCGGCGAGGTCGACTACGAGCCCGGTCTGCGGGCGGTCGCGCATCTCTACAACACCAGTGCGCGGATCCACGGGACGAACCGCGCCGTGTACCAGCAGAAGGACCGCCGGCCCGAGGTGCACGTGGTCGGTGTGATGGACATCGAACGCAGCCAGACTCCTGGTATCCACTCCGAGCCCTGGCAGACCGACACCTCGGTCGGTGACTGGTTCTACAACGTGCGCGACGTCTACAAGACCGCCGGTCACGTGATCGAGATGCTCGTCGACATCGTGGCGAAGAACGGGAACCTGTTGCTGAACATCCCGCAACTGCCCGACGGCACGCTCGATCTGGAGTGCTCGCAACTCCTCGACGACCTCGGCGCCTGGATGCGGGTCTGCGGCGAAGGAATCTACGGGACGAGACCGTACCGGGTGTTCGGCGAGGGACCGTCGAGTGTCGTGATCAAGGGCTTCACCGAGGACCGCGTGAACTGGACCGACGCCGACTACCGCTTCACCCGCCGCGAGGACACCGTCTACGCTTTCCAGCTGGCCTGGCCGTCCGACGGCCGCGCCGTCATCCGAAGCCTCGCCGGGAGCGAGACAGTCACCGGCGTCCGCCTCCTCGGCCACGGCCCGGTCCCCTTCGACCAGGCCCACGGCATCCTGATCGCCCGCCTCCCCGACAACCCTCCTCTCGCGGCCGCGAACTGCCTCGCCCTCACCGTGGCAACCACCTGAAACCACTTGGAACGGACACCGCCTCCGGCGAACCGACACCGCCTCCGGCGGCGGCAGTTTGTTGCCGCCTTCGGCGGGGTCGCGGGTGGGGTTGTCATGGCGTGGAGGCGGTCCGGGTTCCGGGAGCGTGGTGGCCTCCGGTGCAGTTCGACAGGACGTATACCCACGGCTGGCTGCTCCCTCGCCTGAACCGGCTGGGGATCGGGGTCGAGGGCCGGACACCTCCTGTCGAAAAGGACACAAGCCGCATTACGACCCCAACGTTGGTTGCCGCGGCGCTAGCTGCTCGGTAAGTCTCGCGGGCGACGACATCACGGCGTTGCACCGGCTTCTCCGCCGATGGGCGCCTGGCGCGTCTCACCGGTTGGCGCAGCCGCCGGAGGCGGCCGCTAGAACAGCCGCCGCCGAAGGCGTGTCCGTCCTGCGGTGGGCGGGGCTGTCCGCCGATGCCCTCGAGCCGGACGCCGGTTCGCGACCCCCCCGACGGCGGCTGCAGAACAGCCGCCGCGGAAGCCAGTGTCCGTCCTGCGGCCAGGCGTTCTCTCCGCCGGTCGCCTCCGGCCGGACAGCGGCTTGCGACTCCGCCGAAGGCGGCTGGAGAACGGTCGCCGCCGAAGGCGGTGTCCTTGGACCTGAGCCGCCCGGAGTTGTAGAAACCCGCAGAACTTACCCGGTTCAGCTTGTGCTGGGTGGGGCGCGGCCGGCTGGTCACGGTTTGGCAACTGGGTGGCGAGGTCTTGCCAGGGGTTATTCCAATGGTTAGTTTAACCGGCACTCAAACGCTCAGGGTTCAACAGAAACCCTCAGGGTTCAACAGGCAAGGAGGGCCAGCGATGGCCATGGACGGGACGCAGCTTTCGCGTCGGGGTTTTCTCGGGATGGGTCTGGCCGCGGGCGTCATCACGCTCACCGCCTGCGGGGCCGACAGTGACGACCAGGGTTCGTCGTCGGGCAACGCCACCGCCGCCAACCTGGTGATGACGGTGTGGGGCGGGGAGAACGACAAGACGACGTACCAGAAGCGGATCGACCTGCTGGTCAAGAAGTTCCCCGAGCTGAAGGTGACGCTGCAGCTGATCCCGGGCGACGGGTACGCGCAGAAGGTCCAGACGATGATTGCCGGCGGCAAGGGCCCGGACATCATGCAGGTCGCCGAGAGCGTCAACGTCTACTCGAGCAAGAACCAGATCCAGCCGCTGGACGAGCTGGCCGCGAAGGCCGGGATCGACCTGGAGAAGCGGTTCGGCTCGATCGGGAAGCTGTACTCCTACCAGGACAAGGTCTACGCGGTCCCGGACCGCTCCGGCGCGATGATCGTCTTCTACAACAAGGCGCTGTTCGAGGCCAAGGGCATCAAGGCGCCGAGCGCGGACTGGACCTGGGACGACGCGCTCAGCGCGTTCAAGGAGCTGACCGTGCCGGGCAAGCAGTGGGGTTACGCCGGCTCGGGCTGGTGGGCCCAGTGGTGGAGCTTCGTGTACCAGAACGGCGGCAAGATCATCGACGACAGCGGCAAGCCCGCGGTCGCCACCGACGAGGTGATCGAAGCGCTGCAGTGGGCCGGTGACCTGATCTTCAAGCACGGCGTCGTACCCACCCAGAAGCAGTACGCCGACATGGGCGCCGACGTCGGCGGCGACGCGGCGTTCGCGAACGGCAAGGTCGCGGTCAACACCACCGGGTTCTGGGGTATCAGCGGCCTGACCAAGTCCAAGATCGAGTGGGACATCGCCCCGCTGTGGAAGGGCAAGGAGCAGGCGGTGACCGCGTTCGGCAGCGGCCTGGCGGTGTCGCGGACGGCGAAGAATCCCGAGGCGGCGCTGAAGGCGATCGACTTCCTCACCTCGCCGGAGGCCCAGCAGCAGATCATCGCCACCGGCCAGGACGTGCCGGCCAACATCGAGGTGCAGAAGAGCGAGGCGTTCCTGAAGCCGGCCTGGATGACCAAGCCGGTGAACATGAACGTGTTCGGCGAGTCCAGCGACTTCGTCTACCGGGCGCCGTTCATCCCGGCCTGGAACGAGATGCAGAAGGCGTTCGACGACGGGCTGGCCGACTTCTGGCTGGGCAAGCAGGACGCCCGGACCGCGCTGACCGCGATCCAGAAGCGGCTCGAGACCATCGTCAAGCCGAGCTGATGTCCAGGTTGCGCCGCCGCGAGGCGATGTGGTTCTACCTGTTCGCGTCGCCGTGGATCATCGGCTTCGTGGTGTTCCTGCTCGGCCCGATGATCGCCTCGGTCTACATCTCGCTGACCGACTGGGACTCGTTCACGCCGCCGAAGTGGGTCGGGCTGGAGAACTACACCCGGCTGCTGACCGAGGACCCGGTGTTCTGGAAGGCGTTGTGGAACACGTTCTACTACGCCGCGATCTCGGTGCCGCTCGGGCTCGGGATCGGGCTGTGGCTGGCGAACCTGCTGAACAAGCAGGTTGGCCTCCGCAAGGTGTTCCGGACGCTGATCTACCTGCCGACCCTGGTGCCGCTGGTCGCGACGGCGATGATCTTCAAGATGGTGCTGGCCCCGTCCGGCCCGCTCAACGACGTGCTCGGGGTGTTCGGCATCCCGGGCCCGTCGTGGCTGCTGGAGGCGGTCTGGGTGAAGCCCGCGCTGATCCTGCTGTCCGTCTGGGGCGCCGGCGGCGCGACCGTGCTGTTGCTGGCGGCAATGAAGGGCATCCCGCGCGAGCTCTACGAGGCGGCCGAGGTGGACGGCGCCGGGCCGATCCGGCAGTTCTGGAGCATCACCGTCCCGCAGCTGACCCCGATCATCTTCTTCAACCTGATCATGGGGCTGATCGGCGCCTTCCAGGTGTTCTCCCAGGTCTACATCCTGACCAAGGGCGGGCCGAACAACGCCAGCCAGATGATGGTGCCGATGCTGTTCGACGAGGCGTTCTCCTTCTACCACATGGGCTACGCATCGGCGCTGTCCTGGCTGCTGTTCGCAGTCATCCTGGTGTTCACGCTGCTTGCCTTCCGCACCGCCCGGCGCTGGGTGTTCTACGAGACCGAGGTGAAGTAATGGCCACCGTCCTCTCTCCTGCTGCACCGCCGCAGCAGGACCAGCGGCGTACGCCGGAGCGGCCGCCCGGCCGGGATCGGGTGCTCGGCGTGTTTCGGGCGTCGCCGTTCACGTATGCGACGTTGATCGTGGTGTCGGCGGTGTTGTGTGTGCCGTTGGTGTTCGTGGTGTCGATCGCGCTGGCCAGTGACCAGACGGTGAACGCCAACACCTTCACGATCCTGCCGCGCGAGTTCCACTGGGACAACTTCACCCGGGTGTTCAGCACCGACCTGCCGATGCAGCGGTTCCTGCTGAACTCGGTGATCATCTCGACCGGCGCGGTGATCGGCCAGGTGCTGTCCAGCGGCCTGGTCGGCTACGCGTTCGCCCGGTTGCGGGCGCCGGGCAAGAACACGCTGTTCATCATCGTGCTGGCCACGATGATGATCCCGGCGCAGATCACGATGATCCCGCAGTTCATCCTGTTCAAGGAACTCGGCTGGGTGAACACCTACCTGCCGCTGATCGTGCCGAACTTCTTCTCCAACGCGTTCAACGTCTTCCTGGTCCGGCAGTTCGTGTCCCGGCTGCCGAGTGAGATCGACGAGGCGGCGATGGTGGACGGGCTCGGCTTCTTCGGCATCTACCGCCGGATCATGCTGCCGATGCTCAGCCCGGTGCTGATCGCGATCGGGATCTTCACCCTGACCGCGACCTGGGGCGACTTCATGGGCCCGTTGATCTACCTGAACGACGAGACCAAGATGCCGCTCGCCCTGGGCGTGCAGTACATCACCAGTACGTCGGCCGCGCTCCAGGCGCCACCGTGGAACCTGGTGATGGTCGGGTCGATCCTGCTCACCTTGCCGATGATCCTGGTGTACTACCTGGGTCAGCGGTACCTGTACGAGATGGACATCAGCGGCGGCAGCGCGGGGGTCAAGTGAACGCGGTTTCCATGGATGCCCAGGGCATCGTCATCGACGGCAAGCCACAGGTCGTCCTGTGCGCGTCCCTGTTCTACTTCCGGCTGCCCCGCGAGCAGTGGCAGGAGCGGCTCGAGCAGGTGCGCGCGTCGGGCTATACGTGTGTCGATGTCTACCTGCCATGGAACTTCCACGAGCTCGCGCCCGGCCGCTGGTCGTTCGACGGGCGGCGGGACGTGGCCGCGTTCCTCGACCTCGCCCACGCGACCGGGCTGCACGTCATCGCCCGGCCCGGTCCGTACATCTGCTCGGAGTGGGACGGCGGCGCGCTGCCGGCCTGGCTCGGCCTCGACCCGGACCTGCGCGTCCGGCAGAACGAGCCGCGCTTCCTCGCTCAGGTGAGCGCCTGGTACGACGAGGTGCTGCCGCTGCTCGCAGCCCGGCAATTCGGCGCGGGCGGCTCGGTCATCATGGTCCAGCTGGAGAACGAGCTGGACTTCTTCGACTGCGAGGACCGCACCGGTTACCTCACTGCCCTGCGCGACCAGGCGGTTGCCCACGGCATCACGGTGCCGCTGGTCGCCTGCGCCGGTCAGGGTGACCTGTTCGGTGCCACGGGCAACGTGCCGGGCGTCGTACCGGCGTGCAACTTCTACCCGAACGACGACTCGCCGTACATCGAGGAAGAGGTACGGCGCTACACGCAGCTGCTCGGGGATCGTGGGTTGCCGCTGCTGATCACCGAGACCAACCGGCGGCACCGGACACTGCGCCGGTTGCTGGCCAGCGGTGCGTCGCTGATCGCGCCGTACCTGCAGGCCTCGGGGTGGAACTTCGGGTACACGCCGTCGAGCGGCAACTGGGGCACGCCGGGCAACTTCATGAGCCACGGGTACGACTTCGGCGGTTACGTGTCCTCGACGGGGATCGAGCGGCCGGAGTACGGCGAGGCGCAGGTGCTCGCCCGCGTCCTCGAGGCACTGGGCTCCCGGTTGGCGCTGGCCACGTCGGGAGCGTCGGTCGAGGTGGTCGCGGACTTCCCGACCAGCTCGTCTCCGTCCGCACTGGACCTTCACGGCGGCGGACAGTTGGTCGCGGTGCCGAACCTGGGATCGGAAGACGGGCGCGCCCGCGTCCGGGACGTGTCTGTGGCGGTTGCGGCGGACTCGTGCCCACTGATGCCGATCGACCTGCCGCTGGGCGACAAGACGCTCACCCTTGCGTCCGCCGACCTCGTCGGGCTGTCCGATGACGGGCTGATCTTCTCGTCGAAGGTTCCGGTGACCGTTGTCATCGGCAACACCTCGGTGGAGATCGCGGTCGGGAGCAGCTTGGTGGTCGACGGCGTCCCGGTCAGCGTGCAGGCGCCGCCGGACGTCGACGCGCCCGCGAAGGTCGAGGCGCAGGACGTGACTGTGGTGCGCCGGCGGGAGACCGAGGCTCCGGACAAGCCCGCGGGGACTCACGAGTTGCCGCCGACGCTGGAGTCGCTTGGGGTCTATCGCGGACGCGGGACGTACCGCGCGACGGCTGACCTGGCGGGTGTCGACGAGCTGTTGCTAGTCGGGGCGGCGGACATCGTGGATCTGTCGGTCGGTGGGCAGGTTCAGACGCTGGCCGGTTTCGGTGCCACCGAGCGGATCGACGTCCGGGGGCTCACCGGCGAGATCGAGACGACGGTCGAGATCTGGGGTCATGCCAACTTCGACGATGCGCGGCTCCCGGCGCTTCAGCTCGGTGCGTTGCGCGGTCTGGGCGCACTGTGGTCGATTGTCGACAATCAGGACATCTCGGCGTTGTGGATCGTCGACGGGCACTGGGCCGGCGACCCGGCGCCGCTGCGGAGCCTGACCGGATGGAGCAGCACGCGCGTCGGCACGCCGGTCACCTACACGCGCCGGATCGACACGACGATGACGACGGCCTTGCATCTGGACGGCGTACGCGAGCCGGTGCACGTGACGGTCGGCGACGGTGAACCTTTCACGGTGCACGCCGAGAATCCGTGGGTGCTCGTGCCGGCCGGGACCAAGCAGATCTCGGTGACCGCGCCGCACAACCCGAGTGGGGGCGGCCTACGCGCCGAGTTGCTGAGCTTGCAGCCGGTGACCGACTGGACGTGCGCCGTGCAGGACGACGAGCTGCTGACCGCGTTCGCGCTGCAGGACGGCCCGGCGACGGAGATCGAGCTGCCGCTGACGCTGGAGCCGGGGGAGGAGGCCTGGCTCGACGTACGGCTTCCATCGTTGCAGAATGGATCGGTTGTCCGGCCCGAGGGCACGCAGGTGCGGGTCACCGGCTGGGCGTCCGGCGAGTGTGTGGGGCGGGTCTGGACCGGGGAGCGTCCGGCCTTCTCCGGCGGCGATCCCGACGTACTGTGGATTCCGCCGGGTTGGTCCGGGCTGACGCTGCTGGTCCGGGGCGTCGGTGGCCCGGGCACGCCGGAGCTGCGAAAACTGAGTGTCGAGTGATGGAGGGGGAAGGTTGCCGAGGCAGACGTCTCGCGATCTGCGCAACGAGAGCCGGTTCGAGGTTCTGCACGCGCTGTTCTCGCTCGGTCCCTCGACCCGGCAGGAGATCGCCAAGCACACCGGGCTGAGTACGGCGACCGTCGCCACGCTGGTGACGCAGTTCCTGGCCGAGGGGGTGCTGCGGATCGCGACGGTCGAGCAGAACACCGTCGGCCGTCCGTACGAGCGGCTCAGCATCGACCCCGACCGCGGCCGGATCATCGGCATCGACGTGGCCGAGACCTACGTCGACGCGACCGTGTACGACGTGACGCTCGGGCCGCTCGGGCAGAGCGAGGTGGCTCTCGACGAGCACGAGAACGACCCGGCGTACGTCGTCGACGGCATCGTCCGCGCGATCAAGGCGGCCGTCGAGGCCAGCGGGACCCGGCGCGACGCGATCATCGGCGCCGGGGTGAGCATGCCCGGCCAGGTCCGTCCGGACGCCGGCGTCTCGGTCTTCGCGCCGAACTGGGACTGGCACGAGGTGAAGATCGAGGCGCTGCTCGAGGAACGCCTCGGCATGCCGGTGTACGTCGACAACCCGCTGAAGGCGGTCGCGCTGTCGGAGATGTGGTTCGGCGTCGGCCGGGAGACCAAGACGATGGCCGTGGTCAACCTCGGGACCGGCGTGGGCGCGGGGATCGCGATCGACGGTTCACTGCTGCGGGGCGCGGCCAACAACGCCGGCGAGTGGGGTCACACGCTGCTGCAGCTGGACGGCCGGCCGTGCCGGTGCGGGCGGCGCGGCTGTGTCGAGGCCTACCTCGGGGTGCACGGGCTGGAGATGTCGCTGGCCGAGATCGATCCGGATCATCCCGCGCTTCGGCAGCCGCTGCAGCGGGGGTTCGTCGACGCAGTCGCCGAGGGGCTTGCCGCCGACGATCCGGCGCTGCTCGAGCTTGCCCGCCGTACGTCGCACTACCTGGCGGCCTCGCTCGGCGACCTGGTCAACCTGCTGAACGTCCCGCACGTCACGCTCACCGGGTGGACGACGAAGGCGCTGGCCGAGTGGCTGCTGCCCGCCGTACGGGAGGAGCTGCCCGAGCATGTGCTGCCTGGTTCGCGGCCAGGGCTGACGGTCGGGGCCTCGCGGGTGCCGGGCAATCCGGTGGCGCTCGGGATGGCGGCGTTCACGTTGGAGCAGTTCCTGGGCGCGCTGGGGCTGGCAAGCTCGGCCAGCGCGCCGGGCACGCGCCGCCGGCTGCGCGCCAAAGCCTAGGCAGCTTTCTCGAACTGGGTGGTGTAGAGCTCGGAGTACAGGCCGCCGGCGGCGAGCAGCTCGTCGTGCGTGCCGCGTTCCCGGATCCGGCCGTCGTCCAGGACGAGGATCAGGTCCGCGTTGCGGATTGTCGACAATCGGTGTGCGATCACCAGCGAGGTCCGTCCGGACAGCGCGTTCGCGAGCGCGGCCTGTACGGCGGCCTCGGACTCGGAGTCCAGGTGTGCGGTGGCCTCGTCGAGGATCACGATCGACGGCGCCTTGAGCAGCAGCCGGGCGATCGCCAGCCGCTGCCGCTCGCCACCGGACAGCCGGTAGCCGCGGTCGCCGACCACGGTGTCGAGTCCGTCGGGCAGGCTGTTCACCAGGGTTGCGATCTGGGCGGCCTCGAGCGCCTGCTGCAACTCGTCCTCGGTCGCCTCCGGTCGGGCGAAGAGCAGGTTGGACCGAATCGTGTCGTGGTACATGTGCGAGTCCTGCGTGACCACGCCGATCACCGATCGCAGCGAGTCCTGCGTGACCTCGCGGACGTCCCGGCCGCCGACCAGGATCGCTCCGCCGGTCACGTCGTACATCCGGGAGACCAGGGAGGCGAGGGTCGTCTTGCCGGCGCCGGACGGACCGACGACCGCGACCAGCTGGCCGGGCTCGACGGTGAAGCTGACGTCCTTCAGCACCTCTTCGCCGGTCTCGGCGGACAGTGTCGCAACGGACTCGAGCGAGGCCAGCGAGACCTCCTCGGCGGACGGGTAGCGGAAGGACACGTGCTCGAACTCGATCGACGGCTCGACGGTGGCCGGGAGCTCCTTCGCGTCCTTGCGGTCGGCAACCATCGGCGGGAGGTCGAGCACCTCGAGCACGCGCTCGAAGCTGACCAGCGTGGTCATGATGTCGACCTGGATGTTGGACAGCGCCGTGAGCGGGCCGTAGAGCCGGTTCAGGTACGCCGTCAGCGCGACGACCGTCCCGATCCCGAGTGCTCCCTGGACCGCGAACACGCCGCCCACGCCGTACACGAGAGCCACGGCGAGCGCGGCGACGAGGGTGAGCGAGACGCGGAAGATGGCGGCGTACATCGCGGTGGTGACGCCGATGTCGCGCACCCGGGCGGCCTTGCCGGCGAAGTCCTGCGAGGAGTCCTGCGTCCGGCCGAAGACCTTGGCCAGTACGGCGCCAGCGACGTTGAAGCGCTCGGTCATCGTCTGGGCCATGGTCGCGTTCAGCCGGTAGGTCTCGGCGGTTGCCTCCCGCAACCGGCCTGCGATCAGCCGGGCGGGCAGGATGAACAGCGGCAGCAGGACCAGCGCGAGCAGGGTGATCTGCCAGGACATGACGAACATCGCGCCGAGGACGAGGGCGACGCTGAGCAGGTTGGAGACCACGTTCGAGAGCGTCGAGGTGAAGGCTTGCTGGGCGCCGAGGACGTCGCCGTTCAGGCGCTGGATCAGCGCGCCGGTCTGGGTCCGGCTGAAGAACGCGACCGGCAGCTGCTGGACGTGGTCGAACACGGCGGTGCGCAGGTCGTAGACGAGACCCTCACCGATCCGGGAGGAGAACCAGCGCTCGGCCAGCGCGAGCGTGCCGGCGAAGACCGCCAGGGCGCCGACGGCAAGCGAGAGCCAGATGACCAACTGGGTGTTGCCGGGGACGATGCCGCGGTCGATGATCTCGCGGAACAGCAACGGGGTGGCGGCGCCGGTGGCCGCGTCGACGGCGACCAGGACCAGGAAGACGGCCAGTTGGCGGCGGTAGGGGACGGCGAACTTGAGGATCCGCCGGAGCGTGCCGGCGGAAAGCTTGTGGTTACGGACCGAGGAGTCCTTGAGCAGCGAGCGCATCGCGCGACCGCCGCCGGCTCCAGAGCCCGGAAGTCCGGAGATCTGTGACATCGGTGCCTTTCGGTCGGGGACCAGATATACTGAGTTTAGCTCACTATGAGCTGGGCTCACAAGATCCGTCAACCCTTAGGCTTTGCTCGTGCCCGGACCGGATGACACCGCTGAACAGATCGCGGCGCTGCTCGAAGGCATCGTCCGCCGGCAGCGGCGCGCGCTGAAACAGGACGTCGACGTCACCCACGGCCAGTTTCGTCTGCTGCGCACCCTGGACCACGCCGGCCAGCCCCTGCGGCCCAGCGAACTGGCCAATCAGCTCGGCATCGTGCCGCGCTCGGCCACCACGGTCGTCGACGACCTGGAAGCCGCCGGCCTGGTCGCCCGCCGCCCCGACCCCGCCGACCGCCGCGCCACCCTGGTCGCCCTCACCCCAGCCGGCACCAAGGTCCTCACCACCATCCGCCGCCAACGCCGCGACGCCATGGTCTCCCTCATCGAACGCCTGACCCCCACCGAACAATCAACCCTCCTCCACCTCCTAACCCGCCTATCCGACGACTAACCACGCCCCCCACCACCCCGCCACGACCGCCCCGCCGCCACCGCCCCCCGCGTCCCGCCGCCGCGCCCGCCGCACCCGCCGCGCCGCCGCACTGCCGCACCCGCCGCGCCAGCCGCCCCCGGCGTCCCGCCGCCCCCCGCGTCCAGCAGCCGCGCCCGCCGTACCCGCCGCGCCCGCCGTACCCGCCGCGCCCGCCGTACCCGCCGCGCCGCCGTACCCGCCGCGCCGCCGCGCCCGCCGCCCCCGCGCCCGCCGCCCTCCGGCGCGCCCCCATCCCACGTTTGAAGGGATAACCCCTTCGCTTGTGGGTTCTCCCCTCGCAGACGAGGGGAGAACCCACAACTCGAACGGATATCCCTCCGAAGGTCAGGCCCCGATGCGCAACGCTGCCCATTCCGGGCCGAAGGGTCTCCCACGCCCCCGGAGCCCCGCCGGCCACGGCCCGCACCAGGCTGGCAGTTGTGGTCGCCTACCGCGGACGACGTTGCGTGGAGGGCCGGGACATGCGGACAGGTAGTGCACCGGCGAAACGCCGTACACGCCGACCCGACGGCGCTCAACCGCACCACCGTCGACCCGGCACTACCTGTCGAAATGCATGCCCTCCCGTCTCGCCGCCACCGCAGACTCACCCATGGCCCAGCCAGACCAGCACACCCGCCATACCAACCACACATCAGTCACAAGAGCCGGATATCCCATGCCATTGTGGGTTCCCCACTCGTCTACGAGCGGAGAACCCACAACGCGGAGGGATATCCCCTGAAGTTGCCGGTGGGGACGGGTGGAGGAGGGGCGGGGGAGGCGGTCTCGCCGGGGTGGGACGGGGAGGCGGTCTTACGGGCGCGGCACGGGGGCGGCGGTTGCGGCGGCGGGAGGCGGTCTTACGAGGGGTGGGACGGGAAGGTGGTCTCGTGGGGGTGGGGCGCGGAGGGGGTCGCGGCGGCAGGCGAGGAGGCGATCGCGCAGGAGTGTGGCGGGGAGGCGGTCGGCGCGGGCGTGGGACGGGGAGGCGGGCTCGCGGGAGTGTGGCGGGGAGGTCGCGTGGGGGTCGGGCGGGGAGGTGGTCGCGTGGGGGTGGAGCGGGGAGGCGGGCGGCGCGGGAGTGGGACGGGGAGGCGGGCTCGCGGGGGTGGGCGGGGTGTTCGGGGTCGGGCGGGGTGTTCGGGGTCGGGCGGGGGTGGGTTAGGTGGGGTGGGTTAGCCAGTGGATGGGGTCGGTGGTGGGGAGGGTGGGGAGGCCTTCGGTGGTGAGGGCGGCGGTTAGGAGGGTGCGGCGGTGGGCGGCGTAGGTCAGGACGTGGGCGATTACTGCGCCGATGGTGTAGATCTCGATCGTCTCGCCGGGGCAGACGATGAGTTCGTCGAGGCGGGCGTCGGCGCAGACCGTGCGTACCTGGTCGAGGAACTCCGGGCCGGCGACGGCCAGCCGTTCCTGCAACTGGCTGATCGAGGGCCGCTCCTCGGTGCTGAAGTCATAGGGGCGACCGGCGATTGCGGCGGTCCACATCTCCAGCTGGATCACGAGTCGCGCTAGCAGTCGACGTACGGTCGGATCGTCGTCGACGCCCGAGATGGACAGCTCGATCGGGGCGTCGAGGCGGTCGTCCGGGAGGGTCGCCGCCTGGGTCATCAGTTCGCCGGCGAGCCACACGTGGTGCTCGACCATCCGCGTCAGGACGTCCATCGAACTCACCTTCTCTCTGGCCGGCACCCGGATCCCGGCCGGCGGATGGAAGTGCACGCCACGCGGCGAACCGATCTGCAGTCGCGTCGGCTGTCGGCGCCAGGTCGCCGGCGCGACGCCGTACGCCCGGCTGAAGGCCCGGGTGAACGACTCGTGCGTGCTGTAGCCGGCTTCGACCGCGACGTCGAGGATCGACCAGGTCGTCGTGAGCAGCCGGTACGACGCCCGCTCCAGCAGCACCCGGCGTCGCATCCGGCCCGGCGGCTCACCGGCCGCGGCCGCCACCATCCGATCCAGGTGGAACCGCGACAACCCCACCCGCCGCGCCAGCTCCTCGCCGTCCGCGACCGCATCCTCCAGCGCCCCGGCCAGCACCCCTAGAAACTCGTCGAACGCGTCGGTCCCCATCACCCCATCGTGCCCCGCCCTCGGCCCACCCGCTTGACGTGTTTTGCGGTCAGTGGTGGTGGCGGGGCCGGTGCCCGGGATCCACCACAGCATCCGGCGGAACGCCTCCATCGCGGTATCTGGTACTCCGGATGCAGCGTGCGTCCGCTGGAACCAGTGCAGTGGACGGCGCGTTGTAGCAGGCGTCGTCGTTCTCAGCCGTGGAGGAGACCGTTCGTGTACGTGCCGACCGCGCCGATGATCGCCGCCGCCTTCGAGTTAGGGGAGGCGGTGGGGGAGCTGGACCTGGTTCGTCGTGGGGATACCGACACCTGGCGGCTGGAGACGGCGACGGGGGAGTACTTCGTGAAGGGCTACTGGCCCGACACCGGCGGCCAGTTCACCTCGGGTGGGCTGCTCGATCAGCTCACGATGGCGATGGACTTCGAGCAGCGCGCGCACTCCGCAGGGATCGATCTCGCCGAGCCGGTGGCTCCGGTCGACCCGGTGGCCGGGTGGGTCACGCGGGTTGAGGATCGCCTGTTCAGGGTCTATCGCTGGATCGCGAGCCGCCCGTTGAGCGCGGACGACGACATCTCCGAGTGGCTCGGCCGGACGATGGCCCAGGTGCATCAACTCCAACCGCTCGGCCGGGCCGGCCTCCCCGAATGGTGGCGTACGGCGCTCAAACCGCAAGCCGACTGGGAGCAGTGGTTCACCGAAGCCGACCGCCTCGGCAAGACGTGGGCGCCACTCGCGTGGGAACGGCTGCCGGACATCACCGCCGTGACCGCCCGCATCACGGCCGCCTGCGACGACGCCCCCGACTGCGTGATGACCCACGGCGACTTCAAGACGCACAACCTGCTGATGACGCCGAACGGCCCGGTTCTGATCGACTGGGATAGCGTGCGCGTCGACAGCGCAGCCCTCGAGGCCGGCCGGGTCGCGCACATCTTCGCGGCCGGTGCGCCGGAAGGCATTCAGCGGGTCTTGACTGCTTACACCGAAGCCGGTGGCGACGTCTCCTGGGCGGGGGACGACCTCTTCCTGAGCGTGGCTCGCAAGGACCTGCACAGTCTCTTCGAGCATGTGCAGGTTGCCCTGGGCATCATGTCTGCCCCGCGCTGGATGACCGACCCGGACCAGATGATTACGGACCTGCTCAGGCAGGAAGGCTCTGCCGCAGGAAGTTGAGCTGCCGGTGCAGGAGGTTCTCGACCGTCTGCGGATCCTTCACCGCATGGCCTTCCCCGGGGAGCATGACGAACTCGTGCGGTGTGCCGAGCGCGTTGAGGGCGCCGGCGAAGCGGAAGGCGTTGCCCGGCCAGACGTTCGCGTCGGCCAGCCCCTGGATCAGCAACAGCGGTCGGCTGAGGTTGGCGGCGTACGGCAGCAGTGAGGTACGGCGGTATGCCTCCGCCTGCTCGTCCGGATGACCGAGGAAGCGTTCCTTCCAGTACGAGTCGTACCAGCGCTGATCCGTGACCGCGGCCCCGCCGATCGCTGCATGGAACACGTCCGGCCGGTGCAGCAGTGCTCCGATGGCCAGGTAGCCGCCGTAGCTCCAGCCGCGAATCGCGACCCGGTCGAGGTCGAGGTCGCCGTACTGCTCGGCAATCGCGTGCAGGGCGTCGATCTGGTCGTCGAGCACCGGCTCGAGGATGTCGCCGACCGTCGCGCGGTCGAACGCCGGCCCGCGTCCCGGCGTGCCGCGACCGTCCGTGGTGAGCACGATGAACCCGTGCTCGGCAAACCATTGCGAGGTCAGGAAGAACGGCGACCGGTAACGCTGTACGAGCTGCTGCCCGGGACCTCCGTACGGCGTCAGCAGCACCGGAAGCTTCGAAGACCCGGGCTCATGCCATGACGGCCGGAACACCGCGGTCCGCAGCTCACGTGGCCCGGAGCTGACGAACTCGACCCGCAGGTCGAGCACCGGCTCCTCCTCGACGGATGGCAACTCTTCCCCGTTGACTGTGATCCGCCGTCCGGCCGGCGTTCGTGAGTCCAGCACTACGGTGCCGTCGGCCACCAATCCGTCGTGGACACCGGGCTCGTCGGTCAACCGCCGTACGTCGCCATCCCAGACATACATGTGGACCTCGGTCGGATCCGGCTGGGCCGTGAAGGTCACGGTCTCACCGATGACCCAGGAGACATCGGCGACCTGCAACCCGGGCGGTGTCACGGCCTCGTCGCCGATCATCAGCCGGTACGTGTCGACCGCCTCGTCCCGCTCGATCCACACCAACCGGCCGGACGCCGTCTGCCGCGGCACACCCTCGGGTACGCCGACGAACTGCGGATCCGTCACCTCGCGAACCAGCGTGGTCGCGCCCGATCCGGGATCAACCTCGAGCACCTGCAGACACCGCTGATCCCTTGTCTGGACGGCGATCAGCGGCCGCTCGGCCGTCCACAGGCCGCGAACGACGTACTCGAACCGCTCCCGGTCCCACTGCACCTCGCGCCGCTCGCCGTTGAGGTCGAACACGAACAGCCGGACGTCGGCGTTCGCCGTACCCGCGGCTGGATAGCGGAACGGCTTCGGCTCCGCGGTCGGGTCGGTTGGATCCGCGATGAATCGGACCTGGACCCGGCTCTCGTCGACGCGGGTTGCCAGCAGGCGTTGGCCGTCGGGCGACCACCACATCCCGTCGCCACGTCCCATCGACATCCAGGCCGTGAACTCCGGCCTTCCCCAGAAGACGTTCCCGCCGTCGGCCTTGGCGAGCGAGCGTTCGTTCTTGCCGTCCACGTCGATGAGGTGCAGCGCGCGGTCGCGGCCGAACGCGATCGTCTTCCCACTCGGGTCGAGGCGCGCCACATCGACGTTCTCGACCGGTAGTTGGTCGAAGTGCCGGCCGATCAGGTCGGCCAGGAACAGGTCGTGCTCGCGGATCACGAGCAGGGTGGCGCCATGACCGTCGTACGACGATGCCGGGCCGACGCGTCGCTCGTGCTGCTCGGCGACGTCGTACGCCCAGAGCGCGTCGTCGCGCAGGTAGACCACGAACCGTCCGGCGCCGGCGATCCCATGGTTGCCCGGCGCACCGGCCCGGAAACGCTTGGTCCGGGCAAGCTGTCCCGGCAGATCCGCAACCACCCCAGCACCTCCGGCCTCGACGCGGATCGCCAGTCTGTCAGAGGTCCGGTCAGGTGGTGAAGAGCTTTCCGTAACCAGTTGGACGCGCGGCGCAGCCGGCAGCGTGCAGAAGCCCCCAGAGCAGTGCCGAGTTGGCCGTCAGCACCGGACGGCCGAGGTCCTCCTCGAGCGCCGAGACGATGCCGACGGCACGGAAACCGTTGCCGCCGATGAACACGGCCTCGGCCTCGTCGGGCGTGTACTTGCGGACCCAGGCGTAGAGCTCGGACGGGTTGACGCTGCGCTGGTTGCTCGGCAGCCCACAGGGTTTGCGCAGCACGACGTCGAACTCCTGCGACGCGAAGTACTCGCCGCCCAGCCGGTTGAGCTCGGCGTCGAACCATGGCGGGTCGAAGATCGCGAGCGTCCGCGCGTTCAGCCGGCGCAGACCCGCCACCGCCGAGGCGCAGGTCGCGACCACCGGGATGCCGGCGCTGTGCCCTTCCAGCCGCTCGACGACCTTGTGCTCACCGTCGGCGCCGTTCAGGTACGACGAGCTCGTGAAACCGATGCCGATGGCACCTAATGGGGCCGCGGCGAGCAGCGCGACCGCGTCGTCGATGTACGGCGGCTGGACGAACATCTGCACCGGCGCCAGCGCGATCGTCGGATCCATCAACCCGCCGGTCGTCATCGCCCCGAACGGAACCCGCGCCGCATGCACCCGCACACCCTCCGGCGCCATCGCCTGCAACTCCGACTCCGGCCCGACATCCCCATGCGGCGTCAGCACCCCGAGCCGTACCCGCACATCCCACCCATCCGGCTGCCACATGTCCCAACCTCCGTCCCCCACCTTCGATTGTGCGCTCGGGGAACCAGCAACGGCTAGGGCTGGAGGGAGGCCACCGTCTCGAGGATCCGCCAGTCCTCTTCGGCGGTACGGCGGACGTCCGGGCTGATGTAGGTGTCGAGTACGACGTACTCCGCGCCGAGCTCGGCGAGCCCGGCCAGGTCGGCCTTGATCTGGTCGAGGGAGCCCTCGCCGAGCACGCGGTCGTCGTCGGCGAGCTCGGTCGTCGGGTGGGCCCGGATCCGCGGGCAAAGGGCCGGCAGGTCCGCGCCCGCCTCGGTCGCGGCCCGGCGCAGCATCGGCATCCCCGTGTCGCGCAGCCAGTGTGGATGCGGGTTGATCGGGTGCCAGGCATCGCCGTACTGAACTGCCCGCCGGACCGCCGCCCGGCCAGCCCCGCCGACCCACACCGGCGGGCGCGGCGCCGGCCGCGGTCCGGTGTGGATCTCGCCGTACGGCGCGTGCGGCCCGGGTGACGTGGTGATGTCGTTGCTCCAGGCATCCACGATCGCGGCCAGGTACTCGTCGGTGATCGGACCACGACGGTCGAACGGCACACCGAGGGCCGCGTACTCCTCCTCGGACCAGCCGGATCCGACCCCTAGGATGAACCGCCCGCCGCTGAAGTGCGCGAGGTTGGCTCCGACCCGGGCGGTCTGCAACGGATGGCGGTAGGGGAGGACCGCGACCGACGTGCCGAGCTCCAGCCGGGTGGTGTGCGCGGCGAGCCAGGTGATCGTGGTGAACGGGTCGTAGAACGGGACCGGGTACAGCGCCTGCACCTCGGGGGTCAGAGCGATGTGGTCCGAGATCGTCGCGAGCGCGAACCCGGAGTCCTCGGCGAACCGGGCCCAGCCCAGCAACGACTCGGGTGTGGTGCCCGGGCCGTAGTTGAGCAGGTTCAGCCCGAGCTTCACCGTCGCGCCTCCAGGAAGGCGGCGAACGGTTCGCGCGCCTCGGCGAGCTCGATCTGCACGATGCGATCCGGGTCGAGCTGCCGGGCGGCCGCCTGGATGTCGATCAGCACAGGGGCGAACGGCGTACCGAGATCAGGCACCCACTCCTTCGGGGCTGCGTAGACGATGCGGTCGATCTCGGTGGCGATCGCGGTCGTGTGGCAGATCGGGCACGGTTCGCAGCTCGTGTAGAGCGTCGTACCGGTCAGGGTGATCGTGCCGAGCTCACGACAGGCGGCCCGGACGGCCACGACCTCGCCGTGCGCCGTCGGGTCGTTGTCCCGCAGCGCGGTGTTCACCCCGGTCGCCACCACCTCGTCCCCGTTGGCGATCACCGCCCCGAACGGCAACTGCCCCTCGGAGCCGTTCACCCGCGCCAACTCGATCGCCTGCCGCAACAACCCGAGCTCCATGCCCGGACGCTACCCGCCGCCCCAGGCCACCCACCACCGGATTCCGCGTGCTCAGTGCGTCGCAGGGCCGGTCGTGCTCTCCCGTATGACGAGGTCGTAGTCGGCCGGGAGCTCGGCCGGTGGCGACTGGTCACCGTCGAGGCGGCTCAGCAGCAGCTGGACGGCGTGCTTCGCGATCTGGGTCTTGTCGGGGCGGATCGTGGTCAGGCTCGGCGTGCTGTAGCGGCCGTCCTCGATGTCGTCGAAGCCGACCAGCGCGATGTCCTCGGGAACACGGAGGCCGCGGCTGAGGATCGTGCGCAGCGCGCCCAGCGCCAGCAGGTCGTTGTAGCAGAAGACCGCGTCCGGGGGATCGGGCAACGCGAGCAGCTCGGCCATCGCGGCCGCGCCGTCGGATCGGTGGAAGAACTCGGTCGGACGGATCAGCTCCGGCACCACCTCGAGGCCGGCCGCGTGCAAGGCGCTGCGATAGCCCTGGGTCCGCAACTGGCCGGTCTTGCGGCTCTCGTCGGACTGGTCGCCGATGGCGGCGATCCGCTGCCGGCCGAGATCGATCAGGTGCCGGGTCGCGAGCCCGGCGGCGGCGACGTTGTCGATCATGATGTGGTCGAGCCCGCCCTGCACGACGCGCTCACCGAGCAGCACCACCGGGGTGGAGGACGGGCGATCGCGGAGATCCGCGTCGCCCAGGGCGAGCGGGCTGAAGATCAGCCCGTCGAACATCGCCGCGCGGTTGCCGCGCATCACCAGCTCCCGCTCGCGCACCGGGTCGCCGTCGGTCTGGTCGACCACGACCGTGTAGCCGGCGGATGCTGCCTGCTCGATCACGGCCCGGGTCAGCTCGGCGAAGTACGGTACGTCGAGCTCCGGCAGCACCAGCGCGATCAGCCCGGACCGGCCGCGCCGCAGCGTGCGGGCGACCGCGTTGGGCTGGTAGCCGAGCTCGTCCAGCGCTCGCTGCACCCGGGCCCGGGTCTCCGCGGCGACCTGGGGAAAGTCGTTGACGACGTTCGACACCGTCCGGACCGAGACACCGGCCCGTTCGGCGACTTCACGCAGTGTGGCGGGCACTGGGTACCTCTTCCCGGTCGGCGAGCTCTTGACACTTGCAACGTTGCAAGCATAGCGTTCCGAGCGTTCCTTGCAACGTTGCAAGCCCCGCAGAAGTCATCAGCTCTGCCGAAGTCATGAGGAAGCGCCATGACCACTTCGTTCTCGTCCCCTGTCTCCCGCCGCACCGTGCTCCGGGGCGCTGGTGCCGCCCTGATCGCCGGCGGACTCGGCGCCTGCGCGCCGGGGAACACCACCGGCAGCACTCCGCTGCCGAGCAGCGCGACTACGCCCCCGTCCGGTGAGCTCACCATCTGGGACCGCACCGGCGACCTGTTCAAGGTCTTCGACAAGGCGATCGCGAGCTTCACCGCGAAGTACCCGCAGGTGAAGGTCAACCACGTCGCCGTCGACATCAACGCCAAGCTCCCGGCCACGCTGATCAGCGGCGCCGGCGTGCCCGACGGCGCGTTCTACGACGACGCGCTGCTGACCGGGGTCGCGCCGCACCTGCACGACCTCAGTCAGCTGATCGAGCAGTACAAGGCGGACATCGCGCCGTACAAGCTCGGGGTGGTGACCGTCGACGGCAAGGTCGTCGCGGTGCCGTGGGACCTCGACCCCGGCCTGCTGTTCTACCGCGAGGACATCGTCACCCAGGCGGGTGTCGATCCGGCGAGCCTGACGACGTACGACGCCCTCCTCGGCGCGGCCAGGACGGTCCGGGAGAAGTTCCCGAAGGCGAAGCCGATCCACCTGGAGAACGACCAGTTCCTGGCCCAGCTGTGGATCGACATGTTCGCCAACCAGCAGGGCGGCGCGATGGTCGACGCGGCGGGCAAGCTCACGATCGACTCCGATCCGTACCGAAACGCGCTGACCTGGCTCGACCAGGTGCGGGCCGACGGGCTGGGGACGCTGGCGAAGTACACCCAGCCGACCGACCTGCAGACCCAGGACAACGGGACGCAGGTGTTCGTGCCGTGGGCGCAGTGGTTCGTGTTCGCGCCGCAGCAGTTGCTCAAGGCAAGCAAGGGCAAGTGGCGGGCGACCGCGCTGCCGGCCTGGCAGGAGGGTGGCGCCCGGTCCGGGGTGATGGGCGGTTCGTCGTTCGTCATCCCGGCGAAGTCGAAGAACCCGGAGCTGGCCTGGCGGCTGTACGAGCACCTGGTGTTCAGCAAGGAGGGGTACACCGCGGTCTACGGGCCGAACGACGTGTACCCGGGTGGCCTGAACACGTCGATCCCGTCGTACCTGCCGGCGCTCGACCCGAACGCGCCGCTGTTCAAGCCGATCGACGCGCTCGGCGGGCAGGACCTGTGGAAGGTCGCGGTCGAGGCGGGCAGGCAGGTCCCGGGCGGGTACTCGATCCCGACCTGGTGGGGCAAGGCGGTCGACTACTTCGGCGTCAACGTGCAGAAGTTGCTCGCCGGGCAGATGAGTCCGGACGAGGTGCTGAAGACCTCGGCCACCCAGATCCAGAAGAACCTGATGGGGCCCAGTTGATGGTGACCGTCACCGAGGCGGCCCAGACTCGGCGGGAGGCGCATCCGGTACGACACCGCCGCCGGGTCAAGGCTGCGCCGTACCTGTTCGTCGCGCCGTTCGTGCTGGTGTTCGCGGCGTTCAGCGCGTATCCGATCTTCTTCGCGCTGCAGTTGAGCTTCACCAACTGGCACGGGGCCGGGGTGCTGGAGTTCATCGGGTTGGCGAACTACCGGTTCCTGCTGGCGAGCCCGGACTTCTGGCAGTCGATGGCCGTGTCCGGTGGGCTGTGGCTGCTCGTCGTACCGGCGCAGGTGCTGATCGCGCTGACGATCGCGGTGGCGTTGCGCAAGGCAAGGTTTCGGGCGTTGTTCAGCGCCGCGTTGATCGCGCCGTTCGTCACGCCGCTGGTGGCGATGGCGCAGGTCTGGATCATCTTGTTCGACCAGGACTTCGGAGCGGTCAACCACGGCCTGACCTCGCTCGGCCTGCCGGCGGTCGGCTGGCTGACAACGTCGATCTGGGCCAAGGTGACCGTCGCGCTCCTGGTCTTGTGGCGGACCACCGGGTACGCCGTCATCTTGTTGATGGCGGGATTGTCGACAATCCCCTCGGACGTCTACGAGGCCGCCCGGATCGACGGCGCGAACGCGTGGCACCAGTTCTGGTCGATCACGGTCCCGCTGGTTACCCGCACGTTGAGCTTCGTCGTCGTGATCGGGACGCTGACCGTGTTCCAGCTCTTCGCCGAGCCGTACGTCGTCACCGGCGGCGGACCGTTCAACGGGACCCGCACCGCCGGACTCTACCTGTACAAGCACATCACCAACTCCGACCTCGGTCTCGGCGCGGCGAACTCGATGCTGCTCGTGGTGATGGTGCTCGCGCTGTCGCTCGCCTCGATCCGGCTGCTGCGTTCCCGGGAGGACGGATGAAGCTCTCTGCTGTCGGTCGCTACGGGTTGCTCACCATCGCCGCTGTCATCAGCCTGGCGCCGTTGCTGTGGATGATGGCTTCGTCGCTGAAGCCCGGTGGCGACATCATCGCGCGGCCGTTCAGCTTCGACCTGGGGCAGCTCACGCTGGGCAACTTCCGGGCGATGCTGGACACGATCCCGATCGAGACCGGGTTCCGGAACACCGCGATCGTCGTACTCGTCAAGGGCGCGTTGACGATGGTGTTCTGCCCGATGGCCGGGTTCGCCTTCGCGAAGTACGACTTCCCCGGCAAGCGGCTGCTGTTCGGCACGGTGCTGACCACGTTGATGCTGCCGACGCTCGTGCTGCTCATCCCGCTGCTGCTGGAGATGAGTCAGCTCGGTTGGGTCAGCACGTTCCAGGCGCTGATCCTGCCGGGGGCGATCGACGCGTTCGGGGTGTTCTGGATGCGGCAGGTGATCATGTCGATCCCGGACGAGCTGCTCGACGCCGCCCGGGTGGACGGCGCCGGCGAGCTGCGGATCTTCGCGAGCATCGTGGTCCCGGTGATCCGGCCGGGGCTGGCGGCGCTCGGCGTGCTGACCTTCATCAACATCTACAACGACTTCGTCTGGCCGGTCGTGGCGGTGAACGACGAGCAGCACCAGACCCTCCAGGTGATGCTGTCCGCGCTGGCGCAGAACATCCGCTCCGGCCAGCTCGGCGCCGACTGGACCAGTGTCTGGGGTCAGCTGCTGGCCGCCAGCACGATCGCCGCGATCCCCGTCCTCATCGTCTTCATCGCCCTGCAACGCCACCTCATCAAAGGCGTCATGGCCGGAAGCCTCAAAGGCTGACTGGAGAACCCTGTGAACACACCACGCCCCGACTACCCCCGCCCACACTTCGACCGCTCGACCCAGTGGCTGAACCTCAACGGCGAGTGGGACTTCGCACCCGACCCAGCCGGCACCGTGCAGCCGGATGACGAGTTCCCGGCAACCATCGTCGTCCCGTTCCCCTGGGAGCATCCTGCGTCGGGTGTGGTCGCGCATTGGTTGCCTGTCGCCTGGTATCGGCGGCGGATCGAGCGGCCTGCGGAGTGGGCCGGGCAGCGGACCATCCTGCACTTCGGTGCCGTGCACCATCACGCCACCGTGTGGGTCAACGGTCAGCCGGCAGTCGAGCATGAGGGTGGGTATCTGCCGTTCGAGGCTGACATCACCGACCTGCTGGACGACGGGACCGGCACGCTGGTGGTGCGCGTGGACGCGCCGCTGGACAAGCGGTTCATCCCGCACGGGAAGCAGCGGAGCATGCCGGCCGACGACTACGACGGCTGTGCGTTCTCCCCGTCCAGCGGGATCTGGCAGGCCGTGTGGCTCGAGCCGCGACCGGCGGAGTACATCTCCCAGCTCACCCTCCGCCCGACCCCGGAGCTCGACGGCATCGAGGTGACCGTGACCGGCCCGTCGCCGGTCCGGATCGAGATCCCCGGCGTCGCCGTCCACGAGTTCGACGACCTGACCGGCCCGGTCACCCTGCCGATCTCCGAGCCGCGGTTGTGGAGCCCTGAAGATCCCCACCTGTACGACGTCGTCGTCACCGCCGGCGAGGACACGGTCCGCGGCTACACAGGGTTGCGGCGGATCGAGTGGCAAGGCAACAACCTGCTGCTGAACGGCGTGCCGACGTACGTCCGTGGCGTGCTGGATCAGGGCTTCTGGCCCACCGGCGGTCACACCGCGCCGACCGACGACGCGCTCAAGCGGGACCTCGAGCTGGCGCGGGAGGCCGGGTTCAACCTGGTCCGGAAGCACTTGAAGCTCGAGGATCCGCGCTGGCTGTACTGGGCTGACAAGGTCGGCATGCTGGTCTGGGCCGAGCCGCCGTCGACCGGCCGCTTCACGCCGGAAGCCGTTGCTGCTTTCGAAGCGGTCACCGCCGGGATGGTCGAGCGCGACGGCAACCACCCGAGCATCGTGATCTGGGGTGCGTACAACGAGGAGTGGGGACTCGACTGGGACGTCCCCGGTGATCCCGCGAAACAGGACGCCGTGCGGCGGGCCTACCGGATCATCCGGGACGCGGACCCGAGTCGTCCGATTGTCGACAACTCCGGGTGGGCGCATGTCGAGACCGATCTCGTGGACTGGCACTACTACGACGAGAACATCGGGTCCTGGGCGGCGGTCGTGGACCGGCTGGTCAACACCGCGGACGGGAGCTTCCCGGTCCGGCTCGGCCCGGACTTCGTGGCCACCAAGACGATCGCGGCGCCCGGGTTCGACCCGTCGGACCGGATCCAGCTGAACGGCGAGTACGGCGGTGGGTCGACCAGTGTGGAGCGTGGTTGGCACCTGCGCTGGCAGACCCAGGAACTCCGCCGGCACGCCCGCAACGCCGGCTACATCTTCACCGAGCTCTACGACATCGAGCACGAAACGGTAGGCATCTACACCTACGACCGCCGCCCCAAGGACCTAGGCGGCACAGTTCCCGCCGACGTCCACGCCGAAACCACCCTGATCGTCGACGTGACCCCCGAGGCTCCTGGACGGGACCTGGTCAGTGCCGGCGAGGTGACGGTGCCGGTTCGGGTTTCGCATCACGGGCGGGATCCGTTGGTGGGGACGTTGCAGTGGGCAACTGGGTCCGCGCCGGTCGACGCGAAGCCGTTCGTCGTGACGGACCCGACCGATGTCGTGGCGACTCCAGGACGGCTCCAGTTGTGGGTCACCGACGCGTCCGGCGCCGTCGTCGCGCGCACCTTCGTAGACATCGTCCTGCACTGATCTCGGGAATCCGCCCCTATCCGAGGAGGTCTCATGTCCGTTTGCAGGTTGCTGGTCGCCTTGGCTGTGGTCGCCGCCGCCCTGGTGACCACCCCGGCGGCCGCCGCGCCGCCGGGGAACGTGCTCTACAGTCCCAACCTCTCCACCTATCCGAACGCCGACGCCAGCTACCCGCGGGCGATCCGGCTCGACCACGACGGGAGCGCCGGCCGGACCGTCCTGGCGACGTTTGCCCGCCGCAACGAATCCGGCCCCAGCGCCTTCCCGGTCTTCCGCAGTACCGACGGCGGCGCAACGTTCGGCGCCAACCCGATCAGCACGATCACTTCCAACACGGCCGGCTGGGATCTCGGCGCTCCGGTGATCTACGAGGTGCCGCGGACCGCGAACGGGCTCAACCAAGGTGACCTGCTCGCCGCCGGTACGGCGTGGGACGAAGGCAACTTCACCGCGCAGAAGGTCGAGGTGTCCAAGAGCACCGACCACGGCGCGACCTGGCAGTACCTGTCGAACTGCACGCAGACCAGCGGCCAGCCCAACACCATCGGCCACGGCATCTGGGAGCCCTAGTTTCTGCTGGCGCCGAACAACACCCTCGCCTGCTTCATCTCCGACGAACGTCCGGCCGGGTCGCCGACCAACAACCAGATCATCGGCCACTACACCTCGACCAACGGCGGCGTGAGCTGGAGCGGCAGCATCACCACGGACATCGCGTTCCCGGCCGACAACCTCGCCCGCCCGGGGATGTCGATCATCACCGCGCTGCCGAACGGTCAGTTCATGATGACCTACGAGATGTGCCGGGACGCGACGAACGCGGACCACGCCTGCGAGGTCTACATCAAGACCAGCCCGGACGGCCTCAACTGGGCGCCGACGAACAACCCCGGCACGCTGGTCCAGACGAGTGACGGCCGCCAGTTGCTGCACACGCCGTACCTCGCCTGGGTGCCAGGCGGCGGACCGAACGGCACGCTGCTGCTGTCCGGCCAGCGTGTCGTCACCGGACCGACCGGCAACAAGGCAGTGATGGCGGAGTCGGGCTCGGTCCTCTTCGCGAACACCTCGCTCGGCAGCGGCAGCTGGACCGAACTCGAAGCACCGGTCAACGTCAACCCGACCGGCGGCTACGCGGTCGGCGTCCCGGCCTGCCCTGGGTACAGCTCGCCGATCGTCCCGTCGGCGAACGGTACGTCGTTCCTCTACCTAGCGGCGACGTGGTTGGGCACGGGCAACCAGTGCCAGGTGCGGTTCGGGACCGGTGTCGTCGGTGGACCGACCGGAGCGATCACCGGCCCGGCCGCGGCCGGGAAGTGCCTTGACGTGGACACCAACACCGCGGTCAACGGACGAGCCGTGCAGCTGTGGACGTGTGGCGCCGTACCGGGTCAGCAGTGGACGATGATGGCCGACGGCACCATTCGCGCCTTCGGCAAGTGCCTGGACATCGTCGGCAACGGTACGGCGAACCTGACCAAGGTCCAACTATGGGACTGCGGAACGGCCGGCGGCCAGATCTGGCAGCCGCAACCGAACGGCTCGCTGCTGAATCCGCAGTCAGGTAGATGCCTCGACGCACCCAACGGTGCCACGGCAGACGGCACCGACCTGCAGATCTACGACTGCAACGGTCTCGACCCGCAGAAGTGGAAGGTGCCGGTGTAGAAGGGCGAGCGGCCGCGGTGGAACCCGCGGCCGCTCGGCGTCTCTGCTTGGGAAACCGCTACTGGATGTCGTCGTCCTGCCCGTCGAGACCGTCCAGCCGGTCCTTGGCGAAGTCGGTGCCCTGGTCGATCTTGTCGCCGTGCTCGCCACCGGTCTTCTCGTCGGCGAACTCGCCGGCCTTGTCGACGCCCTCGCCCACCTTGTCACCGTGCTCGTCGACGGCATCCGTCGCCTTGTCCTTGAGGTTGTCGAACATACCCATCGTGTTTCCCCGTTCTGTCGATGGTTGCCTTGGACTACCTGTCCGTCTGTACCCCATCGAACCGATCCCACACAAGGCTTCCGCCGGGGTGTTGGCCCCTTCATCGGAGAACGCTTGCCGACTCGTCAGTCGGCGAAAGGATTCCGGCCCGCGGCCAGGGCGGGAAGGATCGTGGAGTTCAACCGGCTGTAGAGGTGCCGCTGGAGCATGGGACCGAAGGTGATGCGGGCGGCGCCCAGGGCGGCCAGGTCGGCGAGCGAGTTGTTGCCGGTGCCGTAGCTGATGTTGACCGGGCCGGGGATCTCCTTTGTGAGGGTGCGGATGGTTTCGGGGTCGTCGGTGGCGATCGGGTAGACGCAGTCGGCGCCGGCTGCGAGGTAGCGGACGGCCCGGTCGATCGCGGCACGCGGCCGGTCCTCGGGCGCGCCGGCGCCGCGGATGAAGACGTCGACCCGGGCGTTGATCACCAGGTCTGGTCCGGCGGCGGCACGGACCTCGGCGAGGAAGGCGGCCTGCTCGTCGGCGTCGACCAGTTCACCCGTCGCGGGATCGGAGTCCTCCAGGTTGAGGCCGACGGCGCCGGTGCCGGCGAACCGCTCGGCGAGCTCGGCCGGCCGGAGCCGGTAGCCGCGTTCGAAGTCGACGGTGACGGGGACAGAGACCGCTCGCGCGATCCGTGCGGCCGCGGCCAGGACGTCGTCGACGGGGGCCGCTTCGCCGTCGTCGTACCCGAGGATCGTCGCGGTGGCGAAGCTGCTGGTCGCGACGGCCGGAAAGCCGGCGTCCTCGACGGCCCGGGCCGAGGCCGCATCCCAGGCGTTGGGGATGACGACGGGGGTGCCGGGGACGTGCAGAGCGCGCAGGGTGTCAGCCGGGGTCATGGTTCCTCCTTGGACGACCGGCCGATCGGGAGACCGAAGGCCGGGAAGATGGCGGGGGTGTGGAAGGCCGTCACGGCGGCGATTCCGCCGGCGGTCAGGGTCAGGACCTTGATCGAGTGCGCGTGGTACAGGCCGTCGCTGCTCCGGTTGTAGAGCGCGAAGGCGGGCTGGCCGTTGGCGGAGGTCTCGACGAGGAACCCGCGGCCGGGATCGAGCTTCGCGTCCAGCAGCCGCAGTACGTCGGTCCGCCCGCGGAACCAGGACGGAACGGGCGGCATCTCCCACCGGGTGTCCGCGGTCAGCAGCCCTTCGAGCGCGACCAGGTCCTTGCGCTCGAAGGCGGCGGCGAAGTCGTCGAGCAGCGCCCGTCGGACCGGCTCGTCCGGTTCGCTGAGCTCGTCTTCGGCCGGGTGAACCCTGGCCAGTTCGGCCCGGGCCCGCTGCAGTGCGCTGTTGACCGCCGCCGTGGTGGTCTCCAGCATCACCGCTACCTCGGCCGCCGGCCAGTTGAGCACCTCGCGCAGGATGAGTACGGCGCGTTGCCGCGGTGCGAGGTGTTGTAGAGCGGCGACCATCGCCAAGCGGAGGCTTTGCCGCTTCCCGACCACGGCGGCCGGGTCCGCATTGAGTATCCGGTCCGGGAAGGGCTCCAGCCAGGTCACCTCGAGGGCGTCCGGTTGCAGGTTGTCCGGGTCGTGGCTGGGTGCGCCGATGGCGGATGGGACGACGCGACGGCTGCTGTGCTGCAGCGAGTTGAGGCACACGTTGGTGGCGATCCGGTAGAGCCAGGTCTGCACCGACGAGCGCCCTTCGAACCGTGACTGCCCGCGCCAGGCGCGCAGATACGTCTCCTGCACCGCATCCTCGGCGTCGTGCAGCGAACCGAGCATGCGGTAGCAGTGTGTGACCAGGCCTGCCCGGTGTACGGCGAACTCGTCCTCGAGGTCCATGCCACCTCCCTCCACCTGTATAGACCGCGCCCACCGACAGAACTCATCGGAGCGATCACCAGAGGGAGACGAGGACCTTGCCGGAGGCGTCGGAGTTCTTGGCGACGGTGAAGGCTTCGACGGCCTGGGGGGCGGGGAACTCGTGGGTGACGACCTGCTCGAGGCGGGGGTTGGTGTCGAGGAGGTCGACGGCCTGGTCGATCTCGTCGTTGAAGCGCATGGTGCCGCGTAGCTGGAGCTCCCGGGAGACCAGGGGCGACAGGTTCACCGGACGGGCCTCGTTGAGCGGGATGCCCACGAGTACGACGATGCCGGCGCGCCGGGCGGCGTCGAGCGCGCCAGTGATGGCGACCGGGATACCCGTGCACTCCAGTACGACGTCGAAGTGTCCGGACGGGACGTCCTGCGTGCCGATCTGGATGGTGTCGTGGACGCCGAGGTCGCGGGCGCGCTGCAGCGGACCCGGGAGGACGTCGGTCGTGACTACTTCGGCGGCGCCGAGGGCCAGTGCGGCCGCGGCGGTCAGCAGGCCGATCGCGCCGGAGCCGGAGACCAGCACGCGCCTGTCCTTGACGCCGCCGGCGATGGTGATGCCGTGCAAGCCGACAGCGAGCGGCTCGGCCAGGGCGGCGCGGCGTAGCGGCAGGGTGGTGGGCAGGACCCGGAGCATGCTCTTGCCCACCACCAGGAACTCGCTCATCCCGCCCTGGGTGTGCGGCCAGGTGGACGCGCTGCCGAGGTAGGCGCCGTTCGGCCACAGGTGCGGACGGTCCTCGATCCCCGGCTCGGACGTGCCGAACGTGGCGGGGTGGATGGTGACCGGTGTCCCGGGCGCGAGCTCACCCGACGGGTCGAGGTCGACCGTGCCGGAGAGCTCGTGCCCGGGGACGAGGGGTTCGCGGACGACGTACTCGCCGTTCGCGCCCTCGTTGTAGTAGTGCAGGTCGGAGCCGCAGATCCCGCCGTACGCCATCCGGAGGCGCACCTGCCCGGGCTGCGGTTCCGGGGTCGGCAGCTCGGTCTCGACGAGGTCGAGCTTGCCCTGGATGACGATGGCCTTCATGGCTCTCCTCTGACTTCGGGTTGCTCAGGCGGCGGTTGGGGCCAGTGTGCGATCGGTGGCGTTCTCGGGTGCGAGCAGGTCCCGGTCCCTGGTCTCCGGCGCCAGCAGGCCGGCGGCGAACGTGACCGCCATCGCCACCGTCATGTAGATCGCGACCGGCACCCACGAGTCGAAGGCGCCGAGCAGCGCGACCGCGATCAGCGGTGCGAAACCACCGCCGAGGACGGCGGCGAACTCGCGGCCCAGCGTGACCCCGGCGTACCGGTACCGGCTGCCGAACATCTCCGGGAAGTAGCTCATCGTGACCGCGACCCCGCCCTGGCAGGCGAAGATGAACCCGACGATCATCGCGCCGTAGATGAGCGTGAGATTTCCGGTGCTCAGGGCAAGGAACGTCGGGAACGGCAGTACCAGCAGCAGTCCGGCGATCCCGAGGAACACGGTCCGGCGGCCGAACAGGTCCGACAGGTACCCGAGCACGATCGCCCCGAGCCCGCCGAAGATCGCACCGACCAGCAGGATCTCGGGCACGGTCTGCGCGTCGATCTTCACCTCACCCTTGAGGTACGACGCCATGAACACCTGGTAGGTGTACGACTGCACACTCAGCCCGACCGTCATCAGCGTGACCAGCGCGACCGCCTTCTTGCCGTTGCGGAACACCTCGCGCACCGGCGCCGCGGCGGCTGCACGCTCGGCCTTGATCTCGGTGAACACCGGCGTCTCCTTCAGCTTCCGCCGCAAAATGTACGCCGCCACCGTGACGAACGCGCTGCTCAGGAAGACCAGCCGCCAGCCTCACGCCAGCAGTTGCTCCTCGGGCAGCAGCTGCACGAGTGCCCACGCTCCGGCGCCGAGCGCCGTACCCGCGGCGGCGCCGGTCATGATCAGCGCTGCCAGCCGGCCACGGCGACCGACGGCTGCCGTCTCGGTCAGCAGGGTCGCGCCACCGGACTGCTCGGCGCCCGCGCCGAAACCCTGCAGGAAGCGGCTGAGCACCAGCAGGATCGGCGCCCAGACCCCGACGCTCTCGTACGTCGGCAGGACGCCGATTGCCATCGTCGACACGCCCATCAGGGTCAAGGTGGCCACCAGGATCCACTTGCGCCCGAGGCGATCGCCGTACCGTGAGAAGAAGAAGCCGCCGAGCGGGCGGGCGCAGAAGCCGACTGCGTAGGCGCTGAAGCTGGCCAGCAGACCGGCGGTCGCGGAGACGTTCGGGAAGAACAGGCTGCTGAACACGAGCGCCGAGGCGGTGCCGTAGATGACGAAGTCGTACTGCTCGAGGGCGGTGCCGATCAGGCCGGCGAGCGCGGCCCGGCGGACCTCTTGGCGGGGTGGTTCCTTGGTGACCGTTGTTGTCGAGGTTGCTTCCATGGCGGATCCTCTGGGGACGTCAGGCCGCGGGCGATGCCTGCGGCTGGTGAGGGGTGCGGGAGCGTGCGGCCTCGCGGGCCGCGGCTCGGACGCCGTCGGTGCGGATGACGGCGACGTACTCGGCGATGCGCCGGACGAATTGGTTGCTCTGAGCAAGCTCAGCGGGGAAGAAGCGCGTGGTGGCTTCCTGGGCGAGGGTCTCTGGACTGCCGGCGACGAGGTGGTCGCGGGCGGGGTCGACCATGGCGCGCGCGTGCGGTCCTGGGTCGAAGCCGTTCGGTGGCGCGACGCAGCACAGCCAAGCGGCGATGGTCAGCGCCAGGTGTTCGGGCATGATGCCCTTGGCAAGGAGTCGCAGGGCGGGCGCGGGTATGCGTTGCGGGAGCTTGACGGATCCGTCGGTGCCGACCTGCTGCGTGCGGTGGCCGAGGGCGTCGTTCGACCACCTCTGGAACAGCGAGTCGACGTACGCCTCGACGTCGAAGCCGTCCGGCAACTCGATGCTCGGCAGATACTCGTCCTCGAGTACGGCGCGGGCCGCCGACTCGATGAAGTCCTGGGCGCGCGCCTCGGGGATGGTCGCGCGGCCGTCGAGAGCGCCGAGGTACGCGATCAGCGAGTGGGTGCCGTTGAGCAGCCGCAGCTTGATCAGCTCGTACGCCTCGACGTCGTCGGAGAACACCGCGCCGGCCCGCTCCCACGCCGGCCGCCCGGCGGCGAACCGATCCTCCATCACCCACATCGTGAACGGCTCGGCCGGAACCGTGATGGGGTCCTGCACGCCGAGCAGCCGGTACGCCGAAGCGCGGTAGGCGTCCGTGGTCGCGGGAACGATCCGGTCGACCATCGAGTTCGGGAAGGTCACGTTGGCGGCGACCCAGTCCTCGGCGTTGCTGTTCGCGGCCTGCAGGAACTCGAGGATCAGGCGGCGGGTCTGGGCGCCGTTCGACTGCATGTTGTCGCAGTTGAGGACGGTGATCGGGCGGCCGTGCGTGGCGGCTCGGAGTTCGAGCGCACGGGCGAGCTGCCCGATGACGGTCACGGGTGCGGGACTGTTGAGGTCGGCAACGATGCCGGGGTGGTCGAGGGCGAGCCGATGGGTGCTCGGGTCCATGCAGTAGCCGTGTTCGGTCACGGTCACCGACACGATCCGGGTGTCCTCGGCCGCGATCGCGGCGACCACGGCAGCGGGGTCGTGAGCAGCGACGATCGCGCCGGTGTGCACGCCGGGCACGCTGATCGCGGAACCCGCGGGCGACAACTCCAGCACGGAGTACAGGCCGTCCTGGGCGTTGAGCGCATCGGCGACGGTGGCCGAGCGGCTGGCGACGCCGAGGATGCCCCAGTCGCCGGCTTGCGCGGTGTAGACCGCCTGGTGCGCGCGGTGGAAGTTGCCGAGCCCGAGGTGGACGATGCCTGCGGTGGACGGCCGGTGGTCGTGGGTGAGCAGCTGCCGGGGGACGGACCCGCGGCTCAGAGTCGGAGACAAATCGATCACCAGTCGGTCATCGCGCCGTCGAGGGTGCGCGCGACGGGCAGGTAGGCGGGCTCGTACGGGAACTTCGCGGCCAGTGCTTCGTCGACCTCGACACCGAGACCCGGCGCTTCACCCGGGTGCAGGTAGCCGTCGGCGAACGACCACGAGTGCGGGAACACCTCGTGTGCCAGCGGGTCGTAGCCCATGTACTCCTGGATGCCGAAGTTGTGCGTCGACAGTCCGAGGTGGACGCTGGCCCCGAAGGACACCGGCGAGACATCCGAGGGCCCGTGCGGCGCGGCCCGGACCTGGTAGACGTCGGCCAGCGCGAAGATCTTGCGCAGGTGGCTGATTCCGCCTGCGTGGGCGACCGCGACGCGGATGAAGTCGATCAACTGCTCGGTGATCAGGTCCTTGCAGTCGTAGATGGTGTTGAACACCTCACCGATCGCCAGCGGTGTCGTCGTGTGCTGACGGACGAGACGCAGGGCCTCCTGGTTCTCCGCCGGTGTGACGTCCTCGAGCCAGAACAGGTCCGCCGGCTCGAGCTCCTTTCCGAGTCGTGCCGCCTGCTGCGGGGTGAGCCGGTGGTGCGCGTCGTGCAGCAAGGCCAGGTCCGAGCCGACGTGCTCGCGGACTGCGGTCAGCACGGACGGCGCGTGCCGCAGGTAAGCGTCGGTGTTCCACGACTCCACGACCGGAGCGGCGCCGCGGGTCGCGGGCTCATAGCCGTGGGCGTCGCGATGCACGCCGTACACGGTCTCCAGTCCTGGTACGCCGGACTGCGCTCGGACGGCGCGGAATCCCTCCTCGCGCCGGGCGTCGACGGCGTCGAGCAAGGCGGGAAGCTCCCAAGCCGAGGCGTGGGTGTAGGCGAGCACGCGGTCGCGGACGGCGCCGCCGAGCAGCTGGTACACCGGCAGGCCGGCGGTCTTGCCCTTGATGTCCCACAGGGCGAGGTCGACGGCGCTGATGGCGGCCATCGTGATCGGGCCGCGGCGCCAGTACGCCCCGCGGTACAGGAACTGCCAGGTGTCCTCGATCCGCGCCGGATCGATCCCGACCAGCAGCGGGTTCACGTGGTCGCGCAGGTACGACGCGACGGCGAGCTCGCGGCCGTTGACGGTGGCGTCTCCGTACCCGACGAGGCCGTCGGCGGTCCGGAGCTTGAGCGTGACGTAGTTGCGGCCGGGGCTGGTGACGATGACCTCGGCGGCGACGATGCGATCGGTCATGAGGAGTGCTTTCAGAGTCGGACGACGTTGCGCAGCTCGTTGCCTTCGGCAAGAGCTGTGATGTTGGCCGCGATGTCCTGGACGCGGCCGAGGAAGGTCTGCCGGGTGATCCCGGACACGTGCGGAGTCAGCAGGACGTTGTCGAGCTCGCCGAACGGCGCGTCGGCAGGCTTACCCACGCCGTCGGGGCCGGGGTACGAGTACCAGACGTCCAGGGCGGCGCCGCGGATGGTCCGGTCGCGCAAGGCGTCGTACAGGGCCTGCTCCTGGACGAGCGGTCCGCGGGCAACGTTCACGAGGACGCCGTCGCGCCCGAGCCGTTTGAGTTCGGCAGCGCCGATGAGGCCGCGGGTGGCGTCGGTCAACGGTGCGGAGACGACAAGTACGTCGGACTCGTCCAGCAGACGCGGGAGTTGCGCGGTGTCGCCGGCCCAGTTGAGGCCCTCGGCGTCGGCTCGGCCGGACCCGGTGACCGCTTGGCCTTGGGCACCGAAGGCTTGCAGCACTCGCCAGGCGGCGCGGCCGATGTGGCCGAGGCCGACGAAGCCGATCGAGGCGCTGGCCAGCGTGTGCGGTTGGGGCAGCGTGGCGTCGTACACCGGGGAGAGCCAGCGTCCTTCGCGGAGTGCCGCGTCGGCTTGGGGGAGGCCGCGGCGGAGCGCGATCGTCGCCCAGACGATGTACTCGGCGATCGCGTCCTCGTGGTGGTAGGTGTTCGCGAGCGTCCTGCCGTCGATGGCTTGCCGGTCGACGCGGTCGGTGCCGGCGCCGGCGACCTGCACGAGCCGGAGGCCGGGCGCTGCGTCGGCCATCTCCTTGCTGAACGCCGGTCCGACGAAGACATCGGCGTCGGGGAGCGCGTCGAGGACCGTGTCCGGGGTGGCCCAGACGGTTTCGGTGCCGGGTGGCAGCAGGGCCTCGAGGTCGGCGCGCAGGGGGAGCAGGTTGGGGTCGGTGACGACGACTCTCATGCGTTGCTCCGTCCGCGCGCCGGTGTCCAGCCGGAGACCGGCCCGGTGCTCTGCCGTACGACGAGTTGCGTCGGGAGCGTGACCGTGCGCGGAACCGACGGCGCCTGGGTCGGCTCTGCGCTGAGCTGCTGGTGGAGCATGTCGACGCTCATCACGCCGGCGCGCGACATCGGGACCTGGATGCTGGTCAACGTCGGCCGGCCGACCTCCGCGAGCGGGGTGTCGTCGATGCCGATCACGCTGAGGTCGCCGGGCACCTCGACGCCGAGGTTCGCGGCGCCGGTGATGATGCCGAGTGCCATCAGGTCGTTGTGTGCGATCACGGCGGTGGCACCGGAGGCGACGACGCTCGCCGCCGCGGCTTGGCCGCCGGCCACCGTCTCCGCCTGCCAGCCGATCAGTTCGAGCTCGATGTCAGCCTCGTCCGCGAGGTGCTGGAGCGCGCCGACCCGGTTCTGGTTCGACCAGGACAGCGGCGAGCCCTGTGCATAGGCGACGTGGTCATGGCCGAGCACGCGCAGGTACTCGAGCGCCTGCCGCAGGCCGTCGGCCGCGTCCGGGACCACGCTGTTGGTCTCGTCCGAGGTGCGGTTGACCAGGACGAGCGGCGTGTCACCGCACAGCTCGACGATGTCGTGGGCGGGCAGGCGGGGCGAGCAGACGATGAACCCGTCGACCCGCTCGTGCAGCTCGCCGAGGATCTCCCGCTCCCGGTCCGGGCTGCCGTCGGTGTCGGTCAGCACGATCGTCTGCCGCCGGTTCCACCCGTGCGCCTGGGCCGCCTTCACGAAACCGGCGAACACCGGGTTGCCGATGTCCGGCACGATCACCGCGACCGTGGCCGAGCGGGTCGGCAGGCTCGCGGACCGCGACCGGCGGCCGGCCGAGGCGACGTACCCGATCTCCTCCGCGGCGGTGATGATCCGGCGCAGGGTGTCCCGGCCGATCCGGTCCGGGTCGCTGAACGCCCGGGACGCGGTCGACAACGAGACGCCGGCACGCTGCGCGACGTCGGTCAGGGTTGGGTTCACGGATCGGCTCCCGGGTGGTCTCCAAGGTTTCCGCAACTTTGCGGCAAGTTGCGCAAACATGTCAAGACCTTGGCTCAGGACCGCGCTTGGCCGGAACCCAGTCCGCCTGCTGTCCAGTATCTGACAAGAGTGTCGAAGTATTGACGCCTGCGTAAGCAGCTGTCTAGTTTGGTGTCCTCACAGGAAGCGAGGACGCCATGGCTTATGTCATCGGAGTGGACGTCGGCGGGACGTTCACCGACGCGGTGCTGGACGACGACGCGGGCACGATCGTCGCGGCGAAGGCGCCGTCGACGCCCGCGGACTACTCCCAGGGCGTGATGGACGCGCTCGCCGGCCTGGCCGAGCAGCTCGGCGAGCCGGTCGGGCGGATGCTCGCCGGCACGCACCACATCGCGCACGGCACCACCTCGTCACTGAACGCGCTGGTGACGGGCAACGTGCCGCCGGTCGGCTTCCTGACCACGGTCGGGCACCGCGACTCGATCTTCATCATGAACGTCGAGGGCCGGTACCTCGGTTCGTCGCCGGACGAGCTGCAGAACGTGCTCGGCCAAGGGAAGAACCACGGCCTGATCCCCAAGCGGCACGCGCTGGAGGTGGTCGAGCGGATCGACCGGGACGGCCAGGTCGTGGTACCGCTCGACGAGGACTCGGTGCGGACCGCGGTGGCCGGTCTGCTCGCCGAAGGGATCCGCTCGATCGCGGTGTCGCTGCTGTGGTCGTTCAAGAACCCCGTGCACGAGCGGCGGATCCGGGAGCTGATCCACGAGGCCGATCCGGACGTGTTCGTCGCGCTGTCCTCGGAGGTCAGTCCGCGGATCCGTGAGTTCGCCCGGAACGCGACGACGATCATGAGCTCGCAGATCGGGCCTGGTCTGCGCGACTACCTGGGCGTGCTCGAAGGCCGGCTCCGCGCGCAGGGGCTGGCCGGCCCGCTGCTGGTGATGCAGAGCAACGGTGGCGCGATCGCCGCGAGTGCGGCACCCTCCGCGGCGATCAGCACGGTCGGCTCGGTGCTCACCGGTGGCGTCGTCGGCGCCGTCTCCCTCGGCCGGCAACTGTCCCACCGCAACATCATCACCACGGACGTCGGCGGTACGACGTTCCTCGTCGGCCTGATCGTGGACGGCGAACCGGTCCGGGCCAGCACCACGATCATCAACCACCACCCGGTCAACGTGCCGACGCTCGAGGTGCATGCGATCGGCTCCGGCGGCGGCGCGATCGCGTGGATCGATGCCGGAGGCAACCTCCAGGTCGGACCGCGCAGTGCGCAGTCCGTCCCAGGCCCGGCCTGCTACGACACCGGCGGCACCGAACCCACCAACACCGACGCCAACCTGGTGCTCGGCATCCTCCCGGAGTCCGGGCTGCTCGGTGGCCGCAAGGCGCTCAACGTGGAGGCGGCCCAGCGGGCGATCCGGGACCGGATCGCCGGTCCGCTGGGCCTCAGCGTCGAGGATGCCGCGGCCGCGATCTGGGCGATCCAGAACGCCCAGACCGGTGACCTGCTGCGCAAGACGGTGGTCGAGGCCGGCCACGATCCGCGGTCGTTCGTGCTCTACGCGTTCGGCGGCGCGGGTCCGGCGTACTGTGCGTCGTACGCCGCCGAGGTCGGTGTCCGTGAGGTCGTCGTACCGCTCGGTCCGGTCGCGTCGGCGTTCTCTGCCTACGGTCTGGCGTCCTCGGACGTCGTGCTGGCCGCTGAGCTGTCCGATCCCGGTCCGATGCCGTTCGATCCGGTGCGGGCGCAGGAGAACTTCGCCTTACTCGAGGAGCAGGTCCGGTCCGCACTGGACCGTCAAGGCCTGAGCTTCGAGCGGATCGAGTGCGTCCGGTCGCTGGACCTGCGCTACACCGCACAGCTGGCCGAGGTCTCGGTCGAGGTTCCGAACGGAGTGCTCGACGCGACCACGGTGGCCGACACGGTCGCGGCCTTCGAGAAGCGGTACGCCGAGTTGTACGGCGAGGGCACCGGCTTCAGCGCGGCCGGGATCCAGGCGATCACCTTCCGCGTCCGCGGGACCGGCGTGCTGCCGTTCTCGCCCACGTTGCCGAAGCTCGCCGATGCCGCCGGGCCGGATCCGTCCGCGGCCCTGCGCTCCACCCGGAAGGTCTGTCTGGACGCCCGGGTCGGGTACGTCGAGACGCCGATCTACGACTATCGCGCGCTGAAGGCCGGCCACGTGATCACCGGTCCCGCCGTGATCGAAGTGCCCACTACGACTGTCGTCGTACCGCCGGAGATGACCGGTGTGGTCGACAACCTCGGCAACCTGACGATCGACACCCAGCGGAGGCCCTGACCATGGCGATGCAGATCCCCGGCTCGGAGCACTTCTCCAGCCGTCCCGTCGACCCCGCCGTACTCGCCGCCGGGCTGCCGGCGTCGCTCCCGGTGCACACGGTCACGCAGGAGCAGATCGACGGCCTCGACCCGCTGACCTACGAGGTGATCCGGCACCGGCTCTGGTCGGTGACCGAGGAGATGGGCGAGGCGCTGAAGCGGATGTCCGGCTCCCCGATCGTCACCGACGCGAACGACTTCGACTTCGCGATCTGCGACGAGGTCGGCCAGGAGGTGCAGGTCGGTCTCTACAACACGATGCTGGTCGGCGCGGTCGATCTGGCGATCTACTGGACGCTGCAGCACCGGGCCGGCAACCCCGGCATCCGCGAAGGCGACATGTTCCTCTGCAACGACCCGTGGGTCGGCGGCGGGCTGCACCAGAGCGACGTGATCGTCTTCCAGCCGGTCTTCCACGAGGGCAAGCTGTTCGCCTGGACCAGCGCGATCTGCCACGAGCCGGACCTGGGCGGTGTCGGGCTGGGCTCGTTCTCCCCGGCGGCACAGGACGTGTTCGCCGAGGCGTTGCCCACTCCGCCGATCAAGGTGGTGCGCGATTTCGAGCTCCAGGACGACGTGGCCGACGCGTGGGTACGGCGGTCGCGGGTGCCGATGCTGGTCAACCTCGACCTGCGCGCCAAGATCGGCTCGAACTCCGTCGGCCGCAAGCGCCTCACCGAAGTCATCGACCAGTACGGCGCCGACACGGTCAAGGCGGTGATGAAGCGGATGATGTCGGACGCCGAGAGCCGGCTCCGGCGCAAGCTGACCGCCCTGCCGGACGGTACCTGGCGGGCGACCGGCTACCAGGACCAGTCGCACGAGGGCGACCGTGGCGTGCACAAGATCACCGTCGCGATGACCAAGGCCGGCGACCACCTGTCCTTCGACTTCCACGGCACCGACCCGCAGAGCGGCGTCATCAACTGCACCTTCGCCGGGATGCGCGGCGGCGTGATGCTCGCCCTGCTGCCGATCCTGGCGCACGACATTCCCTGGTCTGCGGGTGGACTGATGCGCTGCTTCGACCTGGTGGCGGAGGAGGGCACGATCAACAACGCGACCTTCCCGGCAGCCGTCAGCCGCGGCCCGATCGGCCCGGCCTGGCTCACCGGCACCTTGGTCGCGGAATGTCTGTCGCAGCTGCTCGACCAGTCGGTGGATCTGGGCAAGAGCGTCCAGGCCGCGTGCTGTGGCACCTGGGACACCGCGGTCGTGGCCGGCCTCGACGAACGGGGCGAGGTCCCGATGCCGTTCCTCAACGTGATGATGGAACCGATGGCCGGTGGCTTCGGCGCCCGGCCACAGACGGACGGCATGGACACCGGTGGGCTGTTCTGCATTCCGATGGGTCGCATCCCGGACGTGGAGATGACGGAGTTTCTCTACCCGCTGCTCACGCTGTGGCGGCGCGAGGAGCCCGACTCAGGCGGTCCGGGGCGGCAGCGCGGTGGCGTGAGCGCGTCGGTCGCGGTGACGTTGTACGGCTCGAACAATCCTGCCGGGCTCGTCCTGGCCTCGGCCGGCAAGGCGGTCTCGCAGAACAACGGGCTCGCCGGTGGCTATCCCGGCAACACCGGGCTCGATGCGGTTGCCCGGGGCATCGACGTACACGCGCTGCTCGGGCAAGGCAAGGTGCCGCAGTCGCTGGACGAGTTGGGTGCCGGTGTCGAGCTCGGCGACTGCTACGCACAGTCCTACTTGGCTCCCGGTGAGGTGCTGTACCTGAGCTGGCAGGGCGGTGGCGGGTACGGCGATCCGCTGCGTCGAGATCCGGCTGCCGTAGCGGGCGACGTACGGGAGCAGAAGGTGTCACCTGCAGCCGCCGTCGACGTGTACGGCGTCGTCCTGCAAGACGGTGTGGTCGACGATGACGAGACCGCCGTACTGCGTGAGCGGCTGCGAGATCAGCGACGGCAACGCGCAGGTGCGTCGCAGGCAGCCGATGCACCGCGGGTGGATGTGGCGAACGCACGGCGGCTCGACGACAACCTCGTTGTCGCAGGCAACCAGGTTGGCTGTGCGCATTGCGGCCATCAGCTCGCGGACCTGTCGACCGAAACGCAGCTCCAGCTCGCGCTCTTCGAGGGCCCGTCGACCGAGGCGGGGCCGCAGATCACCTCCGAGCCGTCGACGTACGTGGACGACGAGGTCGTGTTCCGGCAACTGTGCTGCCCAGGGTGCTGGACGGCGGTGTACTCCGCGGTTGTGCCGAAGGATCACGCAGATCACGTGTCGGACGTCGGCCGCTTCGCGCTTGCAGGCGGGCCGCAGTGAGGCTTCGGTCCGTGGATGTGCTGGGTGGGGGACCGGGCGGTCTGTACGTCGCCCGGCTCCTCAAGCTCCGCCATCCGCACACCCGGGTCCGCGTCTTCGAGCAGTCGGAGCCTACGAGCACCTTCGGGTTCGGCGTCGGTCTGGCCACCCGGACGCAGCGGAACCTCGACGCCGCGGACCCGGAGACGTTCGCGGCGATCGTCGCCAACGCCTGGTCGCACGAGATGTCGATGGCGGTCGGCGGTCGGCAGGTGAGCCTGGCGCTCGACAACCTGATCGCGATCGGCCGCTCGACGTTGCTGGACGTGCTGCGCGCGCACGCGGCCGAGGCCGGCGTCGAGTTCCGCTACAACGCACGCGTCACCGCGGACGAGCTCGACGCCGGCCTCATCATCGCCGCCGACGGTGTCAGCAGTGGCACGCGAGAGGCGCGGGCGGAGGTGTTCGGCGCGCGGGTCGACGTACACAAAGGGCTGTATTTGTGGGCAGGGACGGACGTGGCGCTGCCGAGGGCGGTGTTCGCGCCGGTGCGGACCGAGTACGGCACCTTCGTCGCGCATGCCTATCCCTATGCGAGCGATCGGAGCACGTTCCTGATCGAGACCGACGAGGAGACGTGGCGCCGGGCCGGCTTCGACGCGACGACCGAGCGGCTGCCGCTCGACGAGAGTGACACGGACTCGCTCGACTGTCTTGGTGACGCCTTCGCCGAACACCTGCACGGCCACAGGTTAATCGGGAACCGCACGCGCTGGCTGCGGTTCCGTACCGTCAGCTGCGATCGCTGGCATGACGGCAACGTCGTACTGCTGGGCGACGCGGCACACACCGCGCACTACTCGATCGGGTCCGGCACCAAGCTCGCGATGGAAGGCGGTATCGCACTCGCCGCGGCGCTTGCCGACGCGGACGATCTCGAGGCGGCGCTCGTCCAGTACGAGCAGGTACGGCGGCCGGCCGTCGAGCATCTCCAGGAGACGGCGACGCGCAGTATGAGCTGGTGGGACTCGTTCCCGACCCGGCTGGATCTGCCGGTGGAGCAGTTGCTCGTCTCGTACATGACGCGGGCCGGCAAGGTGTCTGTGGACCGGTTCGCCGGGTCGGCGGGTGACATCGTACGCACGGCGCTTGCGCAGTACGCGCACTGCGACGTCTCGCAGGTCGACGAGGGCAACCTCACCGAGTGGGTGTTGCGGCAACCGCTCGGCGCGGCCTTCGGATCGCGTCGCGTGCGTGGCTCGGAGATCCCCGGGCTGCGACCTGTGCACGTGACGGTGGACGATCCGTGGGGATCGGGAGCGGACACCCTCGTGAAGGAGCTTGCGTCCGATGAGGCGATCTCCGGCGTGCTGGTGAGCGCTGCAGCAGATACTGGATCGGTGCTGACGATGTTCGACGTAGCGGAACGGATCCGGCGTGAGGTGGGCACGCTGGTGGTGGCGCGCCTCGATCCGGCCGCGATCGAGCTCGCCGTCGGCGCCCTCGTCACCGAGCGCGTCGACCTCGTCGACCTGGGCGGCGCCGCATGATCACCGACGAGCTGGTGCCGCCGTTCCGGGCCGAGCTGGCCGAGCGCTACCGCGCGGCTGGGCTGTGGGGTTCGCGCACGATCGCCCGGGAGTTCACCGCCGTCGCGCAGCGGTACCCGGACGCGGTCGCTGTCGTCGCCGAGCAGGGGAGCCTGACGTACGCCGAGCTGGACGAGCGCACCGATCGGTTCGGCGCGGGCCTGCTCGAGCTCGGTCTGCGGCCCGGGGACCGGGTGATCTTTCAGGTCACCAACCGGCTCGAGACCGTCGTTGCCTGGTACGCGTGCCTCAAAGCGGGACTGGTGCCGGTGGCAGCGCTCGCCGCCCATCGAGCCCATGAGATCGGCGAGATCAGCCGGCAGTGCTCGGCTGCGGCACACTTGGTCGAGGCCGGCTTGCCGTTCGACCTGGTCGCCTTCGCCCGAGAGATCGCCGCCGGCCATCCGACCCTTCGCCACCTGATCACCATCGGCGCGGACGAGCCCACACCTGGCGCCGCGCTGAGTGCGGAGACGATTCGCACCCGCATCGACGAGGCTCAACGCAGCGTCGGGCCGGAGGACCTGGCCGCCCTGCAACTGTCCGGCGGTACGACGGGAGTGCCCAAGCTGATCCCTCGCCGGCACGCGGAGTACTGGTACAACGCAGCGTCGTACGCGCGTCGCCTGGGCTGGACCACGGAGACGAACGTCGGTCATCTGATCCCGGTCGTCCACAACGCCGGCATCGCCTGCGCGGTCCATGCCGCGCACAGCTGCGGCGCCACCCTTGTCCTCGGCACCCCGGACGCCGCCGCGTCGGCGGCCTTGCTGCACCGGGCGGGCGTCGATTCCGCGCTGATCGGCCACGGTCACTTCGGTGCGCTCTGCCAGCCCGGGTTCCTCGATCAGCTGCCGGCCCTGCGCCAGGTGGTGCTGTCCGGGACGAAGGTCCCCGAGGCCCTGTTCGACGAGCTCGAGCGGCGCGGGATCTGGTCGGGACAGCTGTTCGGCATGGGCGAGGGCTTGTTCGTGATGAGCCGGCTGGACGATCCGCGGGAGGCACGGCTCTGGACGGTCGGCACCCCACTGAGCGAGTACGACGAGGTCCGCATCCTGCTCCCGGGCACCGAGACCGAGACGCCGTACGGCGAGATCGGCGAGCTGTGCTGTCGCGGGCCGTACACGATCCCCGGGTACTACGCAGCCGCCGAGCGGAACGCCCTCGCGTTCACATCGGACGGGTTCTACCGCACCGGCGACCTGGCCCGGTGGCAGACGTACGACGGCGTTCCGCAGCTGCTGATCGAGGGCCGGATCAAGGACGTGATCAACCGCGGCGGCGAGAAGATCAACGCCGAGGAGGTCGAGCTCCTGCTGCTCCGGCACGCCGGCATCCGGCAGGCGGCCGTGGTGGCGATGCCCGATGCCCGGCTGGGCGAGCGGTCTTGCGCGTACGTCGTGGCCGGCCCGGACGTCGACCTGCCGGCGGTCCAGCGGCACCTCGCCGCGCTCGGGGTCGCGAAGTTCAAGTGGCCCGAGCGGATCGAGCAGGTGGACGACCTGCCGCGGACGAACGTCGGCAAGATCGACAAGGCGGCGCTCCGCAGCCGCGTCGCCGCGGCCGTGCGCGCGGGCGCTGCCGGTTAGAGTCTGCCCATGACGTTAGGCAACGCCGAGGAACGTGGCCGGAGCAGCACTCGTCGCGATCTGGTCGAGAGCCAGATCATCGCCGAGGCGACCAGGCTGTTCGCCGAGCGCGGCTTCTCCGGGACGAGCCTGAAGGACATCGCGGACGCGACCGGGCTGACCCGCCCGGCGCTCTACCACTACGTCAAGAACAAGGACGAGATCCTGGCCAAGCTGGTCAGCGAGCTCGCCGAGGGACCGGCCCGCGCACTGCGGGCCATCCGCCGGCAGAGCGGGCTCGGCGCGGCGCAGAAGCTGCGCGAGATCGCGCACGCCATCGCGCTGCAGCAGGCGAGTGAGCCGGCCAAGTTCCAGCTGCTGATCCGCTCCGAGGCGGACCTGCCCGAGGAGCTCGTCGGGCCGTACAACAAGAGCCGCCGCGACGTCCTCAACGAGATCGTCGCGGTGATCGAGGCCGGGGTCGCCTCCGGGGAGTTCCGGCCGGTCGATCCCCGGATCGCCGCCCTGGCCGTCATCGGCCAGTGCAACTGGGTCGCCTGGTGGCACCATCCCGGCACGCCGGAGGAGAACTCCCGGGTCGCCACTACCATCGCCGACCTCGCCGTCGCGTCGGTGCTCTCCTCCGATGACGCCGACCCCGGAGTGGACCCGCGGACCCGGGCGATCGAACGCCTCAAGCAGGACGTCCAGCACCTCGAGAAGATCCTGAGCACCGATCAGCGGTGATCGCGGAGCCAGCTCTCGATCGTGGCTGCGGCCAGGGAAGTGCCGGTGGGCGCGCCCTTCGTGATCGGCCCGCCGAAGTGGGTGCCGGGCACGGACTGCACGGTCAGGTCTGAGGCGCCCAGCGCACTGCTCATCGCCGTGATGTCGATCGGGTACGACGCCTGGTCGCCGGTGAACTCCAGGAGCAGCGTTGGCACGGTGACGCCCGGCGCGCAGTCGAGCAACGTGGCGTTGGTGGACAGGGCGGACCACGTGGACAGCCAGGCCTCGGCCGTCGACAGGCGAGCGAAACCGACGAGGCCGTAGTTGGTCAGATCGGGTCTGCGGCCGAACAAGGAACCGTAGGGACGATCGTTCGGATCCAGCGAGAGGTCGACGTTGCGCAGGTCGGCATCCGTACGGAAGACGGTCAGCACACGGGGTGCGAGTGCTCGGCGGCGATCGGCCGCGTCACCGCCGGACTCGAAGGTGCGCTTGGCCTGCTGGGCATCCGACACGTAGGCACGAGCTTTGGCGTCGAGACGTCGTACGCGCTCCTCCTGGGCGGCGCGGTAGCGGGTGATGAACTCGTCGTCGTACCTGCTCGACTCCGGCGCCGGGCGGAATCCGTTGGCGGGGTTGAACGGGTCGAGCTCCGGGTCCACCGAGAGCGGGTCGGACTCGTCGGCCACGGACGGGTCGATGAGTCGTTGCAGGAGGGCCCCTTGGCCGGGATGTGGGGCCAGGAAGATGCAGCCGTCCGGCAGCGGCATCGCGGTGTCGGCCAAGGGGACCGGTCGGCCGGAGGGCGTCGTGGGCAGGCGTTCTTCAGGAGCCAGGGATGCCTGCTGGCAGTAGAAGGCGGCCAGGGTGCCGCCGCCGGAGTGGCCCAGCGAGTAGACGTCGAGGCCTTGCTCACGCAGGAAGGCGTGACCGGCGGCGAAGTCGATGATGGCCTGTTCGTGCAGCAGGTTGAGGTCGTTGTTCGGGGAGCGGGTGCCTTGGGTCCAGACGCCGTACCCGATCGTCAGCAGGTAAGGGACCAGCGGGTGATGGGTGACGTCCTGGCGGGGGTGCATGATCGTGACGACCGCGGTCGCGCCGCGCGGTATCCGCAGGACGCCGGTGACCTTGGCGCCGTCGCTGGTGCCGAGCTCGTGCACGCTCGTCGCGACGCCCGTCGGCGCGTCGATGGTGGTCGCGTAGCGGCCGGAGCCGAGCCGGGTTGCCGTCATCGCGGATCCACTCGCAGCGCGTCCTTGTCCCACTGGACGATCCGGCCGCCGGCCAGCCCGGCGACACAGCTGTACCAGACGGCGTGCCGGCAGCCGGTGGCCCGGCGGTCGATGACGATCGGGCCGTCGTACTCGATGACGAAGTACGGGCCGAGCTTGTCCACCTGGACGCCGTCGGACTGCGCCGCGACCTTGGCGACGGACGTGTTCTCCGGTACGTCGAGGACGAACAGCCGGCTCATACCGGCACCTCCCAGGAGGGGGCGCGTTCCACGATCAGCTCGGCCTTGCGGGTCAGCAGGTCGTCCATCGTGTGCCCCTCGCGCTGCGCGATGTCCACCAGCGCGTCGATGGTGAGGTTGGCGTCCAAGTCCTCCTGGGGCGTGACCGGTCGCAGCGCGCGGGTGACCTCGACCATGTAGCCGTTCGGGTCGTGGGTGTAGATCGACTCGATCGTCTCGTGCTGGATCTGCATCTCGACCGGCCACTCGCTCTCGTCGAGCCGGCGACGGTACTCCAGCAGGGCGTCCTCTGAGTCGACATGGATCGCCAGGTGCCGCGACCGGACGAACCACTCCGGCGTGCTGTCGTCGAACCGCGCGTACACGTCGCCCTTGCCGGCCGGCGCCGGCCGCGGGTGCCCGAAGTAGTAGAAGAACGCGATCCGGTCGTCGTTGCCGACGTCGAAGAAGAAGTGGATGAAGTCCGGGTGGTCGTCCGGGCCCCAGCCGGCCGCGCAGATCGAGTGCACGACCGGGAAGCCGAGGACGTCGCGGTAGAAGCGGACCGTCCCGACCGGGTCGAAGGTGGGGAAGGCGGCGTGGTCGACGCCGCGAGCCAGGTGCCGTCCGGCGAGCTCGTTCATCGGGAAAGTCCTCCTTCGCGGCGAAGCAGTGCGCCTGCTCCGGGGATGTCGAGTGGCAGTCCGGCGGCCCTGAGGATGCTGTAGGCGCCGGCCGTCGCGGCCGAGAGCACCGGAAGCCCGAACTCCTGCTCAGCCGAGTCGACCAGCGGCAACGACGGCATCTGCACGCAGGCCGAGATGACCAGCGCGTCGGCCCGGCTCAGCTCCAACGAGCGGGCGGCCGCCATCACCTGGTCACCCGGGATGCAGCCGACCGCACGGTTGTCCTCGACCTCCAGCGCCCGCCAGTCCACCACCTCGAAACCCTCGGCCTCGAGGTAGCCGACCACCTGCTCGGCGAGCGGCTTCAGGTACGGCGTGACCAGCGCGATCCGCCGCGCCGGGACAGCCCGCAGTGCCTCCACCAGCGCCCCGGCACTCGACCTGACCTTGGTCTCGGATCCGCCGGTGGCGAGCTGCTCCGCGATGAGTCCTTCGACGCGCTGATGCTCACCGGGGCCGGCGGACATCAGCGCGACCAGGCACGCGTACAGCAGCACGTCGGGATCCGCGTCGCCGAGCTCCAGCACGCACCGCTCCCGCTGCGCGTTCATCGCGGCGAGCTGCGCGGGTGACACCTTGGCCATCCGCATCCGGCTGCTGTGGAAGGAGAACGTCGCCGCCGGGTGCCGGCCCAGCAGCGCCGGCAGCTCGGTCTCGACGGTGACATTCGAACTGGGCACGACCAGCCCGACCCGCACATGACTCATCGGAATCCTCTCGTCCTGTCCAGGATTCGACGGATCCGACGAAAAGTCAACACCAGCGTCAATTAGGCCATCGGGATCAGGGCTGCGGCGGGAAGGGTCGGTGCGGGGGAGCCGCCGTCGGGTTCGACGGTGAGGCCGAAGGCTGCCTTGCCGGAGGCGCCGTCGACGACTGTGGTGAGATCGCCGGACGCGAGACCGACGGAGTGCGCGGTCCGGTTCGGGTCGATCAGCCACAGCTGCCAGGTCCGGTCGGCGGGGAGTTGCGGAAGATCCCGCAGTACGACGACCGCGGCATCGGCCTGCTCGGACGCGACGATGGTCGCCTGACCGCCGCCGGTGACCGGGCTGTGCAGCGTGCGGGCATCGGGTTCGGCGAGTACCTCGGCCACGCGGTCGTTGGCCTGGATGACCTCCTGCTTGTCGCGGTACTGGTCGATCGCGATCCCACCGGTCGCGGCCACGGCCAGCGCGGCGGCCGCGAGCGCGAGCACGGATCGACGGCTGACCCGGCGGCGGGCGAGCTCGTCGGTTGCGCCGGGCACGAGTGGCGGCAGCTGGCGGATCTCGTCGATCGCAGACATCACGCCGACCTTCAAGGTGGGGGGTGGTGGCGTCGCGACCTGGGTGGCGAGTTTGACGGCTGCCTCGCGCAGCTCGAAGACCTCGGTGGTGCAGTAGGCGCACTCGGCGAGGTGGTCCTCGAAGCGGGCGCGCTCGTCGTCGGGCAACGCGTCGAGGACGTAGGGGCCGGTGAGGGTGTGCACGTCGGGTTCGCTCATGGCGTGACCCCCTTCGTGGTTCCGAGGCAGTCGCGCAGCCGGATCAGGCCGTCCCGCATTCTCGCCTTGATGGTAGGCAACTTCGCGTCGAGACGCTGGGCGACCTCGGGGTAGCTGTAGCCCTCGTAGTAGGCCAGGGCGATCGACTCGCGCTGCAGATCGGTCAGGTTGTCGAGGCAGCGCCGTACCTGCTCGACCTCGAGCCGGGTGGTGACCGTGTCGGCGACCTGGTCGAAGTCGACCTCCACGGACCGGACGCCGGCGAGCTCGGTCCGGTCCGCGGCGGCCTGCTCGGAGCGGACCCGGTCGACGGCCCGGCGGTGCGCGATGGTGAGGATCCAGGAGCGCGCCGAGCCGCGGCCGGCGTCGTACCGGGTCGCGGTGCGCCAGACGTCGAGCATGACCTCCTGGGTCACCTCCTCCGACTGCGCCGGGTTGCGCAGGATCCGCCGGACCAGGCCGAAGACCGACGGCGCGACCCGGTCGTACAGCGTGCTGAACGCCGCCTTGTCGCCGCGGCCGGTCCGGACCAGCAGGTCGCCGTCGCTGACCTCGCCCGGGCGGGTGCTGGACCCGCCCGGCCAGGGCAGTGGGATCGGTTCGGGCATGATCACGCAGCCGGCGGCATCAGGACCGAGTCGATCAGGTAGACGGTGGCGTTCGCGGTCTTCACGCCGCCGCAGATGACGTTGGCGCCGTTGACCTTGAGGTTGTCGCCGGAGCCGGTGATGGTGACCTCCTGCTTCTCCACAGTCACATGCTTGCCTACGACGGCCGCGGGGTCGAGCTGTCCGGGCACCACGTGGTAGGTCAGGATCTTGGTCAGCAGGGCGTCGTTGGTCTTGAGCGTGTTCACGGTGGCCGCGGGAATCTTCGCGAAGGCCGTGTCGACCGGCGCGAAGACGGTGAACTCGCCGCCGTTCAGGGTGGAGACCAGGTCGACCTTCGGGTTCAGCTTGCCGGACACGGCCGAGACCAGGGTGGTCAGCAGCGGGTTGCCGGAGGCGGCGGTGGCCAGCGGCGCGGCCGCCATACCGTCGATCGAGCCGGCGCCGCTCGGGTTGGCCTTCGCGTAGTCGGCGCAGCCCGGGCCGACGAGGCCCGCCGCGCCGCTCATCGACGGCGTCGTGCTCGGCGCCGAGCTCGGAGTCTGGGCCGGCGCGCTCCCGGCTCCGGAGTCGTCGTCGCTGCCGCAGGCGGTCGTCGCGAACGCGAGGGCCAGGGCGGACAGGGCGATACCGATGTGCTTACGCATGAGGGTTCTCTCTCTCGAAGGGGTTGCCGTTGTGGGTACTTCGGAGCGGCCGGCCCGGCGGATGGGTCACTCGACCATCACGACCGTGTTGTGCAGGCCGCTCGAGCCGTTCGGGCGCGGCGGAGTGCGCTGATCGGTCTGGGTGGTGCCGTCGGCGTCGGTCGCGCGGACGGTGAGCTTGTGGTTGCCAGGCGTCGCGGTCCAGCGGAAGGTCCAGTGCCGCCAGGTGTCGACGGTGTCCTCGGCGGCCAGCTCCGCCTCCTGCCAGGGCCCGTCGTCGACCTGCACCTCGACCTTCCGGATGCCGCGATGCTGGGCCCAGGCGACACCCGCGGCGACTGCGGGGCCGGGCTTGATGCTGGCGAAACCCTTGGGTACGTCGATCCGCGCCGCCGTCTTGATCGGCGCCTCGACCGCCCAGCCGCGGTCGGTCCAGTACGCGCTGAAGTCCTGGAACCGGGTCACCTCGACGTCGACGACCCACTTCGTCGCCGACACGTAGCCGTACAGCCCGGGCACCACCATCCGGACCGGGAAGCCGTGCTCGAACGGCAGCGGCTCGCCGTTCATCGCGACCGCGAACAGCGCGTCCCGTCCGTCGGTGAGCGCGGCGAGCGGGGTGCCGATCGTGAGTCCGTCGATGCTGGTCGACTTCACCGCGTCCGCGCCGTTCCGTACGCCGGCCTCCGCGAGGATGTCGGCGATCGGGACACCGATCCAGCGGGCGTTGCCGACGTACGGGCCGCCGACCTCGTTCGACACGCAGGTCAGGGTGACGTCTCGCTCGACCAGCCGCCGGTCCAGCAGGTCCCGGAACGACAGCCGGAGCTCCTTGTCGACCATGCCGTGAACGCGCAACTCCCACTGGTCAGGGTCGATCCGGGGGACCTGGAGCAGGGTGTCGACGCGGTAGAACTTGTTGTTCGGCGTGACGAAACTGCTGACTCCGGGTACGTCGGCCTGCACACCAGCTGGGAGTGGTCGCGCGGGATCCGCCGGTCGGGGGATGCGCACCTTGGTGCGTGCGCTCTCGCTGGTTCCGAAGGACACGACTCGGGTGGTCGCGAAGGAGCCGGCGCCGACCACGGCCAGGGCGGAGACGGTCAGCAGGAACTGCCGGCGGTCGAACCCGGCCGGCTGTTCCGCGCGAGGTCGCGGTCTGCGGACGACGAGGGCCATCGCGACGACCGCGACGACGAGCGTGACGATTGCGGGGAGCAACCGTTCGGCGACCCCCGTAGCCGCCGAACGGCTGAACCCGGCAAACCCCACCCCAACCAGGCCGAGCAAGAACGCAATCCCGACCGCAACCCGCGGCCGACGGCGTCCGAGCACGCTGGCGGTTGCGGCCGCGGCCGCGAGGACCACGCCGATGCCGAGCCGTAGGAGCGGGCGGTCGGCTGTGCCCAGTTCCCGGACGGCGAAGTCCTTCAGCGGTCCCGGTGCCCAGTCGATCACCTGGACTCCGACGGCGTCGACCGGCCAGGGGCCACCGGTGATCGCCGCCACCAGGTAGCCGACGGCCAACGCCGTACCGGCTGCGATGACACCGCCGGCGGCCGCCGCTGCGTGCTGACTCCACCTCTCGCGCATGGCAGTTCTTCGGAGCCCGCGCCCGAACAGATGGGTGATGGACCCCATGGAACGGGCGAACGCGCGCCGAAAGGATGAAGGCACAGATCGAGCCGCCCCGAGCCGGCGCGCCAGGGAGGTCCTTGTGAGCGGTGTCGAAGCGGTCAGCCGGACCGGACAGGACGGTGTGATGCGTGCACGGGATATCGCGGTCAGCTTGCCCACCGTCACCGTACGCGACCCGCCGGGCACCGAGGTGTTCTACTCCGAGCACGAGGGGATCGACTGGAACGTCATCTTCCTGCTGCTCGGGATGATGATCGTGATCGGCATCATCAAGCAGACCGGGGTGTTCGACTACCTCGGTATCTGGGCGGCCAAGCGGTCCCGGGGTGAGCCGTACCGGCTGATGGTGATGCTGATGGCGATCTCGTCGACGCTTGCCGCGCGGCCGGGCGGGGCGAGTCGTTCCTCTACCCGGGCGTGATGAGCACGCTGGTGCGGGACTACCTCGACCGGGTCCGGCGGGGCGAGCGCGTGCCCGGGCAGGTCCTCACGGCGCCCGAGGACGAGGTGGTGAAGCTGATCGCCGAAGGGCATTCCAGCAAGGAGATCGCGGCCGCGCTGACCATCAGCCCGAAGACGGTCGAACGGCACCGGGCGAACATCCTGCAGAAGCTCGGGATGCGCGACCGCACTGAGCTGACCCGCTACGCCATCCGGGCCGGCCTGATCGAACCCTGACCCTTCCGGCCGGGGGAAGCAGGCGGTCTGCGGCGGTCCGAGCTAGCGTTCTGGGCGTTTGTCGATGCGGATGAGGGTTTGCTGGCCGGTCGCGATCAGGGACCGCTCGGTGCTTTGGACGGCGAAGACTTCGAGGCGGCAGACGGTGAGGGTGCGGCCTGATTTGAGGACGGTGCCGATGGCCTCGAGGTGGTTGCCTTCGGCAGGGGCCAGGAGGTTGATCTTGTACTCGACGGTGAGGACGGAGCTGCCTTCGGGAAACAGGGTGTAGGCGGCGTAGCCACCAGCGCTGTCGGCGATCGCGCTGGTGGCTCCGGCGTGGAAGTAGCCGTGTTGCTGGGTCACCTCGGGACGGCTGGGAAGGATGATGTGCACCCGGCCGGGCGCGATCTCCGAGAGTTGGGCGCCGAGGTGGTGCATCAGTCCCTGGCGCTCGAAACTGTCCCTGACCCGCGCCTCCAGCTCCATGTCACGGGACTGTACTCACCATTGGCTCACGTACTTGCCGATGGTCTCGCGCATGAACGTCGCCGAGTCGCGGGCGCGGTCCTCCCAGGCGAACACGCACGAGGTCATGATCGTGTCGTCGCGGTCGCCGAAGCCGAGCCGGCCGAGGGTGGTGAAGAAGGTGTCCCAGTCGACCTCGCCCTGGCCGATGTCGAGGTGCTGGTGGACGCGGGCGGTCGAGCCGGGTGGGTTGACGATGTAGCGCAGTCCGGACGACGCGGTGTGGTCGAACGAGTCCGCCAGATGCAGGTGCGTCAGCAGTGGGCCGGCGTAGGTCAGGATCTCGACCATGTTGCCGCCCATGTGGAAGGTGTGCGGGGCGCAGTACAGGAAGCTGACCAGCGGTGAGTTGATGCCGCGGATCATGTCGATGGCGACCAGGCCGTCCTCGACGAAGTCGTCCGGGTGCGGCTCCAGCCTGAGCTCGACTCCCTCGCGTTCGAAGACCGGGAGGAGTTCTTCGAGTGACTTCCAGAACATGCCTTCGCTGCGACTCGCCTGTTCGGGGCGGCCGTTGAACTCCGAGTTCATCACCCGGCAGTCCAGGTCGACGGTCAGCTGGATCGCCCGCTGCCAGTACCGGACGGCGGCCTGGCGCTCGTCCTCGTCCGGGCCGGACCACCTGTAGAGCGGCAAGTGGCAGGCGACCTGGACGCCGGCCGCGTCGAGGGCCTTCTTGAACGCGCTGACGGTTGCGTCGTTGGCGCGTGGGTGCAGGAAGAACGGGGTGAAGTCGTCCCGCGGGGACAGCTCGATGTACTCGTAGCCCAGGTCGGCGACGAGACCGGGCAGCTCGAGCAACGGCGTCGTACGGAACATGTACGGGTCGAGGGCAACCTTCATTCGAGCACCCCGGCCTTCTCGGCGGCGGCGATCAGGTTGTCGGCGGCGAACTTCAGGCCCTCGATCTGGCCGAACGACGCGTCCTCGTGCTCGATGTTCACCGGCAGGTCCGGATCGACCTTGTGCAGCGCGGTCAGGAAGCGCGCCCAGAAGTCCACGTCGTGCCCGCGCCCCACGGCGACGAACGACCAGCCGGGAACGGCCGGCCACCGCGTCACGGTGTACCGCCCGCCGAGCCCGAGCGGCTGCTCCGAAGCCGGGATCCACTCGAACCGGTCGTCCAGGACCCCGTTGATCGCAGCCGTCTCGTGGATGAGCGTGTCCTTGGCAGCCGCGAAGAACACCAGGTCGCCCAGGTCCTCGATCGCCCGGACCGGGTCGATGTGCTGCCAGAACAGGTGGCTCGGATCCAGCTCCGCGCCGAGGTGGGTCGCGTTGGTCCGCTCGACCAGCCGCTTCAACGTGGCCGGGTTGAAGACCAGGTTGTGCGGGTGCATCTCGATCGCAACGCGTACGTCGTACTGCGCGGCCAGGGCCTCGATCTCCGTCCAGAACGGTACGGCGACCTCGTCCCACTGGTAGTCGAGGGACTCTTTGTAGACGCTGTCCCAGGGAATGACCGTCCACGACGGCCGGGTCCCGCCGGCCTCGGCGGCGGGCAGCCCGGACATGGTGATGACGGTCTTGATCCCGAGCAGGCCGGCCAGCTTGACGGACCGCTCGAGGTCGGCGCCGTGCGTGATCTCGGGATCGGGGTGCAGCGGGTTGCCGTTGCAGTTCAGCGCGGTGAGTTCGATGCCGTACCTGTCGAAGGTCGCCAGGTACTCCTTGCGCGCGTCCGCACTCTCGAGGAGTTCCTCGACCGGGAGGTGCGGGGTGCCGATGAAACCGCCGGCGTTGACCTCGACGCTGGTCAGGCCGAGGTCGCGCAGGATCGCCAGCGCCTCGTCGAGGGGCTTGTCGTGCAGGCAGGCGGTGTAGGCGCCGAGCTTCATAGCGGGTGGTTCCTTTCAGCTGAGGGAGACGGCCTGGCCGTTGTTGAGCGCGGACTGGGTGACCGCGGCGAGGATCTCGAGGTTGTGCAGGCCGTGGGCCAGCGACGGCACCGGCGCGAGTTTGCCGAGGCCGGCGACCTGGTCCAGGAAGGCTCTGGCCTGCCAGGTGAACAGGTCGTTCTGGCCGTGGCCGACCGACGGGAAGTCCATCGGGATGCCCTTGTCGATCCCAGGGTGCTGCGGACCGATCAGCACAGTGCGGAAGCCGTTGGTCTTCGCGTCCGGACCGTGGTCGGCGAAGGTGAACTCGCCGGGCCGGTTCAGGTCGAAGGCCGCGGCGCCGTCGGCGGTGAAGATCTCGAAGCCGAGCCCGTTCGGCAGGCCGTGCGAGATCCGGCTGATCGAGAACGTGCCGACGGCGCCGTTGGCGAAGCCGGCCGTGAAGGTGGCGATGTCCTCGTTCTCGACCGGCTCCAACTGCTCGCTCACTGCACCGGCCGCATGCCCGACCGTCGCGCCCAACGGCACCGGCCGCTCGCTCGTGAACGTCCGGAACACGGCGCCGCTGACCGACGCGATCGGTCCGCACAGGTACTCCCCGAGATCGACGAGGTGACTGCCGATATCCGCCAGCGCCCCGCTGCCAGGCCCGCCCTGGTAGCGCCAGCTCATCGGGTTGCCCGGGTTCTGCGCGTAGTCGCACCAGTAGTGGCCGTTGAAGTGCCGCACCGGCCCGATCGCCGCGAGCTGCTCACGGATCGCGTTGATTCCCGGCGTACGACGGAACGAGAAGCCGACCCCGGACTGTGTGCCGGCCGCCTCCGCCGCGGCGACCATTGCCTTCGCATCCTCGACCGAGGGTGCGAGCGGCTTCTCGCACAGCACATGTTTGCCAGCGGCAAGCAATGCCTCGACCACCGGCCGGTGCAGCTCGTTGGCGATGGCAACCGACACCACGTCGACGTCCGGCGCCTCGGCGATCGCCTGCCAGGACGTCTCAGCGCGCTCGTACCTGAACCGCCGGGCGCCGTCGACTGCGAACGGTTCGTACGCGTCCGCGATCGCGACCAGCCGGATCTCCGGCAGGTCCAGGTCGTAGAGCTGGGACGCGGCGCGGTAGCCGGCGGCGTGCGCCCGGCCGACCATGCCCGCGCCGATGACGGCGACGCCAAGAGAGTTCACAGCTGTCCTGCCTTCGCTTCTTCGGTCGTGGTGAATGCCTCGATCTCGGCCTCCAGTTCGGCCATCGCCTCGCCGCCGGCCATCAGGTCGGTGATCTCCTCGCGGGACCGCTCGCCCTTCCGGAAGTCCGCGGCCAGCGCACCCCGGATCAGTACGGCGAAGTGGTCGCCGACCGTCATCGCGTGCGTGACGTGGTGGGTGACCAGCACGACCGCGATGCCCTTCTGGCGCGCCTGCATGATGATCCGCAGCACGTGCGCGGCCTCCTTCACGCCGAGCGCCGCGGTCGGCTCGTCGAGGATCAGCAGCTTGGCGCCGAAGTACACCGCCCGCGCGATCGCCAGCGCCTGCCGCTCACCACCGGACAGTCCGCCGACCAGCCGGTTCCCGTCGGTCACGCGAGTGATCCCGAGACCCTGCATCTCCCGGACGGCGACCCCGCCGGCGTACCTGCGGTCGAACCGGCGGAACGGCCCGCGCCACCTGGTCGGCTCGGCCCCGACGAAGAACGACCGCCCGATCGACATCAGCGGGAATGTGCCGCCGAACTGGTGCACGGTGGCGATCCCGTGCGCACTCGCGTCCCGCGGGCTGCGGAAGACCACGGTGTCGCCGTTCGCCTTGATCAGGCCCGACGTCGGCTGGTGCACTCCGGACAGGATCTTGATCAGCGTCGACTTGCCCGCGCCGTTGTCGCCCAGCAGGCAGAGCACCTCACCAGGGTGCACGCGCAGCGAGATGTCGGTGAGAACGTCGGTCGCACCGAACGACTTGCAGACGTCGGTCAGCTCCAAGAGCGGTTCCGTCATGATCACGCCTCCTTCTCGGCGCGGAGCGCAGTGGGTAGCTTCTTCGTGCGGGGCGCGTGCGCCAGGGCCATGCGCCGGAACGTGTTGTTCATCAGGACGGCGGCGAGGATCAGCACGCCGAGGATCAGCGCGGCCCAGTCGGAGTTCCAGCCGGTGTAGTAGATGCCCTGGCTGACGATCGCGAACGTGAGCGTGCCGAGCACGATCCCGACGACCGAGCCGTAGCCGCCGGTCAGCAGCACGCCGCCGATGACGACCGCGATGATCGAGTTGAAGACGAACGACTGCCCGTTCGCGACCTGCGCGCTGTTGTAGAGCATGGTCTGGATGACGCCGACCACCGCGGCGCCGAACGCCGAGGCGATGAACAGCGTGATCTTCACACCCTGGACCGGGATACCGGTGGCGCGGGCGCTCTCCTTGTCACCGCCGACCGCGAACACCCAGTTGCCGTACGGGCTGACGTGCAGCAGCCAGCCGACCACGAGGATCGCGGCGATCCACCAGAAGATCGCGACCTCGAACTTGCCGCCGACCAGGGTGCCCAGCACCGCCTTGGCCTGCGGACCGGGGTCGATCGCGACACTCGTCGTACCGGTGACGACCCGGGACAGGCCGAGCGTCAGGCCGGAGAGTCCGGACAGGGTCGCGAGCGTGACGATGAAGGACGGGACGTTGGTCCGGGTCACCAGCAGGCCGTTCAGGAAACCGACGGCCAGGCCGAGCGCGAGTGCGGCCACGATGCCGACGATCACCGGGCCACCCCAGTAGCCGGAGACGATCGCCACCGTCATCGAGCTCGCCGCCAGCACCGAGCCGACGGACAGGTCGAGCTCGCCGGCCACCATCAGCAGGCCGACCGGGATGGCGATGATGCCGAGCTCGGCGGCGACGTTGAGCCAGCTCGCGGCGCCGCCGGCGGACAGGAACTGCCCGCCGCCGAAGATCGCGAAGAACACGAAGACGCTGATGGTGCCGATCAGGGCGCCGGTCTCCGGCCGGCGGGCCAGGTCGCCGGCCGACGCTCCCGAGCGGGCGCCGTACCCGGCCTGTGACTTCGCAGGCGACGGGTCGGCCAGTTGGACTGTCATGGGAAATACCACCTTGTGCTTGGTGATCGTGCTTGGTGATCCGAGGGTCAGCGGACGCCGGCTTTGGCGCCGGCGATGGCGGAGTCGACGTTGTCGGCGCTGATGATGGCCGGGCCGGTGAGCAGCGGGCGCTGCGGCAGCTCGAGGCCGTACTTGAGGTAGCCGTTGGCCATCGAGACCGCGAGGTAGCCCTGCAGGTACGGCTGCTGGTCGATCGAGAACAGCTGCTTGCCGGCCTTGATCCGGTTCAGCTGCGACTCGTCCATGTCGAAGGTGCCGAGCTTGACCCGCCGGCCGAGACCGGCCTGGTCGATCCCGCTGGCCGCGCTGTCGGCGTCCTGGGTGCTGATCGTGACGACTCCGTCGATGGTGTCGTCCTTGAGCAGCGCCGCCTTCACGCCCTGGGCGACCGCGGTCGGGTTGCCGAAGTTGGACGACGGCATCGGCAGCTGCTTCGAGCTGCCGCCGCTCGCCTTGACGCCGTCCGCGACACCCTTGCAGCGCGACTCGGTGTTGGCGGCGCCGGGCACGGTGTTGACGCACAGCACGTTCTTGGCGCCCTGCTTGCCGAGGAACTCACCGCCCGCCTTGCCGGCCGCGTACTCGTCGCTGCCGATGTAATTCAGCGCGCCGAGCCGCTCGGCGGCCTCCATGCCGCCGGCGTTGTAGACGATCAGCGGCACCCCCTTGGCGACCACTCGCCGGAAGGCGGCGTCCTCGGCCTCCGGCACCCAGTCGGGGCCGATCACCGCGGTCGCGCCCTGGCTGAGCGCGGAGTCGATCAGCTTGGCCGCGTCCGGGCCGAGGTTGTCGTAGTTCTGCGGGCCGAGGAAGGTGACCGACCCGCCCTGGGCCTGGATCACCTTGCCCGCGTCGTCGACCCCACGCTTCACCTTCGACCAGAACGGGTCGTCGGACTTGCCGCCGATCACGAAGATCGCGGTCTTGCCGCTGTCGGCGGCCGCGTTGGCCGCAGTTCCGGCGTCGGCGGCCGCCGCGTCCGCCGTGGCGCCGGAGGGTTTGCCGCTGTTGCAGCCGCTGGTGAGGAGCAGGGCCGCCAATGCGACCGCGCCGATCCGCATGAGTGACACGAGTCGATCCCTTCCTGGAGTGCTGGGGGTGTGGCGCCAGTCACCAGAGAACCGGCACATTTCGGCTCTGTCAATACTTTGTAACGACATTTTAGAGCGCTCTAGATTTTCTGTCGTTGTAATCGTCTATAGCGCTCTAGAACTATTGCGCTAGAGCGCTATAGGCTGGATCGTGCGTTACGGTGGGCCGACGCGGAACGGGAGGTGTGCAGGTGACGGCAGAGCTGGGGCGGTCGGGGCGGCGGGTGACGCTCGCCGATGTCGCTCGCCGAGCCGGGGTCTCGCCGGCGCTCGTCTCGATCGTGATGCGGGACGCGCCGGGTGCGAGCCAGCAGAGCCGGCAGTTGATCCTCGCGGTCGCCGAGCAGCTGGGCTACCGGCCGGATGTGCGGGCGCGTTCGCTGGCCAGTCTCAAGGCGCACACCATCGGGGTGCTCTTCGGGCGGGCAGGGCGGTTCCACATGGAGCTGATCGACGGGCTCTACTCTGCCGCCGAGGAGCGCGGCTGGGATCTGGTCCTCAGCGCGCTCACCACCAGTCGGGACGAGAAGCAGGCGCTGGCTTCACTGCACGACTTCCGGTTCGACGCGCTGATCATGCTGGGTCCGCCGGTGGCCGCGCCGCTGCTCGCGGGCGACGTCCCGCTGGTGGTGATGGGTTGGCACGTCGACCATGCGGATGTCGACATCGTGCGTACGTCGGACGAGCACGGGATCGCGCTGGCCGTGCAGTACCTCGTGGAGCTCGGCCATCGCCGGATCGCCCATCTGCAAGGCGGTGACGGGCTCGTGGCGATCGCGCGGCGTGATGCTTACGTGCAGGCGATGCGGGCTCATCGGTTGAGCAAGCAGGTCCGGATCGTTCGTTGTGATGGTGAGGATCAGCTCGACGGGCAGCGTGCGGCGCGGGCGATGCTCGACGACAAGGCCGAGCTTCCGACCGCGATCGTCGCGTTCAACGACGACATCGCCGCGGCCGCGATGAGCGTGCTCGGGCAGCAGGGGATCGACGTCCCCGGGGACGTCTCGATCATCGGGTTCGACGACAGCGTGCTGGCCCGTGGGCCGGGGATCGAGCTGACGAGCGTGCAGCAGCTGCCGCGGGAGATGGCCCGGCTCGCGGTCGACCGGGTCATCGCCCGGACGGCCGGCGACGCCGTACCCGATCGCGAGCTCGTCCTCGAGCCCGAGTTGATCATCCGCTCGACCACCGGACCAGCGGCCGGCTGAACGGCCCACGACCCGGACCGGCTGTGGTGGAACCGGTCCGGATCGTGATGTCCTCAACCGATCGAGATCCGGTCCAGGTCACCTCGTTGTGCCACTGCGGGTCTTTTCGATGGCCTCCGGGGTGACGGGGGTGAAGAAGTTGACGAGGTTGCCGTCGGGGTCGCGGAACAACAGCGACCGGTTGCCCCAGGGCATCGTGGTGGGCTCGTTGACGAAGTCGGTGACGAAGCCGGTCAGGTTCTGGTGAACGCGGTCCACGTCGTCGACGAGGAACTCGGTGATCACGCTGTGGTTGTCCGCCGGGTGGGCAGAGCCCGGGGCGAACAGCGGGACGGTGCGGGTGCCGGCGATCGCGAGGGTTGCGCCCGCGGTCTTGAGCTCGGCGAAGTCCTCGGTGGCCCACGTCGCCGGCGCCCCTGTGGCTCGCTCGTAGAACTCGACGAGGCGTGCGACGTCGCTGGTGATGATGCGGATCGAGACGAAGTCCATGGGAATCTCCTTGGCTGTGCTGGAGGCGTGCACGTCGCAGGCTAGGAGAAATAGTGGACAGAATCGGTCCTGTATTCGCGTTAGGCTGCGAACATGCCACGACCCACCGGCCGCGTGCTGACACTCCTGGAGTTGCTGCAGTCGGGCGGCACCCGGACTGTGGCCGAGCTCGCCGACCGTCTCGGCGTCGAAGGGCGCACTGTGCGGCGGTATGTGGACCAGCTGATCGACCTGGACGTGCCCGTGGAGTCGGTGCGCGGCCGCTACGGCGGGTACCGGCTGGCTCCCGGGTACCGCTTGCCTCCCCTCATGCTCAGCGACGACGAGGCGCTGGCCGTGCTGCTCGGCCTGGTCGTCGGCCGCCGGGCAGTGCTGACGACGACGCAGCGCGCGGCAAACGAGACGGCGTCAGCGAAGATCCGCCGGGTGCTTCCCAAGCACATCGCCCGCCGGCTCGACACACTCCTCGAAGCTCTCGCCTTCACGGATCAGCCCGGCGAGTTGGACCACCCGGACGCCGGGCTCCTCCTCACCATCGCCGATGCGGTGCGCCACCGCCGACCGGTCTCGATCCGCTACACCGACCGCGACGGACGGCGCAGCGAACGCACACTGCACGCGTACGGGATCGTCGCCCATGCGGGCCGGTGGTACGTGACGGGCAAGGACGCCCAGGTCGGCGAGGACCGAACCTTCCGGCTCGATCGCATCGCAGCCGCGAGGGCCCTGCCCGGCTCATTCGAAGCGCCCGTGGGTCCCGGTCCGGCACAGCGCGTGTTGTCAGGATTCGCCACGGCCGAGTACCGGCATCAGGTGACCTTGCGGATCCACGGGACAGTTGAGCAGATCCGCGCCTACCTCCCCGCCAGCGTCGCGAGCCTGGAGGAGCACGAGCCCGCGGCCGGTCAGGACCCGGCGGCCGAGCACTGGCTGCGCGTCGAGCTACGGGCGCAGCAGCTCGACTGGTTGCCTCGGATACTCGCCTCACTCGACCGGCCGTTCGTCATCGAGCGCCCCGATGAACTTCGCGACCTCGTCCTCGCGCTCGCCGATCGCCTCACGTCCTACGCCCGCCAAGCCTGACATCGAGGAACAAATGTCATCCAGTGCAGGATCGCCCCTGGCTGGCCGGTATTGCTAGGCGGCCTGCATACTACTGCCTTTCGAGCAGGTTCTTCAGGGTGCGCAGGTCGGCCTGGACGGCGTCCGCGTCGCGGGCGAAGTCGTCATCGGTCATGCTCGGGCGCTGCCGGACGGTGAAGACGATCTCGGCCCCGTCGCCGTCGGGGAGCACGCGCATCGGGTTGTGCACGGTCTCGCCCGACGGCAGCGTGACGTCGTGGTCGAGCACGCCGTACTCGTTGCGTTCGGCAAACTTGATGGTGATCCGGCCCATCGGGGAGTCCGCGACCCACTGGCCGTCGACCTGCTCGATGGAGCCGGCCAGGCCGGCTGCCCACTTCGGGGTGTTGAGCGGATCGGCGGCGTACGTGTAGACCTCCGCGGCCGGCCGGTCGATGTGTTCGCTGAGGTGTCGTGAAGTGCTCATGCCCCCGACGGTAGCGAGGCCACCGCCGGGGGTCTTGAACGAATCGGACTTGTGTACAGCCGTTGACCTTATGCGCCGGCGTTGTCCAGGCGGTCCAGCTGGTCCTCGGTGAGCTTGATGTCGGCCGCGGCCAGTGCGACCTCGAGCTGCTCGAAGGTGCGCGGACCGGCCAGGGTGATCAGTTCGGGGTCGGTCTGGTGGAGCAGCCAGCTGATCACCAGCTGGTTCGGGGTGACGTCCAGCTCGGCGGCGATCTCGGTGAGGACGGCGAGGCGTGCGTCGGCGTCCGGACCGGCGTAGTTCTTCATGATCTGGTGACCGTCGCGCTTCGCCGGGTCGTCGTAGATGCCCTTGAGGATCGGCGAGAACGCGACCAGCGTGAGGTCCTTGGTGGCTCGCAGGTAGTCGGCTTGCTCGTCGTCGACGATCGTCAGGGTGTCGGCGCCTGCCTTCGGACGCAGGTACGAGTGCTCCTGCTGTACGGCGACCGGCGCCGGCCAGCCGTTCTGCTCCGCGAGCGCGCGGATGCGTTCCAGCCGCCAGGTCCGGACGTTTGACCAGCCGATGTACCGGGCCTTGCCTGCGGCAACGATCTCGGCGAGTGCTTCGAGGGTCTCTTCCAGCGGGGTGGAGCGGTCGTCTACGTGGACGTAGTAGAGGTCGACGTGGTCGGTGCCGAGGCGGCGCAGGCTGTCGTCGATCGCGTGCCGCAGCGTGTCGCCGCCGGCGCCCGCAAACTGGGCGGCCATCGTCTCCCAGCTGCCGTCGCCGGTGCGGATCGCCTCCGGGTCGCGCACCCACGCGCTGCCCTTGGTCGCCAGGAAGATGTCATCTCGCTTGCCGGTCTTGGCGAGCCAGCGGCCGAGCAGTGCCTCGCTCTCGCCGCCGGTGAAGTCCGGTCCGGGCCACCACGCGTAGCAGTCGGCCGTGTCGATGAACGTGCCGCCGGCCTCCAGGTACCGCTCGAGCATCCGCACCGACGTCGGCTCGTCGGTCGACGTACCCATCAGCATCGCTCCCAGTGCGAGCTGGCTGACGTGCTCTCCGGTCCGGCCCAACGCGACCCTGCGCATATCTGATCCTCCTCGTGAATCTGTCGGTGATTACGAGGCTAGGTACGGCGTTGTTCATTCGTCCAATGCCGATTGTTGGCAGACTTCATGCGTGTGGCGTATCAAGCGGGCAGGGTGCCGCGGACGACGCTGTCGCGGGAGTGCGCCGGGTTGCCGTCGTTCGGCTCCAGGGAGACGTCGACGATCCGGTAGCCCTCGCTGGTCAGGTTGTCCGGGATCCGGAAGGTGCCGCCCTGGGCGGGGTCGAGGACGCCGAGCGACACCATCCGCTCACCGTCGGCGTTGATCAGCCACAGCTCGTAGTAGCCGGTGCTCGCGTCGAGGCCGGTGACCGAGACCTTGAGCTCGTTCCCGTCCTGGATCAGGTCCGCGGTCCCGCCGCCGGTCTTCCCGGGCAGCGGCTCGAGCTGAACCACCGCGACGGGTGGCGGCGCCTCCTCGTCGCGATCGAGCACCGCCGCAGCCCCCAGGCCGATCCCAACCCCAAGCACGGCAGCCACACTCGCCGCCAACACCAACGTGCGCCGCCCATACCCGCGCCGCGCAGGCGCCGCCGGGGTGGTGGGTTCCGGTGTGGAGGCGGTGGTCGCCGGTGGCGCGGTCCGGTCGGGCGTGGGGGTGGTGGGTGCCTCCGGTGGGGTGGTGGGGGTTGGGGTGGAGGGGGTGGTCAGGTGGAGGTCGGCGGCTATGCGGTCCCAGAGGGCGGGGGGTGGGCTGGCCAGGTGGGGGGCGCTGGTGGCTTCGGCGGCCAGTTCGCGGAGTTCGGCGAGGGTTGTCTGGCAGTCGGGGCAGGTGGACAGGTGGGCAGCGGCGTCCGGGTCGGGGGCCGTGCCTTCCAGGGCCCACTGGGCCAGGAGCTCCTCGTCAAGATGCGTCACTGTTCACCTCCTTCAACCGGTCCCGCAGGGACAGCAAACCTCGTCGCGCATGACTCTTCACCGTGCCGAGTGGCAGGTCCAGACGCTCCGCGATCTGCGGGTACGTCTGGTCTTCGTAGAAGGCCATCCGCAGGATGGTCCGGCGCGGCTCGTCGATCCGGTCCAGCTCGTCGGCGAGCACGACCCGGTCGACGAGCTGGTCGTCGGCGGCCGCGACCGGCTGCGTCGCCATCGTCTCACCGACCGCGGCCGCGTTGCGCCGGTCCCGGCTGCGTGCGTCGAGCCGGTCTGCGATCCGGTGCCGGGCGATCCCGGTCAGCCAGGAGCCGAGCGTCCCCGCGGCCGGGTCGAACGTCTGCCGGCCGCGCCAGGCGGAGACGAACACCTGCTGGGTGACGTCCTCGGCGTCGGCCTGGTTGCCGAGGGCGCGGACCGCCAAGGTGAAGACCAGGCGTGACCAGCGCCGGTAGGCGGCGGCGAGGCTGTCCTCGCGCCCCTCCGCGAATCCCGTGGCGATTTCGGCCGGCGACGGGTCACCGGCGAGGCTGGTCACGGCTGGGACTCTAGCCGTGGTGTCAGATTTTGGTGGCACTGACCACCAGATTCTGCTGATATCCGCCGTTGTCCGGGTCATAGTCTCCGCCACACGTGACGACCTGGAGCCGGTGCGGTCCGGTCCGGTCGAAGAGGTCGGCGAGCGGCAGCCGCCGCTTGGTGATCTCGCGGATCGAGTCGATGCGGTACGTCGTGGTGCGTCCGCCGTACGACGAGATCCGGATCAGCTGGCCGGGACGGACCTTCCGCAGCCGGACCAGCGGCCCGACGCCGTACTCCTTGCTGTCGAGATGACCGCCCAGCACCATCGAGCCGCGGCCGTCGCCCGGACCGGGCCCGAACCGGTACCAGCCGATCGTCGCCGGGTCGGGCGGCAACTCCATCTGACCGTCGGCGGCGACACCGACCGCCCGCACCGGTACGTCGATCCCCGCAGCCGGCACGACGAGCCGCGTCGGCACCGACACAGCGGCGGTCGACGGCACAGCAACGGTCGACGGTACGGCGGCGTCGTGCGTCCGCACCGCGGGCAGGTACTTGCAGCCAGGTGGCGAGAGGAGTGTGGCCGCCACGAGGACGGCCACACCACGGGCATGGCTCACGACCGGGCACGCACCCGGACCGCAGCCGTGCCGCCACCGATCAGCAGCAGTGCGAGTACGGCGACCGCAACCACCGGCCAAGCGGATTCCGACGACGCGGCCTGACCACCCGTCCCGCCCGGTACGCCGGACGGGTTGCCGTGCAGACCGGAGATGGTCTGGACCGCGAGCTTCAGGTTGTTGGCCGACGCGCTGCCCCAGGCGTAGACGATCGTGTTCGTGCCCTCCTTCAGGTTCAGCTCAGCAGGGCCGAGGGCAACGGTCGTCGTACCGGCCAGGACCACGTCGGCCTCGACCGTCCCAGCCGGCAGGTCGGCCTTCGCCTCCTTGGGGTTGGTGAGCCCGGTGAAGACCGGCTTGCCGCCCGCCCGGACGTCGACGGCCGGTGCGGCGGCGGTGTGCCGGACCGTCAACCGCGCCTGGCCCGGGGCGAGCCGGGAGGTGTCGTTGACGAACGGCGTCAGCACCGGCTTGCCGCCCGCGTTGAGATGGGCGACGACGGTGACGTTGGCGCCGCCGGGTACGGCGACGTCGTTCGCCTGGATGAGCGCGGCGGTCTTGCCTGCCGCCGTGACCTTGAGGTCGTAGTCACCCGCAGGCAGCTGGAGCGGGTCGGTCAGCGATCCGGGCTTGAAGTTGGACAACAGCTTCGATCCGTTGGCGTAGACGTCGACGGTTGCCCCGGGCACCCCGTGCAGCACGGAGACAGTCGCGTTCTCGGTCGGTCTCGCCTGGGCGCTTGCGGCCGGCACCCCGGCGAGCAGCAGTCCTGCGCCGATCAGTGCGGCGAAGTTGCGAACAGACATCGAACCTCCTCGAAGTCGGTAGATGTCTGTTCCTTCCGGGCCGGCCGGGTCGCCGGATGCACCGAAGAAATTTCGTCCGGAACGCATCCGTGGGAGGGGTCCGCGCCGAAGTAGGGGCAACACGACGTGAGGAGCTCCGGCATGGAAGGACACCGCCCGTCCGTTGCTGTCATCGGCTCGGGAGTGGCTGGGCTGACTGCGGCGTACCTGCTGAGTCGGACCCACGAGGTCACGGTCTTCGAGGCCGACGACCGTCCCGGCGGCCACGCGCACACGCACGATGTCACGGACGCGGCAGGCCGGACCCATCGGATCGACTCCGGCTTCATCGTCCACAACGAGCGGACCTATCCGCACCTGCTCAGGCTGTTCGGGGAGCTCGGTGTCGCGACGCGCCCGACGGAGATGTCGATGAGTGTGCACTGCGACGGCTGCGGCCTGGAGTACGCCGGTGGCCGGGGCGCTGCGTCGATCGCCGGCCGGCAGCTCGCCGATCCCCGCTTCCTCCGCATGCTGGCCGAGGTACGGCGTTTCCACCGCGAAGCCCGCCGCCTGCTCGCGACCGATGGCGACGACCCGACCTGGGCAGCGTTCCTCGCGTCGCACCGGTTCTCGTCGTACTTCGTCCGGCACTTCGCGATCCCGCTGGTGTCCTGCGTGTGGTCGTGCGGTTCGGGACCGGCCGGACAGTACCCCGCCCGGTACCTGTTCCGGTTCCTCGACCACCACGGGATGCTGAGCGTCGGCGGATCGCCGGTCTGGCGGACGGTCGACGGCGGGTCACGGACGTACGTCGACGAGATCGTCGCGCGGATCGGCCACGTCCGGACAAGTGTTCCGGTGCGCGCCGTACTGCGGCATTCCGACGGCGTCTCGGTGTTCACTGCGAACCGCTGCCTCGAGTTCGACCGCTTGGTGCTGGCGACTCATGCGGACACCACCCACGATCTGCTCACGGACGCGACGCCGTTGGAGAAGGAGTGCCTCGGGGCGTTCACCTACTCGGTGAACCCGGCCTGGCTGCACACCGACCGGTCCGTCCTGCCCACGACGCGGCGGATGCGGGCGTCCTGGAACTACCGGATGCGTGACTGCCGCACCGACGAGCCGCAGGTGCTCGTGAGCTACTGGATGAACCGGCTGCAAGGCCTGACCGCGGACGACGAGTACCTGGTGACGCTGAATCCACACGGCTGGGTCGATCCCGCGGCGGCGGTACGCCGGATGACGTACGCACATCCCGTCTTTACACCGGAGTCGGTCGCGGCGGGTGAGCTGCTGCGCGATGCCGGCGGGCCCACGCTGGCATTCGCGGGAGCCCATCTGGGATGGGGATTCCACGAGGACGGCTGTCGCTCCGGCGTCGAGGCGGCGGCGCGGTTCGGTGTCCGGTGGTGACGCTTCCACCGGTGCCCGCGATCGTGCCGGGCCACGTGAGCCACACGCGCCGCGTGCCGAAGCGGCACCGCTTCCGCTACCGCACGTACCAGTGGCTGGTCGACATCGATGCCCTGCCGGACCGCGGCGCCCTCGCGTCGTTCCAGGGCCGCGACCACCTCGGCGATCCGTCGCTGCCGTTGCGGGACAACGTGGCAGCCTTCGTGCGCGCCGCCGGCGAACGGCTCGAGCCGCAGGACCGCGTGCTGATGCTGGCGAACGCACGCAGCCTCGGCTACGTCTTCAACCCGCTCACCGTGTTCTGGTGCCTCACTCCGGCGGCTGAACTGCGCTGGGCAGTCCTCGAGGTGCACAACACGTACGGCGGCCGCCACACCTACCTGGCTCGTCCCGGCCGCTCCTCGCTCCGCAAGGAGTTCTACGTTTCCCCGTTCTTCACTGTCCACGGCGAGTACGACGTGACGCTCAGCCTCGACCATGACCGGATCAACGTCGCGATCGACCTGCGTCAGCACCAAACGCGCGTGTTCAGCGCTGCCTTCACCGGCCGCCCCACGCCGGTTCGCCGCACGACCATGCTCGCCGCCGCACTCGTGCCGTACCAAGTCGCGACTCTGATCCGCCTGCACGGCATCTGGCTCTGGTTGCGCCGACTGCCAGTGGTTCGCGAAGGACTCCGATGATCACACTTCCACACAGCCCTGTCCGGGCCGCGATCGCCCGGCAGATCGTGCGGAATGCAGTACGCGAGCTGCCGGTCGGGATCAGGCTGCCGGACGGCACCCGGCTCGGCGGTGACGGACCCGAGTTGGAGATCGTGTCCGATGCGTTCTTCCACCGCGTCGGGCACGATCTGCGGATCGGCTTCGGCGAGGCGTACATGGCGGGGGACTGGCGGGCCGGCGCCGGTTCCGACCTGGGCGACGTACTGACGGTCTTCGCCCGCGAGCTCGCCGGGCTGGTCCCGTCGGTTCTGCAGCGGTTCCGCCGGCTGGTCGAGCCGCCGATTGCCAACGGCAACGATCGGGCCGGGGCGCGGGCGAACGTCGCGCACCACTACGACCTGTCGAACGACCTGTTCGCGACGTTCCTCGATCCGACGATGAGCTACTCGTCGGCGCTGTTCGCCGCCGGTGACACGCTGGAGCAGGCGCAGCGGCGCAAGATCGACAGCATCCTCGACCTGGCCGGCGTGCGATCCGGCGCGAAGGTCCTGGAGATCGGCACCGGCTGGGGCCAGCTCGCGATCCAGGCGGCTGCCCGCGGGGCCGACGTACGAACGATCACCTTGTCCACCGAGCAGCGCGATCTCGCCCGCCGGCGGATCGCGGCAGCCGGCTTCGAGGCGGATGTCGAGCTGTGTGACTACCGCGACGTCGACGGGCAGTACGACGCCGTGGTCAGCGTCGAGATGATCGAGGCGGTCGGGGAGCGGTACTGGCCGGCGTACTTCGCCGCGGTGGACCGGCTGCTCGCGCTGGGCGGGCGGTTCGGACTGCAGTCGATCACGATGCCGCACGACCGGATGCTCGCGACCCGGCACACGCAGGGGTGGATCCAGCAGTACATCTTTCCCGGCGGGCTGATCCCGTCCGTCGAGGCGATCGCGGCGGCGTCGGGCGGGCTGGAGATCGTCGAGCGGCGGGACTTCGGAGCCGACTACGCGCGCACGCTCCGGCTGTGGCGGGAGCGGTTCGTGGCGCAGGCGGACCTGGTCGACGCGCTCGGGTTCGACGAGGTGTTCCGGCGGATGTGGGAGTTCTACCTGGCGTACTCGGAGGCGGGTTTCCGGTCCGGGTACCTGGGAGTCTCGCAGTTCGCCATGGTTCGGGAGGATTCGGCAACGGTGAGGAGAGGTTCGTGGAGCTGACTGGTCGCCGTACCTGGATCGTCGGGGCGTCGTCGGGGATCGGAGCTGCGCTGGCCGGCGAGCTGGCGGATCGTGGCGCCCGGGTGGCTGTGTCGGCCCGGCGGGCCGAGAAGCTGGCGGAGGTCGCGGGCGGGCGGATGGCGGTGGTGCCTGTCGACATCACCGATGGCGAAGCGGTGCGGTCCGCGGCGGAGCGGGTCGTCGAGGAGCTCGGCGGGCTGGACATCGTCGTACTGAGTGCCGGCTACTGGAAGCAGATGGACGACTTCGACGCCGAGTCGTTCCAGCGTCATCTCGACGTCAACCTCTCGGGTCTGGCGCACTGCCTCGACGCGGTGATCCCGCGGCTGCGGGCAGCGCGAGCCGGCCTCATCGTCGGGATCGCGTCGGTAGCCGGCTACCGAGGACTGCCCGGCGCGGAGGCGTACGGCGCGACCAAAGCCGCTCAGATCAACCTGCTCGAAGCCCTCCGGGCCGGCCTGCGGCGGGACGGGATCCTCGTCACCACCGTCTGTCCCGGATTCGTGGACACCGAGATGACCCGGTCGAACAGGTTCCCGATGCCGTTCATCATCTCCCCGCAACGAGCCGCGCAGGAGATCGCCGACGGCCTCGAACGCCGCCGTACCCGCATCACCTTCCCCTGGCAGATGGCCTGGCTGGCCCGCCTCGGAAAGCTCGTCCCCGACGACCTCTGGGCCCGACTGCTCGGCCGCTAGCTCGCCGCGTGGGCCAGCGCGCTGGGGGAGAGGCAGCCGACGATGGCCGGCGCCTGTTGGATCAGGGTGTCGTCGGTGAGGGCCTCGACCATGAAGAGGGCGTAGTCCACGCGCCGGGTCAGGTTGCTCGCGAGCACCGGGTCGCCGACGTGCCGGCTCCAGACCGGCAGGCCCTGGCTCTCGCCTTCCTCGAGGTCGCTCCCGCGGACGACGGTCCAGCGCCGGTCGCTGGCGAAGATCCGCCGGCACGCCTCCACCTGGTCGTCGATCTCGATCGCGCGCACGAGCCGCGCCAGCCAGGTCGTGACCCGGACCATCAGCCGGAACCGCCGGGAGTACTGGTCCCGGCCGTCCCGGGTGATGTGCCAGCCGCAGGAGAACACCAGCCGCGCGTCCGGGGCGGCGTAGTCGAGAACCGCCTGCGCCGTACCTGACGAGTACTGCTGCACGCCCCACGGGACGAGGACAGTCAGTACGCCGTCGCAGCCGTCGACCGCCTTGCGGATCACCTCGCGGTCGTTGGTCGGCCCCGGCACGATCGTGATCCGGTCCGCGAACTCGGCCAGCTTCGGGACGCTGCGTTCGCGGCAGACACCGACCACCTCGTAACCGCGGTCCAGCGCATGCCGAACCATGTAGCGCCCGAGCTTCCCCGAAGCGCCGACGATGCAGATCTTCATGTCTCCACCCCCTGATCGTACTTACAGTGTAAGTCAGCGTAGACTTACACCGTAAGTCGGTCAAGGAGGACGGATGCGCCGTACGCGAGCGAAGCGGGAACCACTCACCCGGGAGCGGGTGGTCGCGGTCGCGGTGGCGCTTGCCGACGAGAAGGGCGTGGCCGGGGTCAGCATGCGGGCGATCGCCGCGCAACTGGGCGTCGAGGCGATGTCGCTCTACAACCACGTGGCCGGCCGCGACGACATCCTGGACGGGATGGTCGACGCGGTGTTCCGTGAGATCGACCTGCCGACCGCGCAGGCGGCGGACTGGAAGGCGGCGATGCGGGACCGGGCCGCCTCGTCGCGCGCGGCGCTTCGCCGCCATCCGTGGGCCGTCGGCCTGATGGACTCCCGCAGCCGTCCCGGCCCGGCGACCTTGCGCCACCACGACGCCGTACTCGGGGCCCTGCGCGCCGGCGGCTTCTCCGTCGCGATGGCAGCCCACGCCTTCTCGGTGATCGACAGCTACCTGTACGGCTACGTCCTCCAGGAGCTGAGCCTGCCGATGGCGAGCCCGACCGACGTGGGCGAGGTCGCCGGCGACCTCCTCCGCGACCTGCCGGCCGACACCTACCCACACCTCACCGAGGTCATCACCCAGCACGCCCTCAGCCCGGACTACGACTACACCACCGAGTTCGACTTCGGCCTCGCGCTGATCCTCGACGCCCTGCAACCCGACGAGCTCTAGCAACCCATGTCACAGAGCGCGGAGTTACCTGGTCCTCACTGGTGAGCAACCGATCTGAGCCTTGGCCGGGGAGGCGAGTCATGAGTCATGCACGCGGGTTGGCTGCCTTGCCACGGCCGGTGGCAGTGGCACTCGGCGGCGGCGGAGTGCTCGGCGCCGCGCATGTCGGCGTCGGCTACGCGCTCGAGCAGCGCGGGTTCGTCCCCGACCTGATCGTCGGTACGTCGGTGGGCGCCCTCACCGGCGCGATCGCGGCAGCCCACCCGGACCGGGCCGCGCCCTGGCTGGACGAGGTGTGGACCCACCTGCGCCGCCGGGACGTGTTCCCGTTCGGCTACCTGTCCTCGCAGCGGTCTGCCATCTTCAACGACCGTGGCCTGCGCCGGCTGATCGCGCAGGCCGAGTTGCCGTCCCGGATCGAGGAACTGCCGATCCCGTTCACCGCGGTGGCCATGGACCTGGTCACCGGAGCCGAGATCCGGATCGACCACGGCGACCTCGAGTCGGCACTGCTCGCCAGCGCGGCGATTCCCGGCGCCTTGCCGCCGGTAGTTCGAGAGGGCCGGACGCTCGTCGACGGCGGCGTGATCGCGTACGTCCCGGTCCGCGCAGCCTTGGCCGCCGGAGCAGCCAGCCTAGTGGTGCTGTCGACCGGTCCGGCGAGCTGGCCGGTGACACCGACTCTTCCGCGCCGGCGCCCCGGCGCGATCGCTTCGCGCGCCGCCAACCTGCAGGTCCATCACCAGATCGAGCTCGACCTGCACGACGTCGCCCGGCGGATCCCGACCGTCGTACTGCCGACCGGCATCGACACCTGGCCGGCGCCCTGGGACTTCAGCCATTCGCAGCGGCTGATCGGCACCGCGTCCGTGACTGCGGCGAACTTCCTGGACCAGTTGCACCTCACCGGTCCAGGCCTCTACCGAGCCGACGACACGACGGTTGCACCACCCACAACGGTCAGATCTTGAGGCCGGCAGCGCGAGCCTCGCTGAGTGCGATCGCTTCCTGCAGTGCCGCCAGGATGTAGCGGGGGACCTTCAGTCCTTGACGTTCGGCCCAGAGCAGTTCGCGTTCCACCCGGCTCACCTGCCGTGCGACCTCCAGCAGGTCGCGGTCGAACTCGAGGGCGCGCGCGACGTCGCCGAAGTCCGCCCGCTGCGTGCGGTTGTTCACGCCGACGAGGTCGAACGACCGGCGGCGCAGGATCCGCGTGAGCTGGAGCTGCCAGTCGCTCATTCCCTCCTCGCCGACCAGTACCTCGGCCGACATCCGGTAGAACGCGAAGTGCCCCGGCTCCTGCCGCCGGATCGGCGCGATGACGGTCTCCGCGATCGCGTCCTCGCCCATTCCGCGCAGGCCGTCGACCAGCCGGGAGTACGCGATCACCGCCGACCGCTCGGTGGCCGCGCCGGTCAGGTAGTACAGCAGCCGGATCACGCCGAGCATGCCGGGCAGGTGCGAGAGTACGCCGACCAGCTTCATCCCACCGCTGACCGACACGTCGATCTCGGCGGGCGTCATCCCGAAACCCTGCTGGACGGCGTCGAGCAGGATGCCGTGCTGGAGCTCCTGCGGTGACCAGACGTCCTGGTAGAACAGCCGGTCGACCTCGGTGGCGTCGGGCATCAGCGCGCGCAGCTCGAGCACGTTCCGCTCGACCTCGAGCTCGACCCGGGTCAGGTAGTTGAACACCCCGCCGTACCGCTGCCGCACCTGGTCCGGGTCCTTGATCGTCAGGTCGGCGGCGTCGAGGGACAGCGGCGGGTGTTCCTCGGCGAACGTCTCGACGAAGCGCCGCAGACCGTCCCGGGAAGCCCGCCGGGGCACGGCGCCGCGGCCGTCCCGGACCTGCACGTGGGTCATACCTGTTCTCCTTCGTGGGCGGCTCGTTGCTGTGCGCAACGACGTACGCCGGTCGCGGGCAGGCGTCACCCACTAGGACCGTTCAGGCCGCTGCGGTGTGACATCCGGACGGTCCTGTCACATCTCGCGCCGGTGCTCGGACTTACCTGTGAGCCGACCGGCACGCGGCCGGCTGTCCATCGCACGGAACAGGACAGATCCATGACGAATCCCCTGACTCGCCGCCCCAAAAGACGCGGCCGCACGCTGGCGTTCCTGCTCACCGCAGCCGCGCTCGCCCTCGCGAGCTTCAACCCGGTGCAGAGCGTTGCCGGCGAGCAGCGCGGGACGAAGCCGACCATCGTGCTGGTGCACGGATCCTGGGCGGACGCCTCGAGCTGGAACCGTGTCACCGAGCGGCTGCAGGACGACGGCTACACGGTCCGCGCGATTCCCAACCACCTGCGCTCGGTAGCGGGTGACGCGGCGTCGGTGCGCACCTTCCTGGAGACCGTGCCGGGACCGGTCGTCCTGGTCGGGCACTCGTACGGCGGTTTCGTGATCACCAACGCGGCCACCGGGCTGCCGAACGTCAAGGCGCTCGTGTACGTCAACGCCTTCGCGCCGGACACCGGTGAGAACCCGTTCCAGCTGGTGGGGCCGGACTCGGCGCTCGCTGTGGACCCGGCGACCGTCTTCGACCTGGTCCCCGCCACGCTGCCGCCGACGGCCACCACCGACGTGTACCTGAAGCGGTCGACCGTGTTCGCGTCGTTCGCGACCGGCCTGAGCTCCGATGACAAGGACCTGGTCTTCGCGACCCAGCGGCCGGGCGCGTTCGGCGCGCTCAACGAGCCGTCCGCGACCCCGGCCTGGAAGACGATCCCGTCCTGGAGCGCGATCGGCATCAAGGACCAGATCATCCCGGCCAGTGCCCAGCGGATGATGTCCAAGCGGGCCGGCGCCAAGATCACCGAGTACGACGCCGGGCACCTCGGCCTGATGACCGACCCCGGCACCGTCACCAACGTGATCAAGCAGGCTGCACGCAGCTAGGCCGACGCAGTACCTGGTGGGAGCAGGGTGGCGATCTCGCGGCGGGACGTGATGCCCAGCTTCGTGAACACCTTGCGCAGATGCCATTCGACCGTGTGCGGGCTGATGAACAACCGGGCGCCGATCTCGGGGTTCGTCAGCCCGTCGGCGGCCAGGCGGGCGATCTGCGCCTCCTGCGCCGTCAGCGCGTCGACCGTCGCGACGGCCGGCTTGCGCACGGTCGCGCCTGTCGCCTGCAGCTCGCGACGTGCGCGCTCCGCGAACCCCTCCGCCCCGAAGCCGGTCAGCATCTCGTGTGCCGCGCCGAGCTGCGCGCGGGCATCGACCCGGCGGCCCTCGCGGCGCAGCCACTCGCCGTAGCAGAGCCGGACGCGGGCAAGCTGCATCCGCACCTCTGTGGCGTCGAATCGCTCGATCGCCTCCCGGTAGGAGTCCTCGGCCGCGGGGCCTTCGCTCACCAACGCACGGGCGAAGGCCGCGGTGCCGACGGCCCAACCGGTGCCGGTGGTCTGTGCCATCTCGACGAGGGCCCGGACCGCGTCGGCTGCGTCCGCAGGCCGCCCGAGCCGGGCGGCGGCCTCGGCGAACTCGGCCAGCGCGTGCAGGGAGAGCCCGAGCTCCTGCGGGTTCGCGCTGGCCTGCTTGGCGGCCGCGTACGCCACGTCGTACCGGCTGAGGCCGTTGTAGAGCACCGCGGCGGCCCATTGGGTGTCGGCCAGGACCTTGTCGTGGCCGCGGACCGCGGCGAGCCGGTCGGTGATCGTCGTAATGGCCTGCTGGGTCTGAGCTTCACGGCCTCGCCACGGCTCGAGGAACATCGGCCCGTAGTGCGGCCAGAAGCCGCTACCGGTCGCTTCGCCGACCGTCCGCACCTCCTCGGCCAGCGTGGCTGCCGTGGTGAGCTCACCGGCAAGCGCCCGGTTCGCCAGGCGAAGGAGAAGGGCCGGCGCCAGCACAGGCAGCGTTCCGGTCTCGCGGGCCACGTCGACCAGCAACTTCGAGAGCACGGACCAACTGCCGAAGTCCCAGACGTCCGTGGCCAACCGGCCGGCGAGCTGGTACCAGCCGAGCACCTCCTGCCTCGACTGCCCCTCGGTGCTCAAGCCGGCGAGAGCCTGCAGCACCATCGGCGCCCCGGCGGCGTACCCCGCTGTGGTGATTTGCGCTAGGCCCTCCAGGAGCAGAACATGTCGCGTCGGCTGGTCGGGCTTGGGCGCGCTCAGCACAGATTCGGCCACTTTGCGGGAGAGCCCACCGCCGGACAATGAGGTGACGATCGCCTCGCGGTAGGTCGACAGCGCGAGTCCGGGGTCGAGTACTTCGAACCGCTTGGCTGCGTCGAGGAACAGCGGCAACGCAACGGTCATGCCTTGGGTGAGGGCCGCGATCCGGCCGCGGAGCAGCGTCAGCTTCACGGTGCCGAGCGCATCGAGTGGACTCAGCTCCGCCGTCCCCGCCAACGCGAGCCCGGCCTCGAACGCGCCCGCCTCGAACTTGGCCTGGGCGGCGGCCAACGTGCGGGCGCCGCGTCGTACCGGGTCTGGGGTCAGCTGGGCGGCGCGATCGAGGAACGCGGCTGCGGCAGCGACTCCGCCACGGGACTGGGCGCGGTCCGCCGACCGCTCCAACTCGGCCGCCACCGCTTCGTTCGGTCCCGCCGCCGCGCGGGCCAGGTGCCACGCCCGGCGGTCGGGGTCGAGCTCGGGGTCGGTCTCTTCCGCCAGCGCGTGGTGGATCTCGCGGCGTTCGTACAGGTTGGCGGCACGGTAGGCCGCCGAGCGGACGAGCGGGTGCCGGAAGCGGACCCGGGCGCCGAAGGTGATCAGCCCGGACGCCTCGGCCTGGGCCGCGGCGGCGTCCACGGCGATCCCCAGTCGCTCGGCCGCGCGCCACAGCAACGTCACGTCGCCGACCGGCTCGGCCGCCGCGGTGATCAGCAGGCGCTGCGTCTCGGTCGGCAGCAGCTGGACCCGGCGGAGGAAGCCCTGCTCCAGCTGGCTGGACAACGGCGGCGCATCCGGACGGACGAAACCGCCGGCGATCTCGGCCACGGCCAGCCCGCGAGGCAGCTCGAGCAGGGCCAGCGGGTTGCCTCCGGTCTCGGCGACGATGCGGTCCCGGACGCGCTCGTCGAGCGGACCGGTGACGACCGACGCGAGCAGGGTGCGCGAGTCGCTGTCGGACAACCCGGTGAGGTGCAACTCGGGGAGGCCGGGGAACGTCTCGCCGGGACTCGGATCCCGGACGGCGAAGACGAGCAGGATCGACTCGGCCAGCAACCGGCGTGCGACGAACTGCAAGGTCTGGGCCGAGGCGTGGTCCAGCCACTGCGCGTCGTCGATCAGGCACACCAGCGGTTGGTTGCCACCGGCATCCGCGAGCAGGCTCAACGTCGCCAGACCGACCAGGAACCGGCTGGGCGGTTCACCGTCGTGGAGACCGAACGCGGTGGCGAGTGCGTCGCGCTGTGGCCCGGGCAGCTGGTCCAGACCGGTCAGCAGTGGAGCGCAGAGCTGGTGCAGGCCGGCGTACGAAAGCTCCATCTCCGACTGGACGCCCGCGGCCCGGACGACGCGGCATCCGGTGGACTGGGCACGGAGGTACGTAAGCAACGCGGTCTTGCCGATCCCCGGTTCGCCGCGCAGGACCAAGGTCGCGCTCTGCCCGGCTCTGGCGCCGGCCAACAGCTCGTCCAGGGCCTGGCGCTCGTCCCGCCGCCCTAGGAGTCCGGCTCTGGAACCTCTCGTCGCCACGGCGCGCCCCCACTGGTCGATAGGCATCCTAGCCGCTGTGGCACGGCGAAACCCGTCACCGAGCGCTACCGCCACACTGCTTGCCCCAGGCAACGTCACACCCGGTGGCCCTGCCCGGTCTTTGGGGTGCAGAAAGCACTCTTCAAGGGAAGGACGACCTGATGACGAAGCACATCCTGGAGCAGGCGGCGCAGGGGATCGCGGACGCGACCTCGAAGCCGCCGTTCCTCTACCAGCTGTCGAAGGAGGAGGCCCGGAAGGTGCTGGACGACCTCCAGGCCGCGCCGATCGACAAGCCGGCCGTCGACGACAAGTGGATCACCGTGCCGGCCGAGGCCGGCGACGTCCGGGTCCGGATCGTCAAGCCGGTGGGCTCTGAAGGCCTGCTGCCCACGATCCTATACATCCACGGCGGGGGCTGGATCCTCGGCAACGCCGGCACCCACGACCGGCTGGTCCGCGAGCTGTCCGTCGGCGTCGAGGCCGCGGTCGTGTTCGTCGAGTACGACCGCTCGCCCGAGGCGCAGTACCCGGTCGCGATCGAGCAGGCGTACGCCACCGCGCAGTGGATCACCGCACACGGCCGGGACGAGGGGCTCGACCCGAGCCGGCTGGTGATCGCGGGCGACTCGGTCGGCGGCAACATGACCGCGGCGGTGACCATCCTGGCCAAGCAGCGCGGGGACGTCACCTTCTTGCACCAGTCGCTGTACTACCCGGTGACCGACGCCGCGCAGGACACCGACAGCTACCGCGAGTTCGCCGACGGGCCGTTCCTGACCGCCGCGGGAATGGCCTGGTTCTGGGACGCGTACCTGCCGGACCACACCCGGCGTGGGGAGATCACCGTGTCGCCGCTGCGGGCGGAGCCGGCCGACCTGGCCGGGCTGCCGGAGGCGTTCGTGATCGTCGACGAGAACGACGTACTGCGTGACGAGGGTGAGGCCTACGCGCGGAAGCTGACCGCGGCCGGGGTCCGGACCACCAGCGTCCGGTACAACGGCACGATTCACGACTTCATGATGCTGAACCCGGTGCGTGAGTCCGCGGCCGCCACCGGAGCGGTGGAGCAGGCGATCCACGTGCTGCGCAAGGCGCTCGGCGTCAAGTAGGTCAGACGACCGACACCGGGCTCGCGGCGTCGATCAGGGGTGCGGTGAGCTGTTTGCGGGACGTGACGGCGAGCTTGGTGAACACCTTGCGTAGATGCCATTCCACGGTGTGGTGACTGAGGAACAGCTGGCTGCCGATCTCGTGGTTCGTGAGCCCGTCGGCTGCCAGCTGGGCGATCTGGGCTTCCTGCGCGGTGAGGATGTCGCGGGTGTCGAACTGCCGCTTGCGTGCGGTCGCTCCGGTCGCGACGAGCTCCTGGCGAGCCCGCTCGGCGAACGCCTTCGCGCCCATGTCGCCAAAGCTGTCGTAGGCGACACGCAGGTGGAACCGCGCATCCTGCCGACGCTGCTCCCGACGCAACCACTCGCCGTACACCAGGTGCGCACGAGCCAGGTGTACGGCGATCCGCGTGCGGCCGAGTCGCTCGATCGCCTCGCGGTACAGGGTGTCGGCAGCGGGGCCCTCGGTGAGCAGTGCGGTCGAGCGGGCCAGGACTCCGAGTGCCCAGTCGGTCCCTGCTGCGCCCGCGTGCTGCTTGAGCCGTTGCAGCGCCTCGCCCGCCGTCCCATGGGCGTTGCTGCGGGCTGCGGCCTCGACGAGCTCGGCAAGGGACCAGCCGTAGAACCCCAGGTCCTCCTGCTCGCAGGCTCGACGGGCCGCGTCGAGCGCGACGTCGTACCGGGAGAGGCCGTTGTAGAGCACAGCGGTCACGCACTCGGCCAGGGCGAGCGCGCGGCCTTCACCTCGCTCCGTCGCGTCCTTGACGCCGGCCTCGATCGTCCGCAGGGCTGCGTCCTCCTCACCGCGCCAGGCAGCGAGCATCAGACGGGTGTACCGCAGCGGCGCGCTTCCCGTTGCTGCGGCGATCGCGTCCGACTCGGCGACGAGCGCAGCTGCCTGAGTGAACTCTCCGGCGTGCAGGTGTACGCCGGCGCGGTACGACAGCGCCACCGGAAGCACGCCGAGAGCACCGAGCCCGCGGCCGAGCTCGACAGCTCGGGCAGCCAGGTCATGCCAGGCCTCGTCGTCCCAGAGCTCCGGTGCGATCGGCTCAGGCGCGACCGGACACGCCAGCCACAGCCAGTGCTCGAGCCTGGCCTCACCGTGGCTGGCGTCCTCGCGCAAGGCGCGCAGGGCTCTCCGCAGTGGCTGTACGGCGGCGGCGTACCCCTCGGTGAATCGTGTCGCGACCCCGTCCAGGAGGAGGTCCATCGGACCGGCCGCGGCAGCGGCGGGGCGGGCAACGCATGCTGCCTCGGCCGCCTTCACGACGTCACCGAGCCGGCCGCCGAAGATGGCGGCTCCGAGGGCTTCCAGGTACGCCTCCCGTGCCAACGGGTCGGCCAGGTCCTCGAGCAGGTTGGCGGCGTCCAGGAGCAGTGGCGCGGCGTCGCTGCCGCGCCGGCGGGCGAACAGGATCTGGGCCCGCAGCCATGCGAGGTGTGCGCTCTGGAGGTCGTCCAACGGGCCGATCTCTGCGGTCGCGAGCAGGTCGTAGGCGGCGTCCGGTTCACCGGCCCGGAACTTGGCGCCGGCGGCGGCCAGCGCTCGTTCGGCACGCCGTACCGGATCCGGGGTCAGCTCGGCAGCCCGCTCCAGGAAGGCCGCCGCGGCCGCGAGGCCACCGCGGGCCCGGGCTCGCTCGGCTGCGCTCTCCAGTTCGGCGGCCACCGGCTCGTCGAGCCCGACTGCCGCGTGGGCCCGGTGCCAGGCCCGGCGATCCGGATCCACAGCTGCGTCGGTGGCCTCGGCCAAGGCGCGGTGCACAGCGCGCTTGTCCGCCTGGGGAGCGTCGCGGTAGACGACGGTGCGGATCAGCGGATGCCGGAACCGCACCCGGGCGCCGAGGTCGATCAGGCCCGCCGACTCCGCCGACGCGGCTGCGTCGGGACCGATCCCGAGTCGCTGCACAGCCCGCCACAGCAGGGCGGCGTCACCGATGGGCTCGGCCGCGGCGGTCAGCAGCAAGAGGCGGGTCTCGGACGGCAGTGGCTGGAGGCGCCTGCGGAAGCCCTCCTCGATCCGGCTCGTCAGCGCCCGCGGGTCCGGTGCGTCGGGGAGCCCGAAACCACCGGCCAGCTGTCCGGCCGACAGGCTGCGGGGCAGCTCGATGAGGGCCAGCGGATTGCCGTGGGTCTCGGCGACGAACCGGTCCCGCACCCGCTCGTCCACGACTCCCGTGATCGCCGTGTCCAGCAGGGCGCGGGCATCGCTGAAGTCCAGGCCCTTCACGACGAGCTCGGGCAGGCCGCTGAGCTCGCCGGCACCGGTTGGTTCCCGGACCGCGAAGACGAGGGCGACCCGCTCGGCCAGCAGCCGGCGGGCCACGAAAGCGAGCGTCTGGGCGGACACCCGGTCCAGCCACTGGGCGTCGTCGACCAGGCAGATCAGCGGCATGTCCTCGGCGGCGTCGGTCAGCAGGTTCAGCATCGCGACGCCGACCTGGAAACGGTCCGGGGGATCACCTGGGGCCAGGCCGAACGCCGTACCGAGGGCGTCGTACCTTAAATCGGTCGAGCGCTCCCTCAGCTGGGCGTACAGCTGGTGCAGGCCGCCGTACGCCAGCTCGAGCTCGGACTCGACACCGGCTGCTCGCACGACTCGGCAGCCGGCGGAGTGGGCCTGCACGTCGTCGAGCAGAGCGGTCTTGCCGATGCCGGCCTCGCCGCGGAGGACGAGCGCAGCACTCTGGCCGGCTCGCAGACCGGCCACGAGCCGGTCGAGAATCGCGCGTTCGCGCTGCCGGCCTTGCAGCTGAATCGCCATCGCCCACCGCCCAATGACCGAGCCTAGGCCGCGGGTGGTGGAGTGGCAACGAGCCTCAGGCGGCCAGACCGCCGGCGGCGAGCGGGAAAACCACGTGATCCGGTTCGGCCACGGGGGTAGCGTCGGGGGCTCCCCGGACCTCCAGGAGGTGCCCGTGTCTGAGGCCGCTGCTCAGCCGCTGCTCGCGTCGGTGTCCCGCGCCGCACGGAAACTGGAAGACCTCGGCGATCCTCTGCCTGCCGAGGTGACCGCCCGGCTGGCTGAGCCGGACGCCGACCCCGAGACCCTGCTGCGGCCGTTCGTCCTCCTGGACGTGCGGATCGACGAGCTGGGGAACGCGGTGTGCACGCCGGGCGCCGCGCCGCCGCGCTTGGTGCAGCACGGGTGGCGCAGCTTCCTGGTGCGGGTGCAGAACCCACACCGCTTCGAGGCCAAGCTGGAGCCGACCCCAAGCGGCGTGTACGGCCTCATCGACTACGCCAGCCACTCGGCGCGGATCGCGTTGCACGACACGCTGACCGTCGTACCGCGGATCAAGAACGCCTGGCTGGATGCGAAGGTCGCCGAGCCCAGCGAGTTGTCCGGGCTCGAGGTCGAGTACAAGGTGATCAGCCTGTACAGCCGCGAGGACGGGGTCCGGCAGGGTGGCCTGAGTGTGGTCGTCGCGGACGAGCTCAACCACCACAGCCTGAGCCGCACGCCGTCGGGGATCGCATACCGCCGGATGAGCCTCGAGGACCGGCAGTACGGCGCTTCGTTCGACTTCGACTGTGCGACGGCCCGCGACATCCAGCTCGATGTGCGCGAGCCGGACGGGCGGAGCTGCATGGCGTCGATCACGGTCCGCGACGCGCAGGGGCGCTCGTACCCGTCCAAGGCGATGCGGCTGGCGCCGGACATGTTCTTCCACGAGCACGTGTACCGGGCGACCGGCGAGGTGATCCGGCTGCCGGAGGGGCGCTACGAGATCACTGCGCTGCGTGGGCCGGAGTACCGGCCGGTGCGGATCGAGGCCGATGTCGACGCGGCGACCGACGTACTGGCTGTGCCGCTGGACCGGTGGGTCGACCCGGCGAGCCGTGGCTACTACTCGGGCGATCCGCACATCCACGCCGGTGGTTGCTCGCACTACAACGTCCCGAGTGAGGGCGTGACGCCGGAGACGATGATCAGGCACGTCCGCGGTGAGGGGCTGTGGCTCGGCAGCGTGCTCACGTGGGCGCCTTGCTACTACCACCAGAAGCAGTTCTTCAGCGGGAAGTCGATCAGCCCGCCGGCGGACCTGGAGTATCCGGCGATGCAAGAGGCGCAGGGGATGACCTGGAGCCCGCAGCCGACGGACCGGGACGCCGAGAGCGTGCTGCGGTACGACCTGGAGGTGTCCGGGTTCCCGTCCAGCCACTCCGGTCACGTGATCCTGCTCGGGCTCACCGACCAGGACTATCCGGGCACCAAGGTGATCGAGGACTGGCCGTCGTGGAACCTGCCGGTCCTGGAGTGGGGACACGCGCAGGACGCGCTCACCGGGTACGCGCACTGCGGCATCGGGCTGGCGGTCGGCACGGACGAGCTGCCGAACTACATCGTCCCCGGGTTCCACGGCATCGGGTCCAACGAGATCGTGGTCGACGTACCGCTGGGTGCCGCGGACTTCCAGTGCGGTGGACAGTTCACGCCGGTGGTCGAGCTGAACATCTGGTACCACCTGCTCAACGTCGGCTATCGCACGCTGATGCTGGGCGAGACCGACTACCCGTGCATCTACGACGACGGTCCGGGCATCGGGCGTACGTACGTGCGACTGGACGAGCCGCCGCAGGGACCGCGGGCGCTGGAGGCGTGGATCCAGGGCTTGCAGGACGGTGCGTCGTACTTCGGTGATGGCCGGAGTCACGTCTTCGACCTGGCCGTCGACGGTCACGTGACGCGGGAGCACACCGTGGCCGCGCCGGGCCCGGTGCGGGTGAGTGCGACGGTCGCAGCCTGGCTGCCAGAGCAGCCGCCTCCGCCGGCGCCCGGACGGCTCGTGTACAGCGCGCCGGTGGGCTGGCACCTGGAGCGAGCGCGCATCGGCACGTCTCGGAACGTGCTTGTCGAGGTGCTCGTGAACGGTGTGCCGGTGGGGACGGAGGAGGTGGTTGCGGACGGCACCGAGCAGGCAGTGTCGTTCGACGTACCGCTGGAACGCTCGTCCTGGGTGGCGGTGCGGATCCTGCGCAGTGTCCACACCCAGCCGGTCTTCGTCGAGATCGCCGGCCGGCCGATCCGGGCCTCGCGGCGCAGCGCGCAGTGGTTGCACGACTCCGTCGACGCGCTGTGGAAGGCGAAGTCCGGGTTCATCAGGGACAGCGAGCGCGAAGCCGCACGGGAGGCGTACGACGCCGCCCAGCAGATCTACCGGGTCCGGCGAGACGAATGCGAGGTCGACTGATGATCCACGTCGGCTGCTGCGGACCGGTCGAGACCGACGCGCCGCTCGCGATCACCATCAACCCCGAGGCACGCGTGACCGTCGCGCGGACCGGCGTACCACTGGGGCAGCCGACGCCCGGCGAGTGGCACACGATTCCCGTTGCCGTGGTCAACGAGGGGTTCGTGACCGGACCGCTGAGCATCGAACCCGAGCCGGTGGACGGCGTCGCCTGGGACCTGCTCGTGCAGGAGCTGACCGGGGAACGCCGCCAGGACACTTCGCTGCGCGTCCGCGTCGACACACTCGCTGTGGTCGACGTGACTCTGACCTGCCGGGCGCTGTCTGCCCTGGGCGGGCTGGCCACCCACAGCACCACGAGCTTCCTGCTTCGGCCATTGCGTCGCCTTCTCTGACCAGAGCGCATACCGTTCTGTCAGGCATGCCCGCACCCGAGCCGCGCGAGGAGTCCGATGAGCCCATCCGCGAACCTGGTCGGTCGGCGTCGCGAGTGTGCGGTACTGGACGACTTGGTGGCGGGTCTGCGCGCCGGCGACTCCGCGGTCTGCGCGATCCGGGGCGAGGCCGGGATCGGCAAGTCGGTGCTGCTGGACTATGTCGCGGAGAAGGCTGCGGGCATCACGGTGACGCGCACGCAGGGCATCGAGGCCGACATGGAGTTGGCGTACGCGAGCCTGCACCAGCTGTGCGCGCCGTTCCTCACCGTGATCGACGGCGAGCCGGGCCGGTGCTGGTCGTTGTCGACGACGCCCAGTGGCTGGACCAGGTTTCGCTTCAGACTCTGGAGTTCGTGGCCCGGCGGCTGCTGGCCGAGGCGGTCGCCATGGTGTTCGCCGTACGCGACCCTGCGGGGGAGTCCGCGCTGCTTGGGCTCCCGCCGCCAGCTCCCCGCCGCCCTGGCCACCTCCGCCTGACCACCGTCGACTGGTTCATCCGGACGGGATGAGGCAGCCGGCGTGCCGGTGCGGCGACCATCTGAGTGCGGCGCGAGTGTTCGGTGCCGTCGACGGAAGAGGTGCCTGATGATTCGGTCGTGGTGTCTCTACCTGGCCACCGCGACCGGGATCGTCTGCCTGGTCGCCCAGTGGGGGGTGGCGGCTGCGTTCGTGTGCGCGATCCTCGGCCTCGTGACCGGGGCCGCGGTTGCGTCTGCCGTCTGGTCGGAGAACGACGACGGGTGGCACGCGGTGCGGGGAATCGCTCGGTGCGGGCTGACGGCCGGGCTGATGGTGCCGGCCGCGATCGGTCTGATGGCCGCCTTCGGGTTCGCCGGCGTCCTGATCGTTCTGATCTTGGCCTGCACCTCGCCCGCAGTCGTCTCGCGGGCCCGGGGACGATGGCTCCCGGCGAAGGATCGGCCGGCACAGCAGGCGAAACCGGTCCGCGCACGTCGGGCCCGGCCCGCCGCGAACCAGCCCCAGCCCGAGCCTGCTGCCGAGGCCCCGGCCGAGCCGACGCCTCCGCTCGCTGTCATGGACGACGCGGCCCTTTGCCTGGCCTGGCGGCGGAGCTTCGTTCTGCTGCAGGCCGCCCGGACAGCCGCCGAACGCCTGGCCGTCGTCGAGCAGCGGCAGCAGTATCTCGACGAGCTGCACCGGCGATCGCCAGGCGGACTCGCGGCCTGGTTCGCATCGGGTGCGCGGGCGTCCGGCAACCCACTCCCGTACGTCGACCAGGACCGGCGCCGGATCGACTGACCGGTTCCGGGTCAGGCCGGGATCAGGCTGAGTGCACGGGCCCGTCGTACGGCCTCGTTCCGCCGCGAGACGGCCAGCTTGCGCAGGATGTTGCGGATGTGCGTCCGGACGGTGTTGACCGAGACGAACATCTCCAGCGCGATCTCCTCGGTGGTCAGCAGTTCGGACAGGTGACCGAGCACCTCGGTCTCCTTCGCCGTGAGTGGCTCGATGTGCGGCTCCAGGTGTGACAGGTCGCCCGCCGGGCCGTTCCGGACGGGGAGAGTCCGGCGGCCGTCACCGATGGCCGACCCGAGCCAGCCGTTCCGGCCGGCCAGGTCAGTGCCGGCTGCGAGCAGTTGCCGCACGGCGGCAGGAGCCTCGACGAACGGCCGGCGCAGCTCCTCCGGCTCGGCCAGCTGCAGCGCGCGGTTCAACGCGGCCCTCGCCCGTGCGGGCTGCGCCCTGTGCAGCTCGTGGGCGGCCTCCAGCAGTCGCGCGCCCACCGTGGCCTGCAACGGCGCTCCGTTGCCTTGAGCAAGGATTGCCGACACTGAAGCGGCGACGCCGGCCCAGTTCCGCCGCTGCAGCTGGGCCTGACCGAGCACGAGTGCGCCGATGGCGTCGCCGCAGCCGCCCAGTTCCTCGATCAGCCGCGCCGCCTCGTCCGGCTCGCCCTGGACGACCTTCAGCCTGGCCGCTTCGATCTGCAGTGGGTGCGTGGGCCAGCCGCCGTTGACGCCCGGGTGATCAGCAGCTGCCTCGACCAGTGCGAGCGCCTCGTCGACCCCTCCGCGGGCTTGTAGCAGGCGCGCCTGCACGATGGCGGACTGTGCCTGCAGGACCGGTTCGTCGCACGCGTCGTACGAACGCATCGCCGCCCTGACATGCTCCTGGCCGGCTCTCAGGTCGTCGCGTTCGATGCTCACTCTGGCCAGGGCGATCTCGGCCGCCGGCGGGGGACCGTCGGCCGGCAGGCCCGCCCGTTCGGCGAGCGCCGCCGACTGTGCGGCCCACTCGTAAGCGCCACGGAGAGAGCCCTGGTAGGAGTCGATGAGCGCGAGGTAGCCGAGGCATGTCGCGGCCAGACTCTCGTAGCCCGGAGTCGCTGCGCCCACCGCTGCCGCCAGGGCGGCGCGCGCCTGGGCGATCTCGCCGTCGTACAGAAGGCATCTCGTCTTGATCGCCTGGACCAGCAAGATGAGCTCGGGGTGAGCCGCGGCCTTCTCCTGGTGCCTGAGCAGCTCCTGCTCGGCCCGATCGGCGAGCATCCCGGTCCGAGGATCGTCGACCACGCACGAGCGCACGGTCTGGACGATGCCGACCGCCAGTTCGACGGTGTGGTCGGTGTCCGCCTCCGGGACCAGCGACGCGCCGACGCGCTCCAGTTCGTTGGCGCAGCGGGCGGTGTCGCGGTCGGCCAGGGCCAGCGCGGCCCGGACCACACCCGCGGCCGGATCCTCGATGTCGGACGGCATCTTCCTGAGGTCGCGGTCGAGTCCGCCGCTGTCCTTGCCCAGCAGGACCTCGCCGATGGCCAGATGCTCGACGACGTACGCCGACGCATCGCTCCACGCCTCCGCCGCGGAGGCGACGCCGACGGCGGACTCGAGGAGTCCCTGCCGGGCGTACCAGTCGCCGGCCTTCTTGTGCAGCTGCCGCCGGAGCCGCGGCGACTCGTGCGCGAGCTCGGCGCGGAGCAGGTCACGCAGGAACGGGTGGTACCGGTACCAGCCGGGATGATCGGGCAGGTGCTCGACGAGGACGTTGCCGGCGGCGAGGGACGCGAGGGTGCGGCCGGCCGAAGGCCCGCCCAGCTCCTCGATCAGGCCGGGCTGGAGCACATCCACGACACTGGTGCGCAGCAGCAGTGTCCGCACCTTGGCGGACTGGGTCCGGAGCACCTCGGCCGTCAGGTACTCGGCGATGTTGCCGTTGTCCCCGGCCAGCTGGGTCACGGCCGCATCCGGATCGTCGCTGGACTCCAGGCACATGGTCGCGAAGCGCAGGCCGACCGCCCAGCCTCTGGTTCGCCGGGTCAGCGCGGCGATCGAGTCGCTGCTGATGCTGACGCCCGACTGCTGCACCAGCCGCGCCGTCTCCTCCTCGGTGAAGGCGAGATCCGCCATCCGTACCTCGGTGACGAGGCCGGCCAGGCGATACCGGTGCAGCGGGAGCACGGGGTCGACCCGGGTCAGGATCAGGACGTGCAGGCGCTGGTCGCTGTGCCGCAGCAGGAAGTCGATGCCGCTCGAGTCCCCGGCGGTCGCGAGCTCGTAGCCGTCCAGGACGAGGGTCACCGGATCCGCCTGCTTGGCCAGCGCGGTGGCCAGTTCGGTGAGCATCTGGGAGTGTGCGCCGGCGGTGTCGTCCCGTGCTCCCGGCAGGACCACGCCCTGCCGGCGGAGAGCCTCGAGCACCTGCGGCCAGAACCTCGCGGCGGGGACATCCTGTTCCTCGAAGGTCAGCCAGGCCGTGCTGTGCCCGGCGGCTGCGCGCTGCGCCGCCCAGGCGGCGACGAGCGCGGTCTTCCCGCTGCCGGCCGGAGCGCTGACCAAGGTCAACGGCAGTTCGGCGCCGGAGTCCAAACGTTTGCTCAGTCTCGGGCGCTCGACGTACCGCCGCGGAGGTCTGGGCATAGCGAACCTGACCGCCAGGACGGGATCGATGGACCCGTCACTGCCGGCCGCCGCGGACTGCTCCCTCGCGTGGGCGCCCCCCATGAGCCATACCGTGACCCGGTCGCGGGCCGGTGACATCACCCGACGCGGGTGATACCAAGGCGATCTCGCGTATCATTTCCGACGGAGAGGCTGGTCGTGGGGGCAACGACACAGGCTGAGTACCTCGTCGCGGGGGCGATGTAATCCGGGCGCTCAGGACCGGCGACCACAGTAGCCGTCATCCAACGTGCGCCGCGGGACTTCGGCAACCGGGGAGCGGCGGTCGACAGGGGTCGGGGAGATGTCACCTGCTGAACCTGAGCCATCTCGTTTCGGTGCCTCCGAGGCGTCGGACCGCCATTTGCTGGCCACGAAGCTGGCCCGGCCACGCGTCCCGTCGACGTACGTCGAACGCCCGCGGATCGCCGACCTGCTGGACGACGGCACCCGTCGCCCGTTGACGGTGGTGAGCGCCGGCGCGGGCTGGGGAAAGACCTTGGCGACGGCATCCTGGGCTGCGTCGGCGGCTGCCGACCGGCCGGTGGCCTGGCTCTCGCTCGACGAGAGCGACAACCATCCGCGCTCGTTCTGGTCCTACTTCGTGGCCGCGATCCGCAGCGCCGCCGAGATCCCACGCGGCAACCCGCTGGCGGGTCTCGCGCCGGGTCTCGGCGCCGGGGACGAGAATCTCCGCCGGCTGGTGGCCGGGCTGACGCAGTTGCCGGAGCCGGTCGTCGTCGTGCTCGACGACTTCCAGCTCGTGCACGCACCGGCGGTCCTCGGCGCCGTTGCCCAGGTGCTGCGGCATCCGCCGCCGCAGTTGCGGCTGGTGCTGCTGACCAGGGCGGATCCCGCGCTGCCGCTGCCCCGCCTCAAGCTCAAGGACGAGCTGGCCGAGATCCGGTCCACCGACCTCGCCTTCGACGTTCCCGAGGCGTTGGCACTGCTCGCCGGGGCCGGTGTCGTGGTCGATCGGGACGGGGCCCGGCTGCTCGTGGATCGCACCGAGGGATGGCCGGTCGGGCTGCGGCTGGCCGCGTACTTCCTCAAGGGCGGTGAACCAGGCCGGACGCCCGCGGACTTCGCCGGCGACGACCAGGCGGTGACCGACTACCTCCTCGATGAGGTGTTCGCGAGCCAGCCACCCGAGCTCCGGCGGTTCCTGCTGCGGACCTCTGTCGCCGACCGGCTGAGTGGCGGACTCGCGCAGGTGCTGTCCGGCGACCCTCGCGGCCAGCGCTTCCTGGAGCGGCTCGAGCGGTCGAACGCGTTCGTGGTCGGTCTCGGCTCGGACCGGCAGTGGTACCGGTACCACCCGCTGCTCCGGGAGATGCTGCGGCACCAGCTGACGATCGCCGAGCCCGAGATCCTGCCCGACCTGCAACGGCGGGCCGCGCTCTGGTTCGCGACGAACGACCAGCCGGTCGAGGCGTTGCGGCACACTGCGGAGGCGGCCGACTGGTCGTTGCTCGGGCGACTGTTCGTCACGCAGGTCGCACCGCTGATGGTCTCGGCCGAACGCTCCGTGGTCGCCGCCGAACTGGCTCGCATCCCCGTCGGCCGGCTTGCGGAAGGGCCGGAGCTGGCTGTGTGCGCCGCGGCGCTGCGGATGCACGCCGGCCGTTTCCAGGACATGCAGCCGCATCTCGACCGGGCGCAGCTGCAGCTGGACAGCACGAGCCCGGAGTCGAGGATCGCCACCTCCATCGCGATCCGCCTGTTCTCGGCGGCCGTGACGCGCTCCCGCGGCGACATCGACGCCCTGCTGGCGACCTCGGCGGCGGCGCTCGAGGAGGCGTCCGGGCCTGGCGCTTCGCTGCCGGCGGCCGAGCAGTACCGCGCCGTCGCCCTGAGCAACCTGGGGACAGGTCTGCTGTGGTCCGGCAATTTCGACGAGGCCGAGGCGCGCCTGCGGGAGGGACTCGCGCTCGCGACCGCGACCAGGCTGGAAGCGTCCCGGATCAACATCCTGGCGCACCTGGGACTCGCCGCCGCGGTCTCGGGCAGACTGCGGCAGGGCTTCGGGTACGCCGCCAAGGCCGTCGAGCTCGTCGACGCGCGGGGTTGGGAGCCGCTGGCGCAGGCGGCCACCGGATACCTCGCGCTGTCGATCATCAATCTGCAGTGGAACAACGTCGACGACGCGCAGAGCCTGCTCTTCCGGGCCAAGGAGGCTGCGACTCTCGACCTTGCCGCCGGGTGCGCGGTGGGCGTGACCCAGGCTCGCCTGCACGCGTCGCTCGGCCGCGTGGAGGCGGCGCGTGAGCAGATGGAGCGGGTGCGGAACGAGATCGGGCAGTGGCGGCCCCCGACCTTCATCGAACGGTGGCAGGCGATCACCGAGGCCGAGATCGAGCTCGCCGCCGGTGCCCCGAAGGCGGCGATCGCCAAGCTCGGTAGGCCGACGGACCGGCAGCCGCCGTTCGCCCGTGAGCAGGCCTGCCTGGCCGAAGCATTCCTCGCCTGCGGTGAGCCACAGCGGACCGAGGAGATCCTCGCCCCACTGCGTGACCGGACGACCGACCGCACCGCCGCGGTGGAGATCTGGCTGCTGACGACCCTGGCGGCCGACAGCCTGCGCGCGAACAACCGTGCCGTCGAGGCCCTCGGCCGCGCGGTGGAGATCGCCCGTCGGGAGGGCGTCCGACGGCCGTTCCTCGTCATGGACCCCGAGCGGATGCCGCGCCTGCTGACCCAGGTCGAGCAGCTGGACCCCGATACCTCCGGCTTCGTGGACGAGCTGCTCGCGGACCTGGGCATGGTCAGGTCACACAGCGCACTGGCCGATGTGCCGGCCGAACCGCTGACGGACCGGGAGCTGACCGTCCTGCGGTACCTGCCGACGATGATGACCAACGCGGAGATCGCGGCGGAGCTCTTCGTGTCGGTGAACACCGTGAAAGTGCACCTCAAGCGGATCTTCCAGAAGCTCGGCGTGGCCAGCCGGCGCGACGCCGTACACCGGGCTCGTGCGCTGGGACTCCTGAACGGCTGAGCGGCGACGGCTCAGTCGGCGTCCTCGCCGCGGTGCCCGATCACCCAGGTCTCCGCTTCGTGCAGCGCTTGCCCGGTCGATTCCCCGACCAGCTCGGTGGCCTCGAACACGGTGACCGGCCCGGACGCGTCCACCCGGTTGGTACGACGCAGGAGCTCGGCAAGACCGCGGTCGACGCCGCTGAGGTACAGGCGGCCGCCGACCGCGTGCAGGGCGGCGGCGTAGTCGGCCACGACCTTGACGAACGTCGCGCCGACGGACGTGTGGCCGCGAAGCCGGAGAACGACAGCGGGCGCCTCGGCGCCGGCCGGATCAGGCAACCGGGTGGCCAGGGTCCGGGAGCCCGCGTAGAGGAGGCTGCCGTACACGTCGAGCACGATCGTCTGATGGCTCGGCAAGTGCTCCGGGGCCGGATGCTCGGTCCAGCGGCCGTCGCCGGCGGGCTTCAGCTCGACGACCTTGAGGTCCATCGCACCCTGGTTGAGCTGAAGCACGAGCGACAGCGTCACGCCGATCCCGACGGCGGTCGCGACCGGGAGGAACAGGGTCGCGAGGAAGGTCGCGATGATCGCGATCTGGGACGTCGGTCCGGTGCGCAGGATCGTCATCAGCTCACGCGGCCGGAGCGAACCGGCGGCCGCGAAGATGAGGACCGCCGCCAGGGTCGGCATCGCGACGGCTCCGATCAGGTCGGAGAACGCTGCCAGAATTACGACCATCCACAGTCCCGAACAGATCGCCGCCCACCTGCCGCGGCCGCCGACGGCCTGGTTCAGCGCCGTCCGGCCGACAGAACCGCCCACCGGCTGGCCGCGGAAGAAGCCGGCCGCGAGGTTGCCGACGCCCTGGGCGATGAAGTCCCGGTCGGGGTTCGAGGCGGTTCCGTCGTGATTGGGCGCGGCCTCGGCGACCCCGCTGCCCTGCACGAGGACGATCGCCGCGACGGCCAGCGCACCGGTGACCAGCGGCAACGACAGGCTGCCGAGGTCCGGCAGTTGCGGCGCCGGGATGCCCCGCGGAATCTCGCCGATGTCCTCGACGCGTGCCACCGAGTCGGCGCCCGCGATGATCACGACCGCCGTCGGGACCGCCAGCGCGATCAGGGCACCCACCGCTCCCAGCCGGGTCCGGGACAGGCCGACGAGGATGCCGAGCGCCGCGAGACCCGCCAGCAGCGAGGCGATGTCGATCTGCGCCGGATGGAATATGACGTCCGCCGCCTTCGCCAGCGCGAAGTCGCCGCTGGCCTGCACCCCGGTGAGGTCGGGGATCTGGCCGAAGAAGATGTTGACCGAGATCCCGGTCAGGAAACCGGTCATGACGGAGTGCGAGACGAACCGTGTGTACCGTCCCAGCTTGGCGATACCGGCCAGGATCATCACTACACCGGTCAGGATCGTCAGCAGGAACAGGGCGTCCGGCCGGTCCGCCGGGTCCACGTCCTCCAGCGCCGAACCGGCCGCCAGCGCCGCCGCCGTGGTCGTGGTGATCACCATCAGCCGGGTGCTCGACGTCAGCCCTCCGGCCACCGGACCGGCGAAACTCGCGTACAGGCCGTGGATCGGGTTCACGCCGACGAGTACTGCGGCCGCCATACCGTCCGGCACCCCGCTGATCGCGCCCGGCAGGCCGGCGACCACGTCGGCGCGCAGCGCGCGGCGCTCCGGCCGCATCGACCGAAGCCATCCGGGCACGCGATGTGCGCTCACCTGGGATCAGAGCTCGAGGCTGATCGGGAAGGTGGCGATCCAGGTGAGGGTGGCGGCGAGCACGACGCAGCCCGCCACCGTCAGGACCCAGCGCAGGCGCCGGTTGGCCATCTTGGTGCTCATCCCGGCGAAGAACAGCACCACGGCGTACAGGACGACGGTGAGCACGTAGTTGCTGGCCCGCTGGATGTTCCGGCCCACCTCGGCGGTGGAGACTGTGGCGGCCGCGTCCAGCCGGTCGGCTTCCTGCCGCGACCCGAGGTGGTACTGGTTCATGGCGAACGGAGTCGGCGGCGCATCCGGATTCGTCGCCGGCCGGGTCGCCACCCAGGCGTCGAACGCGGTCCGGAACTCCGGCCGGAAGCGATTCACGTAGAAGGTGGCGAGATCGGTCTCACCGCGGCGGTCCGCGTCCGCCCAGGCGATGAACGTGGCGACGTCGACCTGGGTCTGGGCCTCGGCCAGCCCCTGTGCCCTGGCGGCCTCGATCCTGATCGTGTTCGTCCGTCCGGCCGCCTTGGCCTGCTCGCCGTTCCACCGGGTGGCCTGGTAGCTGCTCCACGAGGTGCCCAGCGCAGCGATCACCAGCAGGATGGTGACGACCACCTCCTGCAGGCTGCGGCCGCCTGCGGTCCGCTCGTCAGCGCCGGTTGCCATCGTCGTCACACGGGGGCGACACCTCGAGCCCGGCCACCTGGAGCTGGGCACCGATCACGCTGACGGTTCGCTCCATCGCCGTGGGTTGCAGGCGGCCCACTCCGTCGCCGTGCGGATGGTCGAAGAAGATCAGCAGGAACAGCAGGAGAGTGATGACCGTCGTCACGCTGCCCATCAGGACGGCCTGCGTCACGGCGCGCTCGGCCCGGTCGGCGAAGAACAGCATGTAGCCGAAGATCACCACGGAGATCACCGCCAGGACCAGCCACAAGGGGGTCGGGATGATCCCCTCGGCGCCGTGCACCCGGTCGATCCGGGCCTGTTCCCGGTCGGCGGTCTGGTCCATCCACCGGTCGTAGGCCGACTGCTCGGTGGCCGTCTGCGGGTCGACGGTCGAGACGGTCAGGAACAGCTCCGCTCCCCACGGGTTGATCGAGTTCCCGAGGGTGCCCTGGTTCAGGGCGTCCCACTCGGTTCCGGCCACCGAGCGCGCGTAGCAGATCAGCTCGCCGGTCAGCTCGGCTGCGGCGCGGTCAGGCAGGAACTGCGCAGTCTGGACCTGTTGCGCCACGATCGTCGCCTCGGACTCGGCGCCGGACCGGGCCTGGTCGTACGACGTGAACGACAAGAAGATGATGAAGCCGAGCAGCACGGAGAACCCGGTCGCGAGCACACCGAACACGCCCGATGCGCGGTCACCGTCGCTGAAGTAGCTGCCCTCCGGCGCCCGCCTCCGCACGAGCAGCATCGCCGTGACGGTGACCGTGACCGCGAGGATGACGATCAGCGCGGCCCAGACGAGGTTCATACCGGCCGGCTACTTCGCGGCCCCGGGGACGGCTGCCTCTCCCGGCGGCAGCGGGCGGGAGCCGGCCGTCGACCTGCCTGCACCGACCAGAACCTGCACGACGGCCAGCAGGCCGGCTACGAGGACGAGCGACCAGAAAAGCCGCGACAGTGAGACGTCGTTTCCCCACAGCAGTACGACGACGCCGAGCAGACCGGCCACCACGCGCAACCACCGGGCGTTCGGCGCGACCCATCGGCCCGCGTCGCCGACCGGGCTGTCGGACACGGCGCCGCCGATACTCTCCAGACCGCCGCTGACAGTGTCTCGTACGGCGGATCCGTACCGGTTGGAACCGGCGTACCAGCCGATGACCACGAGGATCAGGCCCAGCCAGAGGAACACCTGGCGACCGCGTTCGAGGTAGGCGAGCAGAGTGTCGAAGAACACCGCGCTGGCCGGACCGAACGTCGTACCGGCCAGGGCGTCGATGAACAGTTGCCGCCCGACGGCAAGCGCCAGCGCCATCAGCAGGGCGTTCGCTGCCAGCGCCGCTCCGATGACCACCGTCATTCGTGGACGGTTGCGGGCGAGCACCAGTGCGATGAGATACAGCCCGGCCACCGCCACGATCAGCCACTGGGCCAGCGGGTTCGCGAACGCGTAGATCGTCTTGATCTGCTTCAGCTGCGGTGCGTCCATCAACACGATCTGCTTGTCGATGTCGGGGACCGGGATGTTCTGCACGATCGTGAGTCCCCGGTCGACCAGGCGTTGCTTGACCCGCTCGATGACTTCGGAGACGTCCAGGACGATCTGATCGCCCTGCAGCGAGACGGCTCCGGACTGGTCACCGGCCAGGATGCGCTGGAAGGCCTGCTGGGCTCTGGTGTTGGCCGCGGTCCACAGGTCGGCGAACTCGTCCGAGGCGAGGAACTCGCGGACCTGGCGGTCGATCAGGCTGTTGATCGCGGCAGACAGGGGACCGATCAGTCGCTGGAGCCGGGGCCGGTCGGTGATCACGCCGGCGAACACGTCGTTGAGCATCGCCTCGATGTCGACCTGCTCCTCGATCGCGGTGGTGACCTTCGTCGCGATGGCGTCCTGCACCTCAGGGGAGTTCACCAGCGGGCCGACGGTGTTCACGTAGCGGGTGGTGTCGTTGAGCGTGCGTTGTCCCCAGTACGCGACGGCTGCGGGTGTCGTCAGGAGCGCCGCCAGGAACACACAGATGACCACCGCGGCCGTGCGCCCCCGTGAAGGCCGGTCGGCCGCCGGTGCTTGGCCCGGCACGCTGCGCTCCGGACCGGGCGGAGTGGGGTCAGGATTCGACATGCTGCGCCTCCTCGCCTGCCGGCTGCAGGTCGATCGTCGCCTCCGCCCGCAAGCCGGGCCTCACCCCACGCGGATGAACCGCCGCCGGGCTCACACCTGGACACCGCCGGGATAGCCGGCTGCCTGCCGGCGCTGCAGGCCGCCGGAAATCCAGTGCACGATGTCGAGAAGGCCGGCGAAGGCCACCCAGAACCAGTCGGACCCGGACAGGCCGCCGCCGGTGTAGAGGATGACGTACATCAGCGTCGCGAAGGGCAGGAAGACGATCCCGAGCAGCGGCCAGATCCACGAGTCGAACGCGGCGTCGACCAGCTTGGGTCGCGCCACCCACACGATGAACAGCGCGAACCGCGGGAACACCCCGGCCAGCAAGACGAAGAAGCACCCCATGTCGACCCTCCCGCAATCCGGCCATCGTCGACCTGCATCGTGACCCGGCCGCCGGCGCTGAGCATCATCCGGCCGGGGTGAGGCGCGCATGGCTGGCGAGAGCAAGCATCCAGACAGGAGCCGCCGCCGATTCCGGCGGCGGTTGAAGCAACGGGAGGAGATGCCAAGATGACTGCGCAACGGGGCGGGGCGGCAATGACCGGCTTCGTCGTGTTCGCCGGCGTGATGCTCGTCATAACAGGACTGGTCAACGTCTTCCAAGGACTCGTTGCTCTGTTCGACGACGAGCGGTTGGTGATCACGCCGGAGAACCTGATCTGGGTGGACGTGACCGGCTGGGGCTGGTTCCTGCTGATCTTCGGCCTGATCCTGCTGGCCGTCGGCGGCGGCCTGCTGCTGGGCCAGACGTGGGCCAGGATCACGGGCATCGTGGTCGTGTGCCTGCACGCCGTACTACAGATCCTGTCGCTCGGCGCGTACCCGGTCTGGTCGCTGCTGATGCTCGCGCTGGACGTCGTCGTGCTGTACGCGCTCACTGCCCGGTGGTCCGACGTCCGCGACCGGCTCGGCAGGCATGGCAGCAGCAGCGTGGACGTGGCCTGGAACGGCCACGAGGACGAAGCCAAGCCCGCCACCCAGCAGCAGCAGGGTGCCCCACCGATGAGCTGACGACTGGAGGGTTACTCGGGGGCTCCCCGCCGGGAGCCCCCGTCGTCTGCCTTCGGCCGTGGGTCGCGCCAGTTCGCGCCGGTCTGCTGGATGTACTGCGCGACGGCGTCGTCGAGCGTCGGGAGGAAGTGCGCCGGGTCGATCGTGCGGGTGAGCTCGTACCGCTCGATCTTCGCGCGCACCGGATCCTTCATCTCCGCGAAGACCAGGGACACCCCGCGGGCGTTCAGCCAGGAGTCGAGCTCCTGCAGCATGTCGGAGGCGGTGGTGTCGACGTCGGTGATCGGCTCGGCGGCCACGATGATCCAGCGCAGGTCGGGGTGGTCCTCGGCGATCTCCCGCACCTTGTCACTGAACATCCGCGCGTTCGCGAAGATCAGCGGCGCGTCGAAGCGGTAGACGACCAGCCCGGGCAGCAGTCGGGCGTCGGGGTAGCTCTCGGTGTCGTGCAGGCCCGCGATTCCGTCCACCCGGCCGAGCTCGGTCTCGTGCGGCCACCAGGCGCGGCGGAAGACGTTCAGGATGGACAGGGCAACGGCGATGAGAATGCCGGGCAGCACGCCCAGCAGGGCCACGCCGAGCAACGCGATGACGGACAGCCCGAACTCGGTACGGCGCTGGTGCCACAGCCGGCGCGTCCCGGCGATGTCGGCCAGCGACAGCGCCGCGGCGATGACGATCGCGCCCAGTGTCGGTTGCGGCACGTACTGCATCAGTGAGGTGGCGAAGACCAGGACCACGGTGATCATTCCGGCGCCGACGATGCCGGTCACCTGGGACCGGGATCCGGCCTGCTCGGCCACGGCGGTGCGGGACCCGCTGGTGCTGACCGGGAAACCCTGGAAGAAGCCGGCCGCGATGTTGGCGGCGCCGATGCCGACCATCTCCTGGTTTCCGCGCACCCGATCGCCCTTGCGCGCGGCGAACGCCGACGCCGTGGACATCGTGTCGGCGAGCGCGACGACGGCGATCGCGAGCGCCCCCACGAACAGCGGCGGCAGGTCGCCCCAGCCGACCGCGGGGATCGTGAAGGGCGGAAAACCCTGTGGGAGCACGCCGACCGTGTCGACCTCGCGCTCCTCCAGGTCGAACGCGTTGACCAGGAGGGCGGCCAGCACGACGACGATGAGCACGCTCGGCAGTTTGGGCAGCAGCCGGTTCAGCAGCAGGATGCCGGCCAGGGAACCGATCCCGAGGATCGCGGCCGTCGCGTTGGCGGCGCCGTCGGCGAGTCCGGTGAAGAAGTCGCGTGTCTCGGCCACCAGTCCCTCGGCGTCGACGGAGAAGCCGAAGAGCTTGTCCAGTTGCCCGATGATGATGGTCAGCGCGAGCCCGTTCATGTAGCCGATCTGGGTCGGCTTCGACAACAGGTCCGCCACGAACCCGAATTTGGCCACTCCGGCGATCGTCATCACGACACCGACCATCACGGCCAGCATCGACGCCAGCGCGACGGCGCGAGCGGGATCGCCGTTGGCGAGCAGGAGCGGCGCGATGGTTGCCGCGATCATCGGTCCGAGGGACGAGTCGGGACCGAGCACGAGTACCCGGGACGGCCCGAAGACCGCGTAGCCGAGCAGACACAGGATCGAGGTGTAGAGCCCGGTGACCGGTGGCAGGCCGGCCAGTTCGGCGTACGCCATCCCTTGGGGCACCAGCAGTGCCGAGAGCACCAGGCCGGCCACGACGTCCCGCGGCAGCCAGGTCCGCTGGTACGACCTGGCCATTCCCACGCCGGGCACGTACTCCTGCCACCAAGGCTGTTTCACGTCCGGTCGGTCGGAGACTGAGGCCATGGTGATCAGCCCGCCGGCTTACTCGGCCACGAACGGATCGGGCGCGGCCCCCTCGGGAGCCTGCTTCTCGAGGGTGACCTTGATCTCCTGCAGCGCCTCGCGTGCTTCCTTGCTGACCTTCGGGTAGCGCGGATCGAGCTCGATCAGCGTGTTGGCGAGCACCGCGGCCGCGGCGATCCGCGCGTACCACTTGCGGTCGGCGGGAATCACGTACCAGGGCGCCCACTCGGTGCTGGTCCTGGACAGCATCTGCGAGAACGCACGCTGGTAGGCGTCCCAGTACTCGCGCTCCCGGATGTCGGCCGCGGAGAACTTCCAGTTGTGGTCGCGCAGGTCGATGCGCCGCAGGAAGCGGATCCGCTGCTCCTCCTGGGACAGGTTCAGGAAGAGCTTCACGATCTTGAAGCCGTTGTCGCTGAGCGTCCGCTCCCACGCGTTGATCTCGTGGTAACGCCGTTTCCACAGGCCCTTGCGGGTGCCGCGCGGAAGCTTCTGACGGTCGAGGAGCTCGGGGTGCACGCGGACGACGAGCACCTCCTCGTAGTGCGAGCGGTTGAAGATCCCGATCTCGCCGCGGGCCGGCAGCCGCTGCCCGTAGCGCCACAGGTAGTCGTGGTCGAGCTCCTCACTGGAGGGGACCTTGAAGCTGTTCACCGACACACCTTGTGGGTTGACGCCGGTCATCACGTGGCGGATCGTGCCGTCCTTCCCGGCGGCGTCGAGCGCCTGCAGGACCACCAGCACACCGTGGGTGTGCTGGGCGTACAGCCGGGACTGGTACTCCGACAGCAGCTCGGTCCCCTGGACCAGCAGTTGGCGGCCGCGCTTCTTCGACTGGATCGTGCCCTTGAAGTCCGGCTCGAAGTCCTTGGCCAGGTTGACCTTCGACCCCGGTTCGACCCGGAACGGCGCGATGAAATCGGCAATCCGCTGCTCGCGAGATGTCATTCTCTGCTCCCTACCTCTGCAGGCGCCGGTGTTTGCCGAGCGCGGGCCGGCGCAAGGGCGTGTTCGGGGCTGAGCGTCGCCGGGGTCCGCTGCCCACGGCGGGTGACCAGTTTGTCCAGCTCGACGACGACCGGGAGCAGCGCGGCCAGGCCGAAGCAGGTGAGCCACTGGCGCGGACTGAGCGCGACAGTGAGCAGCCCGCCCTGGAAGACGCGGAGCTCGGTCGCCAGGAACAGCAGTACGACGGGGATCAGGCCGATCGCCAGCGCTTTGATGATCGGGGGCGTCAGGCCGCTGGCCGGAGCGCGCCGGTTGACCACCGCGTTGAACGTCGTCCCCAGACCCATCACGACGAAGGTCATCGTGATCGACACGGTGCCCTGCGTCGTACTTGGCTCGTCCGGCCCCGCCACCAACGGCGCAAACGCTGCCAGGAAGAGCACGATCGCGTAGCCGACCCACCTGATCACGGCGTTCCGGTTCGTGATCGGCACCCCGGGGTCGCGCGGCGGACGGTGCATGACGTCGGGATCACCGGGGTCGACAGCGATCACCACGACACCGACGGCAGTGGCGAAGAACAGCAGGAAAAGCACCATCGACGGAGTCATCGCCACCCCGTCGTTGATGTCGAACACGGTGGCGGCGAGGAACAGCAGGACCAGCCCCAGCAGCTGCGTCATCTGGTACCGGACGTACGAGACGACCTTGTCGTAGACGCGCCGGCCGATCTCCACGGCGTGCACGAGGGTGCCGAAGTTGTCGTCGGTGAGCACCATCCGCGCGGCCTGCTTGGTCACTTCGCTGCCGCTGCCCATCGCCACCCCGATGTCAGCCTGCTTGAGGGCTGCCGCGTCGTTGACCGCGTCACCGGTCATCGCGACGATCAGGCCCTGCTCCTGCATGGCCCGGGCCAGCCGCAGCTTGTCCTGGGGGGTGACCCGTCCGAACACGTGCAGCTCGGGCAACCGCTGCTTCAGCTGCTCGTCGCTGAGCGCCTGCAGTTCCGGGCCGCCGATCGCGCCGGGGCCGAGGCCCAGGTCCGCGCCGATCGCCTGCGCCGTGACCGCGTGGTCGCCGGTGATCATGCGCACGTCGATGCCGGCGGTGAGCGCCGTACGGACCGCGTCCTTGGCCTCCGCGCGCAGCGGGTCGATGATGCCGGCCATCCCGACGAACGACAGCCCGGTGGTCAGGGACATCGGATCGCCGGTCATCGTGTCGAGCTCGTCGCCAGTCACCAGGCGGGCCGCGAACGCGAGCACCCGCAGGCCTTTCTGCCCCATCCGGGTGTTGGCCTCGTCGATGCCGGGCCGCGACTGCGCGATCGGAACCTGCGAGCCGCTCAGCGGTCCGCCCGCCTGGCTGCAGCGCGCGACGACGACGTCGGGGGCGCCCTTGACCAGTTCGATGACATGCTCGGCGCCGTCGACGGTCACCCGGTGGAACGTCGCCATGAACTTGTACTCGGAGTCGAACGGGACCTCCGCCAGCCGTGGGTAGTTGCGCCGGGTCTCCTCCGCGTCGATGCCGAGCTTCGCGGCGAGCACGACCAGCGCCGCCTCGGTGGGGTCGCCGATCACCGAACCGTCGTCGCCGACCACTGCGTCGCTGTCGAGGGCCAGTCCGAGCCCGAGACGGGTGAAGTCGGGAACCGGGACGCCGGCCACCGAACGGATCGCGCCGCTCTTGCGGTAGCCCTCGCCGTCCACTGTGAACCAGGTCCCGCCGGCGTACAACGTCGAGACCATCATCTGGTTCAACGTCAGCGTCCCGGTCTTGTCGGTGTTGATCGCACTCGTCGCACCGAGGGTCTCGACATCGGTGAGGTTCTTCACCACGGCTCTCGCGTCGGCCAGCTGCCGGGCGCCGAGTGACAGCAGGCCGGAGACGAATGCCGGCATGCCGGTCGGCATGGCCGAGATGGCCATCGCGGTGCCGAGCAGCAGCAGGTCCTTGCCCGGCATCCCGCGGATCAGGCCGACCACGACGATGACCGCGACCGCTCCCCAGGCGATGATCCCGAGAACCTTCGTGAGCGAGTCGAGCTCCCGCTGCAGCGGCGACCGGGTGCGCTTCACCGAGGTGAGCATCGACGCGATCCGCCCCATCTGCGTCTGCAGCCCGGTCGCGGTGACCACGATCGCGCCGGTGCCCCGGGTCACGGAGGTGTTCTGGAACAGCATGTTGGTCTGGTCGCCCAGACCGACGTCGGGGGAGGCCAGCGCACTGGTGCCCTTGGCAATCGGTGCGCTTTCCCCGGTCAGCGCGGCCTCCTGCGCCTCCAGCGTCGCGGACCGGACGATGCGTCCGTCGGCGGGCACGATGTCGCCCGCCTCGACCTCGACGATGTCACCCGGGACCACCTGGGTGGCCTCGATCATCGCGACCTCGCCGTCGCGGACGACCCGCGCCTGCGGCACTTGCAAGGTGGCGAGCGCGTCGACGCTCGCCCGGGCCGCCAGTTCCTGGCGGGTGCCGAGCCCGACGTTCAGCAGGATGAGCAGGGCGACGATGACGCCGGTCGAGAGCTCCCCGATCACCAGGCTGACCACGACGACGGCGATCAGCATGATGTTCATCGGGTCGCGCAGCTGCTGAGCGGCGACCACCCAGATCGAGGGCGGCTTCTCCGCGGGGATCTCGTTCGGGCCGTACGACGAGAGCCTGGCCGCCGCCTCGGTCGCGGAAAGTCCCGAGCCGGTGTCGGAGCCGGCCGCCGCGACCACCGCCTCGGCAGCGAGCGAGTACGGCGCTTTCCCGGTGCCGGTCGCCGGTGATGCTGCCATGCCAGTCGTGCCGGTCGGGCCGGCGGTGCCGGTCTCACTCACGCGTGTCTCCCCTCGCGCCGACGTCAGACCTGCTGCTGGATGGCGTCGATCCGGTTCGAGCTGATGGCCTTGATGAAATCGGCGAAGTCCTGGTCGTTCTGGGCCGCGTAGCGTTCGGAGAAGTCGGTGATCGCCGTGTCGAAGGCGCTGTCGTCACCGAGGTAGGCGGCGATGGAGACCGGGTCACCGGACCGTGCGTGGGCTCGGGCCAGGGTCCATCCGCAGGTGCGCGCGTAGAACGCCATCGTCGCCGGAGCCATCAGCTCCACGAGCGCCGAGCCCTTCATGTCGCGCAGCTGGCGCCAGTAGAAGTAGCGGTCCGCCTGGACACCCTTGGACCAGCCCAGGAAGATGTCGCTGCTGGCCTGCATCAACCGCTGGCCCTGGACCACCCGCTCACCCGGCTGCTTGAACGTGCTCTTGCGCAACGGTCCTTCGAGCACCGACTGCGTGGCTTCCTTGACCTGGAGGAACAGCGGATCGCTGCGGTCACGGCCCTGCAGCAGGACGATGAACGCCCGGGTGCCGACGCTGCCGACGCCGACGACCTTGCGGGCCCAGTCGACGACCTCGAAGCGCTCCAGCAGTTGCCGGAGGTCGAGCCGAAGAGTGGAGCGGTAGTCCCGGAACGCGTCGAAGACGACTTCCTCGAGCGCCCCGGGTTCCAGACCGTAGGTCTCGTGGAGGTCGCGCGCGGGGACGACCACTGGCGGAACGCTGGCGATCCGGTAGCGTCCGTCGACCTCCTCGCTGAGCTTGGACAGGGCCTGCTCGCTGTTGCGGGAGTGCGCCTTCAGAGCGTTCTTCGCGAAGCGCTTCTGGGCCTCCTTCACCTGCTTCGCCGTCATCCCGCTCGTACCGTCGTCCGCGCCGGTGTCCTTTTGCTTGCCCTTCTTGGACCCCTTGCCCTTGCCCTTGTCGCCGCCGGCCGCACCCCCGGCGGCGAGGAAGGCCTCCACCGACTGCTTGATCTGCTCCTCGGAGATGTGGGCGTACCACACGTCGAGTGTCTTCATCGCGGCGAACTCGGCCATCGCCTCCCGGTAGGAGGTGACGCAGGCCTTGGTGATCGCACGAGTGTCCGACGTCGAGCAGCCGTTGTTCTGCGCCGCCACCGTGAAACTGGCCGCCAGCCGCTTGACGTCGTACTCGAACGGGCCCGGAAGCGTCTCGTCGAAGTCGTTGATGTCGAAGATCAGCGTTCGCTCCGGGGAGCCGTAGACACCGAAGTTCGACAGGTGGGCGTCCCCGCACAGCTGGACCTCGAGCCCGGAGGTGGGTGTCTCGGCGAGGTCGACGGCCATGATCTTGGCGGCCCCCCGGTAGAACGTGAACGGCGAGACCATCATCCGGCCGTGCCGCAACGGCACCAGGTCCGCGTCGCGCCGGAGGTTCTGCTCCTCGATGAGTGCCACCGGGTCCGGCCGATCCGCGGCCGGCCGCCATCCTGCGTGACTGTCCGGCTTCGTTCGCGTACGAGCCTCGAGACCGCGGTCCCGGCGCTCCTCCAGCGTCAAATGGTGAACCTTCGCCGACATGACCGGCCGCCTTTCTCCGTCGCAGGCGCGACTCGCCGGGCGAGCCGGGTACCCACCCGGCGAACCGCGTACGGCGCTGACGATTCAGCAGAACCCGGGCCGCCGCATCACCCCTGAGGGACGATCAGGCGCCCGGCCGGTGGCGGCGGATTCATCCGGGGTGTGGGATGTCCGAGTGGAGCGGATGGGTGTGGGGTGAGTTCCATGAAGCGACGGGTTGCGGCAGTTGTGGCGCTGGTGGTGGGGGCGGCGACTGTTGTGCTGGGCGCCGTGGTCGCCGTCCGGGAGTTTCCGCGCGGCCTCGGGGTGCTGGCCTGTGTGGTGATCGCCGCCGTTGCGGCCTGGTACGGCGTGCTGCGCAGAGGAGTCGCCCGCACGGCGGGGCTGTACATCGCGGGTGTGGCCCTGGCCGGGGCGGTGATCCTGATTGCCGTGGGTGGGAAGTTCGGCGTCGATCTGCTCGTCCTGGGTGGGCTCCTGGTGACGCTGGCCGCGACGCGAGCCAGCTTCACCGCTCGGGTGGAGTTGCCGCGTGTGGCCGCGCCACAGCATCCCGTGCTGTTCTACAACCCGCGCTCCGGCGGCGGGAAGGCCGAACGCTTCGCGCTCGCCAAGGAAGCGCGGGACCGCGGGATCGAGCCGATCGAGCTGAAGGCCGGCGACGATCTCGAAACCCTGGTCCGCGGCGCGGTCGAGCGGGGCGCCGACGGACTCGCGATGGCCGGCGGCGACGGCTCGCAGGCGATCGTCGCCGCGATCGCCGCCGAGCGCTCGCTGCCGTACGCCTGTGTGCCGGCCGGCACCCGCAACCACTTCGCACTCGATCTCGGAGTCGACCGGGACGACGTCGTCGGCGCTCTGGACGCGTTCGTCGACGGCGGCGAGCGGCTGGTGGACCTTGCCGAGGTCAACGGCCGGGTGTTCGTCAACAACGTGTCGCTCGGCCTGTACGCAGAAGCCGTCCAGCGCAGCGGGTACCGCGAGGCCAAGCTCCGGACGCTGCTCGACACCGTGCCGGACGCGCTCGGCTCCGGTGGCAGCCAGCTCGACATGCGTTGGACCGGCCCTGGGGGCGACGGCCATCGCGGCGGTGCGGCTGTGCTGGTCTCCAACAACCGCTACCGACTCGGCCGCGCGGTCGGTTCCGGCACCCGACCGCGCATCGACGACGGCCTGCTCGGCATCACTGTCCTCGGTTCGCCCACCGAGGGCGAGGAACGCCGCGCTCAGCGTCCCTGGCGCGAGTGGTCCGCTCCGACCTTCGAGGTCGAAGCCGACCGGCCACTACCCGCAGGCGTCGACGGGGAGGCCCTCGTTCTCGACGCGCCGCTGTTGTTCCGGATCCGGCCGGGAGTTCTCCGGGTGCGGATCGCGCACCAGCACCCCGGGGCGTCGCCGTCGGCGACGGCTCCCGAAGGCCTGCGCGACGGCCTGGCCGAACTGGTGCGCATCGCCCTCGGCCGGAACCGGAAACCGGCGAGTTGACACTGGCGAGTTGACACTGGGAGGCCCGCAATGGATCTGATCGAGGTCGAGACCAAGGAGTCGATGAGCCGGGAGGCCGCCGCGGCGCGCCTGCACGCGCTCGCCGACATGCTTGCCAAGGACAACAATGTCGAGTTCGAGCGGGGTGGCCTGCGGATCACGGTGCGCGTACCCGACGAGGTGCACCTGAAGGTCGAGTTCGAGCTCGGGGACGACGGCAGCGAGCTCGAGGTCGAGCTCACGTGGTGACGGCACCGAGGCCGAGCTCACGGGCCGTCCGGCGTCGTGGCGAGACCGGCACCCTGAGCCTCCTCGAGGACTTGGACCACGCGGTGTTCCGGTCGGTCGCGCGGATGTCGACGCCGGTGCTGGACGAGCCGCTGCGGCGGGTGTCCGACTTCGCCGACTTCTCCAAGCCGTGGTTTCTGGTGGCCGGCGCCCTCACGGTGTTCGGCGGCTCGCGGGGGCGGCGCGCTGCAGTGGCGGGACTCTCCGCGATCGGGGCCGCGTCGCTGGTGGTGAACCAGCCGATGAAGAAGGCGGCGCGTGAACGTGTCCGGCCCGATCGGCATTTCCATGGCGTCCCGGTCCGGCGCTGGGTGCGGATGCCGACGTCCGGATCGTTTCCGTCCGGACATTCCGCGTCCGCAGCGGCCTTCGCCGTCGCGGTCGGAGGCGTCCTGCCCGGGCTCCGGCCGCCGCTGCGGGTGGCTGCCGCGGTCGTCGCGTTCTCCCGGGTCTACACGGGAGTGCATTACCCGAGTGACGTTCTGGTCGGGGCGACCGTCGGAGTGCTGTCCGGGCGACTGGCCGCGCGGCTGGCGCTACGCCGCCGGCCGCCGACCGACCTGACGGTGCGCGGGGCGTCGTGATCGCGGGGCGGGGACCGCGTCGTCGCCGGCTTGCTCGAGGCGGACGTAGCGCTTGCCGAGCGGCCCGGCCGACACGCCGTGCAGCACCACACTCAGCAGCACGGTGAGAGACACCGCGGCGATGGCGCGTTCCACCAGCTCGATCTCACCCAGCTCTTCGATCGCGAGCAGTGCGAACACCACCGAAGCGAGTCCCCGCGGCCCGAACCATCCCACGAAGCCGACCGTGCGCACGTCCAGTCCCTTCCCGATCAGCGACAGCGCGACCGGCGCCATCCGCACCACAGTCAGGCTCAGTACGGCGTACGCGATCAGCGGCACGTCGAAGTTGTGGACTGCGATCGGCACCAGCGCGGCCCCGAACAGGAACCAGACGGCGAACGCCAGGATCTCACCGAGGAGCTCCGGTGGCTCGATGGCGTCGTCCGGGTCGATCACCTCCTCGTCCAGCCCGGCCCGGAAGGCCAGGCCGGCCAGGAACGCCGCGATGAATCCGTTGCCGCTGAGGGCGCCCGCAAGAGCGAAGCTGCCGAGTGCGGCGGCGAGCGTGCCGAGTCGCGCGGCGCCGGTGCCGGCCCAGTGCCGTTGGGAACCGATCGTCAGGAGCTTGGCGCTTCCCAGGCCGGCCACCAGGCCGACGATGACGCCGACCGCCAGCTCCAGCAGAGCGCCACCCCCGTCGGTGGCGGTCCCGTCCTCGTGCGCAGCTCCGAGCTGTCCGGCGGCGACGGCGATCGTGAAGGTGACGACCGGTGTGACGATGCCGTCGTTGAGCCCACTCTCCACGTTCAGGGCGCGGCGCAGGCGCATCGGGATTCGCTGGTCGTTGATGACCTGTGCGCTGAGAGCAGCATCGGTGGGGGCCAGCGTGGCACCCACGAAAGCTGCCAGCGCCCAGGTGAGATCGTCGAACAGCCAAGCCGCCAGGAGCGATCCGAGGACCACCGAGAGCGGTAGCCCGATGCCCAGCAGGCGCGCGGGAAGGTAAATGTCTCGCCGCAGCCGGGAGATGTTGACCCGCGCCGCGTCGGCGAACAGCAACAGCGCGAGGGTCAGCTCCGCGGTCAGGTGGACCGACGGCGCGCCGACCTGCAGCGTGAGCGGTCCCCAGTCCTGGTTGCCCAGCACGTAGCCGGCGACGGTGAAGACCAGCGGACCGGTGATGTTCGCCTTGGCCAGGAGGTCCGACGTCACGGCCCACGCCAGGACGAGGAGCGCGAGTACCGCGAACGCGGCTTCGGTCATTGGCGCGCAGTCGTGCGCCGCCGCGACCAGCGGGTCCGGGGGCTGAGCGCGCGGACGTAGAAATCGCCAAGCTCGTAGTGCTGGTCAGGGCAAGTGGGCAGCGACCTGGCCGAGCCGAAGGTGACGTCCTCGATGGTGAGCCGGGAACCGCGGCTCAACGCGTCGTGGTAGCCGACGAGTCGCCCGTCCACGCGCAGGTACGTCTTTCCGTTGGTGTGCCAGTCGAAGCGCAGTTCCACGAAGTGCGTGGTGGGATTCGGCAGCTGGCCGATGTCGTGCCGGCTCCGGTGCAGCCGGACCCGGACCAGAGCCTGGAAGGTCGTCAGCGGTTCGAGGCGCAGGTCGAACGAGTTCCCGAGCCGAAGGATCCGCAGCGACGAGGCAACGGCTGGATCAGGCTGCTTGATCCGCAGCCGGCAGCTGATCCCGACGACGTCCAGAAGCGGTGTGTCGAGGACGTAGCGCAGAGCACGACCCGGTGCGACCAGCACGGTGCCGTCGGACGGATCGAGGGCGGGCGAGGCTGGTGACCAGGTGCCGGGTAGGCCGTGCAACGACCGGAGGTCGTGGTCCGGGAACTCGTTCAGCAACACCGATCGCCACATGGGGACCTCCTCATCCGGCTTGCTCCGCGGCGACTTCGCCAGGCTGGACTTCCTCTGCGGGCTCCGCGACCGGTGCGTGCTCCGGCAGTTGGTCGCCGGAGATGAGGCCGCTGAGCCAGCGGGTGGACGGATCGGCGTCCAGGAGCAGGGCCTTGACCAGCAGCGACAGCGGGATGGCCAGTACGGCGCCCACCGGGCCGAGGATCCACGCCCAGACGATCAGGGACAGGAACGTCAGCGTCGTGGACAGCCCGACCGCGTCCCCGACGATCTTCGGCTGGATGATCGACTGGATGATGAAGTTGATGATGCTGTAGGCCACGATCACCCACACCAGCGTCGCCCAACCCTGGTCGAGCAGTCCCAGCAGCGCCGGCGGCACCACTCCGATGAAGAACCCGACGTTGGGGATGTAGTTGGTGATGAAGGCGAGCAGACCCCACAGCCAGGGCAGCGGGATGTCCAGCAGGTAGAGGATTCCGACGTCGAACACGGCGACGATCAGCCCGAAGACGGTGGAGACGATCAGGTAGCGGGTCGTGTTGCGGGCGAAGCCGGCCAGCGCGCCGGCGATGTCCGGCCGCGTCCCCGCCGCCTCACCCAGCCGGTTGGCGAACGGGGCTGCGTCGATGCACATGAAGAACAGCACGACGACGACGAGCCCCAGGCTCGACACGACCCCGAGGAGTCCGCTCAGCCAGCCTTGCAGGACATCGAAGAACTGACTGAGGTCGATCCCCTGCAGCGCGGCCTGGAGTTGCTCGGTGCCCACGCCGAGGCCGGCCAGCCAGCTGCGCGCGTCGTCGACCAGTTCGGCGAACTGGTCCTGGTAGGTCGGCAGCAGAGTCGCCAGCTTGGCCACCGAGTAGGCCAGCGCGCCTGCCATTCCGAGCAGGAAGACGTACACGGTCACCAGCGAGATCAGCGCGGCGATCCATCCCTTGACGCCACGCCGGACCAGGAGCCGGCGCAGCGGGCTCACCGCGATCGTCAGCACCAGAGCGAGGAAGACCGGCCCGGCGATGTCGGAGAACCCGCGCAGGCCGGCGGCGGTCAGGACCGCGCCCGACGTCCCGAGCAGGACGACCACCCCGCGCGGAAGCGCCCAGGAGGCAACCGCCGAATCTGTTGCCGGGACCCGGCCGTCAGGCGACTCCGTGGAGCCTGCGGACATCGTCGCAACCCCCTCTCGCCGACTCACCCGGGCCTCGAACATCACTCAGATCGGTCTGGGCAGCATCACCCACGCCGGATGATCCTCGGCCGGCCCTGCCGTTGCGGCTGGGTCATCCGGTCGGGGTGAGGCGGCGCCGGACGTCGCTGCGAGACGCTGCCCCCGTGACGTGGAGCACCCTGTGAAGGAGGCCGGATGGGTGACGGGTCGCCGGCCGGTACGGCCAGAGCGAGCCAGGATCGGCAGCCGTCCGACTACGCCGGGGCGATCTACGGGTCCCTGCTCGCGGCGTCGGTGGTGGCCGGTACCGGTCCCGGGCAAGAGCCTCCAGACCCTGCGGAGCTGGTTGTCCTGTTGCTGGCAACCGGCGTGGTGTTCTGGCTGGCCCATGTCTACGCGCACCTGGTCGGCGAACGATCGAGCCGGGCACTCATGTCCGCGAAGGAGTTCCGCGTCGCTGCCAGGCGGGAGTGGCCGATCGTGCAGGCCGCCGTACCACCCGCGGCCGCGGTTGCCGTCGGCGCGCTGCTCGGGCTGTCGGACGCCGGCGCCGCCTGGCTGGCGCTCGCGGTGGCAGTCGGATCTCAGCTGGGTTGGGCGCTGTACGTCGCCTCCAGAGCAGGCGCCACCTTGAGCCGCCTGATCGCCGCGGGGGTGGTCAATCTCGTGCTGGGCATGGTGATCGTCCTGCTGAAGGCCGCCTTGACGCACTGAGAGGTGTCGCGATGACCGACCACACCGCCGGGAAGTGGTTCCTCCGCCCGCACGAGCGCGGCAACCCGGGCACGGACATCGACCGGATGGGAGACGTGGACGGATCCTGGGTCGAGGGCAACCTGGTGCGGCCGCTGATCCACGGTGCGACCTACTTCCGCCGGCTGTACGAGGAGCTGAGCGCGCTGCGGCCCGGCGGCCGGGTGTACTTCACCGACTGGCGTGGCGACGCGGACCAGAAGCTGCTGCCCGACGGCCCGTCGATCGGGGCCGTGCTGGCCGACCTGGCCCGGTCGGGGATCGAGGTCAGGGGGCTGCTGTGGCGATCGCACTCGGACCACCTGCAGTTCAGCGCCCAGGAGAACCAGCGGCTGGGGACGAAGCTCAACGAGGCCGGCGCCGAGGTCCTGCTCGACCAGCGGGTCCGGCGGATGGCGTCGCACCATCAGAAGCTGTTCGTCATCCGGCACGCCGGCCGGCCCGAGTTGGACGTCGCCTTCGTCGGCGGTATCGACCTGTGCCATCAGCGCCGCGACGACGTCGAGCACCTGGGGGATCCGCAGCAGGCGCCGATCGATCGCAGATACGGCGACCGCGCACCCTGGCACGACGCCGCGCTGGAGATCCGCGGACCGGTCGTCGGCGATCTGCTGCGCACCTTCTGCGAGCGCTGGGACGACGGCCATCCGCTGGACCTGCGAACGCCGCACCGGATGCTCGTGCAGCGGCTCGCCCGGATGCCACGCCATCCGCAGCCGCTGTCCGAGGCGTTCCCCGATCCGCCGGTGGCCGGGCCGCACGCCGTCCAGGTGCTGCGAACGTACGGCCACAAGCACCCCGGATATCCGTTCGCGCCCGAGGGTGAGCGCAGCATCGCCCGTGCGTACGGCAAGGCGTTCGGCAACGCCCGGAACTTCATCTACGTGGAGGACCAGTACCTGTGGTCCGAGCTGATCGCGCGCGGGATCAACGATGCCCTGGAGCGCTCGCCCGGCCTCCGGGTGATCGTCGTCGTACCGCGGTACCCGGCCGCCGACGGAGCGCTGAGTGGGCCGCCGGCCCGCTTCGGCCAGCTGCGCGCCCTGCGGATGCTGCGGCGGACCGCGCCCGAACGGATCGGGATCTACAACCTGGAGAACGAGGCGGGGGCGCCGATCTACGTGCACGCGAAGATCTGCATCGTCGACGACGTCTGGTTCACCTGCGGCTCGGACAACTTCAACCGCCGATCCTGGACCTGCGACAGCGAGCTCACCTGCGCCGTCCTGGACCAGACGGTCGAGGACCGCGAGGTCGTTGCCGACGGCGCCCGCCGACTGGCGCGTGACCTGCGGCTGGAGGTGTGGTCGGAGCACCTCGGCCGGACTCGCCGCGACCTGGCGAAGCTCGACCCGGCGGACGGCTTCGACCTGTGGCGGCGAACGGCGGCGGACCTGGAAGCCTGGTACGCCGGCGGCCGCAGGGGAGCGCGGCCGCGCGGGCACATCCGCCCGCACGAGGCACGGCCGGTGACCCGGTTCCAGGCGTTCTGGGCGGAGCCGCTGTACCGAGTCGTCTACGACCCGGACGGCCGCCCACGCCGGATGCGCCGGCGGGGGGAGTTCTGAGGTGAGTGCCGAGGTCGTGTTCTGGTGCGTTGTGCTCGCGCGCTTCGCGCTGCCGCTGCTGATCCCGTCGTTCCCGCTGCCGGCGATTCTCGCCTGCCTGCTGCTCGACGGTGTCGACCAGACGATCTTCCAGGCCTTCGGGTACGACCCGCCGTTCTACCAGAGCTACGACAAGGCGATGGACGTCTTCTACCTGTCGGTGGCGTACCTGGCGAGCCTGCGGAACTGGACCAACCCGTCGGCGGTCCGGGTCAGCCGCTTCCTGTTCTTCTACCGCCAGGTCGGGGTGGTGGCCTTCGAGCTCACCGGCGCCCGGTTCCTGCTGATGCTGTTCCCGAACACCTTCGAGTACTTCTTCATCGCGTACGAAGGGGTTCGCACCCGGCGGAACCCGCTGCGCTACTCGTTGCGGTTCTGGGTGCTGGTCGCCGCGGCGATCTGGATCTTCGTCAAACTGCCGCAGGAGTACTGGATCCACATCGCCCAGCTGGACCTGACCGACACGATCCGCGACGTTTCCTGGTTCCTGCCGGTGCTGGTCGTCGCTGTGCTCGCGCTGCTCGCGATCGTGTACTTCGTCGTCCGGCCACGACTGAGCCCGGCCGACTGGTCCTGGCGGCTCCGGGCCGACCCGCTGCCCGAGGGAATCGGCGAGGCCCGCGAGCGGGCCGCCTACCAGGCCGCGCACCGCAAGGTCTTCGACTCGACGACGCTGGAGAAGACCTTCCTGATCGGCCTGATCAGCGTGATCTTCGGCGAGGTGCTGCCCGGCGTCGAGACCAGCAACGTCCGGCTGTTCCTCGGGATCGCGGTCTTCGTCGTGGTCAACGCCGCGATCGGGCTCTGGGCGGCGAAGCGCGGCTACTCCTGGAACTCCGCCGCGGTCTCGTTCGGGGTCGTGCTCGCGACGAACGTCGTACTGGTGGTGCTGGCCGACGTCCTGCTGTCCCGGGGATCCGGCCGGCTGGCGCTGACGGACACGCTCTTCTTCGTCTTCCTGTTCAGCGTGCTCACCACCCTCTACGACCGGTACCGCCCGATCGCGGACTACCGTGCCGCCGCCGGTGGCCTAAGTGTCCGGTCGCGAGGGCAGTAGTCCCAGCTCCCAGGCCCGTCGTACGGCCTCGTTGCGGCGCGATGCGCCGAGCTTGCGAAGGATGCTCCGGACATGGCTCCGGACCGTGTTGACGGAGACGTACATGGTGCCGGCGATCTCTTCGGTGGTCAGGAGCTCGGCGAGGTACTCGAGGACCTCCTGTTCCTTGCTGGTCAGCGACGAAGTGATGACGAGCTCGGTCTGCGGCATGCCCCAGCGATCGGCGGCGCGGCCACGGCCTCGATGGGACGGCCCGCGGAGCCAAGCGTGCTGTCTCATCAGCTCACCGCTCGGCTGGAGCATCCTTCGCAGCGGCTGCGGCGCCTCCGCGAACGGGCGCCGAAGCTGCTCGGGAGCGGCCAGTCTGAGGGCACGTTCCAGACAGAGCCCGCCGCGGCCGGTGTTCCCGGCTCTGAGCGACTCCGCGGCTTCGACCAGCCAGCCGTCCACCTGAGTTTCGAGCGGGGCGGCGCGATCGGTGGCCACGTGTGACTGCGCCGGCGGGCGCTCACCTGCTTCGGCCGCTGCGCTCTGCAGCACCAGGAGGGACTCGGCTTGATCGCGGCCGTCCGACTGCTCGATGACCCTGATGGCCTCCTCCGGCTGGTGTTGCGTCACCAGCAGCTTCGCTTGGTCGACGACCAGGGCCTGGCCGAGCCAGCCGCCGTACGAGCCGTAGTTGCTGCGCGCGGCCCGCAACTCCGCGGCGGCCAGATCGAGGTCGCCGCTCGCCCGCAGCAGCCTGGCCCGAACCAGGGCGAGCGCAGCAGCGACAACTCGCGTGTCGTGGATGGGAGCGGCGGCCTCGGCGGCACGCTGCACCAGGTGTTCGGCGCCGGGCAGATCGCCCCGGTCGGCGCGCATCCAGGCCTCGGCCACGATCGTGGCCTGGGGCAGGTCCGGCTGCGTCTCCGACTCCGCGAGCGCGGTCGCCTGCGCGACGACCTCCTCGGCTCGCCGCAGCCGGCCTCGGATCGCCTCGACCAGCGCCGACATCCCGAGGAACTCGGCCAGAGCCTCGTGGGCGCCACTGTCCTCCGCGATGGCAGCACCTGCGGTGAAGGCCTCCAGAGCCGCCGGGAAGTCTCCGTGCCTGAGCAAGGCCCGGCCCTTGCAGCCGATGACCAGCAGCCTTGCTTCCGGATGGGCGACGACTGAATCCGGCGAGGCCGCCCGGAGCCTGGTCTCCGCGGCCAGTACGGCGGTCAGTCCGGTCTCGGTGTCGCCCCCAAGGCTGGCACAGACCGCCTCCAGCACACTGACCGCCAGTTCCACCGACTGGCTTCGGGCGGACACCTCGTGGTCCAGCCAGGTCCTGGCCTTGGCCAGCTCCATCGCGCAACGGTCGACCTCGAACGTTCCGAGCGCGAGCGAGGCTCGGACGATCGCCGCCTCGGGCCCGTCGAGGTCGTCGGGAAAGCCGGCGAACAGAGAAGCCAGCTGCCGGCTGCTGCGCCCGGCGAGGAGCGCGGCACAGTCGAGATCCGCCACCAGGTACTGGGCCGCGTGGAACCAGTCGCCGGCCGTGACGGCGTGATGGATCGCCTCCATCGGCTGACCGTGCCTGGCGAACCAGGCGGCGGCAGCGCTGTGCAGGGCAGTAGCGACGGTGGGTTTCTCGTACAGCAGCTGGGCGCGAAGGAACTCGCGGAACAGCGCCTGGTAGCTGTAGCAGTCCGCGGTTCCCGGCACCGGCTGGATGAACGAGTTGCCGTGGGAGAGGAACTGGAGCGACCGGAGGTCACACGGACGCCCGGTCAGGGCTTCGGCCAGCCCCGGGCGGACCACGTCGACCAGGCTGGTCCGGAGCAGGAACCTGCGCAGCTCCGGTGGTTGCGCGTCGAGCACCTCGGTCATCAGGTACGCCGCCACGTTGCCGGTGTCCCCGCGGAACTCCCGGATGACCCGCTCCCGGTCGGACTTCCCGGCGAGGTTCATCGCCGCGAACATCAGGCCGACCGGCCAGCCGTCGGTCCGGGCGTGGATCTCGGCGACCTGCGAGTCGGTCAGCTCGAGCTTGAACGTGCGCATCAGCGCCGTGGTCTCGGCCACGGTGAAGGCCAGGTCGGTGGCATGGATCTCGGCGATGGTGTCCGCCAGCCGGTAGCGGTGCAAGGGCAGCGGTGGGTCGGACCGCGTCACCAGCACCAGCCGCACTCGTCCGGCATCGCCGCGGATGATGCGGTGCAGGCTCTGCCCGAGCTCCGGAGTGATGGTCAGGTCGCCGCAGTCCACCACGAGCACCAGCACCTGCCGGCCGCTGCGGTGTGCACCCTCGCGGACGCGCTCCAGAACGTCCGCAGCTTCGCTACCGGCCTTCAGCGCGACCCGCCTGACCTCGGCCGACCCCCGGTAGAGCGCGGCCCACGACTCCACCAGCATCGTCTTGCCGAAGCCCGCGGGCGCGCTGATCAGCGTCAGCGGCCGCTGGACCCCGAGGTCCAGGCGATCGACGAGCCGCGGCCGCGGCACTGTTCCGCGCAATACCACCGAGGTCGCTGTCGTGGACTTCCAGCGACCCCCGAACGGTGCATCCGGTGAAGTGTGTTGTCCTGCTCCCACCCCTGCGTGCTGATCGCTCGGCATGTCCCCTCCTGGCGATGCGTGACGACGTCACTGACCGCTGGGGAGGGCGTGCGTGGCAGGTCGCACCCTTTGACGGAACCACGAAAGAGCCTTTAAAACCAGCGTTTCCCGTCCGATTGCCGGACAATTCGAGACGAACTGGTACCGATTGCGGGGCGAACCGGACGCGGTCCCGGCACGCCGGTCGGCAGTTCACCCCACAGGGGTGAAGCCGCGGCAACGGACGTTTGCGAGCGTCGAAACGCACAGGCTGGAACGGAGTGGTTTCGATGGTCGATGCGACGTACGAGATCCGCGTGGCCGGCGCAGTACCCGAGCAGGACCTGCGGGACATGCGCGCGGAGACGCTCGCGGTCGACCAGGTGAGCACCGTCGTCTATGCGATCCCGGACCAGGCCGCGCTCTACGGCCTGCTGGCCCGACTCCGTGCCCTGGGCATCGAGGTCGTCGAGGTCCGCCGGATCCTGGATCCGGGCTCGGCAGAGCGCATCGACATCGATCCGGGGAGGGAAGACGATGAGAGCGACACGTGAGCGCTTCCGCCCGTCGTACCAGGTCGTCGTCCAGGGGGAGCTGAGGCCGGCCGTGCTGGCGTTCTGCGCCGGTCCGCAGGCTGATCACAAGACGTCCGGAACCTTTCGCATCCGGGTCCGGGAGGACCAGGGCATCGCGGACCTGGCGGCGATGCTGCAGGCCGCGGGCCTGACGATCCTGAGCATCCGGCAGGTCACGCCGGCCGAGGTCCGGGCTCCCGCGACACTGCCGGGCTGAGTTCATCCCGCGCGGGTGATGACTGGTGCCGGCCGGCCGCGGCAGTGTGGCGGGGAACAGGACGCCGGGGTCGCCAGACCCTTGTGGAGGGGTGGAGAGTCATGCCAGCAGCAGACGTTCACGGACCCATCGACTACGTGCTCCTCGAGTTCACCGGCAACCGGTTGACCGGTCGAGCGGCGGAGGAACTCGTGAACCTCGTCGAGCGCGGCATCATCCACGTGTACGACGTGATGGTGGTCGGCAAGGACGCGGACGGGTCCACCTACATGGTCGATCTGGCCGAGTCGTCAGGTCCGGCCGGTGGGTTCACGGACCTCAGTGGCGCCCGGTCGGGGCTCCTGGCCGATGAGGACCTCGCCGAGGTGGCCGGCGCGATGGAGCCGGGCACCCTGGCCGCCATGATCGTCTACGAGAACACGTGGGCGCGGCCGTTCGTCGCGGCGGCGCTCGAATCGGGTGGCACGCTGATCGCCGGCGGGCGCATTCCGGCCGAGGACGTGATGGCCGCCCTCGACGCGCTGGAAGCCCTGGACGCCCTGGAAAAGACGAGTTGAGGAGCCTGACATGCCAGGACTGCTGCGAGGAATAGTGCGGACCGCTGCCGTCGCAGGCACTGCGACTGCGGTCCACGGCCGGGTCCAACGGCGTCAGGACGAAAAGTTCGCCCAGCGCGACGCCGACACGGCCGCCACGCGGAATCAGGCCTACGCCGAGCAGATGGCGCCGCCGCCGACCTATGCCGCGCCGCCGCCTGCTGCGGCACCACCTCCGGCCACGGCCGACCGCTTGGAGCAGCTCAAGAGCCTGGGCGAGCTCAAGCAGTCCGGTGTTCTCACCGAGGCGGAGTTCGAGGCACAGAAGGCCAAGATCCTCGCCGGCTGACATCATGGCCGAGGATGCGAGCGGTGTTCCGGCCGGCACGAAGGCGAACCCGCGGCTGGCGATCCTGCTCGCGATGGCGATGTTCGTGCTCGTCGTCGACACCTCGTTGATGAACGTCTCGATCGCCTCGGTGGTCCGGGACCTCGACACGACGGTGAGCGGCGTCCAGTCGGCGATCGCGCTCGAGGCACTGGTCTCCGCCGCGTTCATCCTGATCGGAAGCAAGGTCGGCGACCTGATCGGCCGCAAGCGCGCGTACCTGCTGGGACTGTGCGGGTACGCGGTCGGCGCCTTGGCGATGTCGGTGGCGCAGAGCCTCTGGGCGATCATCGTCTTCTGGGCCCTGGTGGGTGGCCTCGGGGCGTCGCTGCTGCTGCCCGCCATGCAGTCGCTCATCCACGGTAACTTCGACGGAGCGGCGCAGACGAAGGCCTACGCCCTGGTTGGCGCCGCCGCCGCGCTGGCTGCCGCGATCGGGCCGCTGCTCGGGGGTTTCATCACCACCTACCTGTCCTGGCGGGTGGCGTTCCTGCTCGAGGCCGCGGTGATCGCGGTCGTGCTGATCGGCCAGGGGCTCATCCACGATGCGCCGTACACGGGCTCTCGGCGGGTGGACGTGGTCGGCGCCTGCCTTTCGGTCGTGGGGATGGGCGGCATCGTGCTGGGCATCCTGGTATGGCAGGAAGGTGGAGAGTTCGTCGGCCTGATCCTGGCCATCGGCGTGGCCGGGCTCGCCGCGCTCGCCTACTGGCTGCGGCGGCGCAAGCGCCGCAACGAGCCGACGCTCCTCGACCCAGGACTCTTCAGCTCTGCCGTCTTCAAGCTGGGGGTCTCCCAGCAGATGCTCCAGCAGATCGCGCTGGGCGGCACGATGATCGCATTGCCGATCTATCTGCAGATGGTGCTCGAGTACAACGCGATGGAGGCCGGCCTGTCCCTCGCGCCGCTCTCGCTCAGCATGTTCGGGATGGCGATCCTCGCCGAGAAGCGGGCGGGACGGCGGCTGCCGGGCACCATCGTCAGGTGGGGATTCGCATTGCTGACCACGGGCCTGGTGCTGCTGATCCCGATCGTGCCCCGGGCCGACTCCGGCTGGGCCCTCGTCGGGCCGCTGCTGCTCGCGGGCATCGGTCTGGGCCTGCTGGTGTCCCAGCTGAACAACTACACGTTGTCGCCGATCTCGCAGGAACGGGTCAGCGAGGCTGCCGGCGTCAACTCTGCGGCGGGTTCGTTCGGTCTGTCCTTCGGTCTGGCGTTCGCCGGCGCCATCATGCTCGCGACCCTGTCCTTCACGTTCACCAACCTGGCGCAGTCGAGCACAGTCCTGCCGCCGGCCCAGCAGGAACAGGTCGCCACCGCGCTGGAAGAGGACGCGGAAGTGATGACCAACACCGAGCTCGACAAGCTGCTCGCCACGCAGCCGCCGGAGATTCGCGCGGAGATCATCGACATCAACACGACCGCGCGCCCGATCGCCCTGCAGGTGGCGCTGGGCATTCCGATTCTCGCCGCACTCGCCGGCCTGGTGAACTCGTTCCGGATGGTGCGCTTGCAGGGCCCTCGGGTCACTGCCGCTGACTGAGGTTGTGCTCGACGGCGCCGAACAGGGTGCGGGCAACCAAGCCGACCATGATCAGGTCACCGAACATCTGGATCGTGGTCACCGCGCGGGCTGCTCCGGACACGGGCACGATGTCGCCGAAGCCGACGGTCGCGAAGACGGTCACGGTGAAGTACGCCGCGTCGAGCCGGTTCATCGGCTCGGAGAAACTCGCCGGCTGGGCTTCGGCCATCAGGACGTAGGTCGTCGCGAAGACCGCGAGGAACAGCGGCACCGACGTCGCCAGCGCGCCGATCGCCCGGACCCGGGGGTAGGGCGACTTGGCGATGTCGAGGACCTGCCATCCCAGCACGAGTCCCACGACGACCAGCCCGAGGACCAAGGCGGCCACGGGCAGGCCGCTGTCGAGGCGCATGGGCAGCAAGAAGTAGCCCACGACGATGACCAGCCCGACGAGCAAGGATCGCAGCAGCGACCTCGTGGCGAGTCGGCGGCGGGTCCGCGGGGGGAGCAGCCGGTAGTCGACCTCGGCGCCTTTCACAGCTCAAGTCAAGCCCGGACTCCGCGCTGGTGGTTCATCCGGCGGGGGTGATGCTGGCCCGGCCGGGTCCGGTGTTCGGTGGAGCTTTCACCGAGCAGCGCCGGAGCACGCGACTCGACCAGGACCGCAGGGGAGGGCAGCATGAGTGCATCGACGCCGATGGCGACGACACCCACCGCCGTGCGCACGACGAGGTCAGCGCCTGCCGACCGTGGATCGCGCCGTTTGACTCCGTCCGACCGGGCCCGTTTGGGGCTCGCGGCGCGGGCCGCGCTGCCGCCGCGCGAGCAGGCTGAGCTGGTGCTGCCGCCGGACCGCCCGGATCCGGTCTCGCTGCTCGAGGAGCAGGCCCGGTCCCGCGTGCCCGACCTGGTGCCGGTGCGGCACGGCAGGATGCTGGTATCGCCGTTCGCCTTCCTGCGCGGCAACGCCGTCGGGATGGCGACCGACCTCGCCGTGGCGCGCGTGTCCGGCCTCGGAGTGCAACTGTGCGGTGACGCCCACCTGTCGAACTTCGGGGTTTTCGGATCTCCCGAACGGCGCCTGCTCTTCGACGTGAACGACTTCGACGAGACCATCGCCGGTCCGTGGGAGTGGGACGTCAAACGCCTCGCCGTGAGCTTGGTCGTCGCCGGCCGGTGCAACGGCTTCTCCCGCAAGGAGCGCCGCAAGAGCGTCCTGGAGACGGTACGCCGCTATCGCGACGCCGGCGCGGAGTTCGCCACGATGCGCGCCCTCGATGTCTGGTACGCCCGCGCCGACATCGACGAGGTCCAGGAGATGCTGCGCGCCAAGATGAGCTCGAGCCGGCGCCGGAACGTCGATCAGGCCTTGCTGAAGGCCCGCGGCAGCGGCAGCCTCAAGTCGTTCGCCAAGCTCACCGAGCTGACCGACGACGGGGTCCGGATCAAGGCCGATCCGCCGTTGGTCGTGCCGATCGCGGACTTCCTGCCCGACCTGGACCGGGAAGAGCTCGAGACCGGGGTCAGGAACCTGCTGAACCTGTACCGGCGGTCGCTGCCGACCGAGCGGCGGGTGCTGTTCGACCAGTACGAGTTCGTCGACATGGCCCGCAAGGTGGTCGGGGTGGGCAGTGTCGGCACGCGCTGCTGGATCGTGCTGCTGCGCGGCAGAGACGACGGCGATCCGCTGTTCCTGCAGGTCAAGGAGGCAGGTCCTTCGGTGCTCAAGGGGAAGGTCCCTACTGCGCTCCGGCAGCGGTCTGCCCCGCGCAACGACGGGGAGCGGGTCGTGGTGGGGCAGCGCCTGATGCAGGCGGCCAGTGACATCTTCCTCGGCTGGCAGCGGACCGAAGGCATCGACGGACAGACCCGCGACTTCTACGTCCGGCAACTGCGGGACATGAAGGGGGCGGCCGTGGTCGAGAAGATGGATCCGGCCGGCATGATGATGTACGGCCAGCTGTGCGGCTGGACGTTGGCGCGGGCGCACGCGCGTTCCGGTGACCGGATCGCGCTGGCCACGTACCTCAACAGCGACGACGCGTTCCCCGAGGCGATGGCCGAGTACTCCGAGGCGTACGCCGACCAGAACGAGCGCGACTACCGGGCCTTCGTGGACGCCGTCGACAGCGGCCGGCTGGAGGCCGAGAGCGGACTGTAGCCGGCCTCGGCTAGGTGCCCGACTCCGCGGTCGAGCGGGCGTCTCGCGGTGCGTCGGCTCGATGCCCGCAGTACCGGAGGATGTTTTTCAGGGCGACGTGCAGGGCATCGGCTCCGACCACCCGTTCGGTCGGGAACGGCACGTCCACCGGAACGGCGACGAACGCGCGGTCCTGCCAGCCACCCAGCCCGCCGTGACACCCGACCAAGCCCTCGAAGGCAGCGACCTCCTCGGTGCCGGGTTCGACCAGGCTGTTGACGTAGATGTCGGGCGCTTCGGGGCGCAATGCCGCCCGGCGGACGAAGGCCGGGGCGTTCGGTCCGAACGGGGCCAGCGGGTCGACTCCGTCGACGCGACCGTCGTTCAGCCGGTGCCGGCCCGCGGCGCCCAGCGCCACCGGCCCGGCGACCTCGTCGAGGACGACGACGAAGCCGACACCCGGATGAGTGACCAGGCCGGCCACCAAGGCGGGATACCGGTCGTCGAGCTGAGCCCGGGTCAGTCGCTGCCGGGCGCCGCGGACGTAGATGAGTCCGAGGTTCCCCGACCCGAACACGTGGAACTCCTCGTCGCCCTCGGCCTTGCCCGAACGGCGGCTGGTGCCTGCGTCGACGGCGTCGGCCTCGTCGTGCCCGCGGCGCTGCATGGCCTCGGCGGCGTTGCGCATGGTCCGGCCGCTGACGCCACTCCCGGTGGCCAGTTCGTCCACCAGGATCCGGGTCCGGCCCCACCCCTCGACCGGTTCGGACGAGACGGCGACATCCGCCGCCGCGAGCCGCGACACGACGACGGCGAGCTCCTCGCCGTACCGGTCCGCGAAGGTCGTGCCCTGCGCCTGGCCGTGGTCGGACAGGATCACGAAGCGGTAGCGGCGTGGAGCGACGGACGCGATCAGCTCGAGCTGATGGAGCACGCGGTCGACCGACTCCAGCGCCTCGAGGCTCTCCGGGCGCAGGATTCCGGCATGGTGGGCGACCTCGTCGTAGTCCACGTAGTCGACGTAGATCGACCTGGTGCCGCGCAGCATGTGGGTTGCGACGAGTGCCGTGTTGATGTCGCGCAGTGCGCCGTTGGTCACCGCACGCAGGGCTGCGGTCGACCATGAGCGGTGGCAGCGTGGGCGAACGTCCCGCCGAACCCCGCGGCGGGCCTGGAACCGGTCCCGCAGCAGTTCCGAGATCGAGCGGGACAGCCCGCGGGTCAGCCCGCTCGGACTGGCGACGAACCGCGCCACCGCCCACCGGGTGATCTCGCCGCGGCCGGCCCGCCGGCTCATCGTCAGCGCTGCCTGCGGGGCGTCGCCGGTGAACAGGTTGCTGATGCTGACACCGCCGTCCACGAGCAGACCCCGCCTGGTCGTGAGGGCCGCCTCGATCACGGCGGCGTCGGCCGGGCGGTTCGCCACCAGGATCCTGTCGTTGGCACGGTCGTACCAGCGGAACGCGGGGATCCCGTCGATCACGCCGTGCAGGATGCCCATCTGGCTCGCCGGTGTCGTGGCCGGCAGCTTCGGCGTCCACTCGTGCAGCCGGTGACTGCCCGAACGGATCCAGCGCGACAGCGTCGGCACCGTCCCGGCCGTGACCGCCATCTGGAGGACCGGGAACGGTACGCCGTCCAGCTGGACGAAGACCACGCCGTCCACGTCGGGGTCGTCGAGCTTCACCGGGCGGCGACGGGCGGACGACACGAGCCGCTCGACCAAGGCCTCGTCGGTGCCGGACGTACTGAGCCAGCCGACGACCGTGCCGACGATGCCGATGATCCAGGCAACGAAGAACGCGTCCCAGAAGCCGTCCACCTGCACTCCCGGCAGCAGCCAAGCGGCCACGAGGACGAGCAACGCCTGTCCGACGAGCGCCAGGACCAGCACGCCTATCCACCCCAGTCGCACGGCTCCCGCCACCAACAGCGGCTGCAACAAGACACCCGCGAGCCCCAGCACGATGGCGAACCCGAGCGGAGCGAGCGGCAGATCCGCATGGAACCCGGGCACGATCGCATCCGCGAGCAGGACCGCCAGTGCCGTTGCCACAAGCCACAGCGCCACTGACGCCAGTGACGAGTACCACCGCCGGTGCCGCACGCCATGGGCCAGATGTCCGGCGAGCTCCGATCGCCGGTCGGAACTGGCCGTTGACGTCATTCCACTGCTCCGGGACGGCTCGGGTCCGGTGCGGACGATCGGTACAGATCCTCGACGACGACTCCCGCGGACTCGAACAGGCCGATCAGGTCCACCAGGTCCAGCACCCGGTCGGCGGGGACCTCCACCCGAATCACCGTGCAGGGCTCCATCGCGGCGATCCGCTGCCCCGGGAAGGCGGCCCGCAACATCGGGCCCAGTTCGCCGACGACGGTGAACTCGTACGCCGTACAGGGTTTCCGGTGTGCGATCACGGTTCCTCCTCACCCGCTTCCTCTTCCGTGGGTGGCGCCTCGTCCTCCGAAGCCACCACGGACCGGACCTCGACCAGGTCGAGACCGAAGGCACGCAGGCGCTGCAGGAATCCGTGCAGCGCAGCCTGGTCGGTGAACATACCGGTCAGCACTGTCCGCATCTCCAGGGTCGTGATCGTGACGTCCCCGAGCTCAGGCAGCAACTCGTCGGGCACCGGACCGACAACGCGGATCTCGTACGTCGTCAGAGACATACGATCCATCGCACCGCCGAGGTGGGGGTTGTGTCGTCATCCCTGTGGTATGACCGGGACGAACGACGTCCGGCGTGCGGTCGCTCGAAGATCCTGATGGCGGCCACACGCCGGACGGCTTCGGGTTGTTAGGCGAGCATCTCTCGCAGCTCGGCCTCCTGGTCGGCCGAGAGGTTGGACTGGATCAGTTCGCCATGGAGTCCACGCTCGGCCAACGCGGCCTTCACCTTCTCCGGCACGGCCTGGCTGGTCATCACGAACAACGCCGAGGTTCCGGGGGTGATCTTGTCGCGGGCGGACTTGATGAAGTCGTCGTCGATGCCGACGTCGCTCATCGATCCGGCCAGCGCACCGGTCGCCGCGCCGATGGCCGCGCCGAACAGCGGCACGAAGAAGATCAGCCCGAAGAGCATCCCCCAGAACATGCCGCCCATCGCCCCGGCGCCGGCCAGGTTGTGCAGCTGCCGCGTCTTGGGCTTCTTCTTGCCCGGCTCCCACGAAACCGTCGCCGCGTCGTGCAGCTGGATGAGTTCCTGCTTGGCCAGGGACTCCAACGTGGTGACCGCGTCGTCGGCTGCCGTCGGGCTTTCGAACTTCCACACCGTCAGTGTCGCCATCGTGTGCTCCTTGGATCGGTCGGTACGTCACCTGCAGCCTTGACCGGCAGCAGGGCGACCGCCTCATCCCCACCGGGTGAACGGAGCCGGGCCGGCCGGGCGGGATCCGGCGAATCATCCGTGCCGGGTGATGCGACCGGACCGGCGGCGTGGGGAAGGTCTGGAGAACGTCGCCGGACAGGAGGCCGACGCATGACAATGCCAATGCCGTCGCACGCCGCCGACAGGGCGCCGCGGGTGAACGCGGGCCGCCTCTGGGCGGGCGGAGCCGCCACCGCTGCCGTCGCCGCGCTGGTCGCGATCGTGGGGATCCTGCTCGCCCGCGGCGTCTTCGACCTGGCCGTGCTCGCCCCCGAGGGCGAGGGGGTCTGGGGCGACGCGGACAGCTGGACCTATGCCGCCTGCTCGGCCGCCGCCGCCCTCCTGGCCACCGGGCTCGTCCACCTGCTGATCCTGTCCACGCCCAGTCCGCTCCGGTTCTTCCGCTGGGTGGTCACCCTCGTCACGCTGGCCGCCATGCTCGCCCCCTTCGCCGCCGAACGCTCCTGGGAAAGCGTGGCCACCGCCCTGATCAACCTGGCCATCGGCATCACCATCGGCACCCTCATCTCCAGCACAGCCCGCAGCGCAACCACCACCACCCCACCCGGCCCGCTCCCCCCAACCCCGTAGGCACACCCCGCTCACACCCCTTGCTGTGCTGCGCTCCTGTGCCCGCGCACGGTGCTGCGGAACGCGATCGGAGCCTGCCCGGTGCGCCGGTGGAAGCACTTGCTGAAGTGGGTCGCGGTACGGGCCTAGTCCTCCACCCGATGTGTACGCGCGAAATCTCTCTCGACTACATCGCGGAACCGCAGGTACGCCGGATCAGGCTCCGGGGCGCAGTCAAGTGGGCCAGGCGCAGTACGAGGACGGACAGCAGATGGCGCCGGGCCGCGGTGTGGATTGCCAGGGGCAACTGCCAGAGCGCCTCGAACTCCAAGAACACCGTCCCGACTGCCGCCGGAGAGCTGTTCGGAAGCAAGGACCCGTCCGCGGTGGACCGCTGGGTGGCCGCGGACTACATCCAGCACAGTGCGCTGGCCGCCGATGGTCCTGAGGCTCTGCGCCGGCTGGTCGCCGGCCTGCCGGAGGACTTCCGCTACGTGAGCGCCCGCGTCCTTGCCGACGGTGACCTGGTGGTCCTGCACGGCACCTACCACGGCTTCGGCCCCGACCCGCTGGTCGGTTTCGACATCTTCCGCGTCGACGGAGACGGCAAGCTGGCCGAGCACTGGGACGCCCTGACTCCCGTCGTCGCCGATACGGCCTCCGGTCGTACGCAGACGGACGGTCCCGCCGAGGTCACCGAGCCGGACAAGACCGAGGCCAACCGTGCCCTGGTCGGCGAGTTCGCACAGAGGGTCCTGGTCGGCGCGGACTATTCGGTGCTCACCAACTACATCTCCACCGCGACCTACGCCCAGCACAACCCAGAGGCCGCCGACGGCCTGGACGGGTTCGCCGCCGCCGCTCACTGGGCCGAGCAGGGTAAGAACCTCGCCTACAAGACGGTTCACAAGGTCATCGCCGAGGTCGATGGCGGCCTGACGGAGTTCGGTAGGGAGGTGGTAGCCGAGATGAACCGGGTGGGGATGGTAGTCGACGCCGCGCACTGTTCCTACCGCACGTCGATGGGTGTCTTCGCCGCCTCGGCTGCGCCGGTCGTGCTCTCCCACACGGCGGCGCGTGCAGTGCACGATCATGTGCGCAACGTGTGGGATGACCAGATGCTGGCGTGCGCGGCCACCGGTGGCGTCGTCGGGATCAACGGCGTGGGGATCTTTCTGGGCGCCAACGATGCGAGCACCGAGGCGCTCGTCCGTCACCTCGACCATGCCGTCGAGCTGGTCGGGTGGGAGCACGTCGGGCTGGGGCTGGACTTCTGCTTCGGCGGTGTCGATGCCGAGCTCGCCGAGACCCCCGACCTGTTCCCGCCGAGCTACACGCAGTGGGACCGCGTGGAGTTCATCGAGCCGGAGCGCCTGCCCGCCATCACGGCTGCCCTGGTGGACCGCGGGTATGCGCCGGAGGCCGTCGAGGGGATCTTGGGCGGCAACTTCCTGCGCGTGGCGGAGAACGTGTGGCTGTGAGGAGCACACTCAGGTCAGGAGTAGATATGACTGGACCATCTTCACCCCGCCGCGTTGTGGTCGTGGGAGCCGGAGTAGTCGGGCTCTCGTGTGCGTGGTTCCTGCAGGAGCACGGCGCGGAGGTCATCGTGCTCGAACGGTCGGGGGTGGGGGCCGGTGCGTCGTGGGGCAACGCCGGTTACGTCACGCCCGCCATGGTGGCGCCGCTCCCGGAGCCGGCGTTGCTGCGCGAAGGCGTCCGGAGCCTGCTCACCCGGGGTTCGCCGGTCACGCTGAGCGGGCGGCCTGCCGCTACGACGCTGGCGTTCCTGACCGGCTTCGCCCGGCACTCGACCGCGCCGCGTTGGCGGCGGGGGATGGCGGCGCTGAGTCGGTTGGCCGTGGATAGCCTCGGCGCTTTCGACGAGCTCGCCAAGGGCGGCGTGCCGGCGGAGGTCCACGAGCGGACCATCCGGATCGGGTTCACCGCCGGTCAGGACACCGCAGTTCTCGAGCACGAGCTCACCGCCGCCCGCGCCGCCGGGCAGGACGTGACCCATCGGATCTCCGCCGGGCACGAGCCGCCGTTCTCCGACCGGATCACGCAGGTCCTGCACCTGGAAGGCCAGCGGTTCGTGGCGCCGGGCCAACTCCTCGACGCGCTCGCCGGCTCGGTGCGCGAACGGGGCGGTGAGATCGTCGAGGGAGCCCTTGTGCGGTCGGTCGGGTTCGGTCCCGGCGCGCTGCAGGTGGACACCTGGACCCGGCCGCCGTACCGGGCCGATGCCGTCGTACTGGCCACGGGCGCGTGGCTACCGGAGCTGGGACGCCGCCTCGGCGTCCGGGTGCCGGTCCAGGCCGGGCGAGGCTATTCGTGCAGCATCCGGCTGGCCGAACCGCTCGCGGGCCCGGTCTATCTGCCCGGCGTCCGCGTCGCGCTCACCCCGTACGGCGAGCGGGTCCGCGTCGCCGGCACGATGGAGATCGCCGACCGGGACGCGCCGTTCGACCGGCATCGTCTCGACACGATCCTGCGCTCGATCCACCCGCTGATCGATGGCGCCGACTGGGACGACGTACGCGAGCCGTGGGTCGGGTCCCGGCCGCTGACATCCGACGGGCTCCCGGTGATCGGCGTGACGAACGTTGCGGGCGTGTACGTCGCGGGTGGCCATGGAATGTGGGGAGTCACGCTAGGGCCCGTCACCGGCAAGCTGCTGGCCGCGCAGATCATGAGCGGCACAGCCGCGCCCGAGCTGGCCCCGTTCGATCCGCTGCGTCGCGGGTGAACTCGCGCTGCTTCCCTTCCAACTAGTCGGAGGACCCTGATGAGCCAGGACGCAGTCACCCCGCCGCCCGCACCGTCGTACCGCAGGCAGGGCAATCTGCTGCTGTTGTCAGGCCAGGTCGGCGTCGACGAGAACTGGTGACCCGTCACCGGGACGTTCCACCACGAGGCCCGCGCGGCCTTCCACAATGTCCGGCGGGTCCTGGCCGACGCCGGCGCGGTGCTACGGGCGAACGCGGATGATCGTCTTTCCCTTGGTTCGCTCGGTGGAATTGAAAGCAGTCACGGCATCGTCGAGAGTCGCCACCGCGCCGATGTTCGTGCGCAGCCGCCCGTCCCGCACCCGCTGCACGATCTCACCCAGCTCGGCACGGTCGGCTTCGACCACGAAATCCACCGCCAGGCCGTCAGCCGGCCGGGCCTCGACCGGGCCAACGACGGACACCAGCGTTCCGCCGGCCTTGATCATGGCCGCGGAGGTCTTCTGGACGTCGCCGCCGATGACATCGAAGACCAGATCGACTTGACCGACGTCTTCCAGCGCATCATTCCCGAGGTCGACGAACTCGTGTGCGCCGAAGTCGAGCGCCTTCTCACGGTCGGCGGCGCGTCCAGTGCCGATGACGTAGGCACCGGCCTCGCGTGCGAGCTGCGTCACCATCGTCCCTACTGCGCCGGCCGCACCGTGCGCGAGGACGCTCTGCCCGGCTTGAAGCCGGCCGTGCTGGAACAATCCCTGCCACGCGGTCAGACCTGAAATCGGAAGAGATGCGCCGACAGTGAAGTCGACGTCGCCCGGCAAGGGGGCGAGGTTGCGTGCCTCGATCGCGACGTACTCCGCCAGGGTGCCGTCGCGGTGCCAGTCGGCGAGGCCGAACACCCGCTGCCCCACCGACAGCCCCGTCGTGCCATAGCCGAGGGCGGTGACCACTCCGGCCAGCTCGTGGCCGGGGATCGACGGTGTCCGGCTGCGGTCGAGGCGATCAGTCCAGGTCGAGGGCCACGCCAGCTCGGTCGGGACGAATCCCGATGCGTGAATCCGAACGACGACGTCGTTGATGGCTGCTGCCGGCTCGGGTCGCTCGGTGAGCGTCATCCCTGCCGTTCCCGCAGCCTCGTTGGTTACCACGATCGCTTTCATTGCGCTTGTCTCCTCTGTCGTCTGGTCGCTTGGCGGTTGAACGGATGGCTGCGGATGGCTAGGCACGAATCCGGATGATCGTCTGTCCGCTGACTCGATCGGTCGGATTGAAGGCGGCGATGGCGTCGTCGAGCATCGCGACGGTGCCGATGTTCGTCCTCAGCCGCCCGTCCCGCACCCGCTGGACGATCTCGCCCAACTGGGCGCGATCGGGCAGGACTACGAAGTCGATCGCCAAACCGTCGGCAGGCCGCGCCTCGGGCGGCCCGGCGATGGTCACCAGAGTTCCTCCCGTCCGAATCACGCCTGCGGATCGCTGCTGGATCTCGCCGCCGATGACGTCGAACACCAGATCGACTGCGCCGACGTCTTCCAACGCGTCGTTCTCGAGGTCGACAAACTCCATCGCCCCGAAGTCGAGCGCCTTCTGGCGGTCGGCGGCGCGTCCGGTCCCGATGACGTAGGCACCGGTCTCACGTGCCAGCTGAGTCACCATTGAGCCGACCGAGCCGGCCGCACCGTGCACGAGAACGCTCTGGCCGGCCTGCAGGCCGCCGTGGTTGAACAATCCCTGCCACGCGGTCAGACCCGGCATCGGCAGGCTCGCCCCCACTGTGAAGTCGACGTCGGCCGGAAGCGGTGCGAGGTTGCGTGCCTCGATCGCGACGTACTCCGCCAGCCCGCCGTCGCGATACGAGTCCGTGAGGCCGAACACCCGCTGTCCGACCGCCGGCCCGGTCGTGCCGTAGCCGAGAGCGGTGACTACTCCGGCCAGCTCCTGCCCGGGAATCGACGGTGTACGGTCTCGGTCGAGGCGATCGGTCCAGGTCGAGGGCCACGTCAGCTCACCCGACGTGAACCCCGAGGCATGAACCTGGACGACGACGTCATTGATCGCCGGCTTCGGCTCGGGCCGCTCCACCAGCGTCATGCCGGACGTTCCGGCAGCCTGGTCCGTCACCACGATCGCCTTCATCCGCCGCCTCCCTGTCCTCGCCTGCACGCCCCGCTCGGTTCACCTGTACCTGTAGCACCGGGAACCCATCGTCTTACCACTCTGATCGCTGCGTCATTCCTGCAGCTAGGTCTCTGGCCCGGCGCTTCTACCTCGTCCACCGGATCAGGTTCACCCATCGATCGCTCCGATGTCGTCATCTGCTGTCCCTCTCGGCCATCCTGTGTAGCTCTCCATGCTGGGTGTGCGGGTTGCGTGCAGCGGCGACGGTGAACAGAGTGGCGAGGAAGGCAAGCCCGCCGTACCCGAGTGCGATCTGCGGTAGCGAGTAGACGTTGGAGAGTCGGGCGGAGATGAGGCTGGGAACAGTCGCGCTGCTGTAGCTGAGTAAATAGACAACGGCGAACGTTGGCGCCGGTCGGACAGAGTGCTGCCGAACAGCAGGCCACGAGTGGCGGCGCTGATGGCGATGCCCTGAGCGGCTCCCGCGATGATGGTTGCGGCGATGAACAACGGCAATGCGCCGGTGGTGATCGCTGTGATCAGTCCGATCCAACCGGCAAGGAAGGCGATCATGCCGACGCGCTCAGCCGCCGCCGGTGACAACCGGCCGCCTAGAGGTGCGCCGAGGGCGCTAGGGCCCATGTAAGCAGCGAACACCAGTCCGAGGACGAGCGAGCTGCTGGTGCGAAGTTGATCTGCGATCAGCGCGGGTACGAAGGCCTGGTAGAACGCCCCGGTGGCCCAGGTGGCCAGGAACACCGCGGCCGCGACGGGAAGTAGATGCCTGGCTCGAACCGGTATGCGAACGCGAGGATGCAGTGATTGCCAACCGCCCGGCGTCGGGGGCACGGTCTCCGGGCTGATCGCGACGAGTGCGGCAGACAGCAGGAGCAAGCCGATGACGACCAGATAAATGAGGTCACGTGGCCATGGGCCGAACTGCACGAAGGCACCGGACGCGATGGCGCCGACGGCGAGACCGAGCATGACTGTTTGGCTTGATGCGACCGAAGCCAGCCAGGTCGGCCTGGCCGGCGCCGCATCGACGATGTAGGCGGTGAGGCTGCTGCTGGCCAACCCGGCGCCAAGGCCCATCAGGAGTCGACCGGCGATCAGGATGCCGATGTCGTGCACCTTCAAGAGCAGCAGACAACCCAGTACGAGCAGCCCGAGGCTGGCGATCGCGGTGGGCCGCCGGCCCACATGATTGGACAGCCGTCCCAGCACGAGCAATGTGCTGAGAGTGGCGGCGGAGTAGGCGACGACAGTCAACGAGATGTCAGCGTTGGTGAACCCTTCCTCGGCCCGGTAGATGTTGAAAAGGGGGATGGTCGAGCCCACCGCAGCAAACACGGCTACCAGGGCGACCACTGCGGAGATGAACGCCAGCCGGAGGGTTGCGTCCCGGCGGGCGAGGTCGATCGCTGGTGTCAACTGCTGTGTCTTTCTCGTGTTTTGACGAACCGCCCCGGGTGTCGGGTCGTCCTGTTTGGTTCGTTGCGTCCCGTCGCACCGTCTTACCGGCGATTGGTCCAGGTGGTGAGGAAAGGTCGGGCGGTGGTCGTGACACAGGGGAGGTATGCCTATGGAATCTGTTGCGAACTCGGTGCAGTTGCCGCCGCTGGACAATCCGAACGAGCGGGTGGCGGTTGGTGAGGACCTGCAGCTCGTACTGCAGGATCTGATCGATCTGTCGCTGATCGGGAAGCAGTTGCACTGGAGCGTGGTCGGAGCTGCCGCGCGTGGAGTGCATCTGTTCCTCGACGAGTTGGTCAAGGAGTGGCGCGAGCTCGCAGATGTCGTCGCCGAGCGAGCCATGACGTTGGGCTTTGTCCCGGACGGACAGAGCTCGACGGTGGCGGCCGGATCACGCGTCGAACCTGTCGCGGTGCGGTCGCTGGCCGATCACGCAGTGGTCTGGGAGCTCGGTCGTCGGGTGGCAGCAGTGGCTGAGCGGATCCGTGCACGGCTGAGCTCGATCGGTGCGGCGGATCTGGTGACGCAGGACGTGCTGGTCAGAGTGGTCGGGATGTTTGAGAAGCAGCAGTGGCTGTTGCGTGTACAGCTCGGTGAGAAGGCGTAATGGCTGTCACCAGGGGATTTCTTGGCCGGCGTGCCGCAGACCCTACGCGGGTACCGCCCGGTCAGTACGTCACGCGAGACTTTCCGGTGTTGTCGGCCGGGCCGACCCCGTACACGCGGTTGGACGCGTGGGATTTCACGATCCGGGGCGCTGTGGACAAGCCGGTCTCGTGGTCGTGGGCGGAATTCCAGGCGTTGCCCCGCGAGGAGTTCACCGTCGACATCCACTGCGTGACGAAGTGGACGAAACTGGAGATGACCTGGTCGGGGGTCTCTCTCGACACGTTCCTCGATGCGGTGCCGACCCAGGCGCCGTACGCCCTGGCGTACTCCGACGGCGGCTACACCACGAACATTCCGCTGGCAGACCTGCAAGGTGGAAAGGCCTGGGTCGTCGACGAGTACGACGGGCAGCCACTTGATCCGGAGCATGGTGGGCCTGCGCGTCTGCTGGTACCGCACCTCTACTTCTGGAAGAGCGCGAAGTGGATCCGTGGGTTGGAGCTGCGGACCGACGATCAGCCCGGTTTCTGGGAGATGTTCGGCTATCACAACTACGGAGACCCGTGGAAAGAGCAGCGGTACTACGGCGACTGACGTGGCAGACCGGCATAGTGATCGGGACGGCTTTCGAGACTCCGCGGGTGAAGATCATCACGCTCGACGTGCCTGACTGGCCTGGGCACCGCGCGGGGCAGCACGTGGATGTGCGGCTGACAGCGCCCGACGGGTATCAGACACAGCGAAGCTACTCGATCGCGTCGGCGCCGGAGGACGACCACCTGTCGCTCACCATCGAGCGACTCGACGATGGTGAGGTCTCGCCGTATCTGGTCGACGAGTTGCGAACAGGGGACGAGCTCGAGTTCCGTGGTCCGATCGGCGGGCATTTCGGCTGGGACGACGACCTTGGCGGTCCGTTGTTCCTGGTGGCCGGCGGCTCCGGCCTGGTTCCCCTGCGGGCGATGCTTCGGCATCACCGTGCCATCAACAGCCGAGTACCGGTTCGGGTGCTGTGCTCGGCGCGCTCGCTCGACCTGCTGATCTATCGTGAGGAACTCATGGAGATGACGGCCGACGACCTCATCGATGTCTCGATCACCTTGACTCGTGAGGCTCCGACCGGCTGGCGTGGCTACCGCGGCCGCATCGACCCGGCGCTCTTGTCCACGGCCGGGTGGACAGCCAAGGAACAGCCGCTCACCTACATCTGCGGACCGACAGCGTTTGTCGAGACGGCGGCGGCCGGCTTGCTGGCTCAAGGGTACGACGCTGGACGCGTCCGGACCGAACGCTTCGGCGGGACAGGGGTGTGACAACGATGGGACCTCTCGATGGCAACGCCATGGCGGGCGTCATGCACGATCTCTTTGCGCGAGACATGACGACCATGGGCCGGCCGCTCAACTTTCACCCCACCTCGGAAGGCACCTGATGACCATCCAGACTCCGCCCGACCCGACCGCCGCCGACCTGGCGAAGCACCTGCCGCACGCGATCACGAGATTCCTGCGCGAAGCCGATCCCCAGCACAAGGCGAATGCTCACGATCTGCTGTCGGCCTTCGCGACCGACGCGACCGTGGTCGACAACGGCAACACCTACACCGGTCACGACGAAATCCACCGCTGGCGGGAGACCGAGTCCAGCCAGTACAGATACACGGTCGAGGTCAGCCACGTCGAGAAGTTCGACGACACCCACTACGTCGTCACCAACCACCTGGAGGGCGACTTCCCTGGCGGCGTCGTCGACATCATCTACCGCTTCACGCTCGCCAACGACCTCATCACGCACCTCCAGATCGCGCCCTGACTCCCGAACTTCTCAGGACCGCGCGCAGGCAGGCTGCCACATCGTAAGATCCGCGTCTGTCCAAGCACTGACGGTTATCCAGAACGGAGCCGATGGGCAACCCCGCTTTCTGATCGACAGGTAGAGGTGAAATTCATGAGCGGGTGGAAGGAGGGGCTCGAGCGATTCCTGGCCACCGACCCCCGTGACGTCGGGTGTGATGAGACGATGGCAGTTCTGCATCTCTACGCCGAGCTACTGGCGGCCGGAGTCGATGCTGCCGAGCGCTATCCCGGATTGGCATCGCACCTTGCGGCCTGTGAACCCTGCGCGGAGGATGCGGACGGACTGCTGGCCGCTGTGGCCGGCACAGAGGAGTACGGACAATGACCAGCGGAATTCACGACACCGGACAGGTCACCCGGAAGCCGGGCGCAGAGACAGCCGTCCTCGCCGGCGGGTGTTTCTGGGGCCTGGAGGACCTCATTCGCCGACAGCCCGGCGTGCTCGGAACCCGCGTCGGATACACCGGCGGGCGGAACGACCATGCGACGTACCGCAATCATCCCGGGCACGCCGAAGCGGTCGAGATCGTCTTCGACCCGGCGCAGACGACCTACCGTGACATCCTGGCGTTCTTCTTCCAGGTCCACGACCCGTCGACCCTGAACCGCCAGGGCAACGACGTTCCGCGGCGTACCACCTCTGCCTGAGCCTGATGCCGGCAAGGCACTGTGGTTCGTGAGTCGAGGATGAGAGGTCTTGGGTGCGATGAATGACATGCTGCAGGGAATCCGAGCGGATGACGACGCGGCGGTTGCGCCGGCCGACATCCCGAAGGCGGTCACGGCCGGTCGGCTGGTGTACGGCGATGGTGCTAGTCAGGTCTTCACGATCGACGGCCGGACCACCTACTCCGAACGAAGCGGTGACAGTGCAGGGGAGTGGTACGTCGACGACCACGGTCGGTTCTGTTCGTATTGGCCGCCGTCCTATCGAGCCTGCTACGCGCTTCGCTGGATGGTCGAGGACGCGCGGATCGTCGGACTCCGATTCGTCGGCCTCGGTGATGGTGTCACGTTCGAGGGCCGCTACGAGTAGTTCCTCGGCGGGCGGTCTTGACACCGTCCCGAGGAGCGACTGAGACGGCGTCCGCGACAAGCGTCTGGAGAGCGGGAATCACCTCCGTCTCGAACCACGGGTTCTTTGCCTGCCACCTGAAGTTCAGAGGTGAAGGATGGACGGGCGTGGTGGGAGGTCGCCGTGTGTGCCCTTGCCCGGATAGTAGAAGTCCATCGGGAGCAGAGCGATCGTGTCCGGGGCGTAGAACTGTTCCTCGGTGACGCCCAGCCACTGCCGCAGTTTGATGCCGCTGGCATCGTTCCACGGGATCTGGCTGTCCTGAGCATGCCTGCCCTCCCTGATCTCGTCGCGTAGTGCTTCGAGTTCGTCCATGCGGGCCTCAATTCGTCTAAGAAACAGGACGATATAGACCATTTGTCGAGTGATCTTCAACCTCTGTCGTCGGACCATTGTCCCGTGCTAGCGGTCGAGGCATGCCTAGGCGCCACGTTCACAACTCATCCTACTTCGGAGAGATTTGGTCTCGCGTGATCTCGGGGAGACGATGCGCTCGGATCTGCCGCGGTGCGGTCCCGGTGCTGAGTGGACGGAGTAACAAATGGACGGTATCGTCCATGTTGTTGTTTCACCGGCCGGCGCAGATGTGCCGGATCTGGGGCCACTACGTTGCGTTGATCGCCGGAGAGTCAGTGAAGAGCGAAGGGTCCGAGTCGTTGTCGCAGGTACGGGTCGTCTCTCCAGAGGTGGCCCGGGAGAACCGTGCCTGGGTTCGCGACCTGAGCGGTCGTGGCGATCGGCGTGAGCTTGCGAGCCGGCGCCTGTACGAGGTTCTCCTGCGCGCCGCGAGGGCGGAGGTCGCGCGGCGCGCGGCCAGGCTGCGACTTGTCGGCCCGGAGGTGGACGACATTGCGCACCAGGCCGCCGCGGACGCTCTCCTGGCGATCTGTGGCAAGGTCGAGACGTTCCGCGGTGATTGCAAGTTCACCACCTGGGCGTACAAGTTCGTGATCTTCGACGTGGCCGCCAAGGTCAACCGGCACTTCTGGCAGCGCGCCGGCGTCGCGTTCGACGACGAGGACTGGGACCGCCTTCCCGCACGGCTGGGGATCGAGCCTGAGGCGCACGCCGAAAGCCGGGACCTGGTGGACGCCGTGCATCGCGCCGTCGATGAGAAGCTGACGGCGAAGCAACGGATGGTCTTCGTCGCGCTCGTGCTGAACGGAATGCCCACCGATGTGCTCGCGGATCAGCTCGGAGCGACACATAATGCGGTCTACAAGATGATGTTCGACGCCCGCCGTAAACTGCGGAATGCATTGGTCGAGGCCGGCTACCTGCCGGAGCAGCAGATCGCCTGAGCGACGGCACGGCGGCCCTGCGTCGCTTCCTGCGGGCCGATCCGGTTGGCAGGGGTGACGTCAGGTAGAGGCCTACTCGGGCGGCTCAGCCGGCGGACGGCGAAGTACGACAGATCGGTGGTCGGCGAGGAGGTTCAGATGGCAGTCGTCAACCGCGGGTTCGGAGGCAGAGGCGGACCTGATGACAGACTCCCTCCGGGCCAGCACCTCACCGACGACTTCCCGGTGTTGTCAGCGAGCGTGACTCCACTGATCCCCAAGGACAGGTGGGAGTTGACGATCACGTCGGAGACCGGTGTGCAGCGTCGCCTGACGTGGCCCGACCTGCTCGCTCTTCCCTCCGAGTCGGTCGTGGTCGACATCCACTGTGTCACCAGGTGGTCCAAACTCGGCACCCACTGGGAAGGGGTCCCCGTCGATGCCGTCCTCGGAGACGTGACCGATGAGGCGACCCACGTCATGGTCAGCTCCTACGGCGGTTACACGACCAATCTGCCGTTGGCCGAGCTCCGGGGTGGGAAGGCCTGGATTGCCTACCGGTACGAGGGAGAGGACCTCGGAGCGTTGCACGGCGGTCCTGCCCGTCTGCTCGTCCCGCAGCTGTACTTCTGGAAGTCGGCCAAGTGGCTGAACGGAATGCAATTGCTGTTGCAGGACGAGCCAGGCTTCTGGGAGGGAGCCGGGTACCACAATCATGGTGACCCCTGGCGCGAGCAACGCTACGAGTTCGACTGACCGGTACAGCGAGCTGGACCGGGCGCGCATCGGTCTACTCGATCGACACCCGCGTGGTGTCGAACGCGACGTACCCGGTGAAGTCGTGTCCGACAGTCTCGATGGCCGACCGCTTCGGATGCGGGTAGCACCATGCAGCGTCGATGTGCTCGTGGTGCGGAGTTTCCACACTGTAGTAGCGGGCTTGGCCCTTCCAAGGGCAGACATAGGGAGTCGGGCTGTCCTTCAAGGTGCCGATCGTCAGCGACTCCGGAGGGAAGTATTGATTCCCTTCGATCGAGATGGTGTGTTGGGTGTCTGCGTCGGCGAGTAGCACGCCGTCGATCGTCGCTCGCACTGTCGGCCCTTCGGTAGAGGTCTTCACCGACTCTGTGTCCTGTCCGAGCATCGGCCTTACGGGCTACTTGACGGTGTCGTCGTAGAAACCGTTGATGCCGTCCACGATCTCCTGCAGGCAGTCCTCTACTGCGAAGTGTCCAGAGTCGAGGCGAACCAGCTTCGCATCGGGCAGGTCGCGCAGATACGCCTCTCCGCCGGCAGGGGTGAAGAGGATGTCTCCCTGGCCCCAGAAGATCAGCGTCTTGGGCTGGTCACGGCGAAGCCGACTCTGCCAGGTCGGGTACTGCGCGGCGTTCGTCCGGTAGTCGTAGAACAGATCCAGCTGCACCCGGTGTGCGTTCGGCCGGGCCAGGAAGTGCAGATCCAAGTTCCAGTTGTCCGGGCTGATCTTCGTCGGATCGGGGTGACCGGCCAGGTAGATCGCCTTCACCGCTTCCGGCTCGAGGAGTGCCACGAGAGGTGCTTCGGTCACCGCGTTGCGGTTGACCCAGAGGACGTGCCGAATCCCGTCCCAGACCTCGGTGAACCCCTCCTCGTAGGTGTTCGCGTTCTGGATGATCTGCCACTGCAGCCAGTCCGGATGAAGCGAGATCAGCCGGTTCCCGATCGGGCCTCCGTAGTCCTGCATGTACAGCCCCATCGGTCCGGTGAAGTCGATGGCCAGCAATGCCTCGTCGACAATCTCTGCGAGGTGGTCGAAGGTGTAGTCCCACTCCGCAGGATCCGGCATCTCGGTGTTCCCGAAGCCGGGGTAGTCGATCGCGACCAGGTGGAAGCTGTCGGCCAGGGCCGGCATCAGGTTCCGGAACTGGTGAGACGAGGAGGGAAAACCGCCCAGCAGCAGGAGTTTCGGCGCTCCAGGCTTACCCGCTTCGCGGTAGAAGACCTCCAATCCGCCGGCAGACACGGTCTGAAAAATCGTCATGGGCACTCCACATTCATTCCACAGGGATGTGATCGAGCGCGCGCTCGTCGGGGCGTTCGGGATCGCTTGTACGGTCCAGCGTCCGCGCTCGTACGAGTTGGCCTCCACGACAGATCGGTTTCTTACCTGGCAATTCACCGCGTCACCCACGCCACGGTAGCTGCCTGCCGGATCGAGTGCTCAGTTGCGCCCGGCCATCACGCCCCCGTCGACGTTGAGAATCGCGCCGGTGATCCAGCTGGCCTCCGGGGAGAGGAGAAAGACGATCGACGAGGCGATGTCCTGGGCTGTTCCGACCCGTCCCAACGGGTGGAAGCCGTCGAACTCCTTCACGGTCTCCTCGAGTTTGTCGGCGGGGATGAAGCCCTCGTACAACGGCGTGGCCACCACTGCGGGAGCCACAGCGTTGACGCGAATTCCGTCGGCCGCCAGTTCCATGGCCAGGTTGTGGGTCAGGGCATGCAGGCCGGCTTTCGCCATCGAGTAGCCGGTCGCCGGTGTCGCCGCCACCGCCTGATGGGCCCACATGCTGCCGATGTTGACGATCGCGCCGCCGGCGCCTGCGGCTTTCATGCCCCGTACGACGGTCTGGGTCAGGAAGAACGTAGCCCGGTTCAGCTCCAGGTACGCGTCGTAGTTCTCCTGGCTGTAGTCGAGGAATTCCCTGGGAATGAAGAACCCCGCCGCGTTGACCAGCAGTGTCGCGTCGGCATGCTCGGCCGCGAGTTGCTCTTGCACGTCTTCGACCTGCTTGCGATCTGCCAGGTCCGCAGTGATCCCCCAGGCTTCTCCCTTCTTGCCGAGCTCGGCGACCGTCTCGTCGACCTTCACTTGCTGACGTCCGACGATGACGGCCTTGCCGCCTTGCCCGACAACGTCCGCCGCGGTCTGCCGCCCCATGCCGCTGCTGCCACCGACCACGATGAGCTTGCGGCCCTCGAAGTACCCACTCATATGCTTCCCCTCGATCCCTGCCAGGCCGGAGCGGCCCGGATTCCCCTCTGTGTGTGCCGATCGGGGGCCGGCCTTACTGGTTCCCGGAATCCCGGGGAGTTGCTCAGTCGAGGTCGTCGAGCTCCAGCGGCTCGTCGTCCACGACGTGGATCGCGGCTTCTTCGGCGCTCGCAGCGCCTCCGTCGATCCCGACGTCGGTCGCGACAAGCTCTTCCTCGAAGTCGAAGTGCGACCCCTCGTCCGGAGCGACGAGACGACCGGCACGGTCTCGGCCGATCTCCGGGCCGTCGACGTGCTCCGACGGTGTGGCGTACGGGTCGATGTCCGGCTCCTCCTGCGCAAGCCGCTGCTCGAAGGTCTCACCCCGCAACGCCTCCGCTGCGGTCGTCCCGAAGCCCTCACCGGCCGACCACTTCTCCGGCGGCGAGTAGCCTTCGTCGAGAAGGTCGGAGACCCCTCGTCCGTCGAGGGTGTCGGAGAACTGGAGCTGGTCCTCGTCGTCCACGCTGTAACTGCCGTAATACTCTCGACTGACCTCGCTCATACGTCCTCCTGACCTCGGGCCGGCGGTCTGCCGGCTCCTCGCGAGCATTGGTGTCAGCCCCGGCACGCCTGCTTACCCGTGGCGTGACATCACGCCGAGCCTGCCCGGAGCACGGGACATACCGGTCCAGACAGCATTGATCACGGAGGTGTGTCGATCACGTCGAGCATCTCCACGAAGGCGTCAGCATTCGTTGCGGCGCCCCGATAAGCTCTTGGCGTGCCCGAGACAGTGAACGAGCTCGATCGCCGCCTGACCGCCCGCGGCGCGGCCACGCGAGCCCGGATCGTCGCCTCTGCCGACGAGCTGATGTCCCTCAAGGGCGCCGCAGCGACCACGCTCGACGAAGTGACAGCGGCGAGTGGGACGAGCAAGTCACAGTTCTACCGGCATTTCGCCGACAAGGCCGCCCTGGTCCAGGCGGTCATCGCGCTGCGGGGAAGCCGTGTGCTCGAGCGTGAGGAACAGTACCTCCGCAGAGTCGACTCGTTCAGCGGCCTCGACCGCTGGTGCCGGGCCATACTCCAGCGAGTCACCGCACGCCGCGGAGCGCTGGGCTGCGAACTGGGCTCACTGTCAACCGAACTCTCCGATCAGGACGAGGCAGCACGGATCGATCTCGAAGCACATCTGGTGTCCTGGATCTCCCTCCTGACCGCAGCGCTCGAGCGGATGAAGTCCAACGGCACATTGTCCGAGGATGCCGCTCCTTCGACGCTGGCAACGGGCATCATGGCCGCACTCCAGGGCGGGTACGTTCTTGCCCAGGCGGCGCGCGATCCCGGACCGATGCGGATCGCACTCGAACTGGCGATGGATTCGGTCCGAGCGCACGCGACGTCGCCCGACAACTAGACGGCGATCGGCCGATCTGTACGTACGGAGTCTCCGCGTCGTACGAAAGGCGGGCACTGGACGCGTAGCGCCGGTGATCACCGGCGCAAAGGTAAGACGCAGGTGTCGCAGAGACTCCAACAACTATGTTGGCACCCGTGAATCCGGCAAGACCCTTCGTCGGCAGAGTTGCCTTGGTGACCGGCGCAGGCGGTGCGATCGGGCGGGCAATCGCCGAGCAGCTCGGCGCCGCCGGTGCCGCCGTCGCGGTCGTCGCCGTGTCGAAGGCCCGTGCGGACGCCGCCGTGGAGGCCATCCTTGCAGCCGGAGGCGAGGCGGCCGGGTTCACCGTCGATCTCTACGACCCCGCCTCGATTCCCGGCCTCGTCCACGGTATCGAGCAGGTACTCGGCGAGGTCGACATCCTGGTCAACAGCGCCTCCACCGTGACACCGCTGGGCCCCGTCAGCGCACTTGACCCGGCGGCCGTACTTCGTGCCCTCACCATCAACGTCGCCAGCGTGGTTGCGCTCGCCGGCGCGGTGATCCCAGCAATGGGTCGGCACGGCTGGGGGCGGATCGCCAACGTCTGCGGTGCGGTCGGCAACCTGGTCTCCTGGCCCGGTGGAAACATCTACGGGACCTGCGTCGCTGCGCTGGAAGCACATACCGTGAACCTCGCCGCAGAGCTCACCGGCACCGGGATCACTGTCAACGTCCTCCGTGCACAGAAGCCGGGTACGTCGTTGCGGACCTGGCTCGCCGCGATAGATCCCGAAGCGATCGGCGATCCCTTGATCCGGCGATTCGTTCTCAGCCAGAAGGACCTCGCTGTCGTCGATTACGACAGGCTGGCCGCAATCCTGGTGAATCACCTGACCACGACCCAGACGGGCCGTGTCTGGAATGCCGTTCACGACCCGATCGACTGATGCCCTGGCTGGGGCATGCTGAGGAGATCGCGGTACTCAGGGTTCTTCTCGACGAATCGGCGTACGACCGCGCAGTAGTTCGACACCGTCACGGCCTTCGTGCGAATGTCGTCGAGAGCGCGGCCGACCAGCACCCACGACAGTCCTCGTCCGCGATAGGTCTGGTCGATGACGGTGTGCGTGATGGACAGGTGCGAGCCGATCACGTGGTAGACGAGGAGCCCCGCTTGTTGGCCGTCTGCGAGGACCTCGTAGTACTCGTCGTCTGGGTGATGGACCACACTGACCACAGGGCGAGCCGGCTTGCTGGTTGTCTCCATTCCCTGAGCGCTGGTCGGAGACTGCGGGGGAGCGGGGGCCGGGTCGACGACTGCACCGTCGATGGTCAGTAGGTCGGCCAACGGAGCCAGCCAGGCTGCACCGAACGCCTCGGCAGGAAGGCTGGCCTGCCAGGTGAGGCTTGATCCGGCGTCATTGCGGAAGTGAAGGACGAGCTGCCAGGCGCCCTCGGTGTCGTGGAGTTCCGTTGCTGTGCGCAGTTGCACTCGCACGCTGCTCGGAAGCGAGTTGAGCACCACCGGCTGCGTCCGCAACGGCAGGATCGTGCGCCCGACTTCCGACCGTACGCCGCCCAGATCGTCGGTCCGTGCGGTGTTCCAGCTCGCGACCATCACGTCGATGTCGGCGCCGCCGAACAGGCCCGCGGTCACGCTGAAGTCGACGAGCCGGCCACCGGCGATCGCTTGCTCAGCTGGGCCGGTCAGGGTCAGCTCGCCACCGGCGAGGTAGAAGCCCGTTCCATCGGGCCGAAGAAACTGATCAGTCATTGCCACTTCCTCTGTGCTGCTCTCCGAACTCAGGGCCTGCTCGCGTTCCCAGAGTGGACTATATAGTCCATGAATGTATCAACGTAGGGCGGTCCTCCATGTCCGCCCGTCTGCGCTCCGACGATGCAACATCCCGACCGAACGTCACTACCTGGAAGGAGTTTGGTCCGTGGCTGCACGCTGCTGATCGTCGGATCACCGGGCGGGTTGTGCGAGGCTTGCGTCTCCGGAGCGGGACTGATCAGGCCTCTTTGCGTCGCCAGACGGTTGGCGTGGGTGGAATTTCTCGATCGACAGGATGGTGCAGATGACGGTGATCACCGAAAGTGAACGGCTCGTGATTCGGGAGTGGACCGAGTCCGACGCAGCTGCCGCCTTGGCGATCTACGGGTCCAGTGAAGTGGCGCGCTGGCTGTCGCCTGCGATGGAACAGGTACCGAACGAGCTGACCATGCGTCAGCTGCTGCGCTCATGGATCGAGGCCGGCAAGAGTCTCGTACTGCCCGCTGGGCGGTGGGCGATCGTCAGCAGGGCCGACGGCGAAGTCGTCGGCGGCCTGATCCTCAGCTTGCTTCCGCCGTACGAGGAAGACTTCGAGATCGGCTGGCAACTGAAACCGGCGGCATGGGGCCGCGGGCTGGCGACCGAGGCGAGCCACGCCCTGCTGCGATGGGCGTTCGCAACCGGCACGATCGACGAGTTGTACGCGGTCGCTCGACCGCAGAACCTTCGTGCGTGCGCTACAGCACGGCGTCTCGGCATGGAGTGGGTCGGCGAGACCGACAAGTACTACGGCCTGGCCATGCAGATCTACCGAATTCGCGCAGCCGAACTCGATCCTGCCCCCTTCGCGCCAGAGCCCCGGCAACACTGACCAAACGCTGCAGGCGCTGCCCCCACCGAGCGATCGCGGGCCTACCGGTAAGACGGCGGGACGGAACGACACTGATCACTTGCACGATGACGCTGGTCGCAGTGAACAGCCCAACGATCGTTGAACCGCACACAGGAGGAATAGCAATGAGCGATACCGAGCAGGCGGCCGAAGATCTGGCGATCCTCGAACGGCTCAACCTGGATTACGTCGAGGCCGACCAGGCCAGCGACGCCACGCGGTTCAGCGAGTTGCTTGCCGAAGATTTCGTCGTACAGACCCCGGGGGTCACCCGCAACCGTGAGGAGTTCCTCGAGTACATCGCCAAGCCGCGGCCCTTCAAGGATCTCGCTGTGCACGATGTCAAGGTCCGCATCCTCAGCGATGTCGCCTTGATCCACGGTCGCAGCACCTACACCATGCTCGCCGACGGCGCCGAGCACGAAGCTCTGTACACGGATGCCTACCAGAAGCGTGCTGGCACCTGGGTCTGCGTCTCTGCCTGTGCGATCGCTCCTGGCACCTGACCTTCTGACAACCGAGACACTGGCGCCGACACGTCCGGGAAAGCGTCCGCCGCCCGTCACGACCGCTGATCCTCAGCGGTAGTCGGTTCGCCAGCACACGCCGCCCCGCGCGTCCCCGAGCCGACGGGGCGGTGTCCGGACAGCAGATGACGCGGTCCGCCTCGGACAGCGCTCAACTCGTGTGGCGACCACGCCACCGAGCACTGAGGCTGCGAGCGTTCGACATCTTCGGGGGGCACAACGGTCCCGCGCGGGGGCGAGTGCGGGCACTGCTGGCGATCGGGTTCGGTCGACAGAGGATACGGAAGGATGGCCTCTTGTGGCGCGAGTTGTGATCATCGGAGGCGGTCCCGGCGGGTACGAAGCGGCCAGTGCGGCCGCCCAACTGGGGGCGGAGGTGACGGTCGTCGATTCCGACGGAATCGGCGGTTCAGCGGTGCTCACCGACTGCGTTCCGAGCAAGACGCTGATAGCGACGGCCGAGGTGATGACCGAGGTCGAGGAGGCCGGCCGGCTCGGCGTCCGGCTCGAGGACGGCGACGACGATCCGGCGAATTCTGTGCGTGTCGACCTCTCCGTCGTCAACCAGCGGGTCAAGCGGCTGGCCGCCGCGCAGTCCGACGGCATCACCCGGCGGCTCGACCGGGACAAGGTGAGGATCATTCAGGCTCGCGGCCGGCTGGACGGGCCGGAGACCGTGATCGCCGGCGACGAGCGGCTGGACGCCGACGTCGTGCTGATCGCCACCGGGGCGCGGCCGCGGATCCTGAAGGGCTCCGAGCCCGACGGCGAGCGGATCCTGACCTGGGAGCAGGTCTACGAGCTCGAGGAGCTGCCCGAGCGGCTGATCGTGGTCGGGTCCGGTGTCACCGGCGCCGAGTTCGCCAGCGCGTACGACGCCCTCGGTAGCGACGTCGTCCTGGTGTCCTCGCGGGACCGGGTGCTGCCCGGGGAGGACGCGGACGCGGCCGCCGTACTGGAGGACGTGTTCGAGCGGCGCGGGCTGACCGTGCTGGGCAAGTCCCGGGCCGAGTCGGTCAAGCGGCAGGGCGACGGGGTGGTGGTGACGCTCACCGACGGCCGCACGGTCGAGGGATCGCACGCGCTGCTCGCGGTCGGATCGCTGCCGAACACCGATGACATGGGACTTGCCGAGTCGGGCGTGTCGCTGGGCGACGGCGGCTTCGTCACGGTCGATCGGGTCTCGCGGACCACCGCCCGCGGCGTCTATGCGGCCGGTGACTGCACCGGCGTACTGATGCTCGCCTCGGTCGCCGCCATGCAGGGCCGGATCGCGATGGCGCACGCGCTCGGCGACGCGGTCAGCCCGCTGGATCAGTCGACCGTCTCCGCGAACGTGTTCACCGCCCCGGAGATCGCCACCGTCGGCGTGTCCCAGGCGGCCGTCGACGCCGGCGGCAGTACGGCGATCGTCGTCAAGGTCCCGCTGGCCGACAACGCCCGCGCCAAGATGCAGGGCGTCCGGGACGGCTTCGTGAAGCTCTTCTGCCTGCCGAACACCGGCATCATCGTCGGCGGCGTCGTGGTCGCCCCGCGCGCCAGCGAGCTCATCCACCCCATCTCCCTGGCCGTAGCCGCCCGCCTCACCGTCGACCAGGTGGCCGCCTCCTTCACCGTCTACCCCTCAGTCTCCGGCTCCATAGCCGAAGCCGCCCGCCAACTCCACCTCCGCGGCTAGTCGACCGGTCGCCGTTCCGGGGGACTAGCAACGGAACACTCCACGGGTGCCGTGTTCAGTGGTCCGACCGGGCTGGCGCGAGCAGCTCGAAGTCACCGACCAGTCGGCAGTGCTGCGAAACCATGTGATGTGACGCACAGTCGCAATCAGCTGAAGGTCCGCAGATTGCTGCGCATCAGGCATGAAGAAACCCAGGACACCTTCGTGACCTGGGCCGTTGTGCGCCGCCAGGGACTCGAACCCCGAACCCGCTGATCTCCAGCTGAGACTGATCGCGGTTTGCCGATGATGAGCGAAACCTCTTCTTGGCAAGGGATTCGTGGACGGTCTCGTTCGCACCGGTTCTCATCGATCACCATCCTCTCGCGCTGATTGAGGGGCGTAAGAGGTGAGTGACAGGGCCTGCCGGGCCCGCTGGGTCGGCCTCTCCGGATCGGAAGCTTGGTCTGAGTTTCGTGTCGTCTTCTGGTTGGGTGGCTTGGCTACAGCGAGTGGCAGGACGAGCTCGCCGGGGTGAGGGATGAATCGAAATCCCGTGGCGAGCCTGAGTCGCCGTTGGGACGTGTAGTGCGACGGCATGCGCGCGCTGGTTGACGAGGCGATGGGCGATCCCCGGCTTGTTCTCGTGAGCGGGTGCCGGCAGAGCGGTAAGAGCACGCTGGTACGGCTGGTCGGGACTGGCGTGGATGCGGAGTGGTACGACGGCCAATAGTCCGTCGTCGCCCCGGAGATCGGGAGCGCGGTGATTGACTTTGAGGGACAGATCGATCAGCGGCTCGAGATCGCAGCTCGGCGCGGCCAGGCCCTGCATACACGCAATCGCCGTCGGCGCTTCGGGCGTCGTCGTGGCGCCCCGCGCGCCAGCGGGCTCATCCACCCCATCTCCATGGCCGAAGCCGCCGGCCAACTCCACTTCCGCGGCTAGCCGATCATCCGGGAACCCGGAGACAGCCTGATCACGGCGCAGAGGATCCGCGGTCTTGCTCCTGGCTGATCAAGTCGGCCGCCGTCGGCGTGCTGGGACATGCCGACCACCTTCTGGACCATCACCCCCCGTGCTCCCGGACGCCTCGAATGACCTCTCGTCGATCTCGTCCTGCGACTCGTGGTGAATCCCCGTGCGGGCAGCACGTCGATCCGCAACTGCCGACGCGCGGAGGGTGTAGCGGCGTTCGGCGTAGGCGAGGTCGTCCAGCCAGAGGCGGCCGGCGGCCCAGCGCATCGCGGGTCTTAGGGCGGCTGCGGCTCTGGTCGCCCAGACGAAGCCCGGGCGGTCCGACGTTGCGACCGTTGCCTCGATCACCGCGGTCCGGGGACGGCCGTCGTCGCCGAGGCCGAGTGGTGTCGCGTGGGTCTCGACGACACTGCCCGCTCCCTCGCCGGCCAGGATCCGCATGACCACCGTCCGCGGTCCGGGGCAGGTGAACTCGGCGCGCACCGGTACGCCGATCGACCCACCCAGCCGGAACGTGACATCGACGAGGAAGCGATCTGCCGCGGGATCGTCCACGCCCTCCGGGACCTCGACAACCCGGAGATCGGAGAACGAGTACGGATGGAACCACGCGCCGTGCCACGGGTCGAGGCGATTGGCGACGATGTCGACGGGCTCGCAGATTCCTTCCATGCTGGCGACCGCGTCTAGCACCCGCTCGCCTTGCGGTCGAACGAGCTCGAGCGGGCGATCGGTCGGCTGCTCGCCACCCGGGCCGTCGAGTCGCACCCAGCTGAGTACGCCGTCGTCGTGGCTCGGGAACGATCGCCAGCCCGTCCTGTCGCCGTCGCCCCCGACGGCGAGCCCGTGCCAGCGGCACACGACCTTCCCGCAGTCGATCGCGCCGAGTGCCAGCGGCGCACCGAGGTGCGGGCACGCGCCCTCGCCGACGCGGAGTGAGCCGTTGACGTGGCGCCAGGCAACGAGCTCGACGCCCGCGACCACGATCCCCAGCGGTCGGTCCGCCCGGACCTCGCGACTGGCTGCGAACACGAACCAGTTGCCCGAGGCCCGGTTCGTGGCCCGCTTGACCGCGGACTCGATGACCGCCGGTGAGGCCGCGCGGTACGTCGGCTCCTGCCGGCTCCACGCCTGCCGGGGAAGGAACCGGACCGGCCAACCGTCGGGCCAGGTCGTCCGGATCCGTTGTGTCACGCGGTCTCTAAAATGGTTCACAACGCTGCCTCTCCGGTTGCCGGGGCCGGTGCAGCCCCCGGATCCTCGGTCTGTTCGGAACGGAGTACAGCTCGTGACCGGGCTGTCCGAAGTTGCTGAGGAGCAGATTCGCTGCGTGGAAGCCCGTGGTCGCGGCCCGTTCCATCAGCGCCACGGGCAGGTCGATCCGGATGCCGTCGCCGGCCAGCACCAAGCCGTCGACCGGTGTTCTGACCGGCGGGCGGCCGGTGAACGACCCCGGTGTGAACCACGGGCAGTCGTCGTTCCAGAGCGAGACGGTGTCGACGGTCTTCGCGTCCGCCGTCTCGGGATAGACCCGATGCAGTTGCGATTCGAGCCTCGTCGCCAACGTGCCGGCCTGATCGGGATCGGCGGAGTACGCGTGCAGCTCGACGACAGAGCCGCCGCCCGCTGCGGCCCACCGGCGAGCTTCGGCTTCGTACCGTTCGAGTACCGAGACGTTGTCCAGCTCACCCCGTCCCGCTGTTCCCAGGAAGGCGGGACGCGCCGCGTCCACAGGTCGATCGAGCCACAGTCGATGCACGAGGAACGGTGGCGCGTTGCGCTGGCTCGCGACCTGTTCACGCCACTCGGGTAGTCCGAGTTCGGGTGAGCGCTGCAGAAGGTGCTGAAGCCCCCGTGGGTCGGCCGCCAGTACGACGGCATCTGCATCGATGGTGCGATCGGGCATATGCACCCGGAACCGTCGTGGACCGCCCAGCTCGACCGCGTCGGCCCTGGCCGAGGTGGCGACGTCCGCTCCCAGGTCGTCCAGGTACCGTCCCAGCGGCTCCCACAGCGCAGGGCCGAAAGCCGCGTCAGGAACGTCGAACAGCAGGCCCTCGGATGATCCGAGGAAGTAGAGATGGAACATCAGCGCCATCTCGGCGGCGGAGAGTTGGCTCGGTGGGGCGAAGAAGCTGCGGCTGAACACCTCGAAGGCCAGGTGCCGCGCGGCCGGCGGGAAGTTGATGGCTTCCAGGAAGTCGTCCGCCGTGACCGAGTCCAGTCGTCGATAGATGTCCGGCACCGAGACGGTGGCGAGCGGCAATGCGGCGCGCGCGTTCAACCGCAGCAGGTCACGCAGGCCGAAGGTCGGGCTGCGGAGCGCGAACATGACGGCGTTCCAGGGCGGCGTCGTCGGCAACCCGCGGAACGTGTCCGTCCGGCCTTCCGCGTCGACCAGCGGATAGTCGGGTACGGCGACCAGCCGGCGCAGCTCGGGATCCGTCCGGCGGAGCAGTTGCCGGAGGTTGTAGTACTGCCGGAAGAACGCGTGGAAACCGCGGCTCATCGACACCGCGCTTCCGTCCCGCAGCTCCTGCGGCCAGGAGGCCACCCGGCCGCCGAGGTACGGCTGGCATTCCAGGAGGGTGACTGTGACGCCGCGCTCGGCCAGTGCAGTCGCTGCGGAGAGGCCTGCAATGCCGCCACCCACGACAGTCACCCGGCGATCAGGGACAGCGGATCTCTGCGGTGCCGGTGGACGGTGGATCTCGATGCGGGCGTCGTGGCCGAGGGGCAGAGGCATCAGTCGCCGTCCGGCATCGAAGGCGGCGGACACCTCGCTGCGGGGGAGTCCAGCGGTCATCGAAGCTCCCGTTCGCTGTTGTCCACGGTGATGGTGCCGGGTTTCGAGCGCAGCTTGAGGTACTCCCACACGAGCAGAGTCGCGGTGATCAGGGACATCCCGAACGCGAAGTCCTCGACCGGGATGTCCCACGGGAAGCGCACACCGACGGTGTGCCGGTCGGCGTACAGCACGATGGGAGCGTTCAGTTTCGTCAGCCAGCCGTCGACCGGGATTTGGAAGCCGAGGACGATGATCATGCTGAGCCAGTACGCCGGGCGCCGGAACAGTCCCGTGCGCAGCCACCGGAGCTCCAGCAGCACGACGACGAGGACCGACAGTACGGCGGGCAGCGTGTATCCGAGTCCTCTCATGCCGTGTCCCGGGCCTTCCGGCGGCCGAGCATGAGCGTCACGGTCTCGTAGGTGAGCAGTCCGCAGGTGGGGACCACGATGAAGAACACCAACTCTTCCAGCGGAATGCTGCCGGGCAGCGTGATCCCGGTCAGGTAGGCGGAGTCGTAGCCCCATACGCCGGCCGCGATCGCGATGGCGTCCCAGATCAGGAACACGGTGACGACCGGGAGCAACGCCAGTACCCATCGACGCGGTCTGCGGTACACCCGCGCTCCCAGCAGTTCCAAGGGCAGCGTGACCGCCACGCACAAGCCCATCACGATCAGGTACTGCAGGTGATTCACCGTGCACCTCCTGCTCGTCGCCGTACCCACAGGGCCCGGACCAGGGCGGCGCCTCCCACCGTCACCTTCCGGCTGGTGGTGACGCGCGCCCGCCGTGCGAAGACGTTGTAGTCCGCCGCCTCGATCCGCTGCAGGATCTCCGAGTAGAGGACGTACGCCGTTCGCACGCACGGTCTCGACCGCGGCGCGAGCTGGTCGATGCCCCGCTCCGCGACGGCGTAGATCTCCCGGGTCAGCGCGATCTGCTCGCGCAGGGCGGCCACGATTCGTTGCTCGGTGCATCCATTCCGCAGACACCAGCCGATCAGGTCTCGGTCCACGCCGTGGGCGGCGAGCTCGTCCAGCGGCAGGTAGATGCGTCCACGCTCGAAGTCCTCGGCGATGTCGCGGAGGAAGTTCGTCAGCTGGAACGCCAGGCCGAGCGCGGCCGCGGCCGGCGCGGCGTCGGACTGGCGGCCGACCGTTCCCAGCACCGGCAGGACCTGCAGCCCGATCACTTCGGCCGAGCCGCGGGTGTAGCGGTACAGGTCCGATCTGGTCGGATACTCCTCGACGGCCAGATCCATTCGCATCGAGGTCATGAAGTCGTCGAACAATGCCGGATCGATCTCGTAGCGCCGCGCCGTGTCGACGACCGCGGCGAGGATCCAGTCGTCGCTCCCGCCGGTCCGGAGGTCGGCCCTGAGCCGATCCTGGATCCCGAGCAGGGCGTCGGCGATGTCCTGCGTGGTCGCGTGCGGGTCGGGCACATCGACGATGTCGTCGGCGAACCGGGCGAAGCCGTAGAGGGCGTGTACGGCGGGCCGCTGCTCCGGCGCGAGCATGCGGGTCGCGAGGTAGTAGGTCTTGCCGTGCTCGGCGTTCAGGCGCCGGCAGCTGACGTACGACCGGACCAGGAAGGGGTCCTGGATGCCGGCGGCGGTGAGTTCTGCGGTCTTCATCGGTTGCCTCCGGCTCTGAGCCTCGACCGGCCGGCGGTGCGGACCGGTCCGGTGAGGCGGTCCGCGGCGAGCCGCCCCGACAGGAGAGCGGTCGGCACGCCGACGCCCGGTACGGTCCCGCCGCCGGCGAGGACGACGTTCTCGGTCCGTGAAGGAAAGTTGCCCGGGCGGAAGGGTCCCGTCTGGGAGAAGCTGTGGGACCATGCGAACGGTGTACCGGCCACCATGCCCTGCTCGGCCCAGTCGGCCGGTGTGATCAGGTGCCGGGTGGTGACGGCGCCGGCCAGACCCGGGATCTGTCGTTGCTCGACCAGGTCCACGAGCTCGTCGGCGTACCGCTCGGCCATGGTGTCCCAGTCGATGCCGGGCGCCGTGGTGAGATTCGGTACGGGCGCCAGGATCGAGATCGTGTCGCGGCCGGGCGGACCGAGCTGCGGGTCGGTCGCGGTCGGACGGGTGATGAGCAAGGACGGATCGGACATCAGCTCGCCGTCCCGGATCAGTTGCTGGAAGGTCTTTCGCCACGCGGCGCCGAAGGAGATGGTGTGGTGGGCCACGTCGGCGTACTCCCGGTTCAACCCGGCGTGGAGCACGACTGCGGACGGCGCGGCCCGCAGCGGGACCGGCCGGCGCGGTGAAGTGCCCATCAGGTCGTAGCTGACTGGGATCTCGGTGGTCAGAACGACGGCGTCGCAGGAGAATCGCCGGCCGTCTTCGGTGATGACCGCTGTCACCCGGTCGCCGATCTTCTCCAGCGTTCGGACGTTCGCGTCGTAGTGGAACTTCACGCCGGCGTCGGTCGCTGCCTCCGCGAGTGCGTCGGGTAGACGGCTGACCCCGCCGGATGGGAAGTACACGCCGGCCACGGTGTCCATGTAGGTGATCACGGCGTAGAGGGCCAGGGCGTCGTACGGCGCCTGTCCGACGTAGAGGGACTGGAACGTGAAGACGCGTCGCAGTCGCTCGTCGTCGATGAAGCCGGCGATGACCGGGTCGAGTCGCCGGAATCCACCCAGCGCCGCGACGCGCGCGAGCTGCGGGGTCAGCAGCGACAGGGGAGAGTCGAAGTTCGCGGCGACGAAGCGATCGAACTCGGCGCGGTACAGACGTTCGAGCCAGGCCCGCAGGCGTCGGTAGCCTTCCGCGTTACGGACGCCGGCGAACGGCTTGATCGCGTCGTACATCTGTGCCTCGTCGCGATGCACGAGCAAGGAGCTGCCGTCGGCGAAGCGAGCGTCGTACGCCGGCGTGAGCTCGGTCAGCTTGAGCAACTCCCGGCTGGACCTGCCCATCGCCTGGAACACGTCCTCGATGACGTCGGGCATCGTGATGACACTCGGTCCGGTATCGAAGCGATGACCGTTCTGCATCAGCCGGCCGGCCCTGCCGCCAGGTACCTTGCCCCGCTCCAGGACCACGACCTGCCGGTCGCGGCCGACCAGGTGGGCGGCTGCGGCGAGTCCCGCGAAGCCGGCACCGACCACGACAACGCGGTCAGTGCGTCCGGTGACCCGGCGCATCATCGGTGTCCTCCTGGTCCGGGGCTCATGCGCTGCGCCGGGTTGCCTGATCAGCGAGTAGGACGAGTGCGTCGCGCGGGAAGCCGGTGACCGCCGGTGCGAGGGCGGCGACGGCGCGCTCGACTCTCTCGGCGATCGATTCTTCCGCCCACTTCTCCGCACCGCTCTCGCGAATCACGTCCTGCCAGTGCCGAACCCACTCGGCTCGGTCTTCGGGGTGATCGGGTCGTCGGGCGGCCAACCGCTCGAGCTCGGTCGCCAGCCGGTTCTCTGCCAGCTCGTGGGCGGCAACGATGACCGTCGTCGCCTTGCCCTGGAACAAGTCGTCGCCAACCGGTTTTCCGGTGACCGCCGGGTCGCCGAAGACACCGAGCAGGTCGTCGCGCAGTTGAAAGGCCTCACCGATGGCCTCGCCGTACCGACCCAGGGCTGCCGTGATGTCGGACGAGCAGCCGGCGAGCGCCGCTCCGAGCTCCAGCGGACGGCGTACCGTGTAGTTGCCCGACTTGCGACGCGCGACATCGAGCACGTCGTGCAGAGCGGGCTGAGCTGAGGCTTCGTTGAGCAGATCGCCGAACTGACCGACGGCGAGCTCGGCCCTCATCAGGTCGTACACTCGCCATCCACGGTCCATCGCGACCCGACCCAGGCCCGCTTCCCGCAGCATTCGTTCGGCCCAGATCAAGCAGAGATCACTCAGGAGCACGGCCGCCGAACGCCCGAAGTCGGCCGGCTGACCTCGGTAGCCGCGCCTCGCCGCCCAGTTCGCGAGCTGTGCGTGGACTGCCGGCGCACCTCGGCGGACCTCTGAATCGTCCATCACGTCGTCCTGCATCAAGGCGAAGGCATGAAGGAGTTCCAGACTCGCCGCTGCTTGCGCGGCTCGGCCGTCGTCGGGCTGTCCGCACCGCCACCCCAGATACGCGAAGGTCGAACGAACAAACTTGCCACGGCCGACGAAGTCGTTCAGGACGGACCCGAGGACATGGGTCTGCGGGAAGGTGAAGTGATCGGCAGCCTGGCGAGCTGCGAAGTCGACAACGAGCTCCCGAGTCTCGGCGGCCCGTCGACCGAACCAGGAGTTGAGACGATCGTGGGTTGTTACGGCTGAATACACTCGACCTCCACCGGGAACCACGGACGACGGCAAACCTTCGTCCAGTACTTCCGCCCGACACGCCTTGGCGGATTCAGGTAGCGGCGAAATCTCTCGAGTCGATCGGATCACCCTCTCCGGGAAGGTGTTGCCTCGTCGGTCCGGTCGTCGGTCCGGACGTCGTCGAGTTCCGGTGGGGTCTGATGCCTGCGCGCCGCCTCGACCTCGCCCGCGGTCGGCTTTTGCACCGCGTCGGCGAAGTAGAAGCGGGAGAGTGCGGCCCGGAGCCGGTCCCGGCGGCGATGGGGTCTGGCCACGCCGTTCCCGTCGGCGGCCGGCGGCGTCTCGGCCGGATTGACGCGATCCCGGGCTGTGAGCATGTAGGCCTCGTAGTTCGAGATCGGAGTGTGCTTCTCGAAGTACGCGCCGTCGGGGGAGCGGACGATGACGCCGGTCTCCAGGCCGTGCAGGATCCGCTCGTTGTCGGCACGCTGCAGCGAGATCGCGATCCGCCGGGTGATCCAGAACGCGATGACCGGGCCGAGGATCACCAGGAACCGGCAGATCCAGGTGATCGTGTTGATCGAGGTGTGAAAGTGCGTCGCGATCAGGTCGTTGCCGCTGTTCAGCCAGAGCACGCCGTAGAAGGTGATCATCGCGGCGCCGATGCCGGTGCGGGTCGGGACGTTGCGGGGCCGGTCCAGCAGGTGGTGCTCGCGCTTGTCGCCGGTGATCCATGCCTCGATGAACGGGTAGAGCGCAACGAAGCCGATGAACAGGGGAGGTACGAGCAAGGCGGGTAGGAGGATGTTCCAGCTGATCGTGACCGTCCCGAGCTCGGACTCCAGACCGGGCATCAGGCGGACCGCGCCGTCGAGCCAGCCCATGTACCAGTCCGGCTGGGAGCCGGCCGTCACCTCCGCCGGGTTGTACGGGCCGTACAGCCAGACCGGGTTGATCTGCATCAGGGCACCCATCAGGGCGGTGATGCCGAACACGACGAAGAAGAAGCCGCCGGCCTTGGCTATGTACACCGGCATCAGCGGGTAGCCGACCACGTTGTTGTTGGTCCGGCCGGGGCCCGGGTACTGCGTGTGCTTGTGGTACACGACCAGGAACAGGTGCACCGTGATCAGCGCGAGGAGGATGCCTGGGATCAGGAGCACGTGGACCGTGTAGAAGCGGGAGACGAAGTCGTCGCCGGGGAACTCGCCGCCGAAGATGAAGAAACTCAGGTACGAGCCGACCACCGGCGCCGCGAGCACGAGTCCTTGGGTGATCCGCAGACCGGTGCCGGAGAGCAGGTCGTCGGGCAGGCCGTAGCCGATGAAACCCTCGACCACTCCGAGGAACAGCATGACGATCCCGATGATCCAGTTGAGCTCACGCGGCTTGCGGAACGCGCCGGTGAAGAAGATCCGCAGCAGGTGGATGCTCATCGCCGCGGTGAACAGAATCGCGGCCCAATGGTGGATCTGCCGCATCAGCAGGCCGCCGCGGACGTCGAACGAGATGGCGAGCGTGGATTCGTACGCCTCCGACATCGTGAGGCCCTTGAGCAGGCTGTACGAGCCCTGGTACTCGATCTCGGCCATCGACGGCTTGAACCACAGCGTGAGGAAGATGCCGGTGAGGATCAGGATGATGAAGCTGTAGAGCGCGATCTCCCCGAGCATGAAGGACCAGTGGTCCGGGAACACCTTGCGCAGATTCTTCCGGCCGATCTTGGCCAGTCCCAGGCGATCGTCCGCCCAGGCCACCGGCTTGGGTAGTTCGGCTGCCACTTCGTCACCTCCGGGGGCAGTCCTGATGCAGAACTTATGCACAATTGATGCACGAGAGGAGCGCTGGGTAAAGTCGGGCGTGTCAGGTGGTCCGGTCAGCGGTCGTTCCCGGCGGCAACGATTCGGAGACAGGCCGCGCCCTGCGCGGCGGGGCCCGGCCGGCGTGGCGCTGCGATCCACCCGCTACCGCGGGAGAACCACGCCTCCGTAGGCGGCTCAGCCGCCGTTCCGCGTGAACCGGTGCCGTTTCGTCAGCCGGTCGACAGCCGAAGGCAGGTCGTTGAGCGGCTCGGCCGAGGCCGGCCAGCCGGGCCCGGAGAGCAGCACCGGGCAACCGGCGGCCTCGATGCGGTTGCGCAGACGCAGCTGCCCCGGGCGGCGGACGAGAGCCCAGAGTACGACGACGCGCGGCTTGGATCGGGTGACTGACTGCAGCACGGCGCGGTCGGTGCCGTCCGAGCCCAGCAGGATGACCGGTCGACCGACTTCGAGCAGAGACGCTTTCAGCATGGTCAACGGCAAGGTATGGCGTTCCTCAGGACACTGCACGAGAAGCACCGGACGACCGGCCCCCGACTTCAGCACGCGCCGGTCGAGGTAGCGCGCGACGGCGGCCTGCACCGCATCCGCAAGCAGGATCTCGATGTCGGTGCAATCACCGAGCCGGCCGAAACGCTCCTCCAGGATCCGAAACGCCGGCGAGACCAGCTCCGTCCACGTTGCAACCGCGCCGTGCGTCATCAGGTAGTCGTCGAGGACACCAGCCAGCTCGTCGACCGCGACCGACTCCGCGAGCTCGGCGATGCGGCGGTCCTGGTCCACGGCAGCGGCCGGCAAGCTGTCCTGGAGGCTCAGTTGCGCGGCGTCGCCTGCGGAGATCCCGGTGGCGATCAGACGCTGCATTCGGCGCAGCCGGTCGATGTCCCAGGGCGTGTACCGGCGATGGAGTCCCGATGTCCTGGCGGACGGACCGACACCGTAGCGCGCATCCCACGTGCGCAGCGTCACCGCAGGGATGTCCAGCAGCCGCGCCACCTGCCCAACCGGCAGAACGGTCGCGACCCGTTCGGTCCGATCGATCGGCGCATCCGACGCTCGCATGACTCAACGATGGCACGAAAACGACCGGGACCGGCAATTGATGCTCAGCTCGGGAGAGTGCCGCGGATGATGCTGTCGTGCGAGTGCTCAGGGTTGCCGTCGCGGGGCTCCAGGGAGACGTCGACGATCTGGTAACCCTGGCTGGTGAGCCCAGCGGGGATCTGGAAAGTGCCACCGGTTCGCGGGTTCAGGATGCCGAGAGACACCATCCGCTTGCCGTCGGCGTTGATCAGCCACACTTGGTAGAATCCGCTGGTCGCGTCCAGGCCGGACGCATCGACCTTCAACTGGTTCCCGGCCGAGGACTGGACGAGATCCGCCGTACCGCCCCCCACCCTGCCGGTCAGCGGTTCGAGCCTGATCATCGCCTCGACCTTGGTGGGCGTGTCTTCGCGATCGGTCAGCACGAGGGTGCCGGCGACGCCGACGCCCAGACCGAGGAGCGCCGCCACGCTCGCGGCCAAGGCGAGCGCACCTCGGCCCGAATCTTCTGGTTCGCGCGCTCGCCCCATCGGTGCGTGTGTGCGGCGAGGGTGCGGCCGCGTGCGGCTCAGGTCCAGCGACGGACTCCTCGTCGCCGACGAGAAGATTCACCTCGCCGCGGACACGCTGCCACAGATCCGGCGATGGATTCTCCAGGCGGGGAAGTCCTGCTGCCAGGTCTGCCACGGACTGCAACTCGGCGAGGTTGTCACGGCAGCGAGCACAGTGCTGGAGATGATCGGCGGCGCCGGGATCCGGACTGTTTCCTTCGAGCGCCCACTCCGCGAGGAGCTCGTCATCAAGATGCGTCGTCACCCGTGCACCTCCCTCAACCGGTCGCGTAGTGACAGCAAGCCGCGGCGGACATGACTCTTGACCGTGCCCAGCGGCAGATCGAGTGCTTCGGCGATCTGCGGCTGTGTCTGGTCTTCGTAGAAGGCGAGCCGCAAGATGCTTCGCCGTTCACTGATCGCGGTTGCGGGCGGCGAGCCGATCCGCGATCCGGTGCCGGGTGATACCGGTGAGCCAGGCACCCAGTGAACCTGAGCCGGGGTCGAAGGTTGCGCGGCCGCGCCACGCCGAGACGAACACCTGCTGAGTGACATCCTCAGCGTCCGCACGATCACCCAGAGTCCGGAATGCGAGGGTGAAGACCAGGCTGGACCACCGCGCGTACGCATCCGCGAGGCTCTGTTCGCGGCCGTCGGCGAAGCCCTTCGCGATCTCGGACGGCGAGGGCGCGCCGGATCGGAGCCCTCCAGCCGCAGGCGGTCCACCGCCCGGAGAGGGTTCACCGGTACGGTCCTGGTAGCACCGGCGAAACCGCGGCATGCAGCCGCCTTCCCACCAGCGGGGGTCGGCGGCAGCAGCCGGTCATCAGGGTTCTCCTCGGCAAAGCGCTCTTCGCCTGTACCTTCCGCAGAAGAAGTGCACGCGGATGCGCGCCGATGTCAGGAGTTACCCAAGTCACGCCGTGTGGCGTCGCGGTCATGCACTCGATGGTGCACGACCGCGACACCGGGCACTCAGATGTCGAGCGGGCGGAGTACCAGCCAGATGCCGTGGGCGATCTGCCGGTTGCCCTTGTTGATGTCCAGTGCCCACGGGTTGACCAGCGGGTTGGCGTCGTTCCGGTCCGCGTCGACGAGCCTGATCAGACGGCAGCGCTTGCTGAGCACGTCGACCTTGATGGTGCCGCCGGACAGCGCAGTCGTGAGCTTGGCGCCGTCGGACCGCAGGGCGGTCCTGCTGTCGATCGTGGCCCCGGGGACGACGTGGTAGAGCAGGACCGACTCGATCGTGTTCACGCCGAGGAGCCCGGCCAGGCCGCTGAACAGCTCGGCCTCGGTGCGGTACGTCTTACCGGTCAGATCCTTGGCGAGGAGCTGGAACGCGCGATCGCTGGGCAGGAACGCCGTCAACCGGACCGTTCCGTCGGCCAGGACCTTGACCGGGCTGTTCGGCTTCGCGGCGAGAACGGCGCCGACCGCCTGCGTCAGGACGTCGTAGTCGTTCCAGTTGCGATCGAAGGTGTCGCCGTCGGCTGCGAGCACGCTGGCCAAGCTCTTCGTCCCCAACGGGCGGGTGGCACCGGCCGGTGCCGCGGAGGCGATGACACTGGTTGCGAGCATTCCCACGGCGACCGCTGCGGCGGTCAGGTAGCGAGTCAGGCGTCGGGTGGTGTTTCGCATCGGACAACCTTTCGGACGGTCGGCGGCGGCCTCGTTGCCGCCGCTCTCGACAACTACTTCTCTGCAACCGCCGCGACCGGATGCGCGGACTCGCCAGGGATTGCGGCGGATCCCCGGCGCGGCACAGCTGGCCACCAGAAGCGATCGCCCAGGACGAATGCCAACGCCGGGACCACGACAGTCCGCACGAGGAGAGTGTCGAGAAGTACGCCCACGCAGACGATGACGCCGACCTGGGTCAGGGTGATCAGCGGCAGGACCCCCAGAACGGCGAACACTGCGGCGAGCAACAGACCTGCGCTGGTGATGACGCCACCCGTGACCCGGAGCGCAGTCTGCATGCCCTCGCGAGTGCCGGACTCGAAAGCCTCCTCACGAGCGCGGGTGCTGAGGAAGATGTTGTAGTCCACGCCCAGCGCGACCAGGAACAGGAACGACAGCAGGACGACTGAACCGTCGAGTGCCGGAAAGCCGAGAACGTGGTCGAACAACAGCCAACTCGCCCCGAAGCTGGCGAAGAAGGAGGCGACCACGGTGATCAGCAGCAGTAACGGAGCCACCAAAGATCTGAGGACCGCAATGAGTACGAGGCCCACGAGGAGCAGGATCAACGGCATGATCAGCAGCCGGTCACGCTGATCCGCCTGCTGAACGTCCACGCTCTCGGCGGGTCCACCACCCACCAGGACTCGGTCGTCGACCTGGTCGAGTCGGTCGCGGAGCTCGCGCACCGTGGCCGACGACTCCTCGGTGCCAGGCTGGGTCTCGAGGATGACGTCGTACTGGGCGAGCCGGTCGTCACGGCTTCCCGGCCGTACGTCGGCAACGCCGGGTACCCCGGTCAAGGCTCGGGCGATGCTGTCCACCCTGTCGGCGGGACCGACGACGATCAGCGGCTCGGTGGCGCCGGCCGGGAACGCCTTGGCCAGGACTTTCGCGCCGCGGACCGCCTCAGGCTCCGCCCGGAACTGTTCGTTCTGCGCGAGACCGGTTCGTACGTCGAACGTTCCGAGGGCGAGCCCAGCCAGGAGAAGGGTCGAGAGCAGCAGAACCGTCGCCGGCCGGCGCGCCACACCGCGGCCGAGACGTCCCCACAGCTTGCCTTCGGTGGCCGGGTCGCCTGTGCGTGGGATGAGAGGCCAGAACACTCGGCGGCCGAAGAGGACGAGTGCCGAGGGCAGGATGACCAGTCCCGACACCACCGCGAACGTGATGCCGATGATGCAGGCGATTCCGATGCCTTGCAGTGTCTCGGTGCTTGCGAGCAGGAGAAGCGCGAGCGCGCCGATCACCGTGCCGCCGCTGGCCAGGATCGGTTCGGACACGCGCCGTACTGCGATTCTCATCGCATCCAAGGGCTGCTCCGAGGCCCGAAGCTGCTCGCGGTACCTGGCGATCAGGAGCAGGGCATAGTCGGTCGCGGCACCGAAAACGAGCACGCTCACGATACCGGTGACGGGCCCGCCGCTCGGGATCCCGAGCCCGGACAGAACCTGCTCGGAGACGCCTCTCGTCACCTGCTCTGTCAAGCCGACGACCAGGAGCGGTATCAGAACCAGACCAGGGCTTCGGTAGGTGAGGAGTAGCAGTACGGCGACGACACCGGCCGCGACCAGGATCAGCCGAGCGTCAGCGCCGTCGAAGACCCGCGTCAGGTCCGTGGTGAAGGCCGCAGGTCCGGTGACGTCCGCCGAGAGTCCGTCGGGCAGACCGGACAGGTCTGCCCGGATGGAGTCCACCCTCTGGGCGGTGGCTTCGTCGTCCGCTGCAGGCAGGGTCAGGACCGCGAGCGCGACTCGGCCGTCCTGTGACACCTGCAGCGGAACTCGGGAGCCAAGACTGCCGGCCTTCTCCTGCGCAGCCGCTCGGTCCGTCGGGCTGAGTGCTGCTTGATCCGACCGACTGAATACGACCAGGGCCGACGTGGCATCCGATGCGGGGAGTTGAGTACGGAGTTGCTCGACCTCAGCTGACTCCGCCGAGGTGGCGAGGCCTGTACTCGAGCGCGGAGACGCCTCGTCCGCTGCAGGCACCAGCAACACCGCAGTGGCGAACACGATGCCCGCCACCACGACGAGGAGCGCGGTCAGGCGAGACCTCAAGTACCAACGCGAACCAGACACTGTGGCTCTCCAGAGCAGAGTGAGACTTGATGAAGCTCGGTCTTTGCAGACTTCGAAGAAGTAGTCGCGGCGCTCGTCTGCACGCCGCCGGGCACCGATCGTCGACCGAGCTCAGTGCCTGGGCGGATGGAGATCGCTGGGCGGCTCGCCTCGAGCCGGCTGGATCACGCGGGAGTCGCCGTTACGACCAGGTTGTCGCGGTATCCTCCGTCGTTGCGGTCGTAGGGGCCACCGCAGGTCACGATCTTCAGAACAGGTGGTCCCTCCCGAGCGAAGAGCTGGTCGACAGGCAGCTTCTTCTTCGCGATGTCGTCGACCTGCCGCACTCGATATCGGACAGTTGAACCATCGCCCGAACGCACGGTGATGAGGTCACCCCGGTCGAGACGGCGAAGGCGGACCAGGGGGCCGACGCCGTACTCCTTGCTGTCCAGATGTCCACCGAGCACGACCGTGCCTTGATCGTCCGTCGGTCCCGGACCGAAGCGGTACCACCCGATGACCCTTGGGTCCGGCGGCAGCTCCATCTGTCCGTCCTTGGCCACGCCGACCGGCCGCACCGAGATGTCCAGTGCCGCCGCCTCGATGACGACCCGGGACGGCGCCGACGGCGATGGCTCGGCGGTCGGCAGGGTGGCCGACCGCGTGCGAACACTGCTGCCGGAGCCGGCGGTCGTAACCGTACTGCTCGGTGACGGGCTGCTCGGCCTCGAACTGTCTTTCGACGCTGTGACCGTCGAGCCCGGAGGGCTACAGCCCGGCAGGAGAACAAGAGTCAGTGCGGCCACCACGAGGGCGGCCGCACGACGATGGTTGGTCACGACCGGGAACGGACTCGGACTGCCGCCGTACCTGCTCCGACAACGGCCAGGCCGGCAAAGCCGAGCACGCCGACCAGCCAGAGTGGCGTGTCGGCCGACGCGACCTGACCGCCGGTGCCGCCCGGGACGCCGGAGGGGTTGCCGTGCAGGCCGGAGATCGTCTGGACGGCGAGCTTGAGGTTCTTGTCGTTCGCGCTGCCCCACGCGTAGACGATCGTGTTGGTGCCCTCCTCGAGGTTCACATCGGCTGGACCGATCGCGACGGTCGAGGTGCCGGCCAGGACGACATCGGCCTTCACGGTGCCGGCCGGCAGGTCGGCCTTCGCCTCCTTCGGGTTCACCAGGTTCTCGAACACCGGCTTGCCGCCGGCCCGAACGTCGACGGCGGGCGCCGCGGCGTCGTGCCGAACGGTGATCCGGGCCTGGCCGGGGTCCAGCTTCGAGGTGTCGTTGACGTACGGCGTCAGGACCGGCTTCCCGGCGGCACTGAGGTGTGCGACAACGGTGATGTTGGCTCCACCCGGAACGGCTACGTCGTTGGCCTGGATGAGCGCCGCGGTCTGGCCGGCAGCGGTCACCTTGAGGTCGTAGCTGCCCTCCGGCAGGCGAACCGGGTCGGTGAGGGTGCCGGGCCTGAAGTTGGTCAGCAGGGCCTTGCCGTTCGCGTAGACGTCGACGGTCGCGCCCGGTACTGCGTGCAGTACCGAAACGTGAGCATCGGCTGTCGGCTTGGCCTGAGCGGATGTCACCGCGACGGCGGGCACACCGGCGGCGAGCAGACCTGTCGCTGCCAGGGCGGCGAATCGACGAACAGACATGCAAATCCCTCCTTGGGAATCGAGCTTCTTGCCTGTCCTTCCGCCGACGGCCGCGACCTGGATGCAGAACTTGTGCAAAACTTTCGCAAAGCCGGCGCACCATGGCCGTGAACCGCGGCGGTCGTCGGAATCGACGTCGGCCAGCGCCTCGAGCATGAGTGTGCCGCGGCGGTCCGGCGACCGGCCGGATGAGAGTTCCGTTCCGAGGCCGGACCGGGTCTCGGGCCCTTGATGCTTACCGGCCGAGGACTGCCATGAAGTCGCACTGAATCAGAGCGGGTCCGTCGATCAGCAGCGGCTGTGAGTGCCGGGCGGGTCGGGAGGCGGGGTCCGGGAACATGCGGGTCCATTCCTCGTTCAGGGCGTCCCGGTTGTCGCGGTCGCGGAGGTAGACGGTCACCTTGATGATGTCGTCCGTGCTGCCGCCGGCTGCCTCGACGACGGCGCGTAGGTTCGCGAACACGTTTGCGCACTGCGCGACCAGCCCCTCCGGCAACTCGTGTGTCTCGGGGCTTACGCCGTGGATCGCACCCGAGACGAGCAGGTCACCGATCCGGCTTGCGTTGGGCACTGGGTAGCGGTGGGCGAGCCCGTCGACGGTGACACTCTTGCGCTTGGTTGTGGATGTCGGGACGGTCATCGATCTTCTCCTCGGATCGCGGTGTAGAGGGTTGTCGCATGGTTCCGGACCGGCCACCTCCTGTCCGGTGGCCGGTCCGGTGCCGGGACCTGCGGCTCCTGTCGCAGAGCGGATTACTCAGGCAGTGCGGGCGCTCGTTCGGTCGCCGCCGCGAGGCCCGGCTCGAGTTCGAGGCCCTTGGTCTCAGGAAGTACCAGAGTGGCTACGATCGCGATGCTGTAGCCCACCAGAGCAATCAGGCCGATGGCCTCGGCGAGGGAGATCCATTGCGCCAGGATGCCTATGCAGGTGACGGCGAGCGCTCCGGCCGCCTTGCCGAAGTTGTAGGCGAAGCTCTGCCCGCTGCCGCGGATCGCGGTCGGGAACAGCTCGGTGAAGAACGGGCCGAGCGAGGCGTAGTTGCCGATGGTGAAGAAGCCGAACGGCACCCCCATCAGGATCAGCCCCCAGCCGGACAGCGGCAGGAACATGTACCCGACGGTCACCAGCCACGAGCAGACGAGGAACAGCTGGAAGGTTCTGCGCCGGCCGATGGTGTCGGCGAGGTAAGCGCTGGCAAGGAAGCCGAAGAAGGAGCCGCCGGTGACCAGGAAGACGTAGTAGCCGGAGGCACTCGGCGACAGGTGCCGGACAGTCTTCATGAAGGTCGGCAGCCAGTTCACGATGGCACCGCCGACGCCGATCACGCCGAAGGCCAGGAGTGACGCCAGGATGGTCGTCGACCGCGTCTGCCGGCCGAAGATGGCCCCGAGCCCCGGACGCCGGTGACCCTGCGCCGCAAGGCTGGCGCGGTTGTGCTGGTACAGCTCCGGCTCCTCGAGCTTGCGCCGGAGGTAGACGACGAGCAGGCCGGGCAGTACGCCGATCATGAGGAGTACCCGCCAGCCGTACTCCTCCGGGACGTGTGCCAGAACCACTCCGGCGAGGATCGCGGCGGCGCTCCAGCCGATGCCGAATCCGCTCTGTACCGAGCCGACCGCCTTGCCGCGGTGCTTGGCCCGGATGATCTCGCCCATCAGCACCGCACCGGCGGCCCACTCACCACCGAAGCCGAGGCCCTGCAGCACACGGATGACGATCAGTTGCTCGAAGTCCTGCGCCCAGCCGGCGATGAACGTGAACACTGCGAACCAGAGAATGGTGAACTGCATGACGCGGACGCGTCCGTAACGGTCGGCCAGGAAGCCGCACGCCCAGCCGCCGACGGCGGCTGAGAGGAGCGTCGCGGTGGCCAGATAGCCGGCCTCCGCCGTGGTGATTCCCCAGGTCGCAATCAGCACGGGGAGGACGAAGCTGAAGATCTGCGCGTCCATCGCGTCAACTGCCCATCCGGCGAAACATCCCCAGAACGTGTTGCGCTCGCGCTTCGTCAGCTCGCGGTACCACTTGAACATGCTGGTGCCTCCAAGTTGTGATGATCTCTCGTACTCATCCCTCCTCACACGACGAGTGGTGTCAGACCTCCGTCCATCGTGAGCGAGGCACCGGTCACGTACGACGCGCGTGCGCTGCACAGGAAGACCGCCGCGTCGGCCACCTCGTCGGGATTTGCGTACCGCCCGAGCGGGATCCGCTGCTGGTTTCGCCGAAGCAGTTCCTCGGGGGACTTCCCGGTCATGCGCGACTCGGCCGCCAGGGACATCTGGACCCGGTCGGTCATGGTCGCCGCGGGATTGATCACGTTGACGCGTACGCCGGCGTGGCCCCACGCCGCGGCCAGCCCGGCGGAGGCCAGCATCAGTGCGGCGTTCGCGGCTCCGCCGGGGAGATGGATCGGGGAGGCGACCTTGCCGCCGGTGCCGATGATGTTGACGACCGCGCCGTTGCGCCGGGCAACCATCCGCGGGAGGACATGGTCCATCACGTTCATGTACGTGAAGAACTTGGCGTCCATCGCCACCCGCCACTTGTCGGGTGTCAGCTCATCCGGAGGTACTCGCGTGGCCCCGCCGGCCGAGTTGACCAGTACGTCGATGGGCCCGACCTGCTCCTCGGTTGCCGCGACTGCCTGCTCCGCCGCTGTCACGTCCGACAGATCGGCCGAGAACGTCGTGACGGTGATACCGTCGGTGGCCAACATCTCCTGCGCGGCCTCGAGGTTGGCGGTGCTGCGCGACACGATCGCGACACGAGCCCCTTCGCTGCCGAAGGCGCGGGCGCAGGCGAGACCGATGCCCTTGCTGCCGCCGGTGACCAGTACGACCTTCCCGTCGAGCTCGAGCTTCATTTCGGATCCTCCTGCGTCAGCACCTCGGAGTTGTGAACGTTGATCGGGGTGCCCTGGGCGAAGGCCACGACCTGGTCGAAGGCGTTGCCGTAGGCGAACTCGTAGTTGTCGCGCTCGACGTAGCCGAGGTGCGGCGTACAGAGGGCATTCGGCAACTGCAGGAGCGGGTTGTTCGGATCGGTCAGTGGCTCGTGCTCGAACACATCGATCGCTGCCTTGCCCGGCCGGCCGGCGCGGAGGGCGGCGACGAGCGCGTCCGGTCGGATCAACTCCGCCCGGCTGGTGTTGACGAGCAGCGCTGTCGGCTTCATCAAGGCCAGCTCAGTGGGACCGATCAGGCCGATGGTGTCTGCGTTCAGGCGGAGATGCAGGCTGAGCACGTCCGAGTCCTCGAACAAAGCCTCCTTGCTCTGCGCGACCGGGAACCCTTCCGCCGTCGCCCGGTCGAGCGATCCCTGCCGTCCCCAGACCAGCAGGTCCATCCCGAAGGCCGCGCCGATCCGCGCCACCATCGAGCCGAGGCGACCGAAGCCGTAGATGCCCAGCGTCCGGCCGTGCAGGCCCGCCCCGATCGTGGACTGCCAGCGGCCCGCGCGCAGCGCCGCGCTCTCGAACGGGATGTTGCGCATGGCGGCCAGAATCAGGCCCCACGTGAGCTCAACGGTCGGGTACGACGGCCGCGAGGTCAGGGCCGAGGACACGAGCACGCCGTGCCGGGTGCAGGCGGCGAGGTCGATGTGCGGCACGTGGCCGTTCTGGCTGATCAACTCAAGTTTCGACAGCCTGCTCAGAAGTGGCTCTCCGACCTTGGTCCGTTCCCGCAGGAGCACCAACACCTCGGTGTCGGCCAGGCGCTCGGCGAGCACAGCCAAGTCGGCAACGGAGTCGTTCCAGATCGTGACGTCGTGCCCGCGTAGTCTGCTGAAGCAGTCGAGCGTCCGGACGACGTCCTGGTAGTCGTCGAGGATGGAGATCCGCAGTTTCCGGCCGGCATCGGTCATCGCGTCACGCATTCGTCGGCAGATCGGCAACGGGGGTGTCAGCTTCGATCGCGGCCAGCTTCCGCTCCTCGAGGGCGGCCTTCCGCACGGCCAGTGCCAGCACCTCGGCTGCCCGCAGGATGGGGATGAAGCAGACGCCGGTCTCGTCGGCGACGACGATGTCGCCGGGGGAGACCCGAACGCCCTCGATCTGGACGTCGCCGTTGATCTCCACCGTTTCGATGCGCCACTTGCCCGTGACGGGGGTGATCTCGCCGGCCCAGATCGGGTAGTCGACCCGCCGTGAGTGACCGAGGTCGCGGATGCCGCCGGCGACGACGGCACCCGCCTCGCCCTGCCGCTTTCCGGTCTGTGCCGAGATCCCACCCATGTTGGAGATGCCGGCCACGCCGTCGATGACGACGACATCACCGGGCAGCGCCAGGTTGTGTGCCTCGAACTCCGCCATCCGGTTGACGTGACCGCGGGCGGTCTCGTACACGTGCTCGGCCTGGAGGATGTTTCGCACCGTCAGCGCAGGTCCGACCATCTTGGCGGTCGGCAGGGTCGGCTTGAGGACCGAGGCGCCCACCACGCCGGTGATCCCGAGCTCGTCCATGATGTCCGAGACCACGCTGGTCGCGTCCGCGAGGCGCTGGAAGCCCTCGATGACGCCTAGCGGCGGCCGAGGCGTCCGGAGAAGACGGATGCGCTCGTGGCTGATCTTTCCGGTCAGCTTCGGGAGCACGTCTCCAGCAGGAACATCATTCATGTGAAGAATCCTTAGGGCGTCGTGGAAACCGGTCGGCCCGCTGTCGAGCCGGTCTCGAGTAAGCCGGTTTCATGCGAGTTCGTGCTGATAGCGTGAGCCCAGTCACCCCGACCGTCCAATAGAGAGTCGAGGGGGTTCATCATCAACCACATGAATAACGCCCGCATCGATCTGAACCTGCTCGTGGTTCTCGAGGCGATCATGCTGGAGCGGAACGTGACCCGTGCCGCGGCGAACCTGTCGATGAGCCAGCCGGCGGTCAGCAATGCCCTCCGCAGGGCGCGGAAGCTCACCAACGACCAGTTGTTCCTCAAGGTCGCCAACGGTGTCCAGCCGACGGCACGGATGCTGGCGATGTGGCCGGAGCTGCATCGATCCCTCGCCGTGATCCGGGCCTCGATCGCACCCGAGAACTTCGATCCCCGGGCCGACCCGACGACCTTCCGGCTCGCTGTCACCGATCCCCTCGCCGCAGAGGGAGTCCGCGGAATCACCCTGAAGCTCAGGTCCACGGCGCCGTACGCCCGCATCGCCTTCTCGTTGCACACGAACGCCGGCTCCCTGGACGGGATCGAGCGCGGCACGCTGGACTGTGCCGTGGGCATGTTCCCGGCGATTCCCCGCGGCATGCACGCGCGCGGCCTACGGACAGACCAATACATGTGTGTGATGAAGAGCGTCCATCCGTTGACGAGCAGCATGAGCCTGGACGACTTCGCCGCCGCCTCGCACGTGCTGGTGACGCCATCCGGGACCGACCTCGGCGCGGTGGACGGCTGGCTCAGCTTGCAGGACCGCACGCGAGCGATCGTCGCAGTCGTCAACCATTTCGCCGACGCACTGCGGATCGTCGCTGAGAGCGATCTGCTCACCTGCGTGCCGAGCGGCTTCATCGATGGCCCGGGCCGCACCATCCTCGAGCAACACGACCTGGTGGTCCGCCCGTTGCCGTTCGAGACCGAGAAGCTGATCTACAAGCTGGTCTGGCACGAACGGCTGCAGGCCCATCCCGCTCACCAGTGGTTCCGCTCACTCGTCGCCGAGGTCTGTGGAGGCGCAAATGGGGCAAGGAAGGCGCCATCACCCCCTGGCCAGGACAGGCCTGCTGAAGCAGAACCCTCCTGGGCCAGGGGGTGATGCGGGACTGATGTTGTTAGGGCTGAGCTGGACGCACAGCGGGGGTCAGGTCGACTCGGTGAGGCCGATTCGGGTGTGCAGAGCGCGGAGTTGCGGAGGTGACCACCAGGCCCGGCTCCCGAGGAGGCGAAGCGCGGTCGGGACGAGGACGCCGCGGATCAGGGTCGCGTCGATCAGGACGGCGAGCCCAGACCCGATTCCGAAGAGCTGGATGAAGCTGACCGAACTGGTGCCGAAGGCGAAGAAGCTGACCGACAGGATGATCGCCGCCATCGACACGATCCGCCCGCTCCGGGCCAGCCCTGTGGTCACCGACTCGCGCAGTGCGACGCCCTCGTCATGCTGCTCCTTGATCCGGCTCAGCACGAAGATCTCGTAGTCCATCGACAGCCCGAAGGTGATGCAGAACAGCAGGACCAGCATGCTCGTGTCCAACGGCAACGGCGTGAACCCCAGCCAGCCGGACAACCATCCGTCCTGGAACACCAGCACCATCGCCCCGAGCGTCGCCGACAACGCAACCACGTTCAGCACCAACGCACGCAACGGCTGCAGCAGACTCCCGGTGAACAGGAACAGCAACACGAATGTGGTCAGCGCGATCAGCCCGGCCGCCAGCGGCAGTCGCGATCCGATGGCTTCCTGGCTGTCCATGAACCGCGCCGTCGTCCCTCCGACCAGGAATTCGCCCGGCCCCGGCAACGCGCGCGCCGCGTCGACCAGCGCCCGCGCCTCGCCCGACCGCGTATCCGCGTCTGTGATCACGGACAGCCTCTGGATGCCGTCGGCCGTCAGCCGTGGATCGGCCGGCCCCGCTTGCCTACCTGAAGCGAACGCTCCTGCCGCGGACTCGACCCGTACGACGTGTGGCAGCCGCGAGAGGTCCTCCGCATAGGTCCGGACGGCGCTCGTCCCCACCGCTCCGGAACTGACCAGCTCGACCGCGTTCGTGTCGTCGGTGCCGAAATCATCGCGCAGTGCGTCACCGACGACGCGACTGGTCGCCGTGGTCGGCAGCACGCGATCGTCCGGCGTACCGAACTCGACATGCAGTAGCGGAGTTGCCAGCAGCAGCAATCCGGCGACCACCGGCAACGCGACCAGCGTCGGTCGGCGCATTGCCAGTCCGGCAAGCCGCCCCCAGAATGGCGCGACAGTCGTCGGGGCACCCTTGAGCCATGGCAGCCTGCCCGCGTTGACTCGCGGACCGAGCACGGTCAGCAGGGCCGGCAGGACTACGAGGGCGGTGACCATCGCGATCACGATCACGCCGATCCCGGCGTACGCGAAGGACCGCAGGAAGAACAACGGGAACATGAGCAGCGCGGCCAGTGCGACGGCGACTGTCATGGCGCTGAAGACGATCGTGCGCCCAGCTGTTTCGACCGTCCGGACGACCGCGGCGTGCGAGGCGGCGCGCGGGTCGGTGGCGGAATCCGGGATCCTGGCCAGTTCTTCGCGATAGCGGCTGACCATCAGCAGTGCGTAGTCGATCGCCAGCCCGAGCCCGAGGGCGGTGGTCAGGTTGATCGCGTAGATCGAGACGTCGGTGACCGAGCCGAGCAGGGAGAGCTCCGCGAAGGTACCGAAGATTGCGACCACCCCGACTGCGAGCGGCAGCAGGGCAGCGACCAGGCTGCCGAACGCGAGCACGAGCAGCGCCAGGATGATCGGCACGGCGATGGCCTCGGCCGTCGCGAGGTCGCGGCCGACCTGGCCGCTGACGTCGTGGTTCACCCCGGCCTCGCCGCCGACGTCGACTTTGAGCCCGGCCCGCTCACCGCCGTAGTCGCTGATCAAGCGAGCGGTGAGCTCGTCGCGGGAGTCGAGGTCGCCGCCGGTCGAGGCGACCACCAGTGCCTTGGTCCCATCGGCCGACTTCATCGCCGGCGCTCTGGTGGTCCAGTACGACGCGACGCCGGTGAGCTCCGGTTCGGCTGCGATCCGGCGGGTCAGGTCGGTACCGGCGGCGGTGACACCGGGATCGTCGACGGCCCGGCGGGCGTCGACCACGAAGACGAGGTCGGCCCGGCCGTCGAAGTTGGCGGCGAGTTGGGTCATGGCCCGGCTGGACTCGGAGCCGGGATCGTCGAAGCCGCCGCCGGCGAGTTTGCCGAAGGCACCGATCCCGAGGACGGCGGCTCCGGTCGACAACAGCATGGTGACCAGCAGGACGGCTCGGGCGTGGAAGGTGATGAACGTACCGAGGCGATGCAGCATTTGCGGAGCTCCAAGAAAGGGCAGGGGAACGTGGGCCGGAGGATCAACGGGTGAGCTCGGCCGGCATCGGGACCTGGGCCACGCCGCGATCCGTCAACGATCCGAAGGTGATCGTCCGGCCGTGGGGCAGGACCGAGCTGACGGAGTGGAACCGGCCGGTTGTGTCGTGGAAGCTGAAGATCGGGCTGCCGTGACGGTCGAGTACCATCGCGAACCCGTACGGACGGCGGACGGAGCCAAGTTGGTCGGGCGGGATGGCAGCGAGGGCGCGCCGGGCAGCCTCGCTGCTGAAGACGGCGTCGACCTCGTCGCTGCGCAGGTCGCTTCCCCCGATCCAGACGCGGCCCCGGTCGTCCAGCCGGATGTTGTCCGGCCCGTTGACCAGCCACGGGCCGAACTGCTCGGTCGTCCCTTCTCGGCTGCCTCGGAGCCAGACACGGGTCAATCGGGTGCGGAAGGATTCCGCCACCAGCACGTAGTGCTCATCCGGGTCGACCTGGACGCCATTGGCGAAGTACAGGCCGTCGGCAACAACGTCGGTCACACCGGTGGTCGGCTCGTAGCGCAGTAGCCGGCCGTTCGGGCGGCCGTCGAGCAGGTCGTTGGGGAACCCGGGAAGGTAGACCGTGCTCGCCTCCGTGAAGTAGATCGTGCCGTCGGTGGCGACCGAGACGGCGTCGGGGAAGAAGATGAGTCTGCCGTCGAGACGGTCGGTCAGGACCCATGTCTCCCCGGTGCGCGTGTCGATGGCCATCACACCCTGCCGGGCGACCGCGGCGATGAGGATGTGTCGGGAGTAGGCGTCGAGTCCGAGTGGGCGGCCGGCCACGGTGGCCACGCGCTTGACCCGCCGGGCCTCTCCCTTGCTGTTCATGCTGATCCGCCAGATGCCGCCGTCGGCGGTGCCCGTGTAGAGGTGGCCGTCCAGCCCCGGGGCGATGTCCTCGGCGCCTTGGAGCTCGTCCTCCCCGATGATCGTGGCGTTGGTGATGTGATCGTTGACGGCGAGCGGCCCCAGCAACGCCGGCCGCGGCGGGAGATCGGTCCAGAGCTGGGGCTCCCAGTCGGCGGGCAACTCCGAGCGCTGATGGTCGACCGCCGGTCCCGAGGGCTCGGTGCGCGGCAGCGGAGGCCGGTCGGCCGGGCGTGCTTGCGTCGCGACCGAGTCGTCGATGCCGAGATACGCCATCGTCAGCAGGGCGGCGATGGCAGGCGCGCCACGCCGAAGAGCGCGCCGGACGGCCCGCCGTGACGGGGTGGTGATGGTGGTGGTGTTTGTCATGCACGACAGAAGATCGCACGCTCCTCAGCCGCGTCTCCTGGATACCTCAGAGGATCCTCCGGACTCTGAGGTGGCACTGAGGTGGACGCGCTCTAGTGTTCGTTCATGACTGCACACGTGCTCGTCGTGGACGACGACGACGCCATCCGCGACATGGTCGGTACGGCGCTGCGGTACGCGGGCTTCGAGACGAGCGTCGCGAGTGACGGTTCCGAGGCCCTGGCGAAGATCGGCGCCGGCTCGCCTGATGTCGTCGTGCTCGACGTGCTCATGCCCGGCCTTGACGGCTTCGAGGTCTGCCGGCGACTGCGCGCGGACGGCGCGGGTGTCCCGATCATCTTCGTGACCGCGCGTGCGGCCAGCCGCGACGTGCTGGAAGGCTTCGGGCGCGGTGGCGACGACTACATCACCAAGCCGTTCGTGCTCGAGGAACTTGTCGCTCGCATCCGCGCCGTGCTGCACCGAGCCGGACGCCTGCGCCGCGATGGCCGACTGCGCTGCGCGGACCTGGAACTTCACGAGGACCGGCACGAGGTCCGCCGGGCCGGCCGACGGGTGGACCTCTCGCGAACGGAGTTCAATCTGCTCCGCTACCTGCTGGCCAACGCCGGGCTCGTGCTGTCGAAGCAGCAGATCCTCGAGCGCGTCTGGCGGTACGACTTCGACGGCGACGGGCATGTCGTCGAGACCTACATCAGCGCGCTTCGTCGCCGGATCGACGTCGGCGGCAGCCCTCCGCTGATCCACACCATCCGCGGCGTCGGCTACACGCTGCGTGCTCCCGAGGACTGATCCGATGCACCTGCGCACCAAGCTGACACTCGGGATCCTGCTGGCCACGCTCGCGACGTTCGTCGCGGTGGGGTTCGTGGCGATCCCGGCGGCCAAGATCGCGTTGCGGGACCGGATCGACGCCAGGCTCCGCGCGGATCTGCCGGCGATCCGCGCCTCCGTTGTCACTCCCCGCGGTGAGCTGATCCCGGGCGCACTGGAGTCCGTCGGCGCGCTCGGTGACCGTGCGTACGCTCTGGTGCTCGTCGGCCGCTCGGGAGTGAAGGTGCTCGCCACCTCCGGTCCACCTGGCGCACCCGATCCTCCGCCCGAGCTCGCGGTCGGCGACCTGGCGGCCCCGGGCGGGGTCGAGTACGCCGAGGCGGCCGACGGCTCGCAGTACCGCTACACAACGGTCGACATCGGCGGCGACCGGTCGCTCGTGGTGGCCGCGCCGGTCGATGACCTCGGGGAGCTGGTCGACGATCTCACCCGCACCTTCACGCTGCTGGCGACCGGCGGCGCCGGCGTACTCGCGCTGATGTCGTGGTGGTGGATTCGGCGCAGCACCCGTCCGATCGAGCGCCTGACCGAGCGCGCCGAGGCCATCGCCGGTGGCGACGCCGATCGGACCCTCTCCGTGCCGGCCGGGATCGCCGAGCTCCGCCGGCTGACGCGGGCGCTCGACGCGATGGTGGCGAGCGTCGACGCGTCGCTCGCGATCCGGACACAGTCCGAGGCACGCCTGCGGGAATTCGTCGCGAACGCATCACACGAGCTGCGGACGCCGCTCACCAGCATCAGTGGCTACCTGCAACTCGATCTCGACGGTGCCCTCGCCGGCCACGAGCAGCACCGCCGCTCGATGGGCCGCGCCCTCGCCGAGGCCTCGCGGATGCGCCGCATCGTCGCCGACCTCCAGCTCCTCACCGAGCTGGACGAGGACCTGACGCCGGCGACGGCCGACGTCGACCTCGTCGAGGTCCTGCACGAAGCGATCGCCGACGCGAACGCGGTCGACCCGACGCGCACCCGAACGCTGGACGTCGGCGACGCTCCGCTGATCGTTCGCGTCAACGCTGATCAGCTACGTCAGGTGATCGCCAACCTCCTGGACAACGTCCGCGTGCACACTCCGCCCGGAACCGCGACCGTCGTGTCGGCGGGCCGCCAGGGCGGCGGCGTCGTGATCGAGGTCGCGGACGACGGCCCGGGTGTCCCCGACGACGAGCTGCATCGCGTCTTCGACCGCTTCTGGCGCCACGACGTCTCCCGCTCTCGCGGGTCTGGCGGCAGTGGGCTGGGGCTCTCGATCGTGGCCGCGATCGTGGCCACCCACCGCGGCGCCGTCCACGCCACCCGCTCCCCAGGCGGCGGACTCGCAGTCCGGATCACTCTTCCATCCCCGAACGGCGCACCACCGTGGACGACGAAGGTGGTCAACCGACAGTGAGGGGGCCGACGTGGGTCACTCTGGCTGCGAGGTGGTACAGGCCTGCGGTGGACCGGCCGACCGAGGCCCCGTCGCCGCCGACCGTTGTCGTCACTCAGTAGCACGACGTCACAGGAGCCGATCTCGGCTGGCTGGAGTGCGGGGCCTGCGGTTTTGATGGAGGAGGTGCCCAGCCGAATTGGTACGTGCGTCCTGGTGGGTGAGTATCCGCCACCCGCCGATCTCGAGGGGACGGTGGGCCCGCCCAGGTGCGTCATCTGAGCCATGGACGGGGCGACCGTTCTGTTATTGGTTGCCGGTCAGGAGTCGGCGGTGCGGCCGGGCACGACTTGCGCGTGCTGGAGTGCCCAGTTGAGCGCGTAGTCGGCCACGGCCTCCCAGCCTGGGGCCGCGCAGGTCCAGTGGTCGCGTCCCTCGAACTCGTGGTATTCGGTGAGGGCAGGAGACTTCTTGTAGTGGTTGGCGTTCGACTTGTTCACAGCCGGCGGCATGATGTGGTCCTTTTCGCCGGCGATGAACAGCAGCGGAGCGCGGTCGGCGGCGTAGTCGAGCCAGGTGTCTTGGTGGCCGGGTTTGAAGTTGGCGAACAGGCCGAACTCCCAGACCCAGTTGCCCGGGGCGGGGATGTGGTAGCGGTCCCAGACTGCCTTGGATTCCTCCTCGGTGAGGGTGTTGGTGAAGGCGTAGTGGAACTCCTCGGGGGTGAATCCCACGGCCTTGTGCCGGTTGGCCGGGTTCTTCAGCGCGGGGAACAGTGACTTGGCCTGGGACAGCGGGTTCACGCGTACGCCCTCGGTGGGGGCGGAGTCGACGACGACCCCTGCTGAGCCGAGGCCGCGGGCCAGCAGCAGCTGGGTGAGGGTCCCGCCGAAGGAGTGGCCCATGATGATCGGCGGAGTCTCGACCTTCTCGATCACGGTGGCGAGGTGGTCGAGGGTTTCGGGCACGGTCAGGTTTGCGATGACTTCGGGGTTCTCGCGCAGGGACTCGACCTCGATGTCGAAGCCGGGGTATCCGGGTGTCAGGACGGTGAAGCCCTTGGCCTGGTAGTGCTGGACCCAGTTTTCCCAGCTTCGGGGCGTCATCCACAGGCCGTGCACGAGGACGACGGTGTCGGGACGGCGGGTGTCGTTCATGATGTTCCTTCCGGTCAGGCGTCGATGAACTCGAGCAGATCGGCGTGCAGCCGGTCTCGGTCGGTGTCGGGGAGTGCGTGGCCGCTGCCTTCGTAGACCTTGAGTACGGCGCCGTCGATCAGCGCGGCGGATCGCTTGCCGCCCACTTCGAACGGCACGATCTGGTCGTCGTCGCCGTGGATGACCAGAGTCGGTACGTCGACTTTTTCCAGGTCGGGGCGGAAGTCGGTGGCCGAGAACGCGGCGATGCACTCGTAGGCGCCGCGGTGGCCACAGGCCATGCTCTGCAGCCAGAACGCGTCCCGGAAGCCTTGGTCGACGTCCTGCTTGCGGTTGTGCCCGAAGAACGGGCCGTCGGCGAGATTCCGGTACAGCTGTGATCGGTCGGCGGCCTCGCCGGCCCGGATCTCGTCGAACACCTCGATAGGTAGTCCTTCGGGGTTGTCGTCGGTGCGCAGCATGAGTGGCGGCACGGCGGACACCAGGACGAGCCGGGAGACGCGGCTGCTGCCGTGGCGGCCGAGGTAGTGGACGATCTCGCCGCCGCCGGTGGAGTGGCCGACAAGGGTGAGGTCTTGCAGATCCAGGGTGTCGATGAGACAGGCCAGGTCGTCGGCGTAGGTGTCCATCTCGTTGCCGTTCCAGGTCTGGCTCGAGCGCCCGTGGCCGCGCCGGTCGTGGGCGATGGCGCGGTGCCCGTGTTCGGCGAGGAAGCGGGCTCCGGATTCCCAGGCGTCGGAGTTCAACGGCCAGCCGTGGCTGAGGATCACCGGCGAACCACCGGCGCCCCAGTCCTTGTAGAAGATCTCGGCGCCGTCATCGGCGGTGATGTAAGGCATGGGGGTCCTCCTTGGCTGAGGTTTCCCCGAGCCTGTACCGGTACGGGTAGGCGCGGACCACGTGAAGCACGTAGTCGTGACGATGTGCGGGCCGTCAGGAGGGCGGGTGGATCCGGTCGGCGAGCTGCCGACGAGAGGTGACTCCCAGCTTTTGGAAGACCTTGCGCAGGTGGTAGTCGACGGTGTTGACGCTGAGGAACATGGTGGCGCCGATCTCGGCGTTGGTGTTGCCGGCCGCGGCGAGCCGCGCGACGGTCAACTGTTGGGCTGTGAGGTCGAGCGGGCTGCGTTGTCCCGCCGCGGGCGCGTGGTCCCCGATGGCCTCCAGTTCGTTGCGAGCACGCTGGGCGAAACCGGATGCCTCGATCCGCTCGAAGATCTCCACAGCCTGACGCAGCTGCTCTCGCGCGTCACGGCGACGCCGTGTACGGCGCAGCCATTCGCCGTACAGGAGGTGAGTCCGGGCCAGCTCGATCTCGATGCCGGTCGGGGCGAACGTCGCGACGGCCGCTTGGTAATAAGGTTCGGCGCCGGCGTCGTCGACAAGCGCTCGCGACCGTTGGGCGACACCGGCTGTCCATGGCGACCCGTTGGCCCGTGCCAGCTTCTCCAGGTACTCCACGAAGCCGAGTGCCTCATCGAGGTGATCACTGCGTACCGCCGCTTCGACGAAGTCCGGGTACTCCAGCGGCGTGACCTGGAGGTACGGATCGTCCACGAGTGACTTCAAACTGGCATACGCCTCGTTGTAGAGGCCTTCACACAGATCGCGGATGGCGAGGGCCGCTACCCCGGAGGCGTGCACGCCGCCGAAACCCATCGACCGTGCGCCTTCGGCGATCTGCTCGACCTGCGATCGAGGTGCGCCGAACCAGGCCAGGAGGGCCACGTTGACTACGTTCTCGGCGTCGTAGCCGATGGCGCGGCGCAACTCTCGCACTTGTTCGACGTAGTGGGCTGCGCGTTGCGGACTTCCGCCCTTCAGTTCGGCCAAGGACAAGATCCAGAGCGCGGTTTCGAGCAGCTGCAGCGAGCCTGCCTCGCGGGCGGCTTCTGCTGTGCGCTCCAGGCATTCTCGGCGCGCGTCGGCGTCCCACAGAGCCGTGGTCAGTGCGACGCTGATCGTTCCGTAGTGCAAGAGGCTTTCCGGGTCCAACGCGGCGATCGCGTCCACAGCGGTCCGCATGATCGGGACCGCCTCGTCATAGGGCAGCAGGATATGGGCACTCAAGGCACGGAGGATCGTCGCGGCGATGCCATCGTGGAGCTCGGCCCCCTTCCGCATGCGCCGGCCGAGCTCGGACAGTGTCGCACCTTGAGCGAGGCGTTCGGCCGGCATCGTGTACTCGAATGCCTTGATCAGCGCGTTCTGCTCCAGCGTGGCATCGTGGCCGTGGAACAACTCGGCAGCGGCCAGCATGTTCGCCCCGCCGTTCATCAGCGCCGGGTCCGCGGTGAAGATCGCGATGCTGGCACGGGTCGAGATCAGTCGACCCTGCGAGACTGCGTCCAAGGCGTCCTCGGCCACATCGTCGAGCAGGCTCTTGGCCAACTGTGCGGCGCCGGCGGCCAATGCCGCTTCGGCCGCTGCCACCAGCCGGGCGTACTTGCGACCTCCCTGCGGCGTCAGCGCGGAGGCCTGCGCCAGCACTCTGGCGCGAGACGCGAACCCACCGCGCCGGCCTGCCAGGTCGGCAACGCGTTCCAGCCGATCCGCCACCGCAGGGTCCGTGCCCAGGGTCGCCTTGGCGGCGTGCCAGGCTTCCAACTCGATCAGGCCCAGCCGGCCGGCAGCCGCCGACAGCGCGCCGTGGATTCGCCGCCGCTGCCCTCCCTGGGCGGCGTTGTACGCCGCGGACCGCACGAGCGGGTGCCGGAACCTGACTGACGGCGAAAGTTCCACCAGGTCGGCGGCCTCCGCCGCGTCACCCGCGCCGTCAGGCAGGCCGAGGGACTGTCCGGCCGCGCGGATCAGGTCCACATTCCCTGTGGAGTCTGCCGCTGCGATCAGCAGCCACTGCTGCAGGTCAGGCGCAAGGTGGCGGATCCGGCGCAGGTAGAACGCCTCGAGGCGGTGCCCGACGGGGAACGGTTCGGCGGCGAAGGTGGACTCGGTCAACTGCTTGATGCTGAGCTCACTGGCCAGGTCGATCAGCGCGAGCGGGTTGCCACCCGTCGCCACGACGATCTGCGCTGCCGCCGCCGGATCGAGGACTTCGGGCAGGGACGACCTCAGCAACCTGATCGCCGATTCGGGAGCGAGACCGGTGAGACCGAGTTCAGGTACGCCCGCCATCTGGTCCGCGAGACCGGCATCGTGGCGGCCGGCGAAAATAATCGCAGCCGACTCCGCTTCCAGTCGTCTGGCAACGAACGCCAGTACGTCCAGCGACTCGGAGTCCAGCAGGTGTGCGTCGTCAACCGCGCACGCGACCGGTTCTACCTCTCCCGCGGCGGCCAGCATCCCGAGCACACCCAACCCGACCAGGAACCGATCCGGTGGCGGGCCGTCGGCCACCCCGGCAGCCACCCGAAGCGCGTGCTGGTGGCGTTCCGGAAGCGACGGCGCGTACGCACGCAGCGGGATCATCAGGCGCTGCAAGGCGGCGAACGGGATCGTGGACTCCGCCTCGTAGCCATCAACGCGCAGTTGCCGCATACCGGTCGCACCCGCCAGAGCGGCTTCGAGCAGCGAGGTCTTTCCTATCCCTGGCTCGCCGGACACAAGCAACGCACCACCGCGTCCATTTCGCGCGTGCCCAAGCAGGCTGCGGACCTGTCGCTGTTCCGCATCCCGCCCGAGCAGACCCCCCTCTACTCCCATGGCTGCTGACCCTAAACGGCCGTGTGAGGCCCCGCCAGCGATAACTACTACGCACCTCACGTGGTCCGCGTCACCCGGAGGTCGATCCAGGATGCGTTCACCGGTACCGACCCAAGGAGAGCATCATGAAGCTCCGAGCACCACGCCGTCTGCACGTGCTGGCGACAGCGCTGGCCGCAGGTCTCGTCGGGATCCTTCTGCTGACCGGATCCCTTCTGAACGCCACCGCATCCCCTAGCGCCCAGCAGACCAACTCCCAGCAGGCGCGCACCACAGCCCTACACTCCGCGGCGAAGCCCACCATCGTCTTCGTGCACGGCGCGTTCGCCGACTCCAGCGGCTGGAACGCAGTTGCCGGCCGCCTGCTCGAGGCCGGTTACCCCGTCCTCGCGTTCTCGAACCCACTGCGCGGACCTCGCGCCGACGGGGCGTATCTACGCGACTTCCTGGCCACCATCGAGGGCCCGGTCGTGCTGGTCGGCCACTCCTACGGAGGCGCCGTCATCACGAACGCCGCCACCGGCAACCCCAACGTCAAATCCCTCGTGTACGTCGCCGCCTACGCCCCAGACGAGGGAGAGAGCGTCGCCGCCGCCAACACGTTGGGCGGCGGGCACACCGAGGTTACCGACCACCTCGTACTCCGACCGTTCCCCGGAGCCGCCGAAGGAGACGCCGACGCCTACATCGACCCGGCCCACTTCCACCGGCTCTTCGCCCAGGACCTGCCACAGGCAACTACCCGATTCATGGCCGCCACTCAGCGGCCCGGCGCACTGGCCGCGCTTGTGACGCCCTCCGGAGCGCCGGCCTGGAAGACCATCCCCAGCTGGTACCTCGTCGCCAATCAGGACCGCATCATCCCACCCGAGGCCGAGCGGGCGATGGCCGCCCGGGCCGGCTCGACCGTCGTACAGATCAACAGCTCACACGTCGCGATGATGAGCCACCCCGACATCGTGGTGAAGCTCATCCGGGCCGCCGCCAGAGGCTGACCAGCGACCCCCGCCGGCCGACGCCCACAGGCGGCCCCGCTCGTGCGAGGCCGCCTGGCATCTATGACCTGAATGCGTCGGCCATCGTCTGCTCCGGGCCGTACCACCAGGAGCCGCCCGCGGCGAGCCGGTTGTCGCCCTGGGCGTCGGCCAGCCACTCCCAGACATTCCCACCCATGTCATAGAGTCCGTTCACCCCGGCCGGCGAGCTTCCGACCAGTGCCGCTACGGCTCGAAGGCTCGATCCCATCCTGGACAGCTGTTTCGACGACCCGGACCACACGGTGCAGCTGACCGGCACCATCCGCGTCGCGGGCATGACGGCGCGACCGGCGCCGGTCGAGGGCGCGACGTTGCACCTGGTGGGCGTGACTACGACCAGCCGATCAGAGACAGCGGTTGAGCCAGCGTCGCTCGAAGTCGCCGACCAGCTTGAGATTGCAGCAGGGACTTCGATCGTTCACTGACGGATTGTCAGGTCAGCAGGCGACGAACCCGCAGTACTCGAGAACGCCTGCTGTCCCCACGCCATCATTGCGTCGGCCGAGACGATCATCGATGACGTGGGGTACCGACGAGTCGGCTGGGCGGATGCCCTTATGGCCTCCACAGCGAACCCCGCCGAACCGACGCTTCTTGAACTCGACGCTGTACTTCAAGAAGGACACGGTCACGTCAGACCAGTCGAATGCATTCAAAGTCTCTTCGCGGGGAGCCGGAATCGCCTGACCACCGTGAAGTGCGCCCGTACGCCGACGGGTTGACCATGACCGTGCTGCCGATCGAACACGACTTCTGGCGCTCCTGCCGCCTCGACTACCCGGTGGCGTAGCTGATGGAGACGATGCCTGAGCTGGAGGTGATGCTTCCGCTGTTGACGCGTTTGCCGTTGACGGTGAAGACGACGGTGAGGTTGCCGTTGCCTTTGGTCTTTCGCAGCAGGATCCGGTAGTTGCCGCCTGAGTCCTTGACCGAGAGAGTGGCGCTCCCGCAGCCCTTCTTGGTGCCGCGGCCGATCTGGCCGGCCCAGCAGACGCTGTCGGCCGCGGTGATCTTGACGGTTGCGCGGGATGTCGATGTGGTGGTCGTGCCCGTGCTTTTGCCCTTGCTGGGACGGCTGTTCGGTGCGCTGCCTTGTTGGGTGGTTTCGATGGGTTCACAGCCGAGCAACGCGAGCGAGGCAAGTGCCGCAACCGCGATGGTGATCAGCCGGCGGAGAGGCATCGGCTCGACCTCCTGTCATCCGGTTTTGACGGTGAAGCTGGGTCGGATGGACGTCGGCTTCAGTTCGTTCTTGACGAGTGCCTGGATCTCCGGGAGACCGGGCTTTTCCTTGGCCGCGGAGAGGCGGGCGGCCTTTGAGCGGGACGCGGAGCGCAGGTCAGCCTCCAGTTGGGCGGCGAGCGCGGCGAGCTGTTCCCGGGCCTTGCGTGAGAGTGCCTGGTGCTTCTTCGTGACGACGACGAGTTGGACAGCGACAGCGGCTGAGGTGCAGCCGGAACACGAGGCGTTCACCGCCAGTGCGCGGTTTCGGATGGTCAGGTTCGTTCCCGGCCGCGTCACGACGATCTGGACGGAGACGCTGATCGCACTGCAACCACGGCAGCTCGACCAGGAGGTCGCCAGGTTGTCGGCCGTGCCCTTGCGTGCCTTGCCGACGTAGATGACCTGTACGGCGGTCGCCGTACCCGTGCACGAGTTGCAGGTTGCCGAGGCACTCGCCACGTTGTCGGCCTGCGCCCGCTTGCCGCGCGACCGTTCGAACATGGCGGTGCGGTCGGTGTCGGATGTGCCGGGCACGACCGGGTTGGCGGAGGCGACCAGATCGAAGTCCTGTCCCTTCCGGTGGTTGAGCAGGCTGGAACCGCCGGCCGCCGCCCCGAGGAGGAGGGATACGACCAGCACGGATGCTTCGATGCCTTGGCGGACTCTCATTGGGTCATGGCTCCTTCTCCAGCAGGGGTCATCGACTGCTCCAGCGCTCCATCGAGAAGCCACTGGCGACCTTCTCGGCCAGTTCCAGATATGCGTCGCGGGTGGAAGGCCGCAGGTCGTCGAGGCCGATCGCAGCGCCGGATTCCAGCGCGGGATCCCACGGGATGCGGACCGTTCCGGCGCAGCGGGCCTCGAAATGCTTCTCGATCTCGTCGAGTTGGAGCCAGCGCGGCCTGCCTCGCGTCGTGTTGATGACGGCGACGGCGGACTCGACGAGATCCGCGTGTCCGTGCTGGTCGAGCCAGTCCAGAGTGCCGGCGGCGACCCGGGCGCCGTCGAGCGCCGGCGGCATCACGACGACGATCTGGTCGGCCTCGCGGAGGATGCCCTGGATCGCGCTGTCCAGGATGCCGGTTCCGGTGTCGACGAGGATCAGGTTGTAGTGCTGGGTCAGGAGATCGATCACGACGCGGTAATCCCGGTCGCCCAATGCCTGGCTGATGGTCGGATCGTCGTCGGATGCGATCACCTCGAGCCGAGTCGGCGCCTGCGACGTGTATGCCCGCAGATCGGCGTACTTGGTGATGAGCTCGCGCTCGCCCAACAGACTGGTCACGGTGGCCGGCGACTCCCGCCGTACCCGGTAGATGAGAGAGCCGGCATCCGGGTTGGCGTCCAGCGCGACGACGCGATCGCCGCGGTGCTCCGCGAGGGTGTGGCCGAGCATCAGGGTCGTGGTGGTCTTCCCGGCACCGCCTTTGCGGCTCAGCGTGACCACTCGGCGCGGGCCATGCAGCGGCGTCCGGACGCGCGAGATTCGTTCCTGCTCGCGCTGCTCCGCAGCACTCGGACCGACGTTGACGCGGCCGTTCGTTGCGACGTACATGCCGTGGCGCCAGCCGTGCCGTGCCGGAGGTGTCCTGCGTCGGAGCATCTGCTCTTCGGTGAAGGCGGCGGCTCCGGGAGGCGCTGCCTCGGCGACCTGGGACTCGGCTGCCAGGTGGTCGATCATCGGGTCCTCCGCAGGCGGTGTGGGCTGCGGCGATTCGCCGGCCGAAGGCCGGGCACGCAGCGCGCTGGCGAGGTGGAGCAGTGACCTTCCCAGTACGAGGCCGATGCCGACGATGGGGAGAGTTATCCCGAGCAGCGACAGGGCAGTCAGCGTGGCGGCGCCGGGTTGGCCCGCGGCGATGAGTTCCCGCGTGCCCGTCCACAGCTCGGTCGCACGATCCCAGAAGTGGGCGAGGTAGCCGGGAGCGTTCCAGGCGATGGCTCCCAGGCCGATGATGAGAGTTGGCACGGTCACGAGCACCCAGGCTGTGACGACCACACGGGTGCGAAGCTTGAGCTGCGACGCGCTCCGGGCCTTCTGGCGGCTGGGGAGCAGACTCCGCATGATCGGCCGGACGTGCCCGAACAGGTTCGGTACGCCGGCCAGGTCCCCGAGGATGTAGTAGCCGTCGAAACGTACGACCGGCAACAGTTGCTGGAAGATCTCGAGGTGCGAGAGGGCGATGACCGCGAGCAGCGGCGCCCATCCGGTCCACAGGTAGGCCGCCGCGGCCGCGACGATGAAGACCGCGTTGAAGTACACGCCACCAAGGTCGGTCCGCAGTCGCCCGGCGCGGTTCAGTCGGTAGGCACTCGTCACATTCGTGTAGAAGGCCGGGATCCAGAGATAGAGGCCGACGCCGATCGGTCCGGGCTTCGCGCCGCCGTAGGTGCACCCGGCCGCGTGCCCGAACTCGTGGAACAGGGTCGCGGCGAGAAGAAGGACCAGTACGGCGAGGACCCCGGCCGGGTCGACGAGCGCGGCGAAGATGTCAGTCGTCGCCCGGTTGGCGACCAGCCACACGTCGAAGGCAGTCACGCCTGCGAGGACGGCAAGGATGACTGGCCGGTGGAAGAGGGGCGCGAAGATCCGGCCGATGATGCGGACCGCGGCAGTCGGCAGCAGGACGCCACGGATGCTCAGGGCGAGCAACGGATCTGCTCGCCGTTGTCCGACGGGTGCGCCGTTCCAGAGTGCGACCAGGCCGGATGGCGCGAGCTTGCTCTGGATCAGGGTGACCAGGTCCGCGGGATCGAGCCGCCGGCCGTACGCGCGGCTGACCCGGTCGGCGAGCAGATCGGTGGACGCGTGTCCGTCGGCGTAGTGGACGATGAGGTAGAGCAGCTTCGTGAGCAGCACCATCTGACGATCGGAACGCTCGACCAGATAGCGCTGGTCGCGGAACCCGGATCCCTCGTACAGTCCGAGCATCCGCAGGCCGGCGGCACGACTTGGCCTGGGCCCGCCGTTGACGGGTCCTACCGTCGTACTGTCCACCAACTCGTTCGTCACAGTGCCCCTCGACCAGTGCGGGGGGCGAGACGCCCCCCGCCCGTCCCCGGTGTGGCTAGTGCTGGTAGGCGCCGATGTTCTGCAGCGCGGCTGCGGCTGCCGTCGAGCCGATCGTGCCTGCGTTCACCGCGATCGCGATGTTGACGGCGGTGATGTTGGTGATGTTCACCAGCGCCAGCGCCTCCCTCGCAGGCAGCAGATCGGCCGACTGGCCGGCGACCTCCGTCGGGGAGATCGTGCGGAGATCCGTCATCGATCCCATCCTTTCCTCGAGTGCGTGGGCGGCCCTCACGACCGCCCACACACCTGGCCCCGTCGATCGGCTAGTGCTGGTTCACGTAGATCGACTGCAGCGCCACTGCCTTGGCCGCGGAGTAGTGCGATGCCGCGTTCAGCGCGACAGCCGTGTTCGACGCGTAGATGTTCGCCCAGTTGAACGAACCCAGCGCCTCTCGCTCCGGGAGAACCTGGACCTCTTCCAGGTCGAGCTCGACATGCGTCAGCAACTTGTTCATGAGTCACCCCCTCCGTCCAGATCGGTACTCACAGCAAGTGCAGACCCCGGCACGTACTCACTGCGTTGTCACAGCGTTGTCAACGCGTTGTCACAGCGTCATCAGGAATCGTCGCTCGACGTGACCGCAAACTTCGAGGATCGTTTTCCTCATCGTGGGTCTTCCAGCCGGTGTCTTACGGGGCGAGCCGGCGGTCAGGCGGCTCGCGGGGGAGATGGATCATGACTGATGACGCGCGCTCCGAGGCTGCAGCCCTGGTGATCCGGGTGTGGCGGGAGACTGCGGAACGTTCCGGTATCAGGGCTCGGATCACACGCCGGCCCGACCTTGCCGATGAGCGACAGACGACCATGGTGGTGGCCTCACCGGAAGAGGTCTACCGCGAGGTCCGCGTTTGGCTCGAGCATTTTCTGGAGCAATCGAGTCGCGATAGTTAGTGGCCGAACATGTTGACAAAGCGGCATTTCCTGACCAATGGTGCAAAGCAGTGGTGGCATCATGTGTCTCGGCAGTCACAGACAGCGGAGGGCACTGGCGAGCAGAGCGGATGTGGGGCATCGCTCGCTCTGGCGCACGTGTTCTCGACCGAGGGGGAGTCCAGGCATGCGGGCATTCACCGGTTTCGACGTACGGCTGCAACTTCTCGGCGACTGGTTCCTGACGACCGGGCAGGCCAAGCCGATCACCTTGCCTGCCGGCCCCCAACACCTGATTGCATTGCTGGCGTTGCATGGCCGGTGTGCCAGGACTCAAGCGGCCGCCACACTGTGGCCGGATTGCACGGATGACGTGGCTGCAGCGCGTCTACGCGCCGTACTTTGGAGATTGCGTCACCGCCATGCCGGCGTACCGCCATTGCTCGAGATCGGCGAGACCTCCCTCGCACTTGCGCAGGAGATTGGCGTGGACACCGATCGCCTGCGGGTCAGCGCCGAACTGCTCATCCAAGACCCCGACCGCAGCGACGACGCCGTCGAGGAGGCCGCAGCCGTCATCCTGCACTCCGCCGAACTGCTGCCTGGCTGGTACGACGATTGGGTGCTCGCCGCTCGCGAACGGATGCAGCACCTGCGCCTCGGTGCATTGGACTCCCTTGCTCGGCGACTACGGCGTCAAGGACGCGGTCACGAGGCGCTCCAGGCCGCCCGAGCCGCGATCAGCATCGAGCCGTTGCACGAGAGCGCGCACCGCGCCATCGTCCGAACCCACCTCGACAACGGTGACCTCGTCGAGGCCGTGAGGCACTACGAGCAGTTCCGCGCGATGCTCGACCGCGAACTCGGCCTCCCACCCAGCGCCCTGTTCCGCGAACTGCTCCACCCCTACCTCGCCGCCGTCGTCGCACCCCCCAAACTCGCCAAAACGCGCTGAGGGCTCGTCCGTCTCCAAACTGGCGATAGGGCGCGCAGTACGAGATCGATGTCGGTGACGCCGGCCCGGGCGAGTTTGCTGGGGACGTCTGGCATACTCCGGGCGACTGTCACTTTGAGCCCTGGGGGGCATTGTGCCTTTTCGTCCTGCTCACCTGCTGCGCCTTGGCCTGCCGACGGCGCTGGTTGCCGGGTCGCTGGTCGCTCTGACCGGTTCTTCCGGTTCGGCGGCTGAGCCTGGGCCTTACCGTCCGGCGTTCACGGCGCGGCACAACACCGCGAAGCCGGAGTTCGAGCCGAACGCGGTCATGGTGAAGTTCAAGAGCAAGGCCACGGCGTCGGCTCGCAGGGCTGCGGCGTCCAAGCTCGGTGCCACGGAAGAGGAGCAAGCAGGCTCGAGGGTCGTCAAGCTCAAGGGCAAGCTCTCCGCACCCGAACTGCTCAAGAAGGCCAAGGCAGACCCTGCGGTCGAGTTGGCTTCGCTGAGCTACCGCCGTCGGGTCTCGGCGGTGCCGAATGACCCGTTCTACCCGGTGGTGAGCGGTGTGGGTCAGGCGGCGTACCTGAACACCGTTCGCGTTCCGCAGGCCTGGGACGTGTCCAAGTCGACCGGCAGTCAGGTCGTCGCGGTTCTCGACACCGGGGTGGATGCCGGGCATCCGGACCTGGTCGGTCGCCTGGTTCCGGGCTACAACGCGGTCTCGAGCACTCGACCGAACCCGGTGGACGACAATGGCCATGGCACGATGACGCTCGGCATCATCGCCGCGAGCGCGAACAACGGCATCGGCGTGGCCGGCGTCGGCTGGAGTGCGAAGGCGATGCCGGTGAAGGTTGCCGGCGCCGACGGTGTGGCTGATGACATCAACATCGTCGAGGGCATCGATTGGGCGGTGGCGAACGGCGCCAAGGTCCTCAACATGTCGTTCGGCAATCCGGGCGACAACCCGGTGCTGCATGATGCGATCAAGCGTGCGGTCGCCAAGGGCGTTGTCGTGGTGGCGGCTGCGGGGAACGACGGCAGTGCCGTGCTGCAGTACCCCGCCGCGTATCCGGAGGTCATCGCGGTCGCGGCGACGAACGCCGGCGGAGTTCTGACCGACTTCAGCTCGTACGGCGACTGGGTCGACCTCGCCGCGCCGGGCTGGGATGTCCTGAGCACGGGCGTTCGCAGTATGAGCGAGGCGGTGCCGTACTGGTTCTGCAGCGGTACGTCGTGCTCGGCGCCGATCGTCGCCGGCGTGGCGGCGCTGGTGAAGAACAAGTGGCCGACGTACACGCCGGCGCAGATCGAGAGCAGGCTCGAGACGCTTGCCCGGGACGCGGGCCCACGGGGCACCGACCCGTACTACGGTGCCGGCATCCTGGACGCGTACGCCGCCCTCGGTGGGCGGTGGGCCCCGGACTTCCCGACCAACTCGATCGACCTCAACGACCAGCCGGAGCGGGCCATCCCGCTGTCGAGCGAGATCACTACGACGATCAGCACCGAAGGCGAAATCGACTGGTACGAGGTGACGTCCACGGCCGCCCGCACCATCCGGGTATCGCTGACCGGTCCCGAGTTCAACGGCGACAAGTACGCGGTGAACTTCGGCCCGCGGATCGACATCCACGGCGCCGACCTGAAGTCGCTGACCTACGCCGCGGCGCCGTTCCCGACGGAGCTGGACCCGGACACGGGCGGCCCCCTGTGGGGGCCGTTGACGGCCGCCACCAATGTCAACGTGGCCGCGGGCAGCACCTACATCGCGGTCCGCAACTCCAATGGCTCGCGCGACACCCGCCCGTACACGCTGACCATCGAGGAGGGCGGCGCGGGTGGTTCCGGCTCCGGCGCGGACTATCCCGTCCGGGACGTGATGCCGCCCGATCTGGCGAGCGGCCAGGCGCTGGACACTCGTCCGGTGGTGACGTTCGCGCGGGAGGTCGTCGCGGACAGCGTGACCGCCGGCCGCGTCCGGTTGGTGCACGGCCGGACCGGTACGACGGTGGGCGGCGCGGTCGCGTACGACGCGGCGACCAAGCAGGCCGTCATCACGCCGACCACGCCGCTGCTCGACAACACGCCGTACCGGATCGTCGTGAGTGGTGTCCAGGAGGCGGGCGGTACGGCGCTGGCGCCGTTCAGCAGCGTGTTCTCGACCGTGGACATGGCACCAGCGAAGCCGGAGTTCGACGCCACCGGTGCCTACCTGGCCGCGAATCTGACCTGGAAGATCCCGGCCCTGCCCGACTTCGACCAGGTGATCGTCCGGCGGAACTCCGGCAGCCAGGTGCCGACGCTGACGACCGGCGCGCTGGTCTACTCGGGTACGGCGTCCTCGGTGAAGAACACCGGGCTCGCGCAAGGCGTGACGTACACCTATGCCGCCTGGATCAAGGACCGGGGCGGGAAGGTCAGCCCGGTCGCCGTCACGCAACTGCTCGGGATGAGGACGACGATCAGCACGACCGCGGCGCTCGTGAACTACGGCGGCACGATCACCGTGCGCGGGAGCACGTTGCGGGTCGACAACAAGGCGTACACCGGACTGCCGGTCAACCTGTACGTGCGGCCTGCGAACTCGTCGACGTTCAAGCTGCTGGCGGCATTGAAGACCAGCTCGACCGGCGCGGTCGCGTACGCCTACAAGCCACTGGTGTCGTCGGTGTTCATGATGACCTTCCCCGGCAATGGTGACCTGATGGGGACCCGCAGCCCGGACCTGACGGTGCAGGTCGCGCCGACGATCTCGGCGGCCCTGTCACCGGCAACGATCCGGTTGGGGCAGGTGACGAAGTTCAGCGGCTATGTCGCGCCGGCGCACTACGGCAAGCCGGTGTATCTGCAGCAGTACTCGAACAAGGTCTGGAAGTCGATCGCGTCGGTGAAGCTGAGCAGCTCGGGCGCCTACGCGTTCGGCATCAAGCCGGCCATCCGCGGCCAGATCGCCTACCGCGTGTGGTTCCCGGCCGACGGCGACCACGCGCAAGCCTTCACCGTGAACAAGATCCTGACCGTCAGCTGATTCACAGCCGCTGATCGACAGAGCCGGCACGCGCCCCGGAGTGACCGGGGCGCGTGCCGTGCTGTGCCGCCGGGACTGCAACAAACTGCAATCCGGGCCGCAAAGGCTTGCCTTACCAGCTGGCACATCTGTAGGGTGCGCGCCCGCTGCGTGATCGGCGGATCGTCAACCAGGGCAGGCGATGGAACGTTCTAAGCGAACTTGCGCAAAGTGGTCTCCATGCCTCAAAGTTCCTCCCTGTGGGGGCAACCTTGAAGAGACTGAAACCAAACCGACGGCAAGTCTTGATGGCTGGGGCGGCTGCTGCTGTCGCGACCGTCGCCGCCGCCGAAAACTCATCCGCCGCCGACCTCTACGGGTCCGGCATGCTCGGCGACTGGACCATCCTCAGCCGGGCGATCTCGAGCACGGCCACGATCGCCTACGTCCGTGATCACGACGGTGTGTACATGTTCGGTGACAGCATCGCGGTCCAGGACGGCAAGGCGTTGGCGACCAAGCTGATGAGCCGGACCGGAAGCAGTCTCGCGGTGCACAACTGGTCGGGCCGGCCGACAGCGCCTGCCGTCGACGCCCTCGAGAACTGGGCGGTCAAGTACGGCCTGCCGCGGCGGATCCTGATGGCCACCGGCACCAACGACATCTTCAACCCGCCGGTCTTCGCCGCGCAGGTGGATCGCGCCATGAAGATCGCCGGCCCCAACCGCACCGTGGTCTGGGTCAACACCCAGATCTCCCGGACCGCGAAGAGCGCGGCGATCCAGGTCGCCGACCAGCGCAACAGCGCCTGGATCAACTCCCAGATCCACGACGCCGACAAGAAGTACCCGAACCTGCGCATCGTCCGCTGGGCCGAGTTCCTCGCCGCGAAGCCGTCCCTTCTCACCCAATGCCTCCGCGAAGGCGTCCACACCACCGTCCCCTACGGCCAAGACGCCCGCAACGAACTCATGGTCCAAGCCCTCACCGCAGACTAGACCCGTCGCGAACGGGCTGGACATGGGTGAGGATCTGGAAGAACAGCGGACCGTTGATGCGTGTCGGCATCATTCTTGTTCTGGTTCTTGGCTTGATCGGCGTCGCTCAGGCCACGTTTCCCGACAGCGGTCCGAGCTGGCCGCGGATCGCGATCGTAGCGGCGACGGTGGCTTCGATGCTTGTTGTGGGAATCAGAGATTGGTTGCGCGCTCGGAGTCGAACACTGGATGGAAAGGACGAGAACTGAACGCTACTGCTCTGCCCCTCCGGGATCCCCTACTTCGCGACGAGTTTCTTGGCCTTCTTACCTGCGAGTTGTGAGCGGCTCACCCGCGTGAGCTGCGGGCGGTGTCGCCCAGCTGGTCGAGCGCTTCCCTCGGATGAAACTCGCGGTCGACGTCGATGCGGTGGAGTTGCGGCGTGACACCTGACCGGAGGGCCGCCGAAGATGTCGTTGCAGTGGCAGTCGGAGTCGCCGCAGGAAGTCGGCGGTGAGGCTCGAGGAGTATCCGAGTCGGCCACCCGCACATGCAAACCGGAACGACCCGAACTGATAAGTCGGTGACGACCGCGACGCCCTCTCGCGCGCAGTACTCAGACGTCTGTGACCACCACCGGCCAAACTGTCGCTGATCGACTATGCAACGTCGATGCAGGGACGTTCGATCGTCGAGCGTGCCCTGGTTACGGCGACGAATCTGCGCGGGCCCCTGATTGGTAGCGGAGTTCGATGGCGCGCGCTGCACAAGCAGCATCGCCGTGGCCGCACCGGCGACACTGGAACCGACCACGATGACGTCGTACGACGGGCCGGTCATTGGCGCTCCTTGCGAAGTCCGGAAAGCAGGCTGAGTAGGGCGTCTTCAGCAGTGGATCGCGCAGCTGCACGATCGTCACCCGTCGCGATCAGCAGAGCCGCCTCGATCGTGGCGCTCAGCAACAGTCGAGCCGCGACGTCCACCGGTTGCTGAGAGATGACGCCGTCGAGCCGGGCACGTTCGAGGCCGGCGATGATGAGACCGAGGCCGTGATCCGCCTCGATCTCCCGCCAGGCGGTCCAACCCAGGACGGCGGGCGCGTCGGTCAGCGCGATCTGAATCAGCTCGGGGTCTTCGCAGGCGTCGAGGAAGGCTCTCATGCCGTCGGTCAGTGCGCTCCAGGCGTCCTGCGGATCGGTGATCTCGGCGAGGATGCGAGCGGTGAGCTCGCCCTCGAGCTGCTCGAGCACCGCCCGGAAGAGCTCCGGCTTGCCGCCGAAATGGTGACGGAGCGCGCCGCGCGTCAGCCCGGCGGCGCCGACGATCTCCTCGGCCGAGACGTCCCCGTAGCCGCGCTCGGCGAACAGCGGCCGTGCTGCCGAGATCAGGGCGGTACGGGTGGCTCGCGAACGGTCCTCCTGACGGCGGCGCTCGACCATCAAGTCACCCTGCCGGATCGAGTGAAGTCGATGACGAGGTCGGCGAGCACCGTGGGTTGGTCTTCGGGGATGAACGTGTAGCTGTCCGGCACCAGTCGCAGCTCGGCGTCGGGCAGCAGCCTCTCGAGACGGCGCGCGAGCGAGACGGGGAACAGCCGATCCTCCTGCGCCCACACCAGCAAGACCGGACGCCGGTACGTCGGAAACGCCTTGGCGGCGGCGAGGGTGTGCCGGCGATGTACGCCACGCAGGAATCGGCGCAGATCGCGTCGCACACCGCGGTCTGTCCGCGCCGGCCCGAGATAGGAGTCGGTGATCTCCTGGGGAATCGGTCGCTTGGCGACCCAACCGAGGGCCATCGGCAGTCGGTGCAGCGCCCGCAGGCGCAGAGCCTGAGCCAGCGGCCACATCGAGCCCGGTACGCGCGCCAACGCCGTCAGCGGTCGGAACAGGGGCGGGAAGAAACGCTCGAAGCTGTCGCATGACGTCAGCACGACCCGCGTGACCCGCTCCGGCCGCCGCGCCATCAGGATCTGCACCAAGGCGCCTCGCTGGGCTTGACGGGGGTGGGGGCTAACCGTTAGATATAGCTAACGGTTAGAGGGGGTGCTCATGCAGCAGGAAGTGGTGCTGGCGATGCTGGCGAAGGAGCCTTCGCACGGCTATCAGCTGCGGGCGCGGCTCCGCGAGGCGCTCGGCCCGCTCGGGGACGCGATGAACGCCGGCCACATCTACGTCACGCTGACCCGGCTGGAGAAGGCGGGACTGGTGGCGGGCGATCCACCGACGACCGCGAGGGACCGATCGGATCGCAAGACCTACGGGCTGACCCCGGCCGGTCAGGAGCGGGTCGCCGAGTGGCTGGCGGAGGTCAGCTGGCCCAAGCCCGACCTGGCCGAGTTCCATCTCAAGCTGATCGCGGCAGCCGCGGCCGGGTTGGCGGATCCGCTCACGATCGTGGACACGCAGCGCCGCGAGTTGCTGCGCCGATTGCGCGACGCCCAGCGCGCCGCGATGGCCGAGCCCGACGGCTCGGATGCCGCACTCCTGTTGGAGGGCATCGTTCTCCGGCTGCAGGCGGACCTGCGCTGGCTGGAGGCATGCGAACAAAGCTGGACCGGCCGAGGGAGCAGATCATGAGCGACACTGCCATGACTGCCGTGCTGCGGGCCCGCGGGCTGCGCAAGGAGTACGGCACGGGAGAGGGGCTGGTCCGCGCCGTAGACGGGGTCGACCTCGAGGTCGTCGCCGGCGAGACGGTGGCGGTGATGGGGCCGAGCGGCTGCGGCAAGTCCACGCTGTTGCATCTGCTGGGCGGCCTGGACCGGCCGTCGAGCGGGGAGTTGTGGCTGGGCGACCGGCGCATCGACAAAATCGGGGAGCGGGCGCTGGCCCGGGTACGGCGCACCGACGTCGGGATCGTGTTCCAGGCCTTCCACCTGATGGACGAGCTGACCGCGGTGGAGAACGTCGAGCTGCCGGCGCTGCTGGCCGGACGCTCCCCGTCGACGGCGCGACGTCAGGCGGCGAGCCTGCTGGACCGGGTCGGGCTCGCCGACCGGTCAGGTTTCCTGCCCTCGGCGCTCTCCGGTGGCCAGCGTCAGCGGGTCGCGATCGCCCGGGCATTGAGCAACGAGCCGCTGATCGTGTTCGCCGACGAGCCCACCGGCAACCTCGACAGTGCCGCCACCGTGGACGTGCTGCGGCTGTTCGACAGCCTGCGCGAGGCTGGACAGACGCTGGTCATGGTCACCCACGACGCGCGGATCGCGGCGACCGCCGATCGGCTGATCTCCATGCGCGACGGCGCGTTCGTCGACGAGACACGGCTGACCGGCGGCAGTACAGGCCAGCTCGGCGCCCTGGTCGGGCTGGAGGGCTGAGCCGTGGGCCGGCTCCTGCTCGTCGGTCGCCTCGCCGTCCGCAACGTGCGGCGGCGTCCAGCCGAAGCAGCGCTGCTGGTGCTGGCGATCATGGCGGCCACGGCCGTGCTGACGCTGGGACTGGTCCTGCACGGCGTGACCGAAAACCCGTACCAGCGCACCCGCGAGGCGACGGCCGGTGCCGACGTCGTCGCGAGCGTCGGCCCACTCGAGGTCGCGCCGGGCCGTGCACTGCCGGTCGATCGGGCCGAACTGGACGCGCTGACCAATGTGCCAGGCGTTGTCGACCACAGCGGGCCGTACCCGGCGACCACGACCAAGCTCGAGGCCAACGGCGTCCGCAGTGCGGTGTGGGCAGTGGGGCGCGACACCGCGGAGGTCTCGGTCGACCAGCCCAAGCTGACCGAGGGCAGCTGGGTGCGAGACGGCGGGGTGGTGATCGAGGCCGCCTTCGCTGACGCGCTCGACGTCGGCGTCGGGGACGAGGTCACCTTGAACGGCCGCTCGTTCAAGGTCGTCGGCGTGGCGGTCACCGCGGTGGCGCCGTACACCCACCTGTGCTTCGGCCATCCGGTGTGCTCGTTCTTCTACGGCTCGCCACCGGATTGGGTGCGTCAAGGCCCGCCGGCGGAGCGGCCGGACGGCCGAACCATGACCGCCGATTACGCGCCGCCGCCGGACGACGCGGGCCTGGTTTGGCTGACCCGAACCGACGCGAGCGGACTCGCCCCTGCAGCGGCCCTGTCCTACGTCATGAACTTGAGGCTTGCCGACCCGGCCGATGCTCCGGGCTTCGTCGCCGAGCACTCCCCAACGAGCTGGGACGCGCTCTTCCTGGCGTCATGGCAGGACATCCGCGACACGTACGGCGAATTCGTGCGGGGAGCGCAGCAGGCCCTGGTGACGTTCAGCTCACTGCTCACCCTGCTCGCCATGGCCAGCGTCGCGGTCCTCGTCGGTGGCCGGATGGCCGACCAGACCCGACGTGTCGGGCTGCTCAAGGCGGTAGGCGGAACCCCCGGCCTCGTTGCCGTCGTGCTGCTCGCCGAGTACGTTGCGCTGGCTGTGCTCGCCGCGGCCGCAGGGCTCACCGTCGGATGGCTGGCCGCTCCGTTGCTCAGCGACCCCGGGGCAGGCCTCCTCGGCAGCGCCGGTGCGCCGTCGCTGACCCTGTCGACGGTCGGCGTGGTCACGGGTGTGGCCCTCGGAGTGGCGATGGCCGCGAGCTTCGTTTCTGCAGTCCGCGCCGCTCGCAGCAGCACCGTCCAAGCCTTGACCGACTCCGCCCGTCGACCCCGGCGAACGCGCTGGCTGATCGCGCTCTCGACGCAGCTGCCCGCCCCGCTGCTCCTCGGCGTGCGGGTGATCGCGCGACGGCCGCGCCGCGTCCTGCTGGGCGTTGCCAGTATCGCCGTCACGGTCAGCGGGATCGTCGTCGTGCTGGCGGGCCGGGCCGCGATGGCTTCCGACTGGGAAGGGCCCTCCAGTCTGGACCCCGAAGCCGGCCGGGCGAACCAGGTGCTGTTGGTACTCACGGTCGTGCTGGTCGGCATGGCGGCCGTCAACGCCATCGTCATCACGTGGGCAGCCGCGCTCGACGCCAAGCACGCCTCGGCACTGGCCCGCGCCCTCGGCGCGACCCCCGGGCAGGTCAGCGCGGGACTCTCGGCGGCGCAGGTGCTTCCTGCTCTCGTCGGCGCTGTCCTGGGCATCGCGGGAGGGCTCGCACTCTGGGCCGCGGTGAGCAACGACGAGGCGAACCCGACGTACTGGCAACTGCTCACCGTCGTAGCGGGAACCGTACTCGCGGTAGCGGCGCTCACGACCATCCCGGCCCACATCGGCGCTCGCCGTCCGACAGCGGAGATCCTGCAAGCCGAAGTCCCCTGATGCTCAGGGATGACACCCGCGAACGACCACAAAATGGTGGCGCTCGCGGGTGTCACAGCGGGGGTAGCCGTCTCGTCTTAAGTGGTGTAGATGATCCTGCGCTCGAGGCGTTGATGATGAGATGGACAAAGCGCGATCCGGGGTGGCAGCCGAGGCATTCGTGGTGGCGGCGGGGGTACCCGACGTGAGTCCGCGGGACGAGTTGCTCGAGGAGTTGCGGCCGGTCGCGTTCGCGATCGCATACCAGATGCTCGGCAGCGTCTCCGAGGCCGAGGACGTGGTGCAGGAAGCGCTGCTGCGCGTGCACCGGACGCTGGATGCCGGCGAGCTGATCGCATCGCCGCGTGGCTTCGTTGCCACGGTGAGCACTCGGCTGGCGATCGACGAGCTGCGTTCCGCGCGCGTCCGTCGCGAGGAATATGTGGGCGAGTGGCTGCCGGAGCCGATCGTCACCGACGGTCGCGATGATCCGGCTCGGCAGGCGGAGCTGACCGATTCGCTGTCGTTGGCGATGCTGGTTCTGCTGGAAAGCCTCACGCCTGAGCAGCGCGCGGTTCTGCTGCTGCACGACGTGTTCGGCTACGACTACGTGCAGATCGCGGAGATCATAGGCAAGAGCCAGGACAGCGTGCGTCAGCTCGCCACCCGCGCCAGACGCCATGTCCAGCAGCGCCGGCCCCGCTTCCAGACCACGCGCGAGCAGCGCGACGAGCTGGCGCGACGGTTCTTTGCGGCCGCCGAGCAAGGCGATCTCGCTGGGCTCGAAGCGCTGCTCGCCCACGACGTGGAGCTGACCGGTGACGGCGGCGGCAAGGTTCCCACCCTGGCGCGCACGCTGCGCGGGCGCAACCGTGTCGCGCGTACGTTGACCGACTGGGCCCACCTGCTCGCCCGGCTTCCGGGTGTGTCGTTCCGCCCGGTCGAGGTCAACGGTGGGCCGGGAGCACTCTGGGTCGATGCACAGGAGCGGTTGATCGGCGTGGTGGCGCTCGAGATCGCCGGCGGTCAGATCACCAGCATCAACTCGATCGTCAACCCCGACAAACTGAAGCACCTCGGGCCGCTCGCCGACTTCACATCGCCATGGGGGTGGGCGAGATGAACTCCTTCGTGAGGTTCGTCCTGCGTCACGGGCGGCTCGTCGCACTCGCCTGGCTGGTCGTGCTCCTGGTGGGCGGAGCAACGGCCGGACAGCTGAACCAGCGGCTCAGCATCGACTACTCACTGCCAGGGCAGCCCGGCTACGAGGCCGAGAAGCAGCTGGAGCAGACGTATGGGACGAACTCGTCGTCTCCGTTCATCTCGGTCGTGACCGTCCCCAAGGGCAGCACCGTCGAGGGGGAGAAGGCTCGGGTGGGCGATGTCTACGAGGCGATCAGGCAGCAGGTTCCGGGCGTCCGCGTGGTCGACTTCGCCAGTACGAACGACCCTCGCTTCCTCACCAACGACGGGCGGTCGACGTTCGGTCTCGTGTTCATGCCGCTGCCGTCGGGGTTCGGGTCAAGCCTGGAAGCAGAGATCAGCGCAGCGGCTGACGCCGCGGCGGAACGTTCCGGGCTCGAGGCGGGCCTCACGTCGTACGAGATGCTGGCCGGAGGTGGTGACAGCGACGGGCCGAGCGTGCTGGTCGAGACCCTTCTCGGAGGGCTGGGCGCGCTGGCTGTGCTGATCTTCGTGTTCGCGTCGTTCCTCGCGCTGGTGCCGTTGATCATCGCCACGGTGTCGATCCTCAGCACGTTCCTTGTCGTGCTCGGTCTGACGACGTTCACCGATGTGAGCTTCGTCGTGGAGTTCCTCATCGCCCTGGTTGGCCTCGGTGTCGCGATCGACTACTCGCTGCTCATCGTCTCCCGCTGGCGGGAGGAGCGTGCCCACGGCCAGGAGAACTCGACCGCGGTCGTCACCGCCATGCGCACGGCCGGCCACGCCGTCATCGCATCCGGTATCACGGTGGCGATCAGCCTCGTCGCGCTCATCGTCGTACCCGTCCCGCTGCTGCGCAGTATGGGCATAGGCGGTCTGCTGATCCCACTGGTCAGCGTGCTGGTCTGCTTCACGCTGCTCCCGGCCCTGCTCGCAGGCATCGGGCCACGGGTGGACAGGCCGCGCATTCGCAAGGAGGCGGTGGCCTCACGCGGCTGGACGGCCTGGGCGCGGCTGATCGTTCGACACCGGTGGCTCGCGGCCGCGACGAGCCTTGCGGTGCTCGGCGTGCTCGTTGCGCCTGTCTTCGGGATCGCGATCGGTCAGGCCCGCGCCGACTCGCTGGCGCGTTCCGGGTCGTCGTTCGAGACCCTGCAGGTGCTCCGGGACGGTGGGGTGGGCACCGGTGTGCTCACCCCGATCGAGGTGCTGGTGCCCGCCGACCAGGCGGACGCAGCCGCCAGGGCTGCCTCGGCGGTGGACGGGGTCCATGCCGCAGTGGTGGGCGGGACCTCGGACGGCCGGGCGGTGGTCGAGGTACTGCCCCGCAACGAGACAGTGGACAGCACCGGTACCGCGGTCGTGGACCGGGTCCGTGATGCTGTCGAGGACGCCGTCGACGGGCCGGTGGGAGTCACCGGTTCAGGCGCTACCGTTGAAGACTACTTCCACGCCGTGTACGAGAACTTTCCCTACGTGCTCGGGCTGATCGCGCTGATCACGTACATCCTCCTGGTGCGGACGTTCCGGTCGCTGTTGCTTCCGCTCAAGGCCGTGATCCTCAACTTGATCTCGGTTGCCGCCGTGTTCGGCGCGGTCGTCTACTTCTGGCAGCAGGGGCACGGCTCGGACGCGGTCTTCGACGTCAGCGGCACCGGCGCGGTCACGTTCTGGCTGCCGCCGCTGATCTTCGGATTCCTGTTCGGACTGTCCATGGACTACGAGGTGTTCATCCTGAGCCGAATGCGGGAGGAGTACGACGCCACGGGGTCGACCCGTCAGGCTGTGACCGTCGGGCTGGGCCGCACTGGTCGGCTGGTGACGTCGGCGGCGCTCATCCTGTTCTGCGCGTTCGCGGCTCTGGCATCCGCGCCGGGCACGGACATCAAGGTGTTCGCGACCGCTCTCGGCGTGGGCATCCTCATCGACGCGACGATCGTGCGCGCTCTGCTCGTTCCCGCGCTGGTGAGCGTTCTCGGACGATGGAACTGGTGGCTGCCCGAGTGGCCGGCGCGACTGCTGCGGATCGAGCCGTCGCCGCTCGCGACCAAGGGGGTCGTCGCGCCGCCCGGCCGACGGGAGCCGGCCGCCGGACGCGTTGAGGAGGAGGTCGAGGAGACGCACCAACCGGCGCTGGACTGACCAGGGCGCTTGGAGTGGCGAGGTGGAGGTTCCCATCGCCGGCGCTGCCCGTGCGGACGAGCGCTAGCCTGCGTGGGCGAAGGTGGCGACGACGCGGTCGGCCGCGGCCGGGACCAGTGCTGGGTCGTCGTAGAAGTCGATCTGGCCTTGCGAGGTCAGCCACAGCTGGTCCTTGGGGCCTGGTAGGCATGCGAAGAACCGGTGGGCGAGGTCTGGGGCCAGAGCGGTTTCGGAGTGCACGATCGCGACCGGCTTGGTGAGGTTGTCGGCCGCGCCCTGGGCGTCGAACGCTAGTAGATGGGCGTAGGAGGCGACGGCGAATCCGTTGGTGTAGACGCCGGCCACGCCTGCGAAGCCGTGGAACCGGGCATCTCGCGAGACCGCGACCGCCATCGGCCCGGCGCCGAAGCAGACACCGACGCCGTAGGCCGGTAGGTCGGCCATCGCGGGCACGTTGGTCAGCGCGGTGACAGCGTTGCAGATGTCGATGATGTTCTCCTCGGGGTCCTCGAGCTGCCGTGGCTCGCCGCCGCTCTCACCGAAGTGGCGGTAGTCGAAGGCGAGCTCGGCGTACCTCCCGTTCGGCCATCGCTGCCGCGTAGGTGCCGGCCGCCTGCGCTTTGACCGAGGTGAGTGGCCCGGTGACGACGGCGATGCCTCGGGCCGGGTCAGCCGGGAGGTAGAGGTCTGCCACGACCGTGACGTTCTCGCTGCGGAAACGGAATGGCTGCTTGTTCATGGTGTTTGGTCCTTGATGTGGTCTTGGTCGGTGAGTTGAATTCGTCCGACCAGTTCCGGGCCGGTGGTCGCGGTGACCCTGTTCGCGGGCATCAGGTTGCGGGTGCCCTCGACGGCAGGAAAGAACGCGATCCAGGACGACATGTCTGCTCCGTTCCGAGATGTCGTGGACTTGTTTCGGCCACGATGCGCCCGCCTACCCACGCCGGTCCAACACCTGAATCGCGGCGATTCACTCGTGCGGCGTGTGAGTCAGCGAGCGCCGATCCGGGTCGCCTCAGGCTCGGGCAGCCACGTGCCGGGCGGAACGTCCAACCAGTGCTCCGCGGCGGCGAGGTCGTCGATCGCGCTGTGCAGTGCTCGGAGGCCGGGGTGGCTCAGGTCGCGGCGCCAGACCATGCTCCACGGGTACGCCGCGACCGGCTCGATGAGCGGCCGCAACACCACCGGGGACAGCCGGCTGACTGCTGAGCACCAAGATCCTGGCCGCAACCTGCTCCTGGGTGAGCGCGCGCCGTACCCTCAAGCGCCGGACGCGAGCACCCGCGGCCTTCTGCTGCACGGCGATCCTCCTCACTATGGGGCGTCCGTGTGCCCTTCTACCGGCCACGGTGCCTGGACACCACGCCGCCCGCACGACAGTTTCCCGCCAGCCGGCCTTTACTCGCAGGTCCTCGCTGGGCCACGGACAGCGCTATCGGACTCAGCCGGTAGGCTTCCCTCGTAGCGTGCTGGGCATGGCGGTCGAGCGTTGTTTTCGGCGGTGGCGAATGTCTCTAGAAGCTCATGCGATCAAGGAAGCCCTACTCAATGACGCGCTGATCCGCGCTGGGATCGATCGGCATACTTGGCGCCCGCACCTCGGGTTCGCTGCCAACAAGCGCGCGGTCGAGGCTGTCTACAATTACTACGGACAACTCTTCCTTGCCTATCCGCACCTCAAGTGGGCCGGCATGGCCAGCCTGATCGGCCCGTCCTTCTACGCCGGCTTCCAGGACCTCGGATTCGTCCCAGATGTCGCACGCAAGGCGGCCATGGCAGTGTACGAACGTTCCTTGCGACGCTTCGTCAAGCGCACTGTTGCCGACCTCGGCTTCTACGAGACGACATTTCTCAGGATGCAGAAGAAGATCTTCGAGGACCAAGCGCCGATGCACGAGGCATACATCACGCACGGCGTCGCCAAGATCGAGGAGCTCTATCATTCAAGAATAATCGACCTCGCTACGCTCGAGGCCTGGCGGGACATCGATCGCGGCCAGAAGGTGAATGACACTGCGCTGATCGATCGCGGCAACCGCGCACTGCTGTTCCGCGAGCAGCTCGACATCATCGACCGGTTCTACCTCCAAATGCTGCGGCATGATCGGCCGGAGGGCCTGGCATTTACGTATCTGCTGACGCTCGCCGGAGCACCGTCGATACCCGGCACTCATTCTTTCCCAGAACGGTTCCCGCTCGCCGTGGTCGCACGCTTGCCCCAAGCAACCATCAGCGTGCGGACTCCGCTGGCGAATGGCAACATCGCTGTGTTCGCCAACCGCTGGCGGCTGATTGAGGACGACACGCTGCCGCAGTTCCTCGGGTATGTCGCCGGCCACGCCGACGAGGCACGCACATTGGTGGGAACGCCGGTCTCGGAGCGCGCAGAGCGCTACCAGCTACACAGGCGTGCGGGCTATCTCGTCGTTACGGCCCTCACGCGATGGGACGTCAGTGTTGCAGCAGCAGGCGCTGTGCCGCTCGAGTCGCCACCCAGGAAGCCACTGCTGGCGGCCATGACCGACGATCTGTCGATCGATTTGACCAGCCCACCCACGCGCGCCTCGGCGGGGTTCGATGAAGGCGCCGACAGCCGGGTCTGGATGAACCCGAACCGCAGGCCGTTCGACGTTCGCGTGCTGCTGCCAGGTGGGCGCGTCTACCGCACCTCCGCCGCGGAGGCGGTGATGCTGAGTTCGACTGCCACCCACGAACCCGACCGGCTCATGGTTCAACCTCCGGCTGCCGATCTGGATGCTGACGCCACTCAGCGCCTCATCGCGCAGTACGCCGCCGAATGGGGCTTCCCGGCCGACGCTGCCACGGGCTGGCGGACCGGCGTAGAGCGCCGCATCGGGAGCGACCGCAACTACAGCACCCACGTGTTCACACCGGACAACGTCGGCTTCGTCCATCTTGAATTCCAGGTTTCCCACCACGTGAGCGAAGGTACGTTCGTCGTGTCGACCCTCTTCTCGTGGACGTCCACGGCGCCGGGCACAAACTGAGCGACCCACACGTCGCTCTGGCCGGCGGACCTGCGGGGGACTCGGCGGCAGTCCTGGGCGGCCAGGAGATCGCGCGGCGTCGCGCGCAACCGCGTTGCCCGGCCGGAGTCAGATTCGGAGTGGGTACTTCGGGGCGGCCCAGGCGAGGTCGTCGACCGCGAGCCAGGGCGCGACCGCAACGGCCCTGGGCGTTGCGCCGGTGAAGGTCATGACGTCGCGGTGGAGGTGGGACTGGTCGGGCGTAGCCGCTTTCTGCCGCCACGTGGGCGGCGCTGTGACCTGCGGCGAGGCGGTGGGCAGCGTGGTCGAAGCGGATCAGCTGCGCGGCGCGTTTGGGGGTGAGGCCGATCTGGGATCGGAACCGGGACCACAGCCGCTTGCGGCTCCATCCGGTCTCGGCAGCCACCTGCTCGATCCGAACCCGTCCCTGGCTGGTCTCCATTCGACCCCCGGGCCTGGATCCGGAGACCGCCACCGTCGCGACGCTTGACACCGCCGGCCGCTGGGTGCTGGTCGCCGGTAGCACCGTCGTGGTGAGCATGCTCGGCCTGTTCGCGATGGGTCTGTCGTTCATGCGCGGCGCCGCGCTCGTCACGATCATGGCGGTACTCGTCGTGATGGCGGCCGCGGTGACGCTCTTCCCGGCGCTGCTCGGCTACTTCGGCCGGTGGGTCGACCGGCTACGCGTCCCACTGGTAAGGCACCCTCAGACGCAGACCACCGCAGGCGGCCACGTCCTGCCGTCCCGCGGCTGGACCGGCTGGAGCAGGCTCATCGACCGCCACAGCGTGATCGCGTCGCTGGTCGGAGTCGGTGTGCTCCTCGTGCTCGCCGCACCGTTCCTCGGCGTACGGTTCGGGTTCCCCGACGCCGGTAACGATCCGGCGGGCAGGTCCACCCGGCAGGCGTACGACATGCTCGCCGACGGTTTCGGTCCCGGCGCGAATGGCCCGCTCGCCGTCGTCGCGAACCTCGCCAACGGCGCCGACAAAGACCTGGTGAACCAGCTCGCCGACCAGGTGCGAGGCACGCCGGGTGTGGCCACGGTGCTACCGCCACAGCTGGACCCTGCCGGTGACACCGCCCTGCTCACGGTGATCCCGGCAACCGGGCCGCAGGACACCGCCACCGAAAACCTCGTCCGCACGCTACGTAAGCACGTGATCCCGGCCGCCACCGGCGGCGCGGCGCACGAAGTGCATGTCGGCGGTGCCACCGCAATCGCGATCGACGGCACCACGAACATCGCCAAGCGCATCCCGCTGTTGATCACCGGCGTGGTCGCGCTGTCCGTTCTCCTGCTGCTGGCTTTCCGCAGCATCGCGATCCCGCTGACCGCCGCGGTCATGAACCTGCTGTCAGTGGGTGCGGCGTACGGCGTCGTTGCGCTCGTGCTCCAGGGCGGGCCGGTCGGCGAGCTGATCGGCATCGACACCTACACGCCGATGCCCGCGTTCATCCCGGTGCTGATGTTCGCCGTACAGTTCGGGCTCTCGATGGACTACGAGGTCATCCTCGTCAGCCGGATGCGCGAGTCGTGGCTGCGCACCAACGGAGACGGCACCACGGCGGTCGTCGACGGCCTGGCCGGGACCGGTCGCGTCATCACGGCCGCTGCCGCGATCATGGTTGCCGTGTTCGCCGCGTTCGTACCAAGCCCCGAGGTAACCATCAAGGTCATCGGCGTCGGCATGGCGGCGGCGATCGCGATCGACGCGACCGTCGTACGGATGCTGCTCGTTCCGGCCATCATGCACCTGCTCGGCCGAGCGAACTGGTGGCTGCCCCGATCGCTTGACCGGCGACTTCCCCAGCTGCACATCGAAGGGCGGCCCGGCGCCTTCCTCCCAAGCCCACGATCCGAGGCGCCGAACCCCCACACTCGTGCGCCGGCACCAGCCGGCACCACGCCCGGTAAGTAGTGCGAGCCGCGTGCTGCTCTCACCCGCCACAGCGGAGCAGCCCGCGCGCACACCGCAGCCGCCACAATCTGCACATCGCAGACTGTCGGCCGCGGTGGAAGGAGCGGACCCGGATTGGCGAGCACTACATGGCCGGCAACTGAATGGCCGTGGTCTGATCGCTCGATGCGGTCGTCGCCGCACCCGAGTCTCATCGCGTGCTGTTCGAGGTTGAGCACACGCGCGTGCTCGAGGTGACCATCGCTCCCGGGTCCGGGAGCCGGAGCATATGCGCCGCTGCCCGAGCGTCATGGTCGTACAGGAGTCAGAACGCATCCGCTACTACACCGGGGCCGTCCTGACCTTCACCTCACCGGAGCAACCCACCGACGCCGACAGTGGCCCGCGAACCAGTTGGCTGCAGCCTGAGGGGCTCGACCGCCAGCTAACTGTAGGTGGTGTACGTCGTACGGCACGGCAGCGTCTGGCGCGGGATCTACGAGACCCCATGGATCCGTGCACGGCGAACTGCTCGAGCACGTCGACCAGGAGGTGACCGCCAGATGACCGCGCTCGCCTGTGCAGGCGTCGTACCGGGTCAGGTTCGTCGCTTCGACCTCATCCGCTTGACAACCACATAGGCGCCGCCGCCCGGGTGATGCCAGGTCAGGTTAGCCAGTGCATGACGAGTCCGAGTGCGACGAGGCCGATGAGGCGGGTGAGTGAGGCGGTTAGAAGGTTTCCCGGCGGCCCGTCGTGACGAGCGATGAGCTCCTGGGTTTGGTGCGGTGGTGGCAGATTCAGCGGGCGTGGTTCGTCTGGACGCTCGCCGGAGAGCAGATTGCCCACGTACCAGCGGCCAAACAAGGCGCGTCGATGTGGCAAGGCGACGCCTGCGTCGGCGGCAACCCAGCGCGGCTTGGACCGCCGGCGTCGGCCGGTGCTGATCCAGGCCTCATGCACGACCGCGTCGCCGGGGAAGGACAGCATTGCGTCTCGTTCCTCGTCGCAGCGGTACACCTGCTCGGGTTTCGGCATGCGACCGTCCCGCAGCGCTGGCGGCACCGACCAGACTGCCAGCAGGGGCCGGAGCATCTTCGGTGCGGGATCGTTCAGCAGGATGACGAACGCCCGGCGCGGTGCGGATTTGGCCTTGGTGAACGATCGGAGCGCCAACCAGCTTGCCGTGAGCCTGCGCAGCACCCAGAGCGAGGCGCTGAGGCCGACCACGACCGCCGTGATCGTGACCACTGGAGGCAGGTCGAGGACGGCACCGCCGACCAGGGCGATCAGTCCCGCGATCAGCCAGGCGATTGCGCGGCGTCGTTCGAGGAGCACGTTGTCGCGGAGGATCGGCGTCAACGGCTCGGTCATGGTTGCGCTGACCGTCGTTGTCGCCGGGGTCGTGGATGCCGACGCTGCCCGGGTGGCCAAGGCTCGGTCGACGAGGCCACGATTGGCGCGGGCGCTGCGGATACCCCACACGTTCGCCGACAGCAGGCCGCCCATCAGGCCGGCGATGACCGCCCAGCCCAGCCCGGCGTCGACCAGACCGGTGATCAGGAATCCGATCGCCACGGCGCCCCACTCGAGCAACTGGATGCCCGCGGGAACCGAATGACCGGCAATCCACCGCCGCATCCCGCGCACCGCCACGATCACCCCGAAGGTGAACGCGGCGACGAACCCGGCGCCAACCAGCGCCATCGCCATAGCGCCACCGTCGCCGGCCACGAACATCAGGCCTGCACCAGCACCGAACGCGATAAGGATCAGCACCACCGACACAGGCACCGAACTTCGCGGTCACGCGCGATCGTCACGCGGAATGACGTCGCTACCCATGCACTCAGCGTTCCACGTGACGACGTCACAGGCAGCTCGAGCAACTGGGCGAACGCGGTACGGCGCCGCGCACGGTGGTCTCGTCAATCAGTGGGACTCTCTGCGGCCCCGTGGCGACATCCCGTCGTACTAGAGGCCCTCCGCAACAATTGAACCGGACCTGGTGGATCTCGGGCACAACTCACTCGGGTGCGGGTCGCGGTGGTCCAGCACCAGGTGGACTGCCTTGACCCACCTGGACCGGCGGAGGCAGCAGGACAGCCGCCGCTGGACAGACCTACTGCGGCCGTCCGCCTTCGCCGGCATGCCGGCCCAGCACGGAGACCCGAGCGGCGAAGGCAGCGGCGAGGAGCGTGGTGAAGACGGCCAGGACCCAGGGAGCGCCGGCCGAGCCGCCGAGGTCGTTGTCGAGGAAGTCCGAGATGGCGTGGAAGCCGCAGCCCACGGCTCCGCCGAGCAACGCGACGGTGAGAGCGTCCCTCCAGACCAAGGCGCCGGCCAGTGCCGCCGCGATGCCGAGCTGGAACGCGCCTATGTTGTGGACGAAATGCAGGTTGTATGGCGGGTAGGTCGCGACGTTGTCGTAGAACGACCTCGGCCAGCCAAACGCCCAGACGCCAGGCACCGCGAAGATCAGGACACCCAGGATGACGGCTCCGGTGACGAGGCGGTGCTTCATCGTTCGTCCTCCCAGCGCGATCGATCGGTGGTCCGATTGTCAACTCAGTGCGGCACTCCCGAGATCTGTCGCAACTCGGAGGAGTCTGTCTGCGGTGGCGTACCAGATCTACCCGCGCAAGCGTCGCACCGCGCACGACTGTCTGCCGGCACCTCGGTCCATCCATTGTCGAGTTAGGTGACGTCCCGCTGCACGGTGGTGGTTAGGGCTATCGCGGCGAAAACGAGTGTGTAGCCGGCGAGTAGGAGTCCACCGGCCCATTGGGAGATGTCGGGTGCGCCGGGCAAGCGCGCGAGGGCTTGGCCGCCGGCGGCCGGCAGCCACGGCTCGAGGGCGTCGATGAGTTCTGCGACCAGACCTTCGACGAGCGCGATCCAGGCGAGGGCGGCGGCGATTGCGGCGGCCAGGTTGGTGATCAGGGCGCCGAGGGAGACGCCGATGGCGGCGAAAGCGGTGTTGAAGGCGACACCGCCGGCGAGCGTGCGCCACAGGTCGCTGTTGGACAGGTCGAGCGAGCCGCCGTTCGCGCTGACTCCCACGGCAGTTGCGACTACCGCCGTGATGGCGAGCACGAGGCCGAGGATGGCGCCGGCGGAGGTGTAGACGGCGAACTTGGCGGCGATCACACGGCCGCGCCGCGGTGTGGCCAGGTACGTGTCGGTGATGGTCCGGTGCCGGTATTCGCCGGCCACCGCTGTGATTCCGAAGACGAGCGTGAGCAGGGACATGAAACCGGCGTGTGCGACCGCGTCGATGGCCGTCTGCGGCTGTCGCACGTCTGCTCCGTCCACGACCACTCCGGCGACGCCGACGATTACCAGTACCGGACCGGCGGCGAGCAGCAGCCACGGGCCACGGACCGTTCGTAGTTTGCGGATTTCGTTGGCGATGAGGGTCGTCATGGTAGGTCCTTCAGCGATGGTCGGCGGCGTCGGTGAGGCGCAGGAAGGAGGCTTCCAGGTCGCCGAGGCCTTCCAGCGGGCCGGCGAAGCGCAGCCGGCCTTCGTTGATGATCACCACCTGGTCGACGGTCTGCGCGACCTCGCTGAGCATGTGGCTCGAGACCAGGATGGTGCGGCCCTCGTCGGCCAGGTCGCGCAACAGACCGCGGAGCCACGCCATACCGGCCGGGTCGAGGCCGTTCGCCGGTTCGTCGAGTAGCAGCACCGGTGGGTCGCCGAGCAGCGCTCCGGCCAGACCGAGGCGCTGGCGCATGCCGTGCGAGTAGCCGCCCACCCGCTGACCCGCGGCCTCGGTCAGGCCCAGCTGGTCGAGGACGTCCGTCACCCGCCCGTCCGGCACACCGGTCACCTGGGCGAGGATCCGCAGATGGTCCCGGGCGCGACGACCGGGATGGGCTCCGGTCGCCTCCAGCACCGCGCCCACCGTGCGGCGCGGGTGCGGCAGCGACAGGTACGCCTGCCCGCCGATCAGAGCGGCGCCGGCTGTGGGGCGTACCAGCCCGAGCAGCATGCGCAGGGTGGTGGTTTTGCCCGCACCGTTGGGGCCGAGGAACCCGGTGATCTTTCCCGGCGGGACGTCGAAGGTCAGGTCCTCGACCGCTCGTATCCGGCCGAACTGCTTGGTCAGACCGTCAACCGATATCGGTGTCGTCTGCATCGTCATTGTGTGTCTCCGGTACGGCTGTTGCTCTCGGCACCATTTTCTTCGGGTCGAAGCCGTGCGGCGCGAGACCCAGGCCGAGTCATCGGGCGGGTGGGTAGCGGTCATCGGGGTTTGCGGCGCGGTACGAGGCCGAGTGCGAGGACCGCGGCCACGGCGGCGACGACAGTGAACACTGTGAAGGCGTCTTTGAACCCCTCGATCGAGGGTGTGTTGGCGAGACCCGCGGCGGCGACTGTGGAGGCCACCGCGACACAGATCGCGGCACCGAGTTGGTTGAAGGTGTAGATAACGCCGGATATCAGGCCGGCCTCGTGCTGCGCAGCGCGGCCCAGGGCCGAGGTGGTCGCGGCGACGAACAGCGGACCTCCGCCCAGTGCGAACACCACAATGCCGGGAAGGGCCTCGACATAGACGTTGCCGCCTGCCGACAAGCCGATGAGAAGACCGTTGCCGATAGCAACCATGGCCAGTCCGACCAGGGCGACCGGGCGCGCGCCGATGATGCCGAGCAAGCGGCCGGCAGCGATGGCTCCGATCATGAGGGCCAAGGCTGCGGGCAGGAAGAACAGGCCGGTCTCCAGAGCGCTGAGGCCGCGAAGGTGCTGCAGGTACTGCGAACCGAGAAAGAGGTCCGCGATGGTCACGCCTGCCGCGATGAACATCAGGAACGCGCCGGTCGCGATCGGACGGCGCGACAGCAGGCTCGGGTGCATGAGGGGAGTCTGTGTGCTGCGCTCGACGGCGGCGAACACGCCGTACAGGACGATGGCGGCCGCGATGGGCACAATCGTACGGAGATCCGTCCAGCCTGTGTCGCCGGCGTTGACCATGCCGTAGATGAGCAAGCCGGTGGCGGCGGTGACGGTCACCGCGCCCAGTACGTCGAGGCGTCGGGCGGCGCGGTCCGGGTGCGACGGCGGCACCATGGCGCGGATGCCGGCCAGCAGGATGACGCCGATCGGAACGTTGATGAAGAAGACCCAGCGCCAGCCGGGGCCGCTGGTGAGGAGTCCGCCGATGAGCACCCCGGCGGCGAAGCCGATGCCGCCGAGAGAGGCCCATACGCTCAGGGCTCGGTTGCGTTCCTCGCCGTGGAAGATGCCGGTGATGGCCCGCAACGCCGCGGGGGACAGCAGCGCGGCCCCGACGCCCTGGCCGATGCGACCGCCGATCAGGAGGATCTCGTTCTGCGCCAGGCCGCAGGCGAGCGAGGCGAGGGTGAAGATGACCAGGCCGATCAGCATCATGGTCCGGGAGCCGAACCGGTCGGCGAGCCGGCCGCCGAGCAGGATCAGCCCGCCGAAGAACAGTACGTAGGCGCTGACCGCCCAGGTGGACGCCGTACGGCTCAGGTCCAGGTCGGCGCCGAGGTCGGGCAGGGCGACGTTGACGACAGTCAGATCCAGGATCAGCATGAACTGCGCTGTGCAGATCGCCGCGAGCGCCTTCCAGCGGCGCGGGTCCGCGGACTCCTGCGGCTCGTCGGTGTCACGAGCCGGATGGTGGGGGTTGCGCATCAGGACTCCTAACTCGTCCATCGCTGCGCGGACACAGCTGTGTGAGTGCTGGGCGTTGAGCGCGTGGTGCGCGACGTGGTTCCACAACGCCAGTCATATGGCTTCAAGTAGCCTTGAAGGCAAGATGACGGATCAGACTTTGACCATCGGCGAGTTGGCGCGTCGCACGGGCGTCGCCACCTCAGCGCTGCGCTACTGGGAAGAGCTCGGCGTGATGCCGCCCCCGGCCCGCGTCGCGGGCGAGCGCCGCTACCCGCTGTCAGCGGCACAGGACGTTGGGATCATCCTGCTGCTGCAAGATGTCGGATTCTCACTGCGCGAGTTGAAAACGCTGATCGCCTCTCGTCGGCTGGCAGACGACTGGCGTCAGCTCGCCCACCGCAAACTGGCCGAGCTCGACGCGCACATCGCCAAAGCCGAGGCTGCCCGCGAGGCCCTCGAACACGCCCTGCGCTGTCCCCACGAGAACATTCTGCATTGTCCCAACTTCGCCGAGGTCACCACCGCCCGCCTCGCCGGAGTGCCTCTCTGGGAGGCCCATCCCCACTGAGAGCGGCGGCTGTGACGTACGCGGGAGGCCGGGCGCCAGACCTGCCCTGGATCGAGCGTGCATGCTCGCGCCGCGTCCATCGATTGACCACTGAGCTCGGCGGGACGTCAGTTGCCATCAGCAGCCGCGCGTAGTTCGGCAACACGACGTTGCTCAAAAGGACGCTCGACAGCGTCTTGACGGCCGCGCCGTTTCCGATGCGACAGCAGCTCCAGATGCGGCAACCATTGCCCGGGGCGTACGGTTTGTTGGCCGGTGTGCATGTATGGCGCTCATGCTGGCGATTCTCGGCGCAACGTCGACCGAGACGGCGTCCGATCCGGTCAGCGCATGGCTGTCAAGACAACAGCTCCGCGGTCGTTGTGCTGGGCGACGTCAAGAAGCCAGGAGGAGGCCCGCTGGCACGCAGCGGCCGCGACCGAGCTGGCGCACTTACGGCATCTGCAGACTCTGCAGTCTTGAACGGGCCTTGAGCCTGAGCAGAGAGGCCTGTAGACCGAGGTCGAGACATTGTGGACGTGAGTCGCGTGACGTCCTCCTCGGACAGATCGCGTGGTGTGAAGTGCGGGCCTGACGGGACCCGCGGAGTCATCCGGTCGATGCGAAAAGGTGCCTTCGTCGCGGTTGAGATCGGCACCTCACCGGCAGGTGAACCGCCGACGAAGATCTCACCAGCCTGCCCGTCTGCGGCGGGCACCACCACGACCGGTGCGTTCCACCAGGAGACCGGCTGGTCGGCCGCGTTGCAGTTGTAGAACGCGCCGCGCCGCCAGAGGTCCGGCTCGGGGCAAGTCGTGTCGGCGAGGTTGACCACGCTGACCGGTTTGAACGCCTGCACCTCCAACCCGCGGGAGCGCAGGATCCGCGCGAAGCCGACTGAAAGGCCGGACTTGCCGGAACCAGCCGCCGCACTCAGGATCGTGAAGCCAGACGTCGTCGCGGTCATGAAGAAGTGGTCACCTTTCTACGACGTGCAGTCGGAGGAATTGCGCGGCGCCGGCGGTCACGTCGGCGATGTCGTTGCGCGAGCGCTCGGACAGTTGCCTGACGACGTCGACATCAACGCGGCCGTGCCGGCGGTCCCACGTCCAGATCGCTGCGACCGAGCCGCCGACCAGCACTGAGCCGCGGGCTTCGCCGATGGAGTTGAAAAGCGAATCGTACGCATCGTCCGCGACATAACGCCGGCGTGACTCGTGGTACCCCTTGAGACTTGGATCTTCGTAAGCCGTCAAAGCAGTGTGCGTCGGGGAGATTTCGGGCGTTCGGCGCAGCGAATCCTCGTCGCCTGCGCGCAAATACATGGTGGAGTCGTGTGACTCAAGCCCGGCGTCATGATCGCGGCCGACCATGTCGGCCAGGTTCCGTACCAATGTGTCCTGAGCTGAGTCGTCGTGCGGGTCGTCATCGGACCGCCCGCACGGCGATGGTTTCGGTGGCTAGGCCGTCACGACGGCTGGGAGTCCGAACGGCTCGAAGAGTTCGGGGGAATGGAACGAGACCACGTGGGTGACGTGCCGGTTGGCGAGGGTGAGCACCTGGAGGGAGTGCGCGCGGTACTTGTCGGCGCCGTCCGGGGCGTAGTAGCCGAAGGCCGGCTGGCCGTTGGCTGCCGTGGGGAGCATTCGCGCACCGGTGGGCGGCCACTTGCTCGCTACCAGTCCGGCCACGGCGGCGCGTCCGGCGTACCAGGTCGGGACAGGCGGCATCTCCCAGACCGCGTCTTCGGCGAGCAGGCTGGTGAGGGCCGCAATGTCGGCCTGTTCGAAGGCGTCGACGTAGCGGCGGAGCAGGTCGCGGGTCTCGGCGTCGTCGAGTGGCGCGACCTGCTCGGCCGTGGGCGCCAGCCGCTCGATCCGGCTCCGAGCCCGACGCAGGGCGCTGTCCGCGGCAGTCACGGATATCCCGACCAGGTCGGCCGTCTCGGCGGATCTCATCCCGAGTACGTCGCGCAGGATCAGCACCGCGCGCTGGCGCGGTGGCAGGTGTTGCAGGGCCGCGATCAGTGCTAGCCGGACCTGCTCACGGGATTCCGCGACGGCCACCGGGTCGGCCTGCGAGTTGAACACCCAGGAATCCGGCACCGGCTCCAGCCAGGGAATCTCCGTGGCGTCCGGGCCGGGGTCGACCCGGGGGTCGGTGGTGGCCCCGCGCAGGTCCGAGGGCAGCGCCCGGCGGGATCGCTGCTCGAGCGCGGTCAGGCAGGCGTTGGTCGCGATCCGGTACAGCCAGGTCCGTAGCGACGACCGGTCCGGGTCGTAGACGTCGAAGGCCCGCCACGCCCGCAGGTAGGTCTCCTGTACCAGGTCCTCGGCGTCGTGGATCGAGCCGAGCATCCGGTAACAGTGCACCAGCAGTTCGCGGCGGAAGTCCTCCGCGCGCCGGACGAAGTCCGCTTCGGTCATGGTGTCCACCAGGTCCGCCCTCCGATTGGTCAGGATGGCCGGCGAAGGCCTGCCGGCACCTGTACCTACCGGCTGCGCCGGTCGAACTCGTCGGCCCGAACCCGACGAATTCCGATCTGCGCGCCGGTATCCATCCCTGACAGTGTGCCGACACCGGATGGAGAACGAGTGAACACGACTTCTGCGATGGGCCTGTCGGCCCGCCGTTGGGCCCTTGTGCTGGGATCGCTGGCCTCGCTGATGGCCGCCTTGGACACGCTGGTCGTGTCCACTGCTCTGAGTACCATCCAGCGCGATCTGGGTGCCTCGCTCGAGGACTTGGAATGGACTGTCAACGCCTACAACCTGACCTTCGCGGTCCTGCTCATGCCGGCCGCGGTGGCGGGCGACCGGCTCGGACGGCGCCGGATGTTCGCCGCCGGGCTGGCCTTGTTCACCGCGGGGTCCGCGGCGTGCGCGGTGTCCGGCGGCGTCGGTGCGCTGATCGCCGCCCGGGTGGTGCAGGGGGCCGGCGCGGCGCTGGTCATGACCCTGGCGCTGGCGATCGTCAGTGCCACCTTTCCGGCTGACCGGCGCGGGCTGGCGATCGGCGTCCTGGAAGGTGTCACCGGCCTGGCCGTCGCCTGCGGCCCACTGGTCGGCGGCGCCGTGGCGGACGGGCTGGCGTGGGAGGCGATCTTCTGGCTGAACGTGCCGATCGGCCTGGTCGCCGTACCGCTCGCGCTGCGCAAACTGCCGGAAAGCCATGGCCCGGACACGTCGTTCGACCTGCGCGGGCTGGCACTGGTCACCGCCGGCGCGCTCGGCCTGGTCTGGGGCCTGGTCCGCGGCAACACCGCCGGCTGGACCAGCCCGGAGATCCTCGGCGCCCTGCTCGGCGGCGTCGCCCTGCTGGCCATGTTCATCGGCTGGCAGGCGCGGGCGCCGTACCCGATGGTGCCGCTGAGGTTGTTCCGGCACCGGGCCTTCGCGGCCGGCAATGTGGCGATCTTCTGCACGTTCGGCGCCCTGTTCACGGCCGTGTTCTTCTTCGCCCAGTTCCTCCAGACCACCTTCGGCTACGGGCCGTTCGACGCCGGGCTACGGCTGCTGCCCTGGACCGTGACGCTGTTCTTGTGCGCGCCGCTGGCAGGTGCGCTGACCGACAGGGTCGGCGAGCGGCCGCTGATGGCGGGCGGGCTGGCACTGCAGGCGATCGGCCTGTTCTGGGTCGCCTCGATCGCCGAACCCGGGATGTCGTACGGCGCCCTGGTGCCGCCGCTCGTGGTCGCCGGCTGCGGTGTGTCGATGGCGCTGCCCGCGGTACAGAGCTCGGTCGTCAGCGCCGTCGGCCACGCCGACATCGGCAAGGCCGCCGGTGTCAACAGCACGATGCGGGAGCTGGGCGGCGTGTTCGGTATCGCGGTCGGCGTCGCGGTGTTCTCCGGATTCGGCGGCACGGCATCGGCCCAGACCTTCGCCGACGGGTTCGGTCCGGCCATCAAGGTGGCCGCCGCGATCTCGCTGGCCGGGGCGGCCGCCGGCCTGTGGCTACCCGGCCGCACCAACGATAGGTCGACGCCACCACAGCAGGTTCCAGCTACGACCTAAGGACGCGCCCGATGAGCACGACCACAATGATCCGCTACCAGACCACCCCCGAGACCGCCGCCCGGAACCGCGAGCTGATCGAGCAGGTGTTGGCCGCACTGCCGGCGTTCCAGGAGTTCCAACACACCATCCGCGACCGGCTGGCCGTCGCACCCGACCGCACCGCGGCAAGCGAGCTCGGCTCCTTCCATCCCTAGCCCTTGCACCGACGTGTCCGGGGAGGAAAACGCACCTTGACCACACGCGTCAGCGTCAACGTCTGAGGACGCCTCTGCGCCGCCTTCCCGGGCGGCACGACCGTGGGACGACGGGTTCGTCGCGACGTGGGTGGTGGACGTCGGGCCTACAGTGGTGCCGTGGTGCTGCGCGTCGTCTTCGCCGAGGACAACCTTCTGGTGCGCGAGGGTGTCGCCGCGCTGCTGTCCGAGACCGACGACATCGAGCTGGTCGCGACGGTCACCGATCCGGGCTCGCTGATCGAGGCCGTTGCCGAGTACCGGCCGGACGCTGTACTCACCGACATCCGGATGCCTCCGACGTTCACGACCGAAGGCATCGACGCCGCCAAGCGGATCCGGGCCGGCCATCCGTCCACCGGGGTCGTGGTGCTGTCACAGTACGTCGAGGAGGATTATGCGTTCGACCTGCTGTCCGAAGGCGTCGCCGGGCTCGGCTACCTGCTGAAGGAGCGCATCTCGCAGGGCGACGAACTGGTCCGGGCGCTCCACGACGTCGCGCGGGGCGGCTCGGTCCTCGATCCGCGAGTAGTGGAGGGACTGCTCGCGCGCAAGGCGCAGGAATCGCGGTCACCGTTGCTCGGGCTGACCGACCGCGAGCGCGAGGTGCTCGAGGCGATGGCGGCCGGTCGCAGCAACTCGGCGACAGCAAAGGCCCTGTTCATGAGTGAGCGCGCCGTCGAGAAGCACGTCGGCTCGGTGTTCCAGAAGCTGGGTCTTACCGATGAGGCCGATGTCAATCGCCGGGTGATGGCGGTGCTCGCCTTCCTCGAAGCCACCGGCGGTCCCTCCGCACGCTGACCGGACCGGGCATGAGGGTGGGACAGCCGCACGGTCTACGGCGGCCAGCACCATGTCGTCGGGGGTGGCGGCCGCGCCATGATGGCGCCGAGGAGGTGTGCGGGTGCCAGATGTGCGCGTCCTGGTCGTAGACGACCAGGAGACGTTCCGCCGGGCGATCGCCGCTGTCGTCTCCGAGACGGACGGCTTCGTCGTCGTGGACTCCGCCGGGTCGGGCGAGGAGTCGCTCGCTGCCGTCGCCCGGCTGCGCCCCGATCTGGTCCTCATGGACGTCAACCTGCCCGGCATCGACGGTATCGAGGCCACCCGGCGTATGACGCTCGACCCTGACGCGCCGGTCGTCGTCCTGCTCTCGACGTACGACGAGGACGACATCGACATCTCCGGTTGCGGTGCTGCGTCGTACGTCGCGAAGGCCGCGTTCGGCCCGGACCGGCTGACAGCCACGTGGGCCGCGGCTACGACGTGGCCGCCGACCCAGCCTCGCCAAGCGGAATGCTGATCGACAGCACGTCCCCGTCACCGAGGGACGGCGACCCGCCCACAGCCTCGACACGGTCGACGATTGCCTGTACATCGACCTCGGCCCGAGCGACTCCCCGAATCCGCAGTACCAAGTCCGGTCCCATCGTCAGCAGGCCGACCTCGGCGGATCCGGAGCCGGCACTCAGGGCCTCGACGCAGCAGAAGTAGACCGCCGCCTCGACCCTGGCAGGGAACCGCCGGACGGCCGACGGCTCGACGTGCAGGGCGGCCTCCGGCCTGCTTCGTGCCAGGTGTGACCGCAAAGCCGGCACCAGACCCGACCGGGCGAGCTGGGTCGGGAACACGCCACGGGTCAGTTCGCGCAAGGACTCCAGCGCCGTGTTGGTCCGGGTCACGAGTCGTTCGAGCTCGTCCAGGGTGGCGGACCCCGATGCCGCGACGCTCAGGCTGCCGAGCTGGGCGGGCATCGTGTCGAGGTGTGGCAGCACCTCCCGCGAGATCGCCGACTCCAGTTGGCGGCGGGCCGCGTCGTCGGCCGCGATGATCCGTCGCCGCGACTCGGTCAGTGCTTGTGTGGTCCGGTCGAGGGCCGCCACGTGCTCAGCCAGCTCGGCCTCGATCGCGGCATTGCGGAACGCCTGCGCGGTCTGGTCGGCCAGGTCGTGCAGCAGTCGTTCGTCGACCGCGCGGAGCCGACGGCCCTTCGGCATGGTGACTCCTATGCTGCCGAGGGTGTCGCCACCGTGTCGTACGGGCGCTTCGTACTCCGGCTGCCGGTGCGGCGTGCCGGTCGGCCAGTGTTCCGGCATATCTCCCGCGCCGGGCACGCGCAGTACGGCGGTCGAGCTTGCTGCGGACACCGCACGGCCGGCCGCTTCGGCGACGGCCGGAAGCAGTGTCTGCGGTGACGGTGTCTCGGTCAGGCGCCGGCTGAAGTCCGCGAGTGCCTCGTAGGGAAGCGCCCGCGAGCCGTAGGCGAGCCGGTTCGCGAACCTGACGACTCGCCGTCGCAGCGGCTGGAAGGCGAGGGCGACCAGCGACGTAGCGAAGAGCGACAGCCAGAACCCGTTCGTCTGGGTGTTGACGACTGCCGCGACCGCCACGACCAGGCCTGTGTACCCGATCGCCGCGAATGCGGTGCCGACAGCGAGTACGACGGCGCGGTTGATGATCACCTCGATGTCGTACAGCCGGTAGCGCAGTACGGCGATGGCGAACAGGATCGGCAGGCAGAAGTAGGAGACGAACAGCGGGAGGCTCGCGGCCCAGGTCTGCCGTCCGCCGTTGAACAGTTGGACGACGAGCAGCCAGACCAGGCCCACCACCGCCAGCAGAACAGACACGGCGATCAACCGCAGTTGCTGCCGTTGCACGCCTCGGCTGAGCCGCAGCCGCCGGAACATGCACACGGTGGCGGCGATGAGACCACCGACGGTGAGGAGGATGCCGGCGGTGAAGAGCACGCTGCCGACAGGGCCGGCCTGCTGCATGTCGATGTCGAACTCGGTCGGCGACACGGTGAGCTGTCCAGCGGTCCAGCAGCCGAGCCCTGCGAGCGTCGCTATGCCCGCGATGCGCCAGCGGCGGGACAGGAAGTGCCCGTCCGGCGCGACCAGGTACATGATCGCCAGCGCGCCGAGGATGAGTTGGCCGCCGAGCAGTACGGCGGTCCATCCGGCGACGCTCCCGACGCTCCGCGGCCCGGGGCCGTCATACCTCAGCACCCAGAAGCTGTAGGCCTCGGTCAGCAGCGAGATCGATCCGCTGACACCGGTCAGGCAGAGCAGCCAGCCGATCGGATGCCGGGCATACCGCGACACGATCAGCGCCCCCATCGCGGCCGAGCCCACGGCCGCGGCTTGGACGAACGGGAAGCCGTGGACGGCGACGGCGTCCTCGGACAGCAGCGGCCAGTACCTCGCGGTGATCGAGACGTCTCCGACCGCGACCAGCACGGTGATTGCCGTCAGCGTCCAAGCCACCCGGGCGTACATGTCAGCCTTTCTGTCGGTCCGGAATGTGAAGGCATGGCAACCGCGCCTCGACGATGGTGCCGCGGCCGGGTGCGGTCTCGATCGTCAGCGTGCCGCCCACCGCCTCGACGCGGTCGCGCATGTTGGCCAGACCCGCGCCGGAAGCCGTCGTCCTGGGGTCGATGCCGGATCCGTCGTCCCCGACGATTGCCGTGAGCCGGTCGGGATCGCCTCGCAGCTCAACCCGGATCGACCGCGCGGACGAATGCTTCGCGGCGTTCTGCAATGCCTCCAGCACGCAGAAGTACGCTGCGGCCTCGATCTCGGCGGAGTACCGGCCGGTGCCGACCTCGTGGAGCTCGACCGGGACCGGGCTCGTGGAGATCGCCGTCCGCAGTGCTGCGACCAGTCCCTCGTCGACGAGCAGGCTCGGATAGATGCCTCGGGAGAGGCTGATGAGCGTGTCGATCGTTGCCGTTGCCGCCGGACCCTGCGCCGCGATCAGCCGATCGGCCCGCTCCGGCGACCGCCCCGCCAGCGTGTGGGCCAGTCGCAGGTTCACGGCAAGGGCCACGAGGTGCTGCTGGGCGCCGTCGTGAATGTCGCGTTCGAGCCGTCGTCGCTCGGCGTCCTGCGCGTCGACGAGTCGCTGCCGGGATATCCTCAGCTCCTCCGCCCGGGTGGACAGTTCCTGGAACCGACGCCCGAGCTCAGCTCGCAGCCGGGCCCCGCGCAGTACAAGCCCGGCCTGGTCCGCGAGCCCTGCGAACAGCCGTTCCTCGACCGGTGAGAGCGGTACGTCGTCGCGTTCCTGAATGGCGAGCACGCCCAGCAGGTCTCCGGCCTGGCGTACCGGGAGCTCGCGCCGGCCGGGCACGCTGCCGGCTCCGGGTGCTCCGACCGCCGAGCCGGCACCAGGGGGCCAGGAAGCGGCGAGGGTCAACCGGTCGTCCACGACGAGCCACACCTGCGCGCCAGCGGCACCGGTGCCGTCCGCGAGCACCTTGGCCATCCGCACCGGCAGCTCCTCGTTCGCGTAGGTGCTGGTCAACGCGGCCGAGAACCGGCTCAGGACGTCGTACGGCGACAAGCGGCCGGCCCGCACCAGCTGGGACACGACGTCCTCGAGCCACGACTGCACCGGCTCGAAGCCCAGCGCGACCACCGCCGTGGCAAGCACGGAGAGCCCCACATGCGGCGACGACGTGTGGCCGATCAGCACGCCGCCGCCCAGCACCACGGCGACGTACACCAGCAGCACGAACCCGGCCAGTCCGCCCAGCACGAGCACAGCAGCGAGTCGTTCGCGCCGGGATCGCCCTCTTCCCCACCGCCTCCTCACCTCTGCAGTCTGCGCCCATCTGCGGCGCGGCGGGAGGGCTCTGCCCGAACCCCTAAGGGTGGGGTTGGCCGCACGATCGCCCGCAGATGGCACGCGGCCAGCTCCCGGACGTCGTGCGCCCAGCCCGATGGGCGCGAACTTCCGGAACGCCTTTGCTTGTTACACGCCGCTCGACCGGGGGGCAGAAACAGACGTAGGAGAAATCAGATGTCCGTCACCACCAGCACCACCATCCGGACCACGGCCGCCCGGGCCGAGGGCGTCAGCAAGTTCTACGGCACCGGCGACGCCGTCGTCGCCGCGCTGAAGGACGTCGACGTCGCCCTCGATGCAGGCAGATTCACCGCCATCATGGGGCCGTCAGGGTCGGGAAAGTCGACCCTGCTGCACATGCTCGCCGGTCTCGACCGGCCGTCCTCGGGTGAGGTGTACGTGGGGGGCACCCGGATCACCTCACTCAACGACAAGGCACTCACGCTGCTGCGCCGGGACCGGATCGGCTTCATCTTCCAGTCGTTCAACCTGTTGCCGACGATGAGCGCCGCGGAGAACATCGTTCTCCCGATCCGCATCGCCGGCCGCAAGCCGGACGACTTCTGGGTGCGGTCGATCGTCGAGAAGCTCGGCCTCGCCGAACGGCTCGACCACCGTCCCACCGAGCTGTCCGGCGGCCAGCAGCAACGGGTCGCCGCAGCTCGCGCCCTCGCCTCGCGACCGCAGATCATCTTCGCCGACGAACCCACCGGTGCCCTCGACTCGACGTCGGGCACCGAGCTGCTCGGCTTCCTCCGCACGGCGGTCCGGGAGCTCGGCCAGACCGTCGTCATGGTCACGCACGACCCGACGGCATCCGGCTACGCCGACCGAGTCCTCTTCCTGGCCGACGGCCACGTCGTCGACGAGATGGACGAGCCGACCGCCGACGCCGTACTCGACTTCATGAAGCACCTAGGAGCATGACAGATGTTCACCGCAACCCTGCGAGGCATGCTCGCGCACAAGCTGCGACTTGTCCTCACCGTCGCCTCGATCGCACTCGGAGTCGCGTTCCTGGCCGGCACGCTCGTCCTGACCGACACCATGCGGCTGGCGTTCGACCAGCTGTTCGGCAAGGTCTCCTCCGGCACCGACGCGGTAGTCCGAGCCGAGGCCGCCTACACCCAGTCCGAAGGCACCGGCACCAGCCGGGGTCCCATCCCGTCCTCCGTACTTCAGAAGGTGCGCGGCGTCGACGGCGTCCGCACCGCCGAGGGCGAGGTCAGCGGCTACGCGCTGCTGACCGACAACGACGGCAGGGCCGTGCTCACCAGTGGTGGCGCCCCCACCATGGGCTACAGCATGCCGGCGGACCCCAAGCTGCGCGGCGACGTCAAGTTGCGCAGTGGGAGTGCACCGTCGGGACCGCATGAGGTGGCGATCGACGCCACCAGCGCGGAAGAACACCACATCGCGCTCGGCTCCACGATCAAGGTGCTGCTCCGTGGTCCGACTCAGGAGTTCACCGTGGTCGGTACCGTCGGCTTCGGCGGTGAGAAGAACCTCGGCGGTACGACGTCGGCGTACTTCGACGCAGCGACCGCGCAGAAGGTACTCGGCTCACCGGGAGTCTTCGACGCCATCGAGGTCAGCGCCGAGCCCGGCGTGAGCCAGGCCGAGCTGGCGCGGCGGATCGATGCTGCCCTGCCCGACGGCGCGGAGGCGGTCACCGGAGCCACCGTGGCGAAGGAGGCCTCGGACGCGATCAACGAGGACCTCAAGTTCGTCAGGTACATGTTCATGATCTTTGCCGGCATCGCGTTGTTCGTCGGATCGTTCATCATCTGGAACACGTTCACGATGACCGTGACGCAGCGGTCCCGCGAGATCGCGCTGCTGCGGGCGATCGGCGCCACCCGGCGCCAGGTCAGCAGGAGCCTGATCATCGAGGCGTCGCTGCTCGGTGTCTCCGCCTCGGCCGTCGGCATCGGTCTCGGCGTCGGCGTCGCCAAAGGGCTGAAGCTCCTGATGGACGTCGTCGGTTTCAGCCTGCCGAGCACGTCGCTGCAACTGCAGCCGCGCACGATCTGGGTCTCGCTGCTGGTGGGTACGATCGTGACCGTCGTGGCGGCTCTCGTCCCGGCCTTCCGGGCGACGAAGGTGCTGCCGGTGGAGGCATTGCGCGAAGCCGTGCCCGGCGCCGGCAACCCGTCGAAGAAGCGCGTCGCGACCGGCGTCGTTCTCACCGGCACTGGCCTGACCGGGATGTTCTCGGCGCTGTATGGCGACGCCGGCATGGCGCTGTTCGGCCTGGGCCTGCTGGGCATCGTCGGCGGAGTCATCACGCTGCTGCCGGCCGTCGCCCGTCCGCTGGCATCGCTCATCGCAGTGCCGCTGCGGCTGCGCGGTCTGCCCGGCGAACTGGCCAGGCAGAACGCGATGCGCAACCCGCGTCGTACGTCGTCGACGGCGGCCGCACTGATGGTCGGCCTGACGCTGGTCGTGAGCATGGGTGTGTTCGCGTCCTCGCTGAAGGCCTCGTTCGGCGATGTCATCGGAGGGTCGACCAACGCCGACCTGTTCGTCACTGCGTCCAGCACCCAGGCGCCGGGCTTCAGCCCCGAGGTGATCAAGGTGGTCGAGGCCGTCCCGGGCGTCGACAAGGTTTCGGCGAGCGGCTGGGGCCAGGCACGGTTCGACGGCGCGGACTCGAAATACTCCGCAGTCGACCCGGCGACAGCCGCGGACGTGCTGAACCTCGGATTGTCGTCTGGCTCGCTGTCCGATCTCGGCACCGACGGAGTGGTGGTGCAGAAGGCGGCCGCCACCGCACACGGGTGGAAGGTGGGTGACACGATCCCGGCAGAGTTCGCGGAAACCGGCAAGCACAACCTGCGCGTGGCCGGTATCTACGACACCAAGGGTTGGATCGGTGACGACTTCGTGATCAGCACTGCTGGTCAGACGGCGTACGCCGGAAGGCAGCTCACGGCGTCCGGTCTGGTCACCATCGCGGCCGGCGCCGACACGGCGACCGTGCAGAAGGCGATCACGGCGGCCTTGGCCGACCACCCCGACGCCAAGGTGCTCGACCGGAAGGGCTTCGAGAAAGAGGCCAGCGGCTTCATCGACGACCTGCTCACCTTCGTCACCGTGATGCTGGCGCTGGCGGTGCTGATCGCGCTGCTGGGCATCGTCAACACCCTGGTGCTGTCGGTGTTCGAGCGGACCCGCGAGCTGGGCCTGCTGAGGGCGGTCGGCATGACGCGCGGTCAGGTCCGGGCGATGGTGCGCTGGGAGTCGGTGGTGATCTCGCTGATCGGCGCACTGGCCGGAGCCGGCCTCGGCATCGGCCTGGGGCTGGCACTCTCGCAGGTCCTCGCGGACGAGGGCATCAAGGCGATCTCGATCCCTGGCCTGCAGGTCACGCTCTATGTGGTGCTCGCGGCGGTTGCCGGCGTACTGGCCGCCGTCGGACCGGCCCGGTCCGCGGCCAAGGCCGACGTGCTGCAGGCGGTGGTAGCCGACTGACCACCTGCAGCCTGGCGCAACCGCGGCCCGGCGGTGTCCTCACGGACAACGCCGGGCCGCGTCGCTGCGGAGCTATCCTCCGGGGGCTGTCCTCGCCGTGAGCCGACGGTTGCCAGCGGCAACTCTTGCCCAAACGGACAACCCGCCAACCACAGAAACACACGGGCACAGATCGTGCCGCTGGAAGTAACTGAATCGGCCATTTCAGTGTCCGAGGAGCTACGCGCGCCTTGACCACAGGGCTACAGCTCGGTGCTTGAGATGACATCTACAGGTTGTTGGCGTGAGTCCGTGCTCGGCGCTGCGGGCCCTCACTCGTGGGACAGTTGGCCGACGATGACGATCTTTACGTTTCACCTTGCGGAGCTCCGTCCGACGACGACGGTGGGGGCACTGTGGAAGGCGCCGGCTGTGTCTTCCACGCCTGGGCTGCGGTATGCCGAGTGCCTGGCGCTGATGCGCCTCGGTGCGCCGACGGTTTCGCCGGCTCGGATGCAGTTGCGTCGGATGGCGATGTTCGCGCGGTGGGAGGACGAGGCGGCGGTCGAGACGTTTCTGGCGGATCACCGCATGGGCAGGGAGTTGGCTGCGGGCTGGCATGTGCGTATGCAGTTCCTTCGTCGTTGGTCGCGGCTTGCGGCGCTGCCGGACCTGCCGGCGAGGGCGGGGGAGTGGGATCCTGCCGAACCTGTCGTGGCGGTCACGCTGGCTCGGATGCGCCTGCTGGAGGTGCCGAGGTTCCTGAAGTGGGGCAAGCCGGTGGAGCGGCTGGTTCGTGACCATCCGGGGGCCACGTTGGCGCTGGCCGCGATGCGCCCGCCGCGGACGATCTCTACCTTCTCTGTTTGGCGGACGGTGGGCGAGATGGAGGAGATGGTGCACGGCCATAGCAGTGTCCCGGAGCCCGAGCGTCATGCTGCCGCGATGGCCGAACGCCGGCGCAGGGACTTCCACCATGAGTTCGCGACCCTGCGGTTCCGGCCGCTGTCGGAGCACGGCTCGTGGCAGGGGCGCAGCGGCATCGTTCCTCGCTAGACCCGGCACGTTGTCCCACGCCTGGAAGAACGGAATGTTGCGGCCCATGAAGTACACGGTCTCCATCGAGATCGCCCTGCCGCGGGAGAAGGTGGTCCGGCTGCTCGAGGACCCGGCACACCGGCCGAAGTGGCTGCGGGGTCTGGTGCTGCACGAGCCGCTGAGTGGCGAGGACGGGCAGCTGGGCACCAGGTCGCGGGTCGTGATGCAGATGGACCGGCGGAGGTTCGAGGGCACCGAGACCATTACACGCCGGGAGCCGGCAGACCTGCGCGAGATCCAGACAGCGAGCGTCGTTCACTTCGACCGCGAGATCGTCGGCGAGGGCATGTGGAGCGCCGCGCGCGAGCGGCTGACCGAAGCCGGCCCGGAAACGACGCTGTGGGAGAGCGAGAACGAATACCGGTTCAGCGGTTTTCTGATGAAGCTGGTGGGACTTGTGATGCCCGGCGCCTTCCGCAAGCAGTCGCTACAGCACATGCAGGACTTCAAGGCGTTCGCCGAGCACGGAACGGACGTCCGCGAAGCGACGAACTGATCCGCCCTGACCGGTCAGGCGTCTGACGGCGTGGCGTGTCGATCTTGCCTCCGTTCGTAGATGACCGTTGGGGCAAGCTCCACCAGGGCTGTCTGGAGAAACCGTTGCAATCAAATAGGTTCAGTTGACTGGCAGTTTCACTGACGGTGAGCGCCTCGCGAGGACATCCACGTCGCGCAGTTGATCATCCCCCGCGGGATCGGCGGCGGCGAGCCTGACCACGAACCCACTGCCCTCTCCGATCGCATCTGATCCATGCACCGCGACCGTGCCGCTTACCGGACCCCCGTAGGCGAAGACATTGCATGACCGTCCCGGCCCGCATCGTCAACGCCCGGCCGGAAGGGGCAGCCGTAGTCGCGCATTCCGATCATCGGGTCGACTGACGGCGTCGGCCGACGCTGATGGCCGCCGTCGCCTGGCGGTTGCCGGACGTGCTTTCGCATGCGGTCGATCCCGGCTGGGTGCCTACGAAGTTGGGCGGACTCTCCGCCAGCAGACCGAGAAGGCCCAAACCGCCGCGTACGGCCCCCGGTTCCGGGACGACCTGCTCGCATCTGTCCACCGCCACACGGCGTCTACCCGCCGGGCACCTGACCCGTCTGACCCTGATGACTCGAGACGAAGGAGCCACTCCGATGACCGTCACCAACGACTCACTGGGAAGACCGCATTCGTCACCGGCGGCAGTGCCGGCTCGCCGACGAGCTCATCGTTCAAGGACTCAAGGCGCTGGCCCTGCGACGTCTCCGACGAGGACCAGGTGATGTACGCCGTGACCCGCACCGTCGAGGAGTTCGGCAGCCTCGACATGGCGTTCAACAACGCCGGGATCATGCTACCGCCGGCCGACTCCGCCGACGAGACCGGAGAGGCGTTCGACCGGCTCGTCGCGGTCAACCTCCGCGGCGTGTGGGCGTCGATGAAGCACGAGTTGAAGCAGATACGCGAACAGGGTCCGGCGCGATCGTGAACTGCTCCTTGCTCGCCGGCCTCGGCACGATCCGTCTCAAGAAGTGCTGTCCGTGCTCTGTGCTGCTGCCGAAGAAGCGGTGTCGACGATCGACTGGTCGATCAACGCGGCCATCGCGGTGTGCGCGGCGCGGGGACGCTTGTTGCGGATGGCAAGCAGTACCTTGGCGTGGAGATCGACTGCTTTGTCGTCGAGGGTGCCGTGTGTGTAGCGGTCGCGTAGCCGCATGCCGGTCTCGATAACCGTCGCCATTCTGGTGAGCAGTTCGTTGTGCGCGGCGTCCAGGAGTGCGGCATGGAACGCGAAGTCCGCCTCGACCTGGGCGGTGGCGTCCGGGCTATGGATGCGCGCAGGAGCTGCTGGATGGCTGTCGTCGACGTGGATCACAGGGGGCTTGATGCTTCGGGGTCTGGGTGGTGGTCGTGGTTATCTGCCGCTGTCCATCATGCGGATTTCCGGAGGAGCGATGCTTGTTCAGCGGGTGCTGTCGCCTGCCACGCGGGTGGAGTCATGGACGGTTCTGGGCGATGACGGCCCGGTGGTGTCGGTCGAGCGGTATCTGGCCTATCTGACCGACATCGACCGGTCCCCGAACACGGTGAAGGCCTCGAGTCCACCGACCGGGTCACGGCGTCCGCCCGGGCCTTCAACGAGACGGAGTTCGACTGGTGCGCCTCCTTCCCCGCTCGATCTCTTCCCTGACGCCGAGGATGGCGACGACGCCGAGGACGTGGAGGACGAACCCGTGGGTGGCGAGACCTTGTCGGTCCTCGGGCGTTGCGACTTCCGAATCACCGACGAGGTCGCGTGCTTGCGGCCGGACGCGCGGCGTACCTGCGCGCTTGGCCCGACGACACCAGGAAGACGCAGAGATCAGGGTTCAGCAGGTAGGTGACTCGGGCCGCCGAGTTGGAACACGCCGACGGTCTGACCGCATTGGACAACGCCACGTGTCTGAGGTTCCAGCGAGACGTCATCGGCTTCGTTGTTCACGAGGCCGAGGATGAAGAGACCTTCGACAACGATCCGTTTGGGATCACTCGAGACTAGGCGACCCAAGCTGGGACTGGCGCACCGTCATAGCGGTTCGCGCAGAGCCGCACCGTCGAGCGAGCAGCCACCTGAGATGAACCCGCCTCGGTGGCGGCCGCGCAATCTGCTGGCGGCCCGGTGCGTGGATCTCTAGTCTCTGTTCATGGGCGACGGTCGGATTTTGCTGCGTGACATCGTCATCGATCTCGGTGATGGGTCGCGCTGGCGCGAAGAGCTTGAGGCGCTGGCTCCGCTGATTGCAACCGCCCTGGGGATGGGCGAACGGGAGACGCTGTCCTATGGATACAGCCTGGGCAATGACCGCGGCCAGCTTACAAGCGTGCGCTACCACCGCGCGTTCTCCGGAGTGCCGCTCATATGGGGTGATGTGTTCATCGAGGTTGGCAAGGGCGGCCGGATCGTCGAGGCCAGGCCCGCATCCGCCACGCCGATCGAGCTACCCACGGCTGTCCCGACACTGTCAGGTGAAGCCGCCGAGCGCATCGTGCGCGAGCGGTTCGCGGCCGGCGACCTGGCCGCGCTGGAGGACCAACTGTTGCACCACCCGTGGGTAATGGACCGGACTGTTCTTGAGGTCCTTGCGCCAGACGATCGGGCCTGGCTGGTGTGGAACTGCAGCCTGACGGTGCCCGTTCCTGGACTCGGAGCCCACGTCTTGATCGACGCGCACACCGGGGACGTGGTCACGAGCTGGCGGTTCGGGTGTTTCCACCCAGGGCCTTCGTTCAACGAAATGGTGCTGCCACCCAGGCAAGGCATCCCCGCCGACACACCTCCCAGCTGAGCCGGCCGACGGCGCCGCTGGACCGGTTCAACTACGGTCCAGCAACTCACGGAGAACCTCGGCTGGTCGATCGAACGCCCCTCATCGACATGCGCGCACCTCAGCAGGTTCGGGCGTCCCGTGAGTGGATCCCCAGCAGCAGCAAGCCCGGCCCAGGCGTCGCTCTTCGATAACGATCCGCCTGCTGGCACCGCAACATGAGACCACGAATGCCCGTGTCGGACACCGTCCGCGACGAGAACGCCCAGGTCACGGCAGCGCCCGCAGCCACAACTCCAGATATGATCGATTCTCAACAGTCGTATTTCGCAACAGGATCGGCCCGATCAGCCTCGACGTCCAACGCGAGTACGGTTCGGTCGTCGTGTTGTACACGGGGACTCCGAAGCTGAGCCCACCGCCGGCCAGAAAGTCGCCGGCGTTGAAGGACTCGATGATGTCGCGTTCCCCAAATCTGGTGAGGATCGCGAGCTGACGGCCGACAGTGTCCCACTCGAGATCTTCGATGGTCTTACCCTCAACGAAGCCGAGGTCGGCCAGCGTGGCCGTTCCGCCATCGGGCGACAGGAACGCGACCACTCCGCGTGTATTCGCGGGCACGTACGCCAGCACGTTCCCCGTCGGAGACAACACAGCTCGCGTAGCCCCCTCGGAACCGTCGATGGTGGCGATCCGTGCCCCTTGTCCCGCCGCCTCGACCTGGGTCAGCGGCGCCCCGGCGAGGCTGCTGTCCTCGACGATCAGAGAGTGGTTGTCGCTGTGCCAGATCGGATGATCCAGGTTGCAGCCCACTCTGACCACCGCCGAGTCGGACAAGGTCAGGATGTCCACACAGGTCGACGAATCGCCGTCCGCCGTGCTGAAGGCGATCCGGGTGCCGTCCGGCGACCACGCCGGATGCGCAAGGCCGGCTCCGGACCGGACAAGCCTGTCGGCGCCCTGCTGACGAACCCATAGACCGCCGTCAAGAACGTACGCGATGTCGACACCGTTCGGCCCGCTCGTTACCTCGGTGGCCCCCGTCGGTGCGTTCTCGATCGGCACGATCTGTGTGGCCTTGGGCACTGCGAGACTCCCGAGCGCGGCCAGCTCGTTCGGCCGTCGGACGAGGGCGGTGACCTGCTCCCTCGCCTTCGCCGGTGACACGCGAGGGCTTTCCGGGCTCGGCTCGAACTCGTTGACGGCCCATATCTGGTACGTCACCGGACGCGAGGCCGCGGTCCACGGTTCGGTCCAGTGCGTCTGGTCCGGCGCGACATTGAATGTGGTGTCGATGCCGTCGACGGTCCGCCGTACGACGAACCCGACCGGCGTGGCGTTGCCCCATGATCCCGGCATCCACGAAAGATCCACGCCGCTGTACGTCGCATCCACCGTGACCTTGCCAGGCGTGTCGGGCCGGTCATAAACGCTGGCACTGAACTGAACATGACGCACACCTCGCGAGGTGCCGTCGAGGATCTCGACGTCCTGCGCATACTCTCCGGCGGTGGTGGCGGTGAGGCTCATGTCGACAACACAGCTCGCCCCAGGCCGGACGATGCCACCGCACCCGGCATTGCCCAGAAGCCAGCCGAAACCACCCTTCAGCGGCTGCACAGAAAGTCTCAGGTCAGTCGTCCCCACGTTGGTCAGGGTTGCATGCCTACCCGGCCGTTGCGTACCGGCGAAGACCTTGCCGAAATCGACCCGCGGCGTGTCGACAGCGATGGCCGCGTACGGCTGGGTGACTCGGCAGGGCTGGAATAGTTCTGTATGTAAGGCAATCGCCGAGCTCAGGGTGCGGTGGAATCGCCTCAGGTCCGTCAGTCGCGAGGGAAGGCGGGTCGATCCACTGTCTGTCGTGACTGTGCGCAAGGCCTCCTGGCCACCCGCTCGACGCGGGTGGCCAGCTGCTTGGCCCGGCTCGAACGTGTTGATGCTCGGCTGTCGAGAACCGCCAGGAGTCCGGGACCGGGTCAGGCGGGCACGAACTTCACGGCGCTGGTGCGGAGCCAGTTGGTGCCGGCTGCGTTGGTCAGTGTGACGTGGGCTGTGGTGCCGGCGGTGAAGGTGTAGCGGCCGAGGAGGATCCAGCGCATGCCGCCTGTGGTCTGGTCGATGGTGGTCGCGTCGGATCCGCCCGAGTGGGTGACGGTGTAACGGGCGGCGGTGGTGCTGTTGGAGTGGTTCGGGACCCAGGCGTAGACGTCGTACTCGCCGGAGGTCTCCAGGGTCGGTCGCCAGTCGGCGCTCGCCGTGGCGGAGTTGCTGGTTCGGGTCGGGGTGCCCTGCCAGCCTGGGACGCTAGACGCCGTCCAGGCCCCGGTCTCGCTGTAGCCGGCGTCGTTGATCCCGACGATCGCCATCGGCTTCGGTGTCACCGAAACGGTTATCGGCTTCGACTCGTTGCCGCTCTGATCGACAACGGTGACCGCGAGGGTGTGTGCGACGTTGTTCGTGAGATCGCCGACGGGGAAGCCAAGGCCGCGTGACTGGGCGTCCGCCGGGTTGCCGGTCGGTACGTCGGTGATCCGGCGGCCGTCGGCGTACACGTGGTATCCGTGCAGATCGACCTCGGTGCTCTGCGGCCAGTACAGCACCGCACCACCGTTGGTCGCCTCGGCGGAGAGTTCCGTCGAGGGCGCCGGGGACACCTTGTCCATCGGAACGTGGAGGATGAACGGCGTGGACGGTGCAGACTCCTTGCCGGCCCGGTCGACCGAGGTCACCGTCACCCGGTGCGTCTGCCCGGCGAGCAGTTCGTACATCCGGAACGAGGTGTCGCGGACCGGCTGCCAGGTGACCCGATTCCCGTCGAGATACACGTGGTAACCCACTGCGGCCGTCGGCTGCCAGCGCACCTGGAGGACCTGGTCGCCGTTCGCCAGGTTCGGCTGAACGTAGGCGAACACAGCACTGGGTGCTGATGGCAACGGTGCCGAGGCGGGCGCCGGCAGGAATTTGATCGCATCGGCACGCGCGACTCCACCGGCCGCCCGGTTCAGCTCGACCGAGCCGTTGCTGCCCGCATCGAATGCGAAGTTGCCCAGCTTGACCCACCGGTCCGCCCCGAGGCTCAGATCCGCCCCGACCGTACTGACTCCACCGGCATGCGTGACGGTGTACGTCGGCGGCGTGGCCTGGTCGGCGCCGACGCGAACGAACCTGACCACGTTGGTCCGCAGGTACCCGCGTCCCGCGGCGTTGGCGATCGTGACTCGTCCAGCGGTGCCGGCGGTGAACTCGTACGTGCCCAGCGAGATCCACCGTTTCCCGCCGGTCGTCTGATCGACATCGACCGATGCCTGACCACCGGGGTGCTCGACGGTGTAGCGCGCGGCGGTGGTGCTGATCGCATCGTTCGGCACCCAGGCGGACACCTCGTACTGCCCCGCGATCGGCAGGTCTGGCCGCCACGCCGCCGTCGCCTTCGTGTCGTTCGTCGTCCGGGTGGCGGTTCCGTCCCAACCGGTCAGACTCGAGGCAGCCCAGGCGCCGGACTCCGTGTAGCCGGGATCGGTGACTCCGACCCGGGTCTCGGTGTCCTGCCGGCCGTCCGGGATCCATGCATAGACGTCGTACGTCGTGCTCCCGGGCAGCGTCGGCGCCCAGCGCGCGGTCGCGGCCGGATCACCGGACCATCGAGTGTCCTGCCCGCGCCAGCCCGTCACGGTGTTCGAGGACTGCCAGGTTCCTTGTTCGCTGTAGCCGGCCTGATCGTTGTCCACGACAACTGCCGGGACGAACTTGACCGCGTCGGTGCGCAGAGTGCCGCTTCCTGCCGGGTCCGATGTGACGCGCACGCCTTGACCGCGGCCGGGCGTCATCTGGTAGGCCCCGAGGCTCACCCATTGCTGGCCTGCGCTGTCCTGGTTCACGACGGCTGAGGTCTGCCCGCCGTCATGGCTCACCGTGTAGCGGGCGGCCTTATGGCCGGTGCGCAGGTAACTAGGGTTCCAGACGAACACCTCGTACGACTGCTTGGCCGGCAGTTGTGGTCGCCAGGTGGCCGATGCGGCGGGGTCGTCGGTACGGCGTACGTCTTTGCCCTGGAAGCCGAAGGTCTGGTGGTGCCCGTCGGTGATGTCGTCGCTCCAGGTGCCGGTTTCGGAGTACCCGGGGTCGCCGTTGTCGACCACGACGGTGTCGGCGGTCACGTCGGCGCCCGGCTGGACCGGGGCGTAGTACCGGAAGTAGTCCCAGGCCGTTTCCCCTGGCAGGTTGGACTCGTCGACCGGTGCGGTGAACCCGAGGGTCGTCAGCCAGATGTTCTGCAGACCGTGTGGCCCGGGCTTCGGCAGGACGCGTGTCAGCTGTCCGTCGATGAAGTACCGCACCTGCGTCGGCGTCCACTCGAAACCGTAGACGTGGTAGCCGTCCGAGGAATCCGGACCCTTGTACAGGCCGCCCGGGTTGCCGATGTGTTGCGGCACGAACCAGTGCGAGACCTGGCTATACAGGTCCGGCGCGTGCGAGTCGACCTCGAAGCCGTCGATCTCGTTCACCCGGTTGTTCGGGCCCTTGTACAACGGAGTGTCGGGCACGTAGTCGGACAGGCCGGTCGTCCACAGCGCCGAGTGGAAGCCCTTGTATCCCCACAGTTTGGCGCGCGTCTCGTAGTACCCGTAACCGAAGGTCTTGCGGCTGATCACCCCACCGCACGTGTACGGCTTTCCGTTGCGGTCCTCGCGCTTGAGCGCGATGCGCATCGAGCCGTCGGAGACGGTGACGTTGCCGGGGTTGTTGGAGCAGATCGCCTTCTCGCCTTCGCGGTAGAACCACGAGCCGGTGTCGAGTCGCGTCCCGTCGAACTCGTCGGACCAGGCGAGCTGGTACCCCGGAACCGGCAGCGACGGTGTCGCGCCGGCGACGGAGGACGCAGGCGGCAGGGTCACCAGCCCCGCGGCGAGCAGAATGCCGGCGATGCCGGCGTGGACAGACTTGCGGACCTTCACGAACACAACCTCCTAGTTCGACCGGACGAGTTTGACCGAGTCGGCGCGGATGCAGCCCGCCCCGTCGCGATCGATACGCACGATGTACGGCGTACCGCCGGTCAGAGCGTGATTGCCGAGCGGAACCCAGCCGCTGGCCTGGGTCAGATCGATCCGGGACCGGATCAGTGCGGTACTGCCGTCCCAGACCGTCACAGGTGCGTCGACCTGTCCACCGGATCCGCCGACCCGGTAGAAGTAGATGTCGTACGACCCGGTGGCCGGGGGAGCAATCGTCCAGCGGCCCGCCGTTCCGCTGTCACACGAGTAGCGCGCCGTGAGGCCTGCGAAGCCGCGGACACCGGACGTCGCCCACCCCGTTCCGGTCTCGGTATAGGTGCCTCCGGTGGCGTCGTTGTCGGCGTACGCGTCGCGCTCGTAGTACCGGAAGTAGTCGAACTGCACCTTCCCTGGAAGCGCGCTCTCGTCCACCGGATTCTCGATCGGCTGGTAGGCGATCGCGGTCAGCCAGACGTTGAGGTAGTTGTGCACGTAGCTGTCGGCCGGGTATGTCGCCGGTACGTCGCCGCGCGCGACGAGCGAGCCGTCGACGTAGAACTTGACCGTGTCTTCGAGCCATTCGAAGCCGTAGGTGTGAAAGGCCGCCGAGGTGTCGAAGCCGACGTCGTAGATGCCACTGGTCGGGGTGTAGCCCTGCCCCCAGGCGATCACGTTGTGCCGGATCCGTCCGGGCAGATTCGAGTCGACCTCGAAGCCGTCGATCTCGGTCTGCGGGCTGGCGCCGCCGTTCTCCGCCGCCCAAAAGGCCGAGTGCCACCCCGTGCCGACGTTCGTCCTGGCGCGAGTCTCGTAGTAGCCGTAGCGGGAGCTGCGTTTGCTGATCAGGCCGCCGCCGGTGTACCTATCGTCGGAGTCCACCGCGAGCCCGCAGTTCTCACCGGCGGTGTTCTTCGGGCACAGGTAGATGGTCATCAGTCCATCGCCGACGACGACGTTCTCGGAGCGCTGCTGGCTGCCCTTGATGTCGGTCCGGAACGTCCACGCGGTGGTGTCGGTTGTGGTGCCGACGAATTCGTCGGCCCACTCCAGTTGGTATCCAGTCGGCGCTGCCTCCGCCGACGTGGCCGGCGCGGGTGCCGTAGCGACGAGCAAGAGGGGTGCTGCGAGTAGTGCGGTCAGTTTCATCTTGTTCCTCCAGAGCCGACGGACGGTGGCTCCTGCACAGGTGAAGATGACGGGACCGTAGCACTAGAGATCCACTATGTGAATATCTGATCCTATATATCGCTATCCAATCGCACCGCGTCCGGGCGTGGAGATTGCAGTAAGGGTTGTGGTGCCATCTACGATACGGATGACGGAACCAAACTTTTACGGGTGAGAGGTGAGCTCGGTGGCGCGTGCGATGGGTCGTGAGGCCGGACCGGGGACGCAGAGCGTCGAGCGGGCGATGTCGCTGATGTCGGAGTTCACCGAGGCGCACCCGCAGCGTCGGGTGTCCGAGCTGGTGGAGGCGACGGGCCTCGGGCAGTCGACGGTGTCGCGGCTGGTGGGGGCGTTGGTGGCGCTGGGATTCCTGGCGTACGACCAGCGCAGCGGGCTGTACGGCATCGGGCCGAAGGTGATCACCCTGGCAGGTATCGGGCTGAACGAACTGCCGGTGCACCAGCAGTCCCGTCAGGTCGCGCAGAACCTGGCAGCAGATCTCAATCTGGGTGCGAACGTCGCCGAGCGCCGCGGGTCCGAGCTGTTCTACCTGTGCCACTTCGAAGGCCGCGCCGCGGGCCGGTCGTCCACCTTGGTCGGCAGGCGTGGCCCCCTGCATGCGACGGCGATGGGCAAGGCACTCATCAGCGAGCTCCCGAAGGCGGAGCTGAAGAGCCTGCTCGGCGACGATCTGGCGCGCTACACCCCGCACACCGTGACCGATCACACCGCGCTGGACAAGCTCCTCCGCGGGGTGCGCGAGCGTGGGTATGCCCTCGAGGTGGAGGAGTTGGCGTTCGGTCGAGCCTGTCTCGCCGCGCCCATCCGGGACCGGACCGGCGTGATCGTCGCCGCTCTGTCGGTCTCCGGCCCGCTGTCGGCGATGGATCTCGGCACTCGGGAGGAGTCTCTCGCCCTGCTGGTCATCGAGCAGGCTGACCAAATCTCGTCGGGTCTGGGCTATCACGCGTCAGCCGCCGTGAGCTGACCAGCACAGCGGCTAGCGCCGCCGTCGCTGGACCGATCAGGAGCACGGCCGGTACGGCGTACCATGCGCCGACGCCGGCCGCGATCAGCCCGATGGCAGCGCCCGCGGGTACGGCGGGCCGGCGCCATACGACGTGGATCGTGAGCAGCCAGAGTTCCGTCGTACGCCGGGATTCGACGGCGGCCGCGACGGCCGGGAGCAGCCAGAGCGTGACCAGATAGCCCAGCAGAACCAGGGACAACGGCACGGCGATCACCGTCCCGCGTGCGACCACGAGATAGAACCCCAGCACCCACACCGTTGCCAAGGGCAACCCGAGCACGACCTGCCCGCGCACGATCCACGCACGCCACGCGGACCAGAACGTCGACCAGGCGTGCATCTCGGCCGAGTTCAGATACCCATGGATCACGCGGTGGACCGCCAGAGTCGAGGGCGCTACTCCCACCACGACAGCGCCCGCCGCGACGCCCAGGACCCATAGAACCGAGACGAGCGCCAGCCGAAGCGGCCAGTCGAGCCACCGGTAGAACGCCGCAGTCCGGCCCGTGAGTTCGACCTCCATCAGTCGGCCCGCAATCTGCCCTGGAGATCCGCCCGCCCGACCACGGCCGGCGACAAGACGGACAAGCCGCCGTCGACCGGCAGCACGACTCCGGTGATCGCGGACGCGCGCGGCCCGGCCAGGAACGCGACCGCATCCGCGACCTCCTCAGCCCGGATCGTCCGGCCGAGCGGATAGCCGGTCGATGCATCCGGCAACTTCTCACCGCCGACCATTCCCGGGGCGACCGCGTTCACGCGCACCCCGCGGTGCGCGTACTCGACGGCGAGCTGGCGAACGAGCGCGTCCACCCCGCCCTTGGCTGCTGTGTACGCCGCAGCCCACGGTGCGGCCACCAGCGTGTTCACCGACGAGACCGCAACGATCGCGCCGGCACCGCTTGCTGCCAGGTGCGGCAGCGCTGCCCGCACCGGGAAGAACACCGTGTCGAGCGTGTTCGACAATGCCTCGCGCCATTGCGAATCACTGGTCCGGTGCGCCGGGACCAACGGCATCCGCCCGGCGGCCGTCACCAGGACGTCGAGACCGCCGAACTCCGCTGCGACCCGATCGACCGCGGCGGTCGCCGCGGCGGGATCCGAGCAGTCCGCGCTCAGCCGGAGGTCGAGGCCCGCAACCCGATCGTCTTCCAGGGACACGCCCGCGACCCGGCAGCCGTCGGCCGCCAGTGCCGCGACGATCGCGGCCCCGATCGGTGTCGTCGCGCCGATCACGAGCCCCCGGCGAGTCACTTGATGCGCGCCGCGTGGACGGCGTCCTCGTCGACCTCCACGCCCAGCCCCGGCCCGGTCGGTAGCGCGAACCCGAGATGACCCCGCTCGAGCGCAGTCGTCAGCACGACGTTCACCGGGTCGAAGAGCGTCGGATGGAACTCGTAGGCGACCAGGTTCCCGATCGCCGCGGACGCGTGGATGCTCGCCGCCATGACCACCCCGAGCCCGGACGAGTGATGCGGCGCCAACGGCACGAACCACGTCTCGGCCACTGCCGCCAGGTCGACCGTCTCGGTGATCCCCGTCCGCCCTACATCGGGCTGCAGGATCGCCGCGGCCCGCTCTTCCAGCCACGGACGGAACTCCTGCCGGTGCCGCAAACTCTCCCCGACCGCGACCGGAGTGTCGATCCGGCGCGCGAGCTCGGCATGCCCGCGGACGTCTTCGAATCCGACAGGTGCCTCGAAGAACCATGCGCCCAGTCCGTCGAGTCCGCGGCCGAGGCGGATCGCCTGGGCCGCGTCGTACACCCCGTGGACGTCGACGGCGATCTGCAGGTCGTCGTGCACCGCCCGCAGAGCCTCTACGGTGGCCAGATCCTCGCGGACGCCGTACCCGAGCCCGATCTTCACCCGCCGTACGCCCTGATCCACCCAGTCCTTGGCGTGGGCGATCCGCTCGCTGTCCTTCGTGCCCTGCAGCCCGGAGACGTACGTCGGCACGACGTCGCGCTGGGCGCCGCCGAGTAGTTGATGAACTGGTACGCCGGCGATCCGTCCGGCGAGATCCCACAACGCCACGTCGATCGCGGCGACCGCGTCGCCCTGATGCCCGCCCAGGTGACCGCGTTCGCGCATCAGGGCCCGAAGCGATGCCACCAGCGGTCGGACGCGGGTCGGATCGGCACCCAGCAGCGCGGGCTTGAGCAGGAGTTCGATGACCTTGGCGGGCACTTCCGGAGCGACTGGAGCCAGCGCCTCGCCCCAGCCGACCGACCCGTCGTCGGCGGTGAGCCGGACGAGCAACGCCTCGCGTGCGGAGCCGTAGATGCTCGGCCACGGCGGCTTGGTCCTGTAGGTGCGCGGTTGGGTCAGCGCCAGCGGAAAGACCTCAACATCGGTGATCGTAGGCATCAGTGGATCCCGGTCAACGAAGCGGATGCGGCAGGAAGGTCCAGCCGGTCGAGTATCGCGGTCAGACCCGCCTTCGCGCGAGCGTCCAGAGCGCGCGCCGGCACCCGGACCGTGGCGTCGTCGATCAGCCCGCGGCAGACCAGGACCTCTTTGTGCACGGCCCAGGCGATCCCGGACTGGAGACCGTACACAAGCAGCGGAAGCAGCAGGTCGAACCGGGCCCGAGCGTCGTCGTACCGGCCCGTGCGCCAGTCGTTGACCACCGGCGCCAGAAGATCCGGGATCTCGCAGGCAGGCATCGTGCCGACCGCGCCGGCGGCGAGTTCGTCGAGCAGGAACTGCGCGTTCTGGCCGCCGAGGACCACGAAACCGGGCTCCTCGATCCGGTCGACGACCGCTGCGACCTTGGGTGCCGTCGGCGGCGCCTCGACCTTCACCGAGGTGACTCCCGGTACGGTGGAGAGTTCTGCGATCTGCGGCGGCGACATGGCCACACCCGTGACGCCCGGTGCGTCCTGCACCATCACCTCGATCCCGACCTCGGCCACCTCCGCATAGAACGCGGGCAACTGCGCCGGGCTCGGCGGCACCATGAACGGCGGTAGCACCATCACCGCGGACGCACCGGCAGCGGCTGCCTCGGCGGCCTGTTCGACAGCGGTCACGGTCGACGTCGCAGCTACGCCGACGACGAGCGGTGCGGCGTTGGCGACCACATCGACCACCTCGCGGGTGACAATGCGACGCTCGTCGGCGGTGAGCGCGAACGCCTCGCTGGCCATCCCGAGGACGGCAACTCCGTGCACTCCGCTCGCGAGCTGGAACTCGGTCAACCGGCGCAGACCGGGCAGATCCAGGCTGCCGTCGGGACCGAAGGGCGTGGCAAGGATCGGAACGAGTCCGGCGATGGTGGGTAGCTGCTTGGCGGTCAGCATTCGGCATCCGATAGGTGCTTGACGAGATCCATCATGTGCGTAAGGCTGCCACATGGTGGATGTCATCGTCCATCATTCGCCATCGAAACCCAGGAGAGCCTGTGGCGCCCGAGGCAGGGTCGAACCGAAGCGTCGAGCGCGCTGTGGCCGTACTGCGTGCCTTCGCGGTCACCGGGAGCCTGCGGGTCACGGAGGTCGCCAACCTCGCCGGCCTTCGCCAGTCCACCGCGTCGCGGCTGCTCAGCACCCTCGAGTCCGCCGCGTTCGTCGAGCGCGACGCCGACGGTCACTACCGTCTCGGCGCCGAGTTGATCACTCTGGCCGGCGTGGCCGTGAACGGTCATCCCGTGCACCACGCGGCCCGCCAGCCGGCCCAGTCCCTCGCCGCCACAACGGGCCTCGGCGCGAATGTCGCCGTTCGGCGCGGGCGCGAGGCGTACTACCTGTGCAATTTCGAGGGACGACTCGCGCCCCGGTCGTTCTCACTCACCGGGCGGCGGAACCCACTGCACGCCACGGCGCTCGGCAAATGCCTGCTGCTCGGCGTCGATGACCGTCGTGACTTGCTGGGCGAGCTCGAGCGGTACACGCCACGCACCATCACCGACCACGCCTTGCTCGACGCGGCGATCGACTCGGTCGCGTGGCAGGGCTACGCGACCGAGACCGAGGAGCTATCGCTCAGCCGGGCCTGCGTGGCCGCCCCGCTCCGCGACCGCTCCGGTGGAGTCGTCGGTGCGCTGTCCCTGTCCGGTCCGTCCAGCGCCGTCGACCTCGCCACCCGGGAGCACGAACTGTCCCGGCTGGTGGTCGAGACCGCTGACGCCATCAATTCGCACCTGGGCCATCACGGCCCCGCCGATCCACAGATCACGGCGCCTCCCGGGCGCCTCGACCAACGGAGCCGATCATGAAGATCCGCCCTGCCCTCACTGTGCTCACGTGCGCGGTGGCGCTTGCCCTGTCGGGCTGCAACCTCGTCGGCGGCAGCTCCGACTCGGGTGGTGCCGCGGACAAGGTCACCGTCACCGTGGCCCTCGTCCCGGACCCACCCGGCGCAAGCCAGTTCTACCGGCAGCAGTTCGACGAGTTCGAGAAAGCCAACCCCGGCATCGCGGTCAAGGTGGTGGAGAACCCGACCGACCAACAGCTGAACGCGGTCGAACTGATGTTCCAGCAGAACCGCGCACCAGATGTCTTCCGCGCCCAGGACGACGGCATGGACCGGATGGCGGCGCGCGGCTGGGTCGCGCCGCTGGACGAGTTCGTGACGCCCGAGTTCCTGAAGCGGTTCCCCGAGGGAAGCATGGATCCGGCCACCTCCGGCCTGCACCGCGACGGCAAACTGATGAGCCTGCCGCTGGTGTGGGGGCCGTGGTCGTCGCTGCGGGTCTTCCTCTACAACGAGGACCTGCTGAAGAAGTCCGGTTTCGACGGCCCGCCGAAGACCTGGACCGAGCTCGAGCAGATGGCCACCAAGATCACCGCCGACGGCCACGGCAAGTACTTCGGGTACGCGCCGACCGCCGCCAAGGCTCCCGCGGCCGAGATGCTGGCCGGCACCGCTGTTCCGTACTCCGTGGCCGCCGGCGGCATCGACTTCCGCACCGGGAAGCCGGCGACGTCGAGCCCCGGCCTCGTCGAGGCGGTCGAGCTGCATCGACGGATGCAGGCCGCCAAGGTGATGGTGCCGGGCTGGGAGAGCTGGGACGGCAGCCGCGCGTTCAAGGAGTTCGCGGCCGGCAAGTTCGCGATGTACCCGACCGCGCCCTGGCACGTCGCCGAAGTCCGGAAGCTGGCACCCGAGATCAAGCTCGGCGTCACCGGCCTGCCGGTGCCGGCCACGGGACGCGGCGCCTACCTGGCCCGGACCAAGTCGTTCAGCCCGCTGTGGTCGATGTCGTCACAATCGGCGCACAAGGCGGAGAGCTGGAAGGTGATGGACTTCCTCTCGTCGGAGTCCTTCCACCAGGCGTACTACCAGAAGTTCGGCACGCTGACCGCCCTCGAAGGGGCCTGGAAGGCCGAGGCGGAGAAGAACCCCGACCAGGCCGCGATCCTGAAGGTCGCCGAGGAGAGCCTGCGCCGGGCGCCGAACCCGGCGCTGGCGAGCAAGGGCGGCCAGGCGCTCATCCAGGCGCTCGCCGCTAAGCCCGACCTGAAGTACACCGACGCCGCGGTCAGTTCGATCGTGAAGAACCAGCCGTTCGCCCCGGCCGCCGCCCAGCTGGACAAGGACCTGCAGACCTTCCTGGACAAGACGACCGCCGACTTCGCCGCGAAGGGCCAGGAAGGGTCCGTCAAGGATCTGACCTTCGCGGGCTGGGACCCCCTGAAGGACTTCACGCCGGGAGGCTGACCGGATGACGACGACGATGGTGCGCGCCGTCCAGAAGGCCCCGGCCCGGGAACGCCCGGGCCGCGGGCCGGGGCGGCTGCGCAAGCACCTGTGGAGCTATGTGTTCCTGATTCCGCTGGTGCTGCTGTTCGGGGGTTTCACGATCTGGCCGATGATCGCGAGCTGGTGGTACGCGTTCTTCGACTGGGACGGCGTGGGCTCTCCGACGAACTGGGTCGGGCTGGACAACTTCCGCGAGGTACTCGCGTCAGACGCCTTCTGGCGGGCGTTCTGGCATTCGTTCGTGTTCTCGCTGGCCGCGATCTTCGTCGAGCTGCCGCTCGCGCTGGTCCTGGCGGTTCTGCTCAACAACACCTGGCTGCGGTTCCGGAACCTGTACCGGCTGGTGCTGTTCCTGCCGGTGGTGGCAACGACTGCCGTGATCGGCATCGTGATCGCGATCCTGCTGGACCCGGCTGGTGGTCTGGTCAACCGGATCCTGCTCGACGCCGGCCTTGTCGACGTGCCGGTCAACTTCCTCGGCAGTACGTCGATCGCGCTGCCGACCCTGCTGTCGATCGACGTGTGGAAAGGATTCGGGATCACCTTGATCTACTGGCTCGCCGCCCTGCAGACCGTCCCGAAGGACCTGCAGGAGGCGGCCGCGATCGACGGCGCCGGGTTCTGGCGGTCGCTGCGGTTCGTCACGCTGCCGGTCGTCACGCCGATCGCGATCGTGATCCTGCTGCTCGTGTTCCAGCGCAGCCTGAACACGTTCGACCTGGTCCGGGCTGTCACCGAAGGCGGGCCGGACTATGCGACGGACGTCGTACCGACGTACATCTACCGGTACGCGTTCGACCCGTCGTTGCAGGCGCCCCGGTATGGGTTCGCGTCGGCGGCGGGTGTGGTGTTCGGTCTGCTGACGCTGGTCGTGACGTTGCTGCAGGCACCTTTCCTGCGACGGCGGGTGGGCTCATGACCCGCTTCCTGCGCCGCAACGTGTGGCACCTGCTGCTCGTACCGCTGTGCCTGGTGTGGGTGTATCCGTTCGTGTGGATGATCTCGGCCGCGTTCAAGACGCCGAAGGAGATGCTGCTCGGCGGCCTCTCGCTCCTCCCGGACGACGCCACGCTGGACAACTTCCGGCGAGCCTGGACGACGGCGAAGTTCAGCACCTACACGGCCAACACCGTCACGTTCTCGATCGCGGTCGTCGTCCTGGTGCTGCTCGTCGCCTCGGCGGCCGGGTACGCGTTGTCGCGGCCTGGGCTGCCCGGGAAGAAGGTGCTGGTCGCGGTGCTCGTCGCGACGATGTTCATCCCGCACGGCTACACGATCATCCCGACGTTCGTGCTGGTGAACGGTCTCGGCCTCGGCAACGGGCTACTCGGTGCGGCGCTGGCCCAGGCCGGACCTGCGCTCGTCGTACCGGTGCTGCTGTTCATGGGCTTCTTCGGTGGCATCCCGAAGGAACTCGAGGAGGCCGCCCGGATGGATGGAGCCGGGTACCTGCGCACGTACTGGCGGGTGATGCTGCCGCTGGCCAAGCCCGTCATCGGCACCGTCGCGTTGATGAACTTCATCGGCGCCTGGAACGCGTTCTTCATCCCGCTCGTGTTCACGCTCGGCAACCCGGATCTGCGGACGCTCGGCGTCGGGATGTACGGGTTCTACGGCCAGGACACGACCGACTGGACCGGCCTGGCCGCGGCGGCCTGCATCAGCGTCATCCCGATCGTGGTGGTCTTCCTGTTCCTGCAACGCACCTTCGTCGAAGGGATCGCCGGTGCGGTCAAGAGCTGACCGGATCTCCTCGACCGCCTACATCCAAGGCGAATCACCCCGGCTCGATCCGCGGACCGGCGAGCTCATCTGGGTCGACATCCTGGCCGGCCGCGTTCACCGCGGCCGGCTCGTCGGGGGAGTGCTGACCGTACTCCGCGACTACGACATCGGCCGGCGCGTCGGTGTCGCCGTACCGCTGGCCGAGCCGGGTGGTGGCTGGGCACTGGCCGTGCGGGAAGGGTTCGCGCACCTGGCCGAGGACGGTACGGTCACGTCGCTGATGACCGGTCTGACCAGAGGGCAGGATCAGATGAACGACGGCGCCTGCCATCCGGACGGCAGCTTCTGGGCTGGTTCGCAGGCGCTCCCGCGAGCCCCGCGGGCGGCGCTGTTTCGTCTCGATCCGGACGGCTCGGTGAGTCGGATGCTGTCCGGCCTGACTGTTGCGAACGGCATCGACTTCGCTCCCGACGGCCGGACGTTGTACTTCATCGACACGCTGCCCTTTCGCCGGCTCGAGGCCATCGACCTGGTCGCGGGCCGCCCCGCGTCGCGCACGACGATCGTCGACGTCGGCGGCGGCAACCCGGACGGGCTGGTCCTGGACGACGAGGGCTGCGTCTGGGTGGCTGTCTGGGACGCGAGTGAGGTACGTCGCTACGCACCGACCGGCGAGCTGCTCGCCACTGTCGAGCTACCCGTCCCGCGACCCACCGCAGTCTGCTTCCAGGGCAGCACACTGGTGATCACCACGGCCTCGCTCGGCCTGGTTGACCCATCACGGGGAAGCGGCCACCTGTTCGCTGCCGACGTAGGCGTGACCGGTCCGCCGGCCCGAGTCTGGACCGGAGCAGCCCCGACAGCCTGACGCGCCGTCGGAGCTGCGCCTGTCAGACCGGTCGGAAAAGCGGACCGACCCCGCTCCGTTGCTCGTCGACACGTTCCTCGGTCCGAACGGCCGGGTCGCAGATCGCTCTGGAACCTGCATACCGACTTTGGAACCGGCGCCGGTAGACACAAGCGCAACGTTGGAGGGTTCGGCGGCCTGCCGTCGGTCGCGGACCTTAGGACGGTGCTCAGGCAGACAGGCTACCGCAACCTCCAGGTCATGCTCGAATCCCGGAGCGACGAGTTCCGTACCCCGGTCCCGTCCGGTAACCAGCTCCACAACGGCATGCACGGCTACATCGGCGGTGACATGGGCAATCCGATGATCTCGCCGTTCGACCCGATCTTCTACTTGCACCACTGCCACATCGACCGGCTATGGGCGAGGTGGCAGGCCGACGGCCACGCGACCCAGTACCCGTGCGCCTGCGCCAAGCCCGAACACGGTCCGGCCAGCCCGATGTATCCCTGCCTCGGACAGCGTGTGGCCGTCACCACTCGGTGATGAGTGGGGTGTCTGGCTCGTGTCGGCGCCAGGAGTTGGTGAGGCGGGTGAGGCGGGCCGGTGCCGCGATGCCGCGTACGGTCGCGATCTTTCCGTTGGTGAGGTCGAACGTGACGGCTCCGACGACCGTGTCGCCGACCACGAAGAGGATGGCGGGGCCGCCGTTGACGTCCGCGTAGTGCACCGCGGGTGTGCCGCCCGCGAAGCGCCGTTTCCACGTCGATGACCCTAGAAGCGGTCAGACGATCTCAGCCGGTGTGTCCGGCGTGCGTACGGCGGTCAGCGCGCGGGGCTCGGCGGTGACTCGGTTCTTGCGCTTGGGCATGCCGAAGGTCGGGTGCGAGGTGGCCCACAGCGATGTCTTGACGATGCCGGTCTTGATCAACGCGGCGGTGCGGCCGCCGGTGTGCTTCGGTTTCGCGGCTCCTTCGTCGTCGACCATCTGTACGATTCCGTCCCGCCGTCCGAGGCTGATGTGGTTGCCGTAGTACAGCAGTTTGGTCCGGCGTACTTCGCGGCCGGTGAGCCGCGCGATGATCGCTTCGACGGCCTGCGTGCCGGTGTAACCGGCCGACGCGCAGGACATCGGCAGCGGTCGGCCGTTGTCGCCGATGGCGTAGGCGGCGTCGCCGATCGCGTAGATGCCTGGATGGGACACCGATTGCATGGTGCGGTCGACGACGATCCGGCCGTCGTCGGTGACGTCCACCCCGGCCTCGGCCGCGATCGGATCGACCGCGAACCCGGCCGTCCACACGGTGGCGTCGGAGGCCAGGACGGTTCCGTCGGTGCAGAGCACTCGTTCGGCTTCGACGGTTTCCACGCTGGTGTTTTCGAGCACGGCGACTTCCAGCCGGTCACAGACCCGGCGCAGGTGCTTGCGCGCGCCGGCGGAGAGTCTGGCGCCGAGTTCGCCGCGGGCGATCATTGTCACCGACAGCCCGGGCCGGGACTCGGCGATCTCGGTGGCGCTCTCGATGCCGGTCAGCCCGTCGCCGATGATCAGGATGGTCCCGCCTCCGGTTCGCTGGTCCAGCTTGTCCAGGCGCTCGCGCAGGCGCAGCGCCGAGGGGCGGCTGGCGATGTCGAAGGCGTGCTCGGCGGCGCCGTCAAGGCCGCTGGTGTCGCCGTGGCTGCCGAGTGCGTAGACCAGCGTGTCGTATTCGAGTTCGCCGCCACCGTCGGCGTCGGCGACAGTGACGATCCGGCGCTCGGCGTCGACGGCGGTGACGCGGGCCGGCCGCAGTTGGATGCCGGTGCCGGCGAAGACGTCGGTGAGCTGCGGATTCTCGATCGCCTGCCCGGCCGCGAGTTGGTGGAGCCGCAGCCGCTGGACGAAGTCCGGCACAGCGTTGACGACGGTGATCTCGGTGTCTGTCCGAGACAGCCGGCGAGCCAACGTCCCGGCCACGAAGGCTCCTGCGTAGCCGGCGCCGAGGACGACGATTCGGTGCTTCAGGTGTGTTGCTCCTGTCGGTTCGGTTGCTCTCGTGGGGTTGAGCGAGACAGCGCCCCGATTGCTGACAGGAACGGGTTATGGCCTGAGTCACAGCGCCGGCCGGGTGATCTGCTTCACACGTTGTCAGGATTTCCGAGGCTGTGACGTCTTGTGCTCGAGAACGCCCGGAGCGAAGGAGACGTCATGGTCGGGAAGAAGATCGCCGTCGTCGTGGTCGGTGGAGGGTACGCCGGTGTGATGGCGGCCAATCGTTTGACGCAGCGAGACGACGTGGCGGTGACGGTCGTCAATCCCCGTCCGGTCTTCGTACCGCGCCTGCGTCTGCACCAGCTGGTTGCGGGGACTCATGACGCGGTCGTCGACTACAAGGAAGTACTGGCCGACGATGTCCGGCTCGTTGTCGACACCGTGACTTGGATCGATGCGACCGGGCGCAGTGTGGCGCTGGCACAGGGCGGCAGCATCGACTACGACTACCTGGTGTACGCGGTGGGCAGCGAGAGCGCCGGTCTGCGGGTACCGGGCGTTGCCGAGTTCGCCTACCCGGTCGCGACCCTGGAGGCGGCGCAGCGGTTGCGTTCGGTGCTCCACGACGTACCCCAGTCCGCTGAGGTGACGGTCGTCGGTGGCGGCCCGACCGGCATCGAAACCGCGGCCGAGTTGGCCGAACAAAGACGTACGGTCACGCTGGTCTGCGGCGGTGTGCTCGGCCCCTATCTGCACTCGCGAGCGCGACGCACCGCGAGCAGATACCTCGCCAGGCTCGGGGTCCGCCTCATCGAGGGCTCGGGTACGACGGTCACCGCGGTGACGCGGGACACCGTGCAACTCACCGACGGCCGCACGGTGCCGAGCCGGGTCACGATCTGGACCGTGGGCTTCGACGTTCCCGATCTGGCCGAGCGCAGCAAACTGAGCGTCGATGCCGCCGGGCGGCTGCTGACCGACGAGACGTTGGCCAGTGTCGACAGTGACCGGATTGTCGCCGCGGGCGACTCGTCGGCGCCGTCGGATCTGCCCTTCCGGATGAGCGCCTACGCGGCAGGATGCCTCGGCGCCCATGCTGCCGACACCGTGCTGGACAGGATCGCGGGTGAACAGCCGAAGCCGATCGATCTGTCCTTCCCGGCCATGTGCGTCAGCTTCGGCCGGCGTACGGGGATCTTCCAGCTCGCCCGCAAGGACGACACAGCAGTTCCGCTCTACTTCACTGGGCTCGCGGGAAAGACGCTGAAGGAACTGTCCTGCGAGTCGAGTGTCAAGCACCTGGTGACCGAAGCGCACAAGCCCGGCTCGCACCACTGGCCGAAGGACGGCAAGCACCGGCCGGCTCTGCTCGCGGCTCGCGGTGACGACGCGCCGGCACCGGTTGCGTAGGGCACGGACGCGCGGTCCGCCGCACCGAACCGGACAACGGCACAGGACGACTCGGGAGCAGAAACCATGGACGACACCACAGGTGAACCCGACGGCCGGCTGCGCCAGGGTTCTGCGGATCGCGACGGCGGCGACACCGCCGTCGTCGAGGCGACCGCGACCTTCATTGCCCATCGCAACCTGCTGTTCACGGTCGCGTACGAGATGCTCGGTTCGGCTGCCGATGCCGACGATGTCCTGCAGGAGACCTGGCTGCGCTGGGTGAACGTCGACGCGGCTCAGGTCGTCCACCCCCGTGCGTACCTGGTCCGGATCACCACGCGTCAGGCGCTGAACCGGCTGCGGTCGGTGCAGCGTCGCCGCGAGGCGTACTTCGGCGCCTGGCTGCCGGAGCCCCTCCTCACGGCTCCGGACGTTGCCGCCGACATCGAGCTCGCCGAGAGCGTGTCGATGGGACTGATGCTCGTGCTCGAGACGCTGACTCCGACGGAGCGGGCCGTCTTCGTGCTGCGGGAGGCTTTCGGGTTCGGGTACGACGAGATCGCGGTTGCGGTGGACAAGTCGCCGACGGCCGTATACCAGATCGCCCACCGTGCCCGCCGTCACGTCGAGGCCCGCCGCCCGCGGCGCACGGTCACGCCCCGACAGGCCGAGGCGGCGGTCGCGGCGTTCCGGCGGGCGCTGGAGACACGGGACCTGCAAGGCCTGCTCGACGTGCTGGCGCCCGACGTCGTGGCGATCAGCGACGGCGGAGGCGTCAAGCAGGCGACGCCACGCCCGATTATGGGGGCCGACAAGGTGGCCCGGTTCATGGTCGGTGGCCTCACCAAACGAGACGTCGCGCTCACGGTCGAGGTGACCGCGGTCAACGGCGGGCCCGCGCTGGCCCTGTACGTCGACGCGGAACTCGACGGCGTACTCGCGATGCATGTCGACGACACCCGGATCACCGGCCTCTACTACGTCCGCAACCCGCAGAAGCTGACCTACATCGACTCCGAAATCCCGCTCACACTGCGGTGAGCACCGTTCAGGACCACACAGTTCGAGGAGCAGACATGACCCCGCGGACACCGCTCGCCAGCACTTCGCGTCCGTCACCATGGCCGAAGGTGGCCGGCGCAGTAGTCCTTCTCACGGCGATCACCAGCATGTTGCTGATCGCGTTCGCCTGGCCGTCGGTCCGGTCCTCGCTGCACGATGTGCCGATCGCGATCGCCGGACCGGCCAGTGCTGCCGGACAGGTTCGGGCCGCGCTGGATCAGCGTGTGCCAGGTGGCTTCGACGTCACCGAGGTCGCCGATACCGCGGCCGCAGAGCAACTCATTCGCGATCGGGAGGTGTACGGCGCCATCGACCTGAGCGCCGGCACTCCGCAAGTGATCGTTTCCTCCGCCGGCAGCACGGCCGTGGCCCAGAGCCTGCAGAGCATGGCGGCCGGCCTGTCTCAGGCGGGGAAGCCCGCGGCGTCGTCCGGTGTGCGTGACATCGCCGCGCTGCCGGCAGACGACCCTCGCGGCGCCGGCCTGTCAGCAGGCGCGATGCCGTTGGTGATGGGCGGTCTGCTGGGCGCAGTACTGCTGACCAGGCTCGTTCGCGGAAGCGGCCGTCGCGTCACCGGAGCGCTCGGCTACGCGGTCTGCGGTGGTCTCGCGGTGGCAGCGATCCTGCAATTCTGGTTCGGGTCGCTGAGCGGGGACTATCTGGCCAACGCCGGCGCCGTCGCATTCACCATCGCGGCCACGTCTCTGACCATTCTCGGGCTGGAATCGCTGCTCGGCCTCGCCGGAATCGGCGTCGGTGCTGTCGTGATGATGCTCGTCGGCAATCCGCTGTCGGGTACGTCGACCGCACCCGAGATGCTGCCAGGCTGGTCCGGCGCGCTCGGGCAGCTCATGCCTCCGGGCGCCGGCGGCCGGCTGCTGCGCTCCACCGCCTTCTTCGAGGGTCGTGGCATCGCCCAAGCCGTCACCGTGCTGGCCGCCTGGGTCGCGCTCGGGGCAGCCCTGTGCCTGATCGGCGGCCTTCGCGCCCGCAGCACTCGCAGTACCGCGGAACTCACCTCAACCTCAAAGGAAGCAGTCGCAGCGTGACAGCGAAGCGGTGGAGGAGCAGGATGACGCATCCCTGCTCGTCTGGGCAGGCACCGCCTGCGCGTAGCTCGGAGGCTTCGCCGGCGAGCGATCTTATGGCGTGCGGGCGATGGCGCATGCCTGCGAGGTTGGCGCCGTCGGTACCCTTGACCCAAGCGCCGGAACTGTTGTCCATCGGAGAACCCATGGTCGCGCCGCTGATCGCCGAGGCGGATGCCGTCATGCGAGCCCGGACAGAGTTGCTGTACGGGGAGTTCATGAGGCGCGAACGACGCCGCGCCGAAGCCCGCCCGCACCTGCGATCGGCGTTGGCGACGTTCGAGAGCTTCAAGGCGCGGCCGTGGGCCGACCAGACGCGGGCGGAGCTGAGGGCGAGTGGAGAAACGGTTCGTCGCGGCGGCACGGCTCATGGACGATACCTGCCGCCACGGGAGCTCCAGATCGCCAGAATGGTCTCGACCGGCGCGTCATCCAAGGACTGGCGGCGAACTTGTTCCTTGTTCCCGCAGCTCGACTACCGCTTGCGCAAGATCTTCACCAAGGCCGGCATCACGTCACGGAACCAGTTGCGTGCGTTGGAGGTTGGGTGAGCCTCCGAGTCCGAATCGTCAACGCCTGCCAGCGTGCTGGGCAGGGCGGAAGCCCGACTGCGGTCGTCGACGAGGCGGTCCTGAGTGATGCCGAGCGCCGTGCGGTGCCGGTCGCAGCAGGCACATCGCATGTCGTGTTCGTCTCGACCGACGGATCCGCGCCCGGCAGCCCGGCCGTGTCACTGCGCTTCTTCACCGCCGCGGGAGAACTGCCCGCCTGCGGACACGGCACGGTGGCTGCACTCGCGGTACTCGCCGAGCTTGCCGGGGTGCCGGAGTACGAGGCTGTTCTGCGGTCCGGGGGCCGGACCTTCGCCGGTTGGGCCACGGGCGGTGGTGACCGGTACGAGGCTGTCTTCGATCCCGGACCCGTGGAGTTGCGCGCCCCAGCGGGGGGCCGACCGGTCCTCGCCGCCTTGGGGGTCGATCCGGAGGCGGGGCTGGCTCGGTGTCGTATCGCCTCGGTCGGCCGACCCCGGATGCTGGTGGAGGTCTCGGACCACGTGGCCCTCATGAATCTCTCGCCCGACATGATCCGGCTTCGGGACGCCTGCGACGGGCTGGGATTGCTGGGTTGCTACGTCTACAGCGAGCCGTCTGAGCACGGGCGCGCCACCGCCCGCATGTTCGCTCCCTCGATCGGTGTTCCCGAGGACATCGCCAATGCCAACAGCACGGCCTGCCTGGCTGCCCACCTTGTCGATCGGGGCTTCCGCGCACTCAGCGTCGACATGGGTCACTCGCTCGGCGAACCCTCCACCATCATCGCCACCACCCGACCCGGTCCCCGAGGCCCGCTGGTCCGAGTCGGCGGCACCGCGACGATCTCCAAGGACATCTACGTCAGCTGACCCTCCAAGGCCCGATCGCCCGTCCCCGGAGTCAACTCAGGAGAAGAACCTTGGCGTTCGGGACTGGCGACCTCACGGATGCGGCCAGCGATGCTCGTCGCGCATTCTGCAAGGTGTGCCGGACAAGACATCCTCTCGGTCCTCTCCTACTGTCGACTGCGGCAGCAGACGCGTGATCGCCGTGGCCGGTGCAACGGGCGCCGTCGGAGTGTTCGTAGTACGTGCGCTCGAAACGCGAGGTCTCGGCGTCGTGCCGATCTCCCGGGCGAACGGTGTCGACCTGCTGAACGTGCGCGGCCTGACCGAGGCGCTCAAAGGGGCTGACGCGGTGATCGACGTCAGCAGCGTGGTCACGGCCCGCCGCGGAGAGTCGGTCGAGTTCTTCAGCCACGCTACTCAGAACATCTTGACCGCCGAGCAGTTTGCAGGTGTCCGGCACCACGTGGCGCTTTCCATCGTGGGAGTCGACAGAGTCCGGTACGGATACTACGAGGGCAAGCATGTCCAGGAAGAGCTGGTCCGTTCATCTGCCATACCTCACACCGTGTTGCGGGCGACACAGCTCCACGAGTTCGCCGGTCAGATGCTGGACAGGATGCGGTTCGGACCGGTGTCCGCCATCCCGTCAATGCTGTGCCGGCCGGTAGCCGCCGCTGAGGTCGCGGACCTGCTGGTGGACATCGCCGACACCGGGCCGGATTGGTCCGACGGATCGTCGATGGCATAGATGGCCGGACCGGAGGTCCTCACGCTGTACGCCATGGTGAGAAAGCTGCGGCGCGCCCGCGGCGACCACCATCCGGCGGTCCCGGTGACTGTTCCGGGGCGTGCGGGGAAAGTGATGCGTAACGGTGGGCTGCTCCCCATCGGGCCGTACCACCGAGGCGTTGTCACCTTCGATGCCTGGCTCTCGGATCCGCTGTCGGCCGCGGGCGGGTACCCGCGGCAATCTACCCGAACGCGGTCGGCCAAGGTCGGCGGGCGGCACTGAACCGTCGCACAAGATCTCATCACGGGACCCGCAGGCATTCCGCATCCGGATCACACGGCTCGGCATTGCGAAGCGGCGCTCCGCAGATCCATTTTCCTCTAAAGGACACAGCTCAGTTGGACCACAGCAACAGCAGCGTTCATCGGAGCGAGTGGAACAAGACAGGCGAAATCACCGATGCGACCGTCGCTCCAGCGCTGGAATTCTGATGCTGTGTCAACGATGGTGTCCTCCCTCTGGGGTGCGCGTCTCCTGGCGCCTGGACCACCTGGCGCGAACCGCACTGAAACCAGAAAGATCACAATCGCCTGCGCAGCACGCGTCGCGGGCCGGCCTAGCGGCACAGAGACGGGCTCGACACGCGCCCCCCAGGGCTCCGGTGGAGGAAGGATGTCCGGTGTGGCCAGTACAACTGCCACGATCAAGAGACCCGGCAGTACGAGACCGATCGCGATACTCACAGCGATGACGGCGGTTTGATCCGGAGCCTCCCAGAACCAATCCGGCTGCGCCATCATCCAACCCGCTGCCACCGGGCCGACGATGCCGTAGGCAAGAAGTCCACTGGTCGCAACCCTGAACGACCAGTGGCCGGTCGGAGTGGACCGAGTGTCGCGCCCTGTCTGCTGCCGATACCGTCGACCGTCGGTCAACAGATAGGCCAGCACGATGACGACGGCCGGCACTGTCCAGGCCTCGCTGCTGCAGTGTCGCACGTAAGGCTGCTCCCGATCTTGTCCTCTCGTTAGACATGTGCTGTTATGACGTCTTATGGGAAGACAAGTGAGGATCACCTGCCGGGCTCGCCGGCGCACGACGGTGCGGGGCGGTGCTGGTGATCACGACCGACGACGGTGTGCCCGCCCTCAAGTCAGGCGACAACACGAACACCCTCACCACCAGCGGTTCATGGACGGTCTACGACGCGATCGGCGTCCGGCAACTCCCGTGAGTTGACCGCCAAACAAGTGATGTAGCTCCGACTAATCGCCTCATTCGCCCGCTCACGTTGAGGAAACACGATGAAGCTTCTACGGTCACTGTCCCGCGGCGTGCTCGCTGTGGTTGTCGGGCTGGCTGCCACCATGGTGGCGTCGAGCCCGGCGGCCGGACAGAGCATGTCGAATCCCAAGCCACTGACCATTCCGGCGCTGCAGGAGTGGTCCGGCGGCACCGGCTCGTTTACGTTCACTGGCGCCACCAGGATCGTTTGGTCCAGGACGTACGCGCCGACGTTGGCGTCGACGAGCCAGGTCTTCGCCGACGACTTGCTGGCGCTGACCGGTCGCCCGGTCACGCGGTTCGCCGGTACCGTGGCCGACCTGCGGCCCGGTGACATCTTCTTGACGCTCGGCTCGACCGACAGCGGACTCGGCGCCGAGGGGTACGCACTCTCGATCACCGACAAGATCACCATCACCGCCCGCGACGAGCGCGGCGCCTTCTACGGCACCCGTACCGTCCTGCAGTTGCTCAAGCAGAGCACCTCGATCCCGCAGGGCGCCGCGCGGGACTGGCCGCTCAAGCCCGAGCGCGGACTGATGGTGGACAACGGCCGCAAGTACTTCACGCCGCAATGGCTGCGGGACCACGTGAAGGAACTGGCCTATCTCAAGATGAACTACTTCCACCTGCATCTGTCGGACAACAAAGGCTTCCGGATCGAGAGCACGTCGCACCCGGAGATCGTCTCGCCGGAGCACCTGACCAAACAGGAGGTCAGGGACCTCATCGCGCTCGCCGCGAAGTACAAGGTCACGATCGTGCCGGAGATCGACGCGCCGGGCCACATGACGCCCATCCTGGCCGCCCACCCCGAGCTGAAACTGATCAGCAACACCGGCGCGGTGCAGGGCTCGTACATCGACCTCAGCAAGCCCGCGGCCTACGCGCTGATCAAGGATCTGTACGACGAGTATCTGCCGCTGTTCCCCGGCCCGTACTTCCATATCGGCGCCGACGAGTACCACGTCGCCTACAACTCCTACCCACAGCTCGAGCAGTACGCCAAGGCGACGTACGGCGCCAACGCCATCGGCAAGGACGCCTACCTCGGCTTCATCAACTGGGCCAACGACATCATTCGCGCGGCCGGTAAGACCACCCGGGCCTGGAACGACGGCATCGGCGGCGGCAGTGCGGTCACGGTCGACACCAACGTCATCCTGGAGTTCTGGTACAACTACGGCAAATCGCCGCAGACGCACATCGACAACGGCCATCTGATCTCCAACGAAAGCTGGACGCCGACCTACTACGTGCTGCACGCCGGCGGTCCGGCTGGCCCGTCCAGTCAGTGGGGATACGACACCTGGAACCCCGACCTGTTCCAGGGCGGCCAGGCGATTACGGAAGCGTCGAAATCGAAGAACCTCGGCTCGAAGCTCCATGTGTGGTGCGACAACCCCGACGTGGCCACCGAGGCGCGGATCGCCTCCGACATCAAACAAGGGCTGCGGATGCTGGCCCAGCAGACCTGGGGCTCGCCGAAGCTGGTGACGCCCTGGTCGAATTTCGTCTCGGCGATCAACACGATCGGCCGCAACCCGGCCTGGACGTCCAACGTCCAGCCAGGCAACCTCGCCGCGGACAAGCCGGTGACCGTCTCCAGCACCGAGACAGCGAGCTTCCCCGGCGTGAACGCCGTGGACGGCGACTACTGGACCCGCTGGTCCAGCGGCTACACCAACAACGAGTGGATCACTGTCGACCTCGGATCAACCCAGCGGATCGGCCGGGTCAAGCTCCACTGGGAGAACGCATACGGCACGGGCTACCAGGTCCAGGTCTCCAACGATGCCACTACCTGGACCACGATCCACGCCACGACCACGGGTGATGGCGGCATTGACGACCTGGCAGGCCTGTTCGGCTCAGGCCGCTACGTCCGCATGCAGGGCACAGCGCGGGCGACGAAATGGGGCTTCTCGCTGTACGAGTTCGAGGTTTACGCGCCCACGATCCAGTAGCGGCCCACCCACCAAGGAGTTTGATCGTGAGACACAGAAGAATTGCCTGTCTACTAGCTGTCGCGGCGATGATCGGAACGTCATTGCTGCTCGGCCCACCCAGGACGAAGGCCTACGCACAGCAGGTGCCGGGTAGCGCTCCGTTCATCAACTCGTGGCTGGTGTCGGGTCCGTTCGACTCGCCGGTGGCCGACAAGGCCTACGAGTGTGAGGCCGGAGAGGCCGTGAACTACGCCGCGCGGGCGTCCGGAATCACGGCTTCGTCGTCGACTCTTGCGGTGAACCCCGTGTCCTATCTGGTCGACGGGACCACCAGCAAGCAGTGGGTCACCCAGAACGACTCCAGCCCGTGGGTGAAGTTCACCTGGAGCACTCCTATCCCCTTGAATGAGGTGCGCATCGCGCAGTGGGGCGACTCGCGGCATGTGAACAGCTGGTATCACATCACCTTCACCCTCGCCGACGGGAGTTCCGTGGAGTCGGGCAGGGTCGACAGCACGTCCGCCAGCCCAGCCGCGCCGACCGTGTACTCCGCGCAGCCCGGGCTGAAGAACGTCGTCGAGATGAGAATCGAGATCGACAAGGGACGAGCGCCGTACCCTTCGATCACTGGACTGTCCGAGGTCGAGGTGTACGACCGGCCGGAACCGGTCGACGGGAAGGTCAAGATCGCGCCGAAGCTCGGCGAGTCGCTCGGCTTCGGTGCCGAAAGCCGTGCCTGGGAGTACTTCGACGACCGGATCTACAACCGAAATTACGACGACTACCAGGACCTGTACGGGTACTACGCCGTCAAGAAGGGTGTCGACACCAGGAACAAGTACGTCTACGCGAACACGTACGTCTACAGTCCGGTCGCCCAGGACGCCTACTTCAATGTCGGAGCGAGCGGGTCGTACCGAATCTACGTCAACGACCGCTGTATGACGCCCCCGAGCACGCCCGTGGAAGTGCAGAAGGATCTGACCAAGCAAGCGATTCACCTGCAGCAAGGGTGGAACAAGCTGATGCTCCAGATCAAGCACACCTTCACCGAGGACGTCAACTCGAACGGCGTTCCGATCGGCAAGGACCACAACGTCGCCTTCCTCGGGTTCTACGGACGAGTTGCAGACCAGTACGGCAACCAGCTCGGCGGCCTCGCGAATTCCGTCACCGGGCCGGCCTCGTCCTTGGAGATCGTTTCGCAGGGACTGTCGACGAACGACCCGCTCAAAGCGCCCTTGCCAAAGAACGACATGCCGACCGGATACAAGGAATGGCCGTACGTCTGGAACAAGTCGGTCACCACGGCGAAGCACGGCGTGATGGCTTCCGCCTTCCAGTTCATGGCCGCCGGAGGCGAACCCGGCTACACCTGGAAGATCATCGACGGCCGGCTGCCCGACGGACTGGAACTCAACGCCGACGGCACGATCGCGGACGGCCTGGTCGGCGGGAACGCCGACCTGAACAGCACCAAGGGCATCATCAGCCGCGCCGCCGCAACCGGTGACTACCACTTCACCGTTCAGGTGACCGACCGCGCGGGACAGACCGCCACAAAGCCGTTCACCACCACGGTGAAGGAGCGCCCGAACAAGTGGTTCGAGGAAGGCCGGGTCGGTGCGCTGACGCACGCCACCCCGACGTACAACTACTTCGTGGATCCGAACTACTCGGTCGACCGATGGGCAGCGCGAGCCAAGCGTCAAGGGCACTCGCTCGTCTCGATCGAGTCCCTGCAGCAGAACTACTTCTGGCCCTCCAAGTTCGCCGATCCACAACACATCAGGCAGCTCTACCTCCCCAAGGACAGCAGCGGCAAGGTAGTCGACGGGCTGAAGCAGTACGAGCAGGCCGTCAAGCGCCACGGGATGAAATTCGGGCTGTACTACGCCACCGAGGGCGGTGGCCTGCAGCACTTCTCCACCGACGTCTTCGTGCAGAACGTGGAAGACCTCATCCGGCGATACGACCCGACGTACCTCTACTTCGATGGTCCACAGGCGATGCCCAACGCCAACTACGACGTGATGTACAGCGCCGTGCGCGACCACAGCCCCGACATCATCATCGACTCGAACGCCTGGGGCGCAGAGTACGGCGACCCAGACCTGCGGACCGGCGAAGCCTCCGGCATCTTCGCGAACGCGGGCAAGAACCACCTGGTCAAGCGCGCGCCGATGGAACCCTGGAAGATGATTCATACGAAGAACCAGGCATCTCCGTACTACGGTCAGCGCGACGACTTCCGGCTGGTGACCCAGGAGATGGTCATGAACGCGGGCCGTGGCTACGTCGACAACAACGACCAGTCGGTCATCGACAGCCGCGGACCCAACTGGAACTCACCCACCGAAATCGCCACCAGGTACCCGAAGGGCGTCCAGGAATTCATCGACGTCAGAGAGAATCTGGCCGACTGGTTCGCGCCGACGGGCAGGCCTGAGAGGCACGAGTCCACCACCGGTACGACGCCGTACTTCCTGTCAGACTACGGCTACGATGACGACGGGCGGGGGAACTACGAGAAGTTCGCGTTCCCGAACACCACGACCGGACCGCAGTGGGGTTACGCGACTGCCAGGGACAACAACATCTATCTGCACATCATCAAAGGCCCCGACGGCAAGAAGGGGTTCGACGCGATCAAGGGAAGATCTCTGACGATTCGCCCGGTCAACGATCGGGTGACCTCGGTGAGTTGGCTGAACAGCGACGTCCCGGTGACGTCGTTCAGCCAGCAGGGCGACAGCCTCACTGTCAACCTTGCCAACGTCGCGGAAGATCCGATCGACACGATCATCAAGATCGTGACCGACAACCCGATGCGGAACTACCGACTGACCAACGTCGTCGCGAGCGGCGAGCGGCTGGCACCCGGAGTGCTGCGAGTCAAGGCCGAGGGATACATGACGTTCCCTGCCCTCAAGGCCAACCTTTCTGCGGTCACCTACAGCAGCACCGATCCTGGGGTGGCGCAGGTCAGTCCTTCGGGAATCGTGACTCCGGTGTCGGACGGCACAACCACGATCACGGTGTCCGGCACCCATGAGGGCGTGACGAAGCGCGGTGCGTTGAAGGTCAGGGTCAAGGGTCAGGTTGTCTACGTCGGCGAGGACCTGATCGGCGCATCCCTGCTGGTCGGTGGAAAAGAGACGTATGGCGAGTTCGGCCTGACCGACGGGCTTCGGTATGAGCTCGAAGGCACGTCGGCCAAAGGTGGAGCGATCGGATTGGACGCGGCCCAGATCAGATGGCACGGCGGTATCGTCGATCTCGCCGGCGGCAGCAACTACACGCCGGTCGCCATCAAGGAAGTGGACACCTTCAAGTTCGAGAAGAACAAGATCGTCACTCCGCAGGTCGAAAAGCTCACAAGAGGCGTCGTCTGGGCAGACATCACTCTCGACGGCAAGATGTTCACGACCAACCGCGTCTTCCTGGACCTCCAGCCGTATCGCAACCTGGCCAAGACGGCCGAAGCCTCCGCCAGCCACGACCCGGAGGCTCTGAGGAACCTGACCGACGGAAAGGCCATCGACGCAGGGAACTTCGACAGCTCGAAGTGGTCCGTTGCGGGGGGTGAACCGGCCTGGATCCAGTACAAGCTGCCGGCACCGGCCGATATCGCGAACATCAACGTGAACTTCAACTCGCTGAACCAGCGGTATCTGAACACGCCCAAGACGCTCAAGATTCAGACCAGCCTCGACGGAGCGAGCTGGAGCGATGTCAGTACCGTCAACGGCCCGACCGGCACGGCGTACTTCGGCTACTACAACCAGTACCCGGTGAATGCGCACGGCCAGTACGTCAGGTTGGTCTTCGACGGCGGATCGAACGGCTCGACGGCGGACCTCCTCGAGGTGGCCATCAACGGGAGGTAAGGCGGCCGCGGAACTGTGACGACCGCGACGGTCAGCGCCTCGCCCCAGCCAGAGCCTGGCGGGGCGCTGACCCGACCGAGCAACGCGGCCTCAGGTTTCGCCCGGTGCTGCGGCGCCGGTCGTGGAGTGCTGTGTGCGGGAAAGAGGCGGCTGTTGATCTCCTGCTCGAACTGCTCGAGTGTGGTGTCGATGTGTTCCGCCATCAGGGCCGCGGCGCAGCTCGTCACCTGCCGCGATCGCCACCGCGACATCCAGATGCTGCTGTGCACAGGAACATGCTGGACGACGCCCTGCCGATCGCGCCCTGGAACTTCTCGTCGGCACAGTTGAAGGACTCGAGGTCCCCGGCTTGCGCGGCGTCGGCAGTCAGTTGCGCGGCTTCGCGGAGCGACTTCACGTGCGGCGGGGTGGCCCGGCTGCGCTGCCAGCTGCGTCGTAGTGGTCTCGACGAAGCGACGGCACTCGAGGATTTCCTCCACCTGGCGAAGGTCGGTCGGCAGGAAGTGGGACAGCGACTGCCGGAGAAGCTTCCGGCTCCGCCACATAAGTCCTCGGCCAATCTGAACCGAGATCCGGCCCAGGGCTTGCCGACACGTTCCCGCCCGCCCTCGCCTGAAAGCCCCAGCATCCCCGCGCCGCCGCCGGGTCCCGCGGTACGTCGATCTCGACCGCGCCGGAGTTCTCGGTCAGCACGGTCTTGGAACGGGCCCCGTTGCGGACGTAGCCCGCGACCGGCTGGCCATGTCTCATGGCCGAGGTGCTCGGTCATCTCCTCGTTCCTCGCCGACTCCAGCACCACCTTGTTCAGCTGCCCGAGCTCGCCCGGTGTCGCTTGCTTCCTGCAGCCGCATCGACCAGACCAAGGCCGGTGCGGAGAGCACGGGAATCGCCGCGACCTCTTCGAAGCGCTCGACGAAAACTGCCATCTCCGCCTGCCAGCGATCATTGACCGGGTCACCGGCCAACCTCTGCTCCAAAAGGGCGAAGTCATCCACGTCGACAAGATGGAGGAGCGTCCGTCCGTCGCGCCAAATCGCCCAGTCCCTTACGCCGGCTCCGGTGAGGGACGCGTGGAGATCCGCTGGGATTCGTTGGTGAGCGGCCTCGTAGGCATCCTCCTGACCCTCGCGCAAGACGCTCACCAGGACCACCGGACGGAACCTGCTCATCGGTGACGTCCTTCCATGGCCCAATTCCTCCGAGGACCAGTACGGCTACGAGGTCTGGCTCGGCCGGGCATCGGGGGAGTTGGTCTTGATGCGCCAGGCTTCGAGGATGTGTGTGCGCATTGCGGTGCGCGCTGCCTCGGGATCGCCGGCCTCGATCGCTGCTGCGATCGCGGTGTGGCCGGTCTGTGCGTGTCGCAGTTGTTTGTCGGTGGGCGTGGTTCCTGAGTACCGCCTGCTGTCTCGGGCGTGGCCGTGGAAGCTTGCGGCGATGGCCTGCCCGATGTCGTTGCCGGACAGTGCCATGACGGCGTCGTGGAACTGTAGATCGAGGTCGAGATAGCGGGCGGGGTCGTTGAGAGCGTTGCTCAGTTGCTCGATCAGGTGTCGCAGTTCGGCTGCCTGCGCGTCGGAGCGGCGGCTGGCCGCCGCGGCGGCCATCTCAGACTCCAGTGCGACGCGAACGTGTACCAGGTTGTCCAGCACGGTGAGTGAGTTGTCGTGGCGGATTCGCGCGTCGAGGACGTCATCGTCCAGCGGGTTCCACTGTGTCATCGGCGCGACGACTGTGCCATGGCCCTGCCGGATGGTCACCATGCCTCGCTGCTGCAGGGACTGAAGCGCCTCCCGGATGACGATCCTGCTCACGCCGAACTCGTCGCAGAGCGCCTGCTCGCCGGGCAGCGCCTCGCCCGCCGTGAGGCGACCGCTCACCACGGCGTCGATGAGGTCCTCTACAACCGTCGTGGCCAGACGCAGCGATCGCCGCGACACGCGTTCGCCCTTGCGGAGTCCGGAATTGGTGCTCATTGGCAACCCGCTCACCTTCCAGTCGAAGTCTCAGGTAAGTCTACTCCACATCTTGTCCTGTCGTTAGACATGTGCTGTTATGACGTCTTATGGGAAGACAAGTGAGGATAGCGAGCGTGGACGTGCGTCCGGTTGTGATCCCGGCCGCGCGTCCGGCGTTTCGATGGCGGGAGGGTCTGCCGGGCTCGCCGGCGGGCGACAGCACGGGTGCGGTGCTGGTGATCACGACCGACGACGGTGCGCAGGGTCGGGCGTTCGACCCGCACGGGGCGATCGTCGGTGACATCACTCGCCGATTGCTGGCCGAAGCGCTGCTCGGTCGAGACGCGGCTGACCGTGAGCTGTTGTGGCATGCAGTCTGGGAGCTGGACCGCATCGAGGAGTTTCCGATCTATGCGCTGGGCCTGGTCGACGTGGCGCTGTGGGACATGGCCGGCCGGCGGGCGGGCATGCCGGTGCACGAATTGATGGGTACGTTCCGGCGCAGCATCCCGGCGTACGCGTCGACGACCACCTTTGCGACGGTCGGGGAGTTCCTCGAGGTGGCCGACCAGTGCCTGGAGCGGGGATTCACCGCGATCAAGCTGCACGCTTGGGGCGACGCGCGGCGTGACGCGGAGCTCGCTTGCGCGCTGCGCGAGCATGTCGGCGACAAGGTCGAGTTGATGTACGACGGCTCGGCCGGGTTCGATCTCGCGGACGCCGTCTACCTGGGCCGTGCCCTCGGCGACGCGGGGTACCGCTGGTACGAGGAGCCGATGCGTGAGTTCAGCATCACGGCGTACCGGTGGCTGAGCGAGCGCGTGTCCATTCCGTTGCTGGTCGGGGAAACCTCGGACGGCGCCCACTACAACATGGGCGACTTCGTCGCGAGTGGCTGCGCGACCTACGTTCGCACGAGTGCCCGCTACAAGGGCGGCCTGACCGGTGCGCTGCGGATCGCGCACCTTGCGGACGCCTTCAGGCTCAGGGCCGAGGTGCACGGCGGCGGCCCGGAAAGCCGCCACTTGTGCATGGCGATCGCAAACACCAGCTACTACGAGTCGCTGGTGACCAGCAACCCCATCGTGACCGAGGACTGCATCGGACCCGACGGCACCGTCGCGGCACCGACCGAACCCGGCGTCGGACTGCCGGACGTCATCGAGGAACAACTCGACAGGGCCGCTTGAATTTGGCGACCGACATTAGCAGCACCCAGACGGTGCATTACAGGGAATCTGGATAACCGCGCGACGCTGACGCCTCAGTTGGCACACGCGCGCCAAAACACCACGAAAGAGACAAAATGCGTACACGACGGCGTACCAAGCAGTCCGTGTTGATGGCCACTGTTGCCGCGTGGGCTCTAGCCCTCACCGGGTGCACAGCTAGCGGCTCGGAGCCCTCCAGTTCCGGCGACAAGGTCACACTGACCTTCCTCGTTTCCGAAACGCCGAACCTCACTGCGAAGTACTGGGATGACGCGATCGCTCGCGCCTCCGAGAAGGTGCCGGGCGTCACGATCAAGAAGGTCGTCGGCGAGAATACCCCGGCCTACGCGCAGCAGCTGTTCGCGTCTGGACAGGCACCTGACATCTTCGCGACGGGGATCGCGAACGGCCTTGCGCAGAAGGGCATGCTCGCTGAGTACACCCGCGACGAGATGGAAAAGGCCGGAGTCACCGACTTCACGTCGGGCACGATCAACGGCAAGTTCTACGGCATCGCCGTCGGCGCGCAGGCGATTCCGCTGGTGTACTACAACAAGGACCTTTTCGCGAAGGCCGGCATCAGCGAGGCGCCGAAAACCTACTCGGAGCTGCTCGATGACTGCGCGAAGTTGAAGGCGGCCGGCATCGCCCCGTTCGAAATCGGTGGCGGCGGCAAAGACACCTGGGCGACCACCTTCGCGCTGGTGTCTGCGGTTGCCGCCGACGTCCTCACCGTTGACCCGGGCTGGTTCCTCAAACGCACGAAGGGCGAGGTGAAGTTCACTGACCCTGTGTTTGTCGCCGCGGCCAAGAAGGTGCAGAACCTCGCCCAGAACGGGTATGGCGACAAAGACGCGATGACGCGCTCCTACGCTGACCTCGAGCAGGCGTTCCTCGCCGGCAAGGCTGCGATGTACCCGATGGGTTCGTGGTTTGCGGCCGCCGCTGACAAGGCAAAGCTGACCAACATTGGTGTCTTCGGCTGGCCGAGCGATGCCGGCAAGGCGGCCTTCCCGACCGTCAGCGGCGCGGGAATGAACGTGAATGCGAAGTCGAAGGACGTGGAGCTCGCCAAGAAGTGGTCGTTGGCATTCGCTACCGACAGGCAAAACCGTGACTTGGGAGTCATCACCGACGGGGATATCGTGACGATCAAGGACTATAAGTTCCCCGACAATGTCGGTGCGGTCTACAAGGAAACGGTGAAGGCCTACGACGCGGCTGTTGCAGCCGATGCGACGGTTCCCGCCTGGGCCAACATCACTGGTGATGGTGCACTGCCGCCGGGATTCTCGGACCTGATGACTGCGGCGAATGTCGACCTGCTGACAGGCAAGAAAACGCCTGAGCAGTTCGCGCAGTACCTCGACGAGCAATACGCTGCGGCGCAAAAGTAGCCGTACCACCTCAACCCGAGTGAGGGGATGGTGCCGGCACGGCCCATCCCCTCGTCGCGAAAAGGCCTCACGTATGCAAACGCAGAAAAAGCACCAGTCGGCTCCGCGCAATCCTCTTCACTTCCTCTTGTTTGCGCTCCCCGGCGCCGTGCTCTACGCGGTGTTCGTCCTCTGGCCACTGCTGGTCGCGCTCTGGTCGAGCTTCACCAACGAGGACGCCTACAGACCCACCACATCGTTCGTGTGGTTCGACAACTATGGTCGGTTGTTCACCGATCCGGCCTATTTGCAGACGCTCCAGAACACGGTGATCCTTGCCCTGATCTGCATCGTCGTGCCGAACGCGCTTGGCCTCGGGATTGCCGTTCTGCTCGACCGCGTGGGGTGGGCGTTCAACGTGATGCGTGCGGTGTTCTTCATTCCCGTCATCTTGTCGTCGGTGGTCGTCGCGGTGATCTGGCAACAGATGCTGAAAGACGACGGGTTGGTCAACGCATCGCTGCGGTCGTTCGGGGTGACCAACCCGCCCGGATGGCTTTCTGATCCGTCGCTCGCGCTGTACAGCGTTGGATGGATCACCGCATGGCAGGCCGTTGGCACGTGCGTCGTCCTGTACCTCGCCGGGCTGCAGAGCATTCCGAAGGAACTGCTCGAGGCCGCCTCGATCGACGGTGCTGGGCCCCTCAGGAGGTTCCGCACCATCACTTGGCCACTGCTTGCCCCGTCGGTCACCATCATGACCGTCCTGTCGATGATCGGCGGATTCAAGATTTACGACCAGGTCAAAGTCATGACGAACGGCGGGCCGGGCGTCGGCACGACCTCGACGCTCGCATTCGACGTCGTGCGAACCGGTATCGACGCCGGTGCGGTGGGCTACGGCGCCGCAAAGGCCGCTGTCATGTTCCTCATCATCGCTGCGATCTCGTTGCTCTCTATTCGAATTATGCGCCGCAGGGAGGTGGACCTGTGACCGTGGACACCGGCATAGGTAGCCGCACGAGCGCCGGCACCGGCCGCACCAGCGGCGGCGGAGGCGCCGCCGGCACCGGCCCTACTCCCCGGGGCCGTCGGCAGATCAACAGCCAGATCGAAGCCGGTCGCGCTGGGCTGACGCGCACGCTGATCGCGCTGGTCGTGACTGCTCTGTTCATCTACCCGATCTACCTCATGGTCCTGAACGCGTTCAAGACGCAGGACGCCATCTACCGGTACCCGGGCCTACCGACCATGCCGTTGACCTGGCGAAACTTCGTCGATGTCCTCACCCGCCCGGACGGGTTGTTCTGGACCGGCCTGATCAACAGTGTTCAAATCACCGTCGTCGGCACCCTGCTCTCGACCATGATCGCTGCGATGATGGCGCACTACATGGTGCGGTCAACCGGATGGTTCGCCAAGATGCTGTGGGTCATCATTCCACTAGGCCTCATGATCCCGCCCGCCACGACGTTGCTCCCGTTGCTGCGCATGATGCGAGATTTTGGGTTGATTGGCTCGGTGTTCGGGCTGATCCTGCTCTACGTGGCCGGTAGCCTGCCGTTCGGCGTGCTGGTGTTCACGGGGTTCATGCGAACCATCCCGAAAGAGCTCGAAGAGGCCGCGGCGATGGATGGTGCTGGACCGGTCCGTACGTTCTGGTCGATCGTGTTCCCATTGCTGAGCCCCGCCGGCGCGAGCGTCATCATTTTCGTTGCGGTCGGCCTGTGGAATGACTTCATTACCCCGCTGATCATTCTTGGCCCGGCCAACGGAAGCACCATCACCGTCGGCATGTACCGCCAAATCAGCGAACACGTCTCGAACTACGGCGCGGTGTTCGCGTACATGGTGCTCGCCACGATTCCGATTCTCATCTTGTTCATCTTCTTGCAGAAATACTTTGTGAAGGGATTGCTCGGTGGAGCAACAAAGGGATAATCGTCTCCGCGCCTCGGCGCGAGGCATCCGTCTTGCCGTGGCTGGAGCCGGAATGCGCGGGCAGGCGTACGCGACGGCCGCAGCCGCGATCCCCGGCGTCGAAATCGTGGCAATTGCCGAGCCGAACCCGACGACGACGGCCCGCGTCATCAGCCAATTTCCGACTGCGCAGGTCTTCTCGGACTGGCGCGAACTCCTCACGCAACCGCGCATCGCTGACGCCGTCATCGTGAGCCTGCTCGATCGAGATCACCGCGAGGCGAGCGTGGCGTTGGCCGAGGCGGGCTACGACATCTTGCTCGAGAAGCCGATCGCGACGAGTCAGGCCGATTGCGACGACCTCGAGGCCGCTGCCGCCGAGAACGGTGTCAGCATCACCGTGTGCCACGTGATGCGGTACACGTCGTACACGCGGAAACTTCGTGAACTTATCGACAGCGGCGCCATCGGCGACATCATGCAGATCGAGCACCTCGAGCCGATCGGGCACCTGCACTTCGCGCACTCGTTTGTGCGGGGCAACTGGCGTCGGTCGGCCGACACCAACAGCCTGTTGCTGGCGAAGTCTTGTCACGACATCGACTGGTTGCTCTACATCATGGGTCGGCCGGTTCAGCGGGTGACGTCATTCGGATCGCTCGGGCATTTTCGGCCAGAGTCGCGTCCGACCGGAGCGTCCGACCGCTGTGTGAGCTGTGCGGTCGAACCGGATTGTGCCTACTCGGCGGTGCGGTTCTATCGCAGCGGGCTGAACAACCCGGGCTCGCCCGAGGAGTACAACGCGCTCGTCATGGCGGGTGAGGTGGCGCCGGAGGCGATCGACCGGGCGCTCGAAACCGGTTCGTGGGGGCGATGCGCGTATCTCTGCGACAACGACGTCGTCGACCACCAGACCGTGCAACTCGAGTTCACTGACGGGCGGCTCGCGAGCTTCACGCTCTCGGCCTTCTGTGAGGCCGCGAACCGCAAGACTCGCATTTTCGGCACCGCCGGGCACATCACCGGCGACGGGCAGATGATCAGCGTGTACGACTTCCGGACGCTAAAAACCACCGAGTACGACACTGACGCGCTCGGCTTTGCGGCGGCGAGTGGGCACGGCGGCGGCGACGCCGGGCTGGTCGAGGAGTTCATTTCGGCGCTTCGAAATGCCACGCCCGAGGCGCTCTCGACGAGCATTGCTCAGAGCATGGCGAGCCACCGGGTGGTGTTCGCAGCCGAGGAGGCGCGGCGCACCGGCACCGTGGTTTCGCTGACGTCGTGAGGCGGTTGGGTCTTGCAGTTGACCGCTGCCATCAATAGGCGGCGCACCGCTCAAGAAGAATCCCGAGAGTCGACCGTCGGGATGGGCTGGCGAGGTCCCCGGCGGTCGGGCATCGATTATCTCGACAAACAAGGAGGTAGCGTGAGGAGACGACGAAAGATCCTGCCCGGCGTCGTGGCAGCTGCGATTGTGCTCGCACTTGCGGCCGCCGGCAGCGTTCTGTCTGGGCCGCAGGCCCGTGCGGCTCAGACGACTGGAAACGCGCCGTACCTGAACCAGTGGGCGGTGTCGGGTCCTTACACCGATCCGGTGGTGGAGCAGTCTGCTGCTCCCGTCGTTCCCGCCCTGGGCACGTCCCTGGTTGGTCCGAACGGCAGCGAAACATCCACCTGGCAGTACTTCGACGACCGCATCTTCAACCGGAACTACGACGACTACAACGACCTGATGGGCTATTTCGACGTCAAGCAGGGCCGGCCGACCGTCGACAAGTGGGTTCTGGCCGCAAGCTACGTCTACAGTCCTGTCGCGCAAACAGTTCAGTGGCAGGTCGGTGGATCGGGTCTGTACCGGCTCTTCGCCAACGACGCCGCGGTCGGGCAACAGGACCGCGTCCCAAGCCGGGTCGGCAAGGGCGGTACGAGATACCCGGTGCAGCTGCACCAGGGCTGGAACAAGCTGCTGATCGAGATGCAGCACAAGAACCCTGGTACCAGAAAGAATTTCCTTGGTTTCTATACGAGGCTCAGCGACGGTTCCGGCAACACTGTTTCCGGGCTCACGTACTCGGTCACCGGACCGAACGTGGCCAACGATCAGCTGACCATCGTCACCGAGGGGCTGAGCGTTGACCGGAGCGCGTTCGACGCGCGCAACGCGGACGTCCCGGCGAACGACTACCCGTCCAACACGCTGCCGTACGCCTACGACGAGAACCCGTATGTCGGGATGGTGGCAACCATCGACGGCAACCGGAACACGTCGAGCATCGCGCCGCAGGCGTCTCCCTTCGCCTTCCAGGCGGCCGGCGGGAGTCCCGGCTACACCTGGACGCTTGCCGGTGGCCAGTTGCCGCCCGGCCTGACGCTCGCATCCGACGGTCACATCGGGGGCACCGTCTCGGACGGCGCCCACGGCGCATCACAGAAGGACTACACGTTCACCGTCAAGGTGACCGATGGCCACGGCGCCACGACGACGAAGCCGTACACCATCACGGTCAAGAAGAACCCGGTCGACTGGTTCATCGACGGCAAGATGTCGGCCCTGTCCCACACGACCGGCACGATGCCGAACCTGTACGACCCGAACTTCAACTACGACGACTGGGCACAGACAGCCAAAGAGATGGGCATGACCCTGCTGTCGACCGAGAGCCTGCAGAACACCATCTACTACTGGCCATCGCCGAACGCCAACCTGACCCCGGACAACAGCAACAAGCTGTACAAGTACAACGCTCTGTTCCAGGCCGCCGACGGCAGTTGGCACGTGCGGGACCGGGTGATGCAGGCCAAGCAGGCTGCAGAGCGTTACGGGTTGAAGTTCGGCGTGTACGTGTCGTCGCTGTACGAAGGATCCGAGATCCTCGAGAGCGACATCCAGGGTCTGGTCGCCCGATACGACCCGTGGTACGTGTTCGCCGACGGGGGACCGGAGAGCTATTCCAACCCCGACGTCGCGTGGAGTTCCGCCCGCAACTACAACGACCGGGTGCTCATCGACTCGAACCCCAACGCGCAGACCGGCGATCAGGACATCACCCTGTACGAGCGTCCGTTCTGGAACAGCGAGCCGTACAACGATGGCGGTTGGCGTACCGGGATCCTCCGGCAAGGCCGCAAGGTTGCCCACGAGGAATGGAACGACCCGTACACGACGGCGCTGGACGTCTGGACGCAGTACGCCAAGGGCAACGAACGTGACAACTGGATCGAAGCCACCAAGGAACTCATCAACCAGTACGGTCACGGTTATGTCATGAATTACGACTCGTCCATCACCGTGACCCGGGGCATGGACAATCTGAGCAGCAACCTGGACAACACGAACATCTTCTCGATGGTGCCGATCTCCTCGCAGCAACTGTCGGACATGCGGACTTCGATCGTGAGGTGGATGGACAACGAGCGCGGACCCGATCTGCGCGAGTCGATGTACGGCACCACGCCGTACACCATGGACTACACCCTCAAGCCCGGCTGGTACACCGACCCGCAAAAGGCGATCGCGCACGGCCAAGGGCCGGACTGGGGCTACGCCATGGCCCGCGACCAGTACGTCTACATGCACATGATCAAGAACCAGATCGCCGGCGTCGCGAAGACGGGATTCACCGGTCAGGCCGAGCTGCGCCAGATCGGGCCGTTCGACTATCCGGTCGACAAGGTCGAGTGGCTGAACAAGGGTGTGGCGCTGCCCTTCACCACGGCCAAGGTGAACGAGAAGTACTACATTTCCATCGACACAAGCGACCTGGTCGCCGATCCCGTTGACACCGTCCTCAAGGTTTCGACGCAGAACCCGGTCAGAAACTACAAGCTGACGAGCGTCAAGCTCTTCAGCAGCCAGACCTCGCCGGAGACCCTGCAGCTTCGCGCCGAGAGCTACATGAACAACTACACGAACGTGTTCGCGCCGGCCCGGCTCAAATTCACGAGCGACAACCAGCAGGTCGCGACTGTCAGCGCGGCAACCGGCCTGGTCACGGCCGTTGGTGACGGCGCCGCGACCATCACCGCAACGGCAACCTACGACGACGGCGTGAATCCGCCGCAGGTCCGGACCGACACCTATCCGGTCAAGGTGCACAACCGTGCGATCTCGACCACCCTTCCCGTTGTCGGCGTGAACATGTTCACCAACGGTGCGCAGTTCTGGGGAGAGTTCCCGACCAACAAGGACATTCCGGTCACGTTCAAGGGCTTCACCCAGAAGGGCGGCGAGATCGACATCCTCGACGCCTCGAACGTCAAGTACCACTATGCGACGGTCGACGGCAAGCGTGACAACCCCACAGGGAAGGTCGTGGTCACCGAGGTGCCCGCCGACCGAACTCCGTTCGTTGTCAACGGCAACACGATGCGGTTCACCGGCACTGTTTCCAGCCCGACGATGTACAGCTACTGGGCCGACGTCACGGTGAACGGGAAGACCTACACGTCGACCCGGAACTACATCACGCTGCTTCCGGCCGCCAATTCCGCCGCCGGAATTACGCCAAAGGTGAGCACCGACACCGGCCATGCGAGGCTGCTGTCCGACGGAACGATCAACGACACGACCGGCGGCAACCTCGCCAAGTGGCGGGCGCCGGCAGGCGATGAGAATCCGAGCATCACCTACGACCTGCGCACGATGCAGGACCTCTCGCGGGTCAACATCTTCTTCAACCACCACATGCCGAACGCCGACAACGTCACGTACTACAACGTGCCGAAGAAGGTGAAGATCGAGTACAGCGCCGACGGCTCCCACTGGACCACCGGCAACGAAACGACCACATTGTCCGGCGCCGGGCTGCCGACCTCGAGGAACACACTGGCTGTTCCGCGCAGCAACACAACCTTGTATGCGTGGGAACAGGAAGGCCTGTACTACAACTATCCGGTCGATCCCGCGAAGCCCAGCGTGCACGCCCGGTACGTCCGAATCTCCTTCCCGGGTGGCGGCCAGGACGGCAGTCCGATCGACGTACTCGAAGTCCGACTGCAGTCGTTGCGAGACCTGACGGCCCTGGGCACTCTCGAGCTTCACCCACAAGCCGCCGCGGACGGCCAGACGGCAACGATCGACGTGAAGGGCTCCTCCTTTCTCGGTGCACCTGTTGACCTGAAAGACGCCGAGCTCACGATCACCAGCGACACCTCGTCCGTCGTGACCGTCGGTGCGGACAAGGTGTTGTCGTCGGCCGGGGCGGGCAGGGCACGGATCAACGTCACCGCGGAGCTGGGCGGCTACCGCGCCGGCGACTACGTCTACGTCGACGTGGATGCGGACGGACGGATGTCCTTCCCGGTGTTCCTGAAAGGCGTGAAGCTCGCGTTGAGTAGCAGTTCCATCGAGGTGAACGAACCAATCGTCGGATCGATCGAGGGAACTCTGAGCACCGGCGAGAAGGCCAACCTGTCGAAGGCAAAGACCGAGTACGTGCTCAGCGACAACAGACTGCAAGCCGTACCGGGAAGCAACACCATCGTGTTGAAGGAACCTGTCGCCACCGCGTTCCAGGCGACCGCCAAAGCGGTCGTGACCCTGGACGGAGTGGCAGTGGAATCCAGCCCGGCGACGATCGTGGCCCAAAGCAGCAATATCGCGGCCACGGCCACGGTCACGGTTTCCTCCGTCCGCGACCGAAACGGTGTCCCGGACGGCAACAACCAGGACGACCGCTACCTGGGGACGAAGGCGACGGACGGCAACAAAGCTACGTCCTGGGCCGCGAAGCAGACCGACCGGACCCCGTGGATCAAGCTCCAGTTCCCGTCACCCGTGGAGATCGACCGCGTCAACCTGGTCGACCGCGGCCATGACGTCAACCAGATCGTCGAAGGCGTGCTGGAGTGGGAAGGCGGCAGCAAGACGATCACCGGACTCAAATGGGACGGCCAGCCGGACAACATCGTGACACTCGACACTCCCGTCAAGACAAGCTGGGTGAAATTCACCATCGATCCGGACAACACCTACAACAACCCGAGCGGTGCAGAGTGCGGGTTGGCCGAGTTCGGCGTGTTCGAGGTACAGAAGCCAAAGGCAATCGTCGATTTCAAGTCGGTTGCCGTCGATACCAAGGTCGGCGACCTTCCATCGCTGCCTGCCCAGACCGAGGCCGTCTACAGTGACGGCACGACCGGATCGGTCGATGTGACCTGGGAACCAGTTACCTCAGACATGGTCGGCAAGGAGGGCTGGTTCATCGTGCTCGGAACCGTTGCTGGAACCTCGGTCAAGGCGACCGCGGTTGTCAACGTCCTGAATCGGTAGCCGCCACTGACGCTGAAGAAGGGCTCAACTCTGTGGCCCCGAGGCATCGGATGCCTCGGGGCCACGACCTGATGTTCAACGAGTGCCGCCCTGGCGAGGCCATCGAGCGGTACGTCGGCGACACCTACGTCCAGAACAATCCGCATGTCGGCGACGGCAAGCAGGCGTTCGTCGACTACTTCGAGCGCATGGCGGCCGAGTACCCCGGCAAGCACGTCACCTACAAGCGCGCCTTCGCCGAAGGCGACCACGTCGTCGTGCACTGCCACCAGACCTGGCCCGACGAAGACTATGCGGGCATCGACATCTTCCGCTTCGACCAGAACGGAAAGATCGTCGAACACTGGGACGTCCTCCAGGTCGTACCACCGACCTCCCAGAACGACAACACCATGTTCTGACCACTTCCTAAGCGGCGCGTTCAGTGGCTTCTGACGTAGCGGGCGATCAGTGCGTAGCTCTGGCAGGCCTTGTCGGCGTCGTTCATGTCATATCCGTGATCGGCTTGTGGGACGTCGACATGCTCGACCAACGCGCCTGCTTCGCGCAGCCGTCGTGCGTACCGCTTGCCCTCGGCGTGCAACCGGTCGAGCTCGGGCGTGATGACCACCGCGGGAGCGATCCCGGTGAGGTCGGTGGTGTCGCCCGGGTGAGCGGGGGGAACGAGCCGGTCGGCTCGCATCGACCGATCCGGTACGTACGCGTTGTCGAAGGTGATTGCGGCCCAACTTGGCGGCGCCGGAACCGTCCAGCCAGGACCCCATAGCTTGCGAGCGGCATCTTCTGCTGCCCTCCCGCGATGGTCCGCCCGCCTTCACCCAGCCGATACTTGGGGTATGTCGGAGATGGACCTGCCTGAGCTCGATCGTGCGGAACTTCGGGCGGTTGAGGTACTGCGTGGTGGTGTGGCTGTTGTGGTGACCAGGCCCAGTCCGATGACGTACGGCGTGGTGGCTCGTGATGCCCGTGCGATCAATCGTCTGAAGGATCGCCCAGTCGACCAGCCGGTCGGAATCTCGGTCCACTCGGAAGCCGCGCACGATCAGCTGTTCCGGTACCTCGACGTCGGGACCGACACTCTCGCCGCGATCGACTTCGCTCTCGCCGAGCGAATCTCCGTGCTGGCGCCGATTCGGTCGGACCCGACGATGCCCGAGTGGCTGGCGCCGGCCATCCAGGACGGCTGGATGCTGTTCTTCGACGGCTCCTGGGGGCGACTGGCGTTTCTGTGGACGAGCTTCCCCTTCCTGTATGGAAGTAGCGCCAACCGGACCGGCGAAGCTCCGGCCGCCTCCGCCGCCGAAGCCCGTGCGCAGTTCCCGGCCGAAACCGTGATCATCGACGCCGACCACCTCCGCGAGCAGGTCCCCACATACGGAGCCAGCACGATGATCCGCGTCGAACCGGACGGCCGGTTCTCCCTACACCGGTCAGGTATCCAGGACCAGGCGGCCGGCGGGGCCGGCGTACTCCTGGACCGACTGCGCGAGTTCCGATCCGCGATCGGGCGACTGGACGGATCGGCCAGTACGCCGATGGGCAAGGCGTATCTGTCCACCGCAGTCACTGAGGATGGCGAACCCAAGCAGCTGGTGCCGAAGACGCGTATCCGGCTCCAGTTCGCGCGAGTGCCCAACAAGAACGCGGACGGGCCACGGGTGTACGACGTCGTGCGAGCGCACGTCGGTTGCAACCGCATGGGCACAGCCGTCGCAGCCGGCGAACTGCTGGCCGACGGGAGCCTGTGGATCGACGGACTCGGCGGCACCCAGGTCGGCTGCCAACCGCCGCTACGGGATCAGGAGGAATGGTTGAAGACATTCCTGACGAGCAAACCCTCCTGGCGGCTGAACGGTGACGAGCTCACCCTGACCTCAGGCGGTACGACGATCACGCTGCTGGACCGGAAGGTCGCCGAACCCGACTTCCCGCTCGACGGGATCAGGTGGGAGGTCGTCACCACCATCACCAACGCCGACGTGCGCCACCACCGCTATCACGCGGAGCAGGCCTGGATCACCCTCGACGGCGAGCGTCTGACCGGCTGGACGGGATGCAACGAACTCTCCGGCACCATCACCCGCAACAACACAGAACTGAGCTTCAGCGACGTCGCCACCACCGCCCACACCTGCACATCCGAAACCGCCGAGGTCCAGGCCGCAATGCTGGCCACCCTCGGGCCCGCGGTCTCCTACACCATCGACTACAACCAGCTGACCCTACTGGCCCCGTCCGGCATCGGCCTCGACCTGAAGGCGGGGTAGAGCGGCCGCCCATTGTCGTCGGGCCCTAGACAGGATGTACACGTCCTGGGATGCATCCTGGTCCGTGTTGCCTCAACAGTCACGAGCTGTGACGCCAACGCAGGCCACTTCGGTACACCGCCATGACTCGCACTCGCCTGCAACCGGCACTTCGCAGCGCTGGACCCGTGCAGACGGTTTCGGACATCGACATCAGCCGGGTTGTCGGGTCGGGGTGTTAAGAAACGATCGCTTCTCAACACCCGCGTCAGCCCAGCGGCCGTCTCTTTCTGCGCACCTTGCGCATCGACCCACGAAGAGTGCGAGCCCGAGGAGGCCACCATCATTGCTACGACCATGCTGGGGATTGGAGGATCTTTGGAGAACGCGGTGCCGTCAAGGTGTCGAGCCATCCGGCAGGGTAGCACGACGGGACTTCAACCGCTCGAAGGTGCTCTCAGCAACAGTCTGCGGAGAGCCGAGCTTGGCCGGCGCACAGCCGTCCGGCCCCCGCCTGCTCGCACCCGGCGAGGACCTGCGCGCATGTCTCCGCGGCCATCCGCTGCGGTTGACGGATCAGCCGGCGGCCTTGAGGAGATCGTGCTGGAGTTTCGAAATGGTGGCGGCGAGTTGGGTGTCGGGGCGGAGGCCTTCGCTGGTCTCGCTTGACTCGGTCACCGACACCTGGGCGAGGACGTTGCCGACGACAAAGTTCGCGTTCGCAGTTGCCGTGAAGCGGGTGGGAGACGACTTCTTGAAGAGTCCTGAATCCGTCCAGGTGCGGGAGATTCCCCGAACCGTGAACGTATCGCCGTGCTCGTACTGGTCCCAGAAGCGGTCCTGGAGGGTTACCGCGCCCTCATGAGAACGGAACCGGTACAAGTACACAACCAGTCGTCGGTCGTCGGACGACATGCGGATACTGACGTAGCCGCGGACGAATCCGGTCCGGGCGAGCAGCTTTCGATCCTCCTCCGGCGTCCCGGACAGCTTGCTGACGAACCGCTCGGCGTCGAACGGACCGACCCGTTCCCGATCCCAGTCCCGAGAGGATCGTCTGGTGAAGGTGGCGGATCGGACGACCAGCCGCGCGAGATCGTCCTGTCGCGGCGTGGCAGTCGGCCGCGGCGATGCGGCTCGTGACGGCGTCGCCGCAGGAGTTGGCGCCGGTGATGCGGGAGCCGCCGAGACTATCGGCGATGCCGTCGGTGGCGCGACGCTCTGCTCAGCGGAGCTGCCGCAGCTGACCAGCAGTGGTACGGCGAGCAGGGCAACCCCGGCACGCAACATCTGGTGTTCCTTCCTCCCCGCCGGACTCGCTCGTCCGGCCGAGAGCAGACCCTACCCGGCGTCGGGGTGCATGTGCCCGCTCGCGCGCTGCGATGAGCGCTGATGACGCCCCGCGCCGCGGGTTGCGGGCCCCGCGCCTGGTCTGTCGATCGACGTCTCGGACCGGATCTGCCCGGCGCACCACTGCATTCATGGTTCCTCCGATGTTTCACCATCCGATCGTCGCGGCGCACGAGCTCGAGCTGCACGCCAGCAGTGACGTCTTCCGCCCTGTCCCGCTCGGCGCAGACCACTCATCCCAGAACGACCCACGGAACCAGAGCATGCCACCGCGGAGGCGGCCGCCGGGGCAGGTGGTGGCGTAGTCCTCGGCGGCTTTGACGACGGCGACGGTGAGCGCGGTGACGAGCGGCCCGGCGTTGCCGGCGCCTTCCCGGGAGAGGCTGTAGAGGGTGCCGCCGCGTCGTACCAGCTGGTGCGGGTTGAACTCCGGCCGCGGGGTCGGGCCAGGGTTGACCCAGGGCGCGACGCGGCTGGAGCCGAGGCAGGTCGCCATCTGCTGGGCGATACCGAACACGCCGCCGCGCTGCTTCTCAGGAGCGGACGGCCTCGACGGCCTCGGCCATCGCGATGGCGCCCTGGCCGCGCAGCAGCTTCTCCGGCTGGGTGTGGTCCATGTCGGGAAGCCCGGCCAGGCACCGCTGCCCTGTGGTCACGAGCTCAGGGCCGAGTCGTCGGAACTTGCTCCGTCGCTGCTTCGTGGACTGCTGCCAAACCCTGGTCATTGTCGCGAGTCGATGGGTATGGATCGGTCGGTTCTGTCGCGGGGGGGGGGGGGGGCCCCCCCCCCCCGGGGGGGGGGGGGCGGGGGGGCTGGGGGGGGGGGTGGGGGGGGGGGTGTGCGGGGGGGGGGGGGGGGGGGGGGGGGGGGGGGGGGGGGCGGCCCCCCCCCCGCCAGGGTGGAACGTGCTGTCGGTCAGCTTTGCAGTGATTTGAGCGCGCCCTTGTGCTTAGCGAGCCAGTCGGCGAAGGACTGGAGGGTTGGGTTGAGCTCGCGGACCTTTTGTGAGGTCGCGGTCGCCGGTGAACTGTTCGTGGTTCTCGGCGTAGTACTGGAACATCTCCGCGAGTGGCAGTGGCCAACGGGCTGTGGCGGCCAGTGGCTGTGGCAGGCCACTGAAGATCGTCACTCCGTAGCGGGGTCCACGAAGTGTCCGGCACCGGGACTCGCGTAAGTGGTCAGAGATTGCTGTCGATGGCCTGCAAGTCCTCGGGTAGCTCTGCGGCCGGACCTGCACCGGTGGTGGCGCTGGTGTCGCACTTGAGGCCCAAGGTGTACGCCGCCATGGAGATCGAGCCGGCCGCGTGGCCGTCGACAAGCTGCTCGAGCGGTTCGCCGTCGGCGAGTCCGGCGATGTACAGCAACGGCAGATAGTGGTCGGGGGTCGGCACTGCCCGGGCGAAGTCCGGGTGACCGTCGAGGGCAGCGACTTCGTTCGGGGAGTTCTCCAGGGTCTGTCGTGCGACGTCGTCGAATCGAAGCGCCCAGTCGTAGCCGGTCTCGGGTTGGCGGTAGTCGACCGCGCGAAGATTGTGTACGACGTTGCCGCTGCCGACGATCAGGATGCCTTCGTCTCGCAGGGGTGCGAGCTTGCGCCCGAGCTCCAGATGGTGGTCGAAGTCCTTGAATGCGTTGAGCGACAGCTGGACAACTGGTATCTGGGCATCCGGGAAGGCGTGCAGCAAGACCGACCAGGTGCCATGGTCGATGCCCCAGCTGTCGATGTCCTGGCCTACCCAAGTCGGCTTGCACACGTCGGCCACCTGCTCGGCCAGTTCCGGCGAGCCGGGCGCCGGGTACTCGATGTCGAACAGCTCCTGGGGGAAGCCGTAGAAGTCGTGGATCGTGCGCGGTCGAGGCATCGCCGTGACGGCGGTCGCGTTGGTGTACCAGTGGGCAGAGACCACCAAGATGGCACGAGGGCGCGGTACCGACTCGCCGAACGTTCGCCACGCTTCCGTGTAGCGGTTGCGCGTCAACGCGTTCATCGGGTTGCCGTGACCGAGGAACGCGGCGGGCATCCGCTGTCCGGTCACAGCCGCCTCCCTGTTCAACCTCCGACTCGTCAACACTCGACGATACGCTCATCGACACCGACGGACACAGCAGTCGTCCAGGCAGAACGATGCTCGGTCCACCAGGTGGCTTGGGCGAGTGGCAGCGGCGGGTGGCCGTGTCAGGGTGGGGTCACAGCGGGAGTCAGCAGTTCGAGGACGCGGTCCGCCCAGCCGTGTCGCGGCGATCCGAATCTGAGGACCTCGGCCAGGTAGGCACCGATCAGGAGGCCGAGCAACGTGTCGGCGTCGACGTCTGCCTCGAGTCGACCCTCCGCGACGTCGGCGTTCACCAGGTCGGTGAGCGTACCCAGCCGGGATGCGAAGCGTGCCCGGAGGGCCGAGGTGAAGTCGGGATCGCTGTTGGCGATGACAGCGGCGGTGCCGCCCGGTCCGATTCGGTTCTCCAGGATGTCGCTGATCCGGTCGAGAACCCATCGCAGCTTTTCCCTGACCGGGAGTTCGGGTGGCAGTGGAGCGGGGTCGACGAGGTGCTCCATGGTCGTGCGCATCAGTTCGTCGCGGCTGCGGTAGCGGCGGTAGATCGTCGTACGTGCCACGCCGGATCGGGCCGCGACCGAATCGATGTTGATTGCGGCTGGGCCCTTCAGACGCAGTAGCTCGAGTGCCGCTTGGATGATGCGCTGGTCGGTCGACTCGAGCCGGGGTCGGCCGCGGCCGGTGGAGCTGCGGGGCATGGGTCCAGTCCTCCGGGAGTAATCTGTCACGATTTACGCTACAAGAATTGTAGCGATAAAGCAGCCTCACCCCAAGGAGGATTCGACCGAAGGGACATGATCCTGCTGATGCTGACCGGGCTGACGATGTTCATCATCGCGCTCCGAGTCATCGCGCGGGAGCGCGAAAGCCGCGAGACGCCGACAACTGATTCCCTACCCGCTCGGCGGATGATCTACCGCTGACGGTCGCAGATTGTCAGCGGCGCGGCATGTGCTGTTGGCAGTCTCCCTCTGCAGCGTGGACGGCCGATCAAATGATCGACGCCCGCTTCGTCTCGGGCCAACCGATAGGAGGTTCGGTACTGAACTTGTGGACTCACTGCTTCGGTGCGGTGACTGGTTCGTGCTCGGCGACGGCCGGCGCCGTCGCACCGCTGAGGAGTGTGCGTGTGTCGGAGACACCGCGGCGGTTGCGCAGCAGGTGCGCGACGGATCCCCACACTCCCCGGCGGAAGAGAAGTACGACGCCGACGAAGATCAGACCGGTGATCAATCCAGGTCCGGTGACGTGCAGTGGACCGACGCTGATCCCCGAGGTAGCGACGAAGTCCTCGACTTGGACGATCAGGGCGGCGCCGATCACACTGCCCCACAGAGTTCCGATACCACCGAGAACTGTCATGATCACGACCTTGCCGGACGTCGTCCAGTACACCTCCTGGAGCGAGGCGAAGCCGTGACTGATCGCGTACAGGCCGCCGGCGATCCCTGACAATCCGGCCGAGATGACGAAGATCATCACCTTGTATCGGTCCACCGGGTACCCGAGTGACCTCGACCGCGCCGGGTTCTCACGGATCGCGACGAGGACGCGGCCGAAGGGCGAGTGCACGACCCTCCAGGCGATCGCCAGGCCGATCAGCGCGATAGGCAGCCCGGCGTAGTAGAAGTAGAACGGGTCGGACAGGTCCAGCCCGAAGAAGTTCTTCGGGATGCCCTGCAGGCCGTTCTCGCCACCGGTCGCCGAGCTCCACTGGTTCGCCAGGAAGTACACCATCTGGGCAAAGGCCAGGGTCACCATCGCGAAGTAGATACCGGTACGGCGTACGGCGAGCACCGCGATCGGCACCGCCAGCGCCATCGCGACGACCGAGCCTCCGAGTACGGCGATCGGGAAGGGCATGCCGGTCTCGATCGCGATCGTGCCCGCGGTGTACGCCGCACTGCCCCAAAACGCCGCATGTCCGAACGAGAGCAGACCGGTGAAACCGAGCAGCAGGTCGAGCGCGACGGCGAACAGCGCCCAGGCGATGATGTCCATCGCCACTGGCGGATAGATGAGCCATGGCAGCGCGAGCGCCAGCACCAGCCCGCCGAGTACTGCGGCCAGTCTCCAGAACCGGGGCATCGCGGCCAGTTTGCGGATCGTCAATACCGTCACAGGGCAGCCTCCTCACGGCCGAACAGACCGGCCGGCCGCCACAGCAGCACGATGGCCATCAGGATGAAGACCGACGTGGTCGCCAGTCCGGGGACGTACACGTTGCCGAGAGCCTGCAGCATGCCGATCAGGAATCCGGCGGCGACCGATCCGAAGATCGACCCGAGGCCTCCGATGACGACGACCGCGAACACGAGGATGATCAGGTCGGCGCCCATCAACGGGCTGACGGCCCGCATCGGAGCGGCCAGTACGCCGGACAGGGCGGCCAGAGCGATGCCGAACCCGAACACCGGTGAGATCCACCGTCCGACGTCGATGCCCATCGCCCTGGTCAGCTCGCTCCGTTCGGTCGCGGCGCGGATGATCATGCCCACGCGAGTCCGGGCCAGGAGCAACCAGGCGCCCAGCGAGACGAGCACGGAGAACACCAGCACGAAGACCTGGTACGCCGGGAAGCCGAACAGCCCGAGGTCGACGGAGCCCTGCAATCCGTCCGGCTGCGGATACGGCTGGGGCTGCGAGCCGTACTTCATCCGCAGCAGGTCCTGGAAGATCAGGGTCAGGCCGAAGGTCAGCAGGAAGTTGTACAGCGGGTCCAACGCGACCAGACGGCGTACGAGCAAGCGCTCCAGCACCATCCCAACTCCGCCGAGCACGAACGGGACCACGACCAGAGCCACCCAGAAGTTGACGCCGGCTTCGTTGAGGAGGACGAAAGCGCCGAACGCGCCGAGCATGTAGAACGCGCCATGGGCGAAGTTGACCACCCCGAGCATCCCGAAGATCACCGCGAGCCCCAGTGCCAGCAGTGCGTAGAAGCTGCCGTTGACGAGTCCGTTGAACGCGTGCTGGAGCAGGTCGGTCATCCCTGGTCCATCTTGCAGGTGCTCTCGGACACCGGCTTGAACGCCTTGTCCGCAGGAATGGTGGTCACGATCTTCTCGTAGTCGTACTCCTCCTTGACGTCGCTCTTCGGCTTCACCTCGGCCAGATAGGCGTCGTGGACGACGCGATGGTCCTCGGCCCGGATCTTGCCGTTGCGCAGGAAGAAGTCGTTGATCTCCTTGCCTTCCAGGTTCTTCACCACGTCGTTCGACGCGTCGGTGCCGGCGGCCTGCACAGCCTCCAGGTAGTTCATCGCCGCCGAGTAGTTCCCGGCGTGGGCGAACGACGGCCGGACTCCGGTCTTCTCCTTGAACTTGTCGGCCCACTCGCGGTTCTGCTGGTCGAAGTTCCAGTACCAGGCGTCGGTGAACCGGGTGCCCGCCAGTGCGTCCGGCCCGAGCGAGTGGATGTCGGTGATGAGCGCGGTCGTCGCGGCGGTGATGTTGAAGTACAGCTTCTCCTTCGCCTGGGCCTGTCCGGCGACCGCGAGCGCGGCCGACGAGGTGGGGACATCGAAGATGGCGTCGGCCTTCTGCCGGTCGTACATCTCCTGCGCCTTGGTGTTCGCCACCTCGGGCTTGTTCTGGTGGTCGGCGACCACGACCTCGATGTTCTTGCTGACCGCGTCGTCGCCGTGTTTGGCCTTGAAGTCCTCGACGGCCATCTCGATCGCCTTGACGGCGTTCGGGCCGGACAGTTCGCTGTAGATGCCGGTCTGGTCGTTGATGACGCCGAGCACGATCTTGTCGTCGCTGATCTTCCCGCCACCACCCGATGGGCCGCCCGCCCCGCCACCGCAGGCTGCCAGCAGCGAGACGACCGCAAGGGTCGAGATCGCCGGAATGAGGTTTTGTCGCATCAGGATCTCCTCCGAAGGTGGGGTCAGATACCGAGGTACTCGAGCAACTCGTGCTCTCGTTCCTTGACCTCGGTGTTGTCCAACGTCTGCACGACCCGGCCCTGGGCGAGCAGATAGTGGCGATCGGCAACGGTCGAGGCGAACCGGACGTTCTGCTCGACGAGCAACACGGTCACCCCGGATGCCTTGACATCCCGCAAGATGTCGCCGATCTGGCGCACCAGCACGGGCGACAGTCCTTCCGTCGGCTCGTCGCACAACAGCAGCCGGGCGCCCATCCGGAGTACGCGGGCGATGGCGAGCATCTGCTGCTCGCCACCCGAGAGCCTGGTTCCCGGGAACCGGCGGCGTTGCTTCAGCACCGGGAACGACTCGTACACCCGGTCCGCGGACCAGGCGCCGTCACCGACGGCCGGTGGCAGCCTCAGATTCTCCTCGACGGTCAGGCTGGCGAAGATTCCGCGGTCGTCCGGCACCAGACCCAGACCTCGACGCGCACGGTGGTGGGCCGCCAGTCCGGTGATGTCGGTGCCGTCCAGGGTCACCACCCCCGCCGTTGGCTGATGGAGCCCCATCAGGCAGCGCAGTAGCGTCGTCTTGCCGGCGCCGTTGCGGCCGACCAGCGTGACCACCTCGCCTGTCTGAACATCCAGCGACACCTCGCGCAGCACCTGCGCCTCGCCGTACGACGCGTTGATCCCCTGCACCTCAAGCAGCGGACTCACCGCCCAGGTACGCCTCGATCACCCGCGAGTCGTTGCGGACCTCGTCGTACGTCCCCTCGGTCAGGATCCGGCCGAACTGCAGGACTGTGACGCGGTCGGCGAGGCCTGCCACGACACTCATGTTGTGCTCCACGAGAACGACAGTGCGATCTGCGCGGATCCGCCTGATGAGTTCGACCGTCCGCTCGACGTCCTCCAGCCCCATACCGGCCGTCGGTTCGTCGAGGAGCAGCACGGCTGGATCGAGAGCGAGCGCGAGCGCGAGCTCGAGCGCTCGCTTCTGCCCATAGGCAAGCGTTCCGGCCGGTACGTCGCGATGCGTGATGAGACCCACCTGGTCGAGCAGATCGCCGGCGCGATCGTGGAACCTGGTCAGCACCCGATCCGACACCCAGAACCTGTGGCTCAGCTTTGTTGTGCTCAGCAACGCCAACTCCACATGCTGCTGCAGGGTCAGTTGCTCGAACAGATTGGTGATCTGGAACGAGCGGGCCACACCCAATCGCGCGATCCGTTCCGGCGACGACCCGGTGACCTCCTGCCCGCCCAATCTGATCTGGCCCCCGGTCGGCTTGAGGAACCCGGTCAGCAGGTTGAACAGCGTCGTCTTGCCGGCACCATTCGGCCCAACCAGCGCATGCACATCTCCCTCGGCGATGGCCAAGTCGACGTTGTCCACGGCAGTGAAGCCGCGGAAGGACTTACTCAACCCCGCGGTCGTGATCACCGCCCCGGCCCGTCCGCCCGCGTCACTTCGATTCATGGGGGGAACCTAGGGCCGCAACGCAGACCGTCCTATGTCCTAGCTGGCCACAGTGCGCGCCCTGTTTATGTGGCGCGCACACAGTTTCGCCCTGGTGCTGCGAATTGACAGCCTCATGGGAGCGGTTAAGTATCCTCGCACGCGCGGCGTGGCGACTTACGTCGCGGCGCCCAGGTCTCGCAGGCCACTGCCGAGGACGGGCGTAGCCGGCCGCGGCCTGAGCCGGTACCTGGCTGAGGTGCTCAGATTCGGATCGCCGCCCGAGCGGAGTTCCCTCAGGGGAATAGAAACGCTACAGATGGTGTTTCGTAAATCATCGGGCTTCAGCGTCTAGTCCCTGGGTGGACGACGCGAAGCCGTCACCGCCGCACTCTGGAAGGTAGAACCGATGAATGCTCGCGCAGTCGATCACCAGGCTGCCACGTCATCCAATGCGCTGTTGAACGTCAGCCGATACCGGCACCCCGTGGCGTTCTATGTCCTCGCCACGGCCATCCCGTGGGCTCTGTGGTTCACCACCGCCTGGCTCTCGCACCGGCCCGACACCAGCCGGCTCACCCTCGGCACCATGACCGGCCTCGCCTTGGCCGGTCTGGTCGCGCCCGTGCTCGTGGCGATCTGGTTCATCCGCAAGGACGGGCTCACCCGCGACGTCCGCACGCGTCTGGTGTCGCCGCCAGGCGCGCCGACCTGGATCTGGGGCGCGGCCCTGTTCCTGCTCCCCGTCTCCCTCCTCGTCGCCACCGCGATCTCCATCCCGTTCGGCTACGACATCTCCCAGTTCCGGCTCCGGGACAGCTTCTCGTTCACCGCGGGCCTGAGGCCGGCCTGGATAGTCCTCCTCCTGGCGCCCGTCCTGGAGGAGCTTGCCTGGAAGACCTACGGCACGGACTCGCTCGCGTCCCGGATGAACGTCCTGTGGACATCCCTGGTGTTCGGTGTCGTGTGGGTCTTGTGGCATGTGCCGCTCGGCTTCATCAAGGGCTACTACCAGGCAGAGGTCGTGGACGAGGGCTGGATCCACAGCCTCAACTACGCCGTATCGCTGATCCCGTTCCTCATCCTGATGAACTGGCTGTACTACCGCGGTGGCCGCAGCGTCCTGGTCGCGATCGTCTTCCACCTCGCCGCCAACTTCGGCAACGAGCTCTTCAATACGCATCCGGACACCAAAGTGATCCAGACCGGCGTACTGCTCGTCCTGTCCATCGTCGTGATCTGGCGCGATCGCGCACTGTTCCTGACGCCCCCGAGCCGCCGCGCCTGACGCCGCTGCCGACCAAGGAATCAGATCTGGGTGGCCTGGAGGAGCAGCGCGTCAATCGTCGACGTCATCTGTCGTGGAAGCCTTTTTGTTGCTCGAGGTGCTCTGCTCGACCCCGGTCCTCACCGGCGTCGAGCAGGTTGTCCTTCGGCGCCCGGTTGTCCGGGTACTCGGCCAGCGCGAGGTCTGCGTGGTGCAGGTCGAACGCGGGGCTCTCGGACCGGATCCGAGGCAGCCGGTCGAAGTTGTGCCGCGGCGGCGGCGAGCTGGTCGCCCACTCCAGCGAGCGGCCCCAGCCCCAGGGGTCGTCCACGCCCACCAGCGGCGCCTTGCGCGACTTCCAGACGTTGTAAAGGAACGGCAGCGTCGAGGCACCGAGGAGGAAGGCGCCGATGCTGGACACCTGATTCAGCGTGGTGAAGCCCTCGTTGGCGCCGTACGAGGCGTAGCGCCGCGGCATGCCCTCGACGCCGAGCCAGTGCTGCACCAGGAACGTGGTGTGGAAGCCGATGAACAGCAGCCAGAAGTGCAGCTTGCCGAGCCGCTCGTCGAGCATCCGGCCGGTGAACTTCGGCCACCAGAAGTAGAACCCGGCGAACATCGCGAACACCACGGTGCCGAACACGACGTAGTGGAAGTGCGCGACCACGAAATAGGTGTCTGTGACCTGATAGTCCAGGACCGGCGAGGCCAGGATGACCCCCGTCAGACCGCCGAACAGGAAGGTCGTCATAAAGCCGATCGACCAGAGCATCGGCGTCTCCAACGACACCGAACCACCCCAGATCGTGCCGATCCAGTTGAAGAACTTCACCCCGGTCGGCACCGCGATCAGGAACGACATGAACGAGAAGAACGGCAAGCTGACCGCGCCGGTGACGAACATGTGGTGCGCCCACACGGTGGCTGACAACGCCGCGATCGCGAGGGTTGCCCCGACCAGACCCATGTAGCCGAAGACCGGCTTGCGGCTGAACACCGGCAGGATCTCGGTCACGATGCCGAAGAACGGCAGCGCGATGATGTACACCTCGGGATGCCCGAAGAACCAGAACAGGTGCTGCCACAGCAATGGCCCACCGTTCGCGGCATCGAAGACGTGCGCTCCGAGCATCCGGTCTGCGGCGAGCATCAGCAGCGCGCCGGCCAGGATCGGGAAGGCGATCAGCACCAGGATCGACGTCACCAGGATGTTCCAGCAGAAGATCGGCATCCGGAACATCGTCATACCCGGCGCCCGCATGGTGATGATCGTCGTGACGAAGTTGACCGCACCCAGGATGGTGCCCAGACCGGCCATCCACAGGCCCATGATCCACAGATCACCGCCGATACCCGGCGAGCGCACGGCGTCGGACAGCGGCGCGTAACCGGTCCAGCCAAAGTCCGCTGCCCCTCCAGGGGTCAGAAACCCACTGAAGGCAATGAGCCCGCCGAACAGGAACAGCCAATAGCTGAACATGTTCAGCCGCGGGAACGCGACGTCCGGGGCGCCGATCTGGACCGGCATGATCACGTTCGCGAAGCCGACGAACAGCGGGGTCGCGAACAGCAGCAGCATGATCGTGCCGTGCATGGTGAAGAGCTGGTTGTAAACCTCCTCGTTCACGATCTGCAGGCCCGGTTCGGCGAGCTCGGCGCGGATGACCAGCGCCATCACACCGCCGATCAGGAAGAAGCCGAACGACGTGATCAGATACAGGTGCCCGATCAGCTTGTGATCGGTGCTGGTCAGCCACCGCACAACTGCCGTGCCAAGACGGCGCCGCGGAAAGGCGGATTCGGAGGGGCCGGCTCTGCCCGCCACTGACCACGGCCGGTCCTGATGGGCGCCGACATGCGTCAACTGCTCGTTCAGGGAATCGTCGCCGGTCTGGGTCGTTCCCACGGGCCGGCTCACCTCCTCGTCACAACGAATGGCGGCGGCGCGATCGCCCGTCGGCGCGGCCACACGAGCCAACGATGCCGCTCCCGTGTCAGTGCCAGGTAGGTGTTCCCCCGGCGAAGGTCACCCTCCGTTGTTGCCGGACATCGGCAAGCTGCTCAGGCCCTGGGCGACCATTCGCGGCCGGTCCGTGGTCAGGGCTCGATGAGGCCGGCCCGGATTGCGTAGCGGGCAAGCTCCAAACGGTCGCGGAGACCGAGTTTCTGGAGCATGTTCGCCCGGTGCCGCTCGACCGTCTTGATACTGATGAACAGGATCTCGGCGATCTCCTTGGAGGAATGCCCCTCGGCGACGAGCTTGAGGACCTCCTCCTCACGGGCGGTCAGGATCTGCTCCGGGATCGCCTGACCGAGCCGGACCCGGTTCAGGTAGTTGCGGATCAGCGCGTTCACCGCCCCCGGGTAGAGGAACGGCTCCCCACGCATCGCGGCATGGCAGGCCTCCACCAGATCACGGTCGGCCACGGACTTCAGCACGTAACCCGCCGCGCCGGCCCGCAGCGCCTGGAAGAAGTACTGCTCGTTGTCGTACATCGTCAGCATGAGAATCCGCAGGTCGGGATGGCGCGACGACAGTTCACGGGCGGCCTGCAGGCCGGTCATGCGCGGCATCGCGATATCGAGGATCGCCAGGTCGATCTCGGTGGTCCGGACCAGGTCCACGGCCTCCTTGCCATCGCCGGCTTCGGCGACCACCTGGAGGCCCGGTGTGCCGTCCAGGATCAGCCGGATGCCGCGTCGTACCAGGACATGATCATCGGCGAGCAGGATGCGGATCGCTTCCGGTGCGGCCATGTTCAGGCTCCGTTCCGGTCGAGCGGCACCGACAGGTTCACCTCGACACCACCTGTCGGCGAGACGCCGACCTCGAGTGTGGCGCCGACCAGCAGGGCACGCTCACGCATGCCACGGATTCCGGCTCCCTCGTGGGCCAGGCCGATGCCGCGGCCGTCGTCACGAATCCGCAGGCTCACAACGTCCGCACTGTGGCGCAGAGAGATCTCGACGCGAGCGGCCTCGGCGTGCCGGGCGACATTGGTCAGTCCCTCCTGCGCAACCCGGTAGATGACCAGTTCGGCCTGCTCGTCGAGCGCCGGCAGACCAGGCTGAAACTGATGCAGGATCGCGAGACCGGTGTGCGTGGACAGGTCGGTGACCAGCGCTGTCAACGCACTGACCAGCCCCAGATCTTCAAGCACACCGGGCCGCAGCCTGCGCGCCAGCCGCCGTACTTCGTCGAGGCTGTCGCGGGTCGTCTCCTCAGCATGGCGCAGGTCCGCACGCAGCTCGTCATCGTCCACGCGTTCTGCTGCGCGGATCAGTTCCAGCAGGACTGCGGTGAGGCTCTGGCCGACCTCGTCGTGGAGCTCCTGCGCGATCCGCCGGCGCTCCGCCTCCTGGGCGGACAGCGCTCGAGTGTTGCTCATGGCACGTTCAGCCTCCAACCGCGCGAGCATGTCGTTGAAGGCGGTGATCAACTGCGAGACACCACCCCGCCCGGCGACCGGCAGGCGCTGCCCGGGTCGTAGCAGGTCAACCGTGGCCATCCGGCGGCTCAGCCGGTCCAACGGAGCCAGCCCCACATGGAGCAGTACGGCGTTGGCGACCAACATCACGGCCAAGCCTCCCAGGAGCACCAGCGCCTCGGTGAACAGCACCGGAACAGACACTGTCACCGGGGCCCACAGCAACAAAGCTGTGGCGGCGGCAAGCACTAACGCGTTCAGCGCGAAAATGCGCCAGAACAAAGGCACCGCAGGCACCCCTTCCTTCGTCGCCGGAGATTGACTCGGCCGACGGGCAGCAGGTGGTGGGCTCGAAGGCAGTCGACGTGGCACGCAGTCCAGCTTGCCTCCTGGGTCGCCGCGGGTCGATCCGGCCTGACCCTCATCTGCCGACCGCTGCGTACAGCTCTCACCGCCCGCGAAATGGGTGTCAGGCTCGATGGTCAACGGTCGCAGCATCGCCGATGGTGGTGACAGAACCAAGTCACGAGCCTCAAGACGGGCGACGCAGGCAGCCGGCGTACGCGGGTGGACCTCCAGGGCGTACGCCGGCCTCCCGTTGCCGTCCCCTTGAAAGGATCCGATGTAGATGACCACCGACACGGGCCGCACCCAGCAACTCACCAAGCACGAAGCACGCCAGCGGCTGGCGCACGAGCGCAACTCCCGCCTCACCCAACTCAGGGCGATCGAGGAGTCCGCGCCGCACCCGGACAGCGGCCTGCAGGACGCCCAGACCGCCGCGATCCGGCGCGTGCTCGAAGAGATCGACGCTGCCGGAAGCCGGCTGGCGGACGGCTCCTACGGCACCTGCGTAGACTGCCAATCCGCCATTCCCGTCGAACGCCTCGAGATCCTGCCCTACGTACGCTTCTGCGTCGCCTGCCAGCAACGCGCCAGTTGACCACTCCACACCCTTCCAACGCAGGTGCTCGCGGATCGAATCCTGGACGAACGACCGGTGGCGCCGTTCTGCCGCCGAGCCGGCCTTCTGCAGGGCGGAAAAGCTGGCCCGCCAGGCCAGGCACAACGCGTCGTCGCCCAGTGCAGCCGCGCCGCACCTCACGGCCTACCGGATCTCGAGCACCTGTCGTTACGCCGGCATCGCAGGCCACGCAACGCCAGGCCGACGATGCCCTCAGGGTTGCCACGCCGGGTCGGCACAACCTGTGGGTAGTCCGCCCCACTGTGGTTGTGCCAACCCGGCGGTCTCCGGCGTTCCAGCCAACGCCGATCCCGATGCTCTGGTCGTCAGGGCCGGTACGGCGTCGTCGGCCGCCGGCTCGGTGTTCTCCGGCACGCGGGCGCCACTCGACTTGGCGGCCTCGGGAGGAGTCGACCGTTCGAGGAAGCGGAGTAGTTCGACCGGGAACGGGAGCACCAGCGTCGAGTTCTTCTCGGCTGCGACCTCGACGACCGTCTGCAGCAGCCGCAACTGCAGCGCCGCCGGATGGTTCGACATCACCTCGGCCGCCTGCCCCAGCTTCTCCGACGCCTGCAACTCGCCGTCCGCGGTGATGATGCGGGCACGACGCTCGCGCTCCGCCTCGGCCTGACGCGACATCGACCGCTTCATCGCCTCCGGCAGTGCGACGTCCTTGATCTCCACGCGCTCGATGTGGACACCCCAGTCCACGGCAGGGCTGTCGATCATCAGCTCCATGCCCTCGTTGAGGCGCTCCCGGTTGGAGAGCAGATCATCGAGCTCGCTCTTGCCGATGATCGATCGCAGCGAGGTCTGCGCGACCTGACCGACCGCGGACATGTAGTCCTGGACATCGACGCCCGCGCGCACCGGATCGATCACCTTGAAGTACACGACGGCATCCACCCGGACCGTGACGTTGTCGCGAGTGATGCCGTCCTGCGCGGGGACCGGCATCGTGATGATCTGCATGTTGACCTTCTGCAGCCGGTCCACGATCGGCACCAGGAGCACCAAGCCGGGCCGGCGGACCGTCGGAAGGACCCGGCCGAACCGGTACACCACTCCCCGCTCGAACTGCCTGACCACCCGCATACTCGCCGCGATTCCGATCACGCCGACGACCAAGGCGACAAGCACCACATCCAGGACAATCATTTCTGCTCCGTAGGGAAGGACTCAACAGGTCGTCTGCCGCCAGGCGTCGGCTCACCAGTTCGCCGGCGGATCGCTGGCCGGGAACGAATCTGCGCCCCAGATGTCCACGATGTCCGGCCGTTGTGATTCCTTGGCGTACTGACATGTCAGGCAAAGGCCGGCCATCGGGATAGCCTGCAGCCGGTCGACGGGGATTGCGCGACGACAACATTGACACACGCCGAACGAGCCGATCGTGAGGCGGAAGAGAGCGGCGTCGATCTCGGCCAGAACGGCTCTGGCGCCGGTCATCAGCGCGGCGGTCACCTCGGCCTGGCCGTCGTCGGCGACGCCTGCCGCTTCAAACGACAGGTCGGTGAGCTGGTCGAGACGAAATCGACGCTGCAACTCGAGCTCGCTGCGAAACCACTGCAGGTCGAGGGCAGCTCGGCCACGTGGTCTGCTGGGCGGCGCGGCCTCATCCAGATGACTCATCGAAACCTCCTCTGCACGACAGATCACTCAGCCGCGGACACCTGCGGCCGGCTTCCGATTCGCACAAAGCCACCATCGCGCCGGGCGCGCGGACACGGTACGGGTCCGGTCGGCGAAGGTCGGATGCCGTGGTTGCCGGGTATCGGCAACCTCGCGGCGAACCCTGGCTTCTGTCGTGCTACGACATATTTTGGGACTGAGCGTTGCTGTGACGGCGCACCGGTCGAATGCGGCTGGGTAGGAGGGCTGGGTCTCGCCGATGCGCCGTCCGGCAAGGTTCGAGGCCGAGGTGACACGGCGCGCCCGGCACAAATGGGTGTCAGGCCCGATGGTCTGCGGCGAGGGCTTGGGCCATGGTGGTGGTACGACGCAGTCACCAACCCGACCAGCGTCCACTCAGCCGGCGTGTGCGATGCCTCCTTGGCGCACGCCGGCTGTCATCATCCCGGGGCAGTTCGAAAGGACTTCGATCCAGATGACCACGGGCAGGACCCAGCACCTCACCGGGCACGCCGCACGGATCCGGCGCGCTTCACACTTGGCGGCGGTCGGCAACCAATTGCTCGGCGACGCCGACCTTCGCAAGCTCCGTGCGACCCTGCAAGAGCACCGGCGGTTCCGGCTGCAGCAGCTGGGCGAGATCGCCGGAGGAAGCAGCCTGGGCGCCTCCGGGGCAGGCTCCACGCCGCACATCGAGGTCAGTCGCAAACTCGCAGTGGCAGCACGTGCGGCGCTTGAGGAAATCGAGGTAGCGCTGGCCAAAATGGACGCAGGGCGGTACGGCAGGTGCAGTCGATGCGGTCGTGCCATCAGCCTCCAACTCCTGTGGAGCTACCCGCAGGCTCCTTACTGCACTCCCTGCCACCGGGTCATGAGAGGAACGCAATGACCGCGCTCTCGCAGCTCGGAGCAGGGCGACGCAGTCGCGGCTCGTCCAGCCGCCGATGCCTCGCACTCGATCTCGGTAGTGCGCAGACCCATGCCTGGATGCCCGACCGCGGCCTGGTCCTGGACACGCCCACCATCACGCCCGCCGAACTCGGCTACCCCGTTCGTCGAGGCAGCATCGTCGATACCGTCGGCGCGAGCCGCATTCTCGCTCGCCTGATCAACAGCCGCGGGGCTCCCGGTGACCGCCCGGCGCTCGTCGTCATGACCATGCCAGTCCTGGCGACCGTCGCCGACCGACTTGCCGCGCTCACGGCGATCGACGTACTCCAGCCGGGCGCCGTACTGACCATCGAGAGTGTCAAGGCCGCTGCTTTCGGAGCCGGCGCCGACCTCGTCGAACCTCTCCTCGTCGTCGATCTCGGAGCCGACCTGACCGAGGTGGCAGTCCTGAGCAACGGCTCGCTGATCGAAGCACGTCGCGATCCACTCGGCATCAGCGACTTTGGCAGGGGCAGTACGGGCGACGACCTCGCCACGTCCGTCGGCGACATGGTGACCGATCTTCTGCGCCGGGATTGCGGCCCCCAGGTGGTCGACGCACTTGACCGAGGTCCACTCCTCACCGGCGGCGGCGCTCTGCGCCCGGCCGTCACCTACCGAATCGCCAAACGACTGTCCGCTCCGATCCGAACAGCTCCGGCGCCGCACACCGCCGCCGTACGCGGCGCCTGCGCGGCCAGGCTCGCCGTGGACCGCCACCCGGCCTCGTAGGGCCCACTACCTGTATCAGAGATCGCCACATCCACGTCACCGGGACGTCGTTCGCTAGGAGGAGAGTCCGTGAGGGTGATGTCCAAGGCATTGACCTGTTTGGTGGTCCGGGCGAGCTCGGTGGCCAGCCGGCGTACGCTCAGCTCGACCGCGCACAGGTCGAGCTGCCATTCGAGCTGCTCCTCGTAGACCGCCGCCACTGCGTCCAGCTGGGCGGAGACCAGGGCAGGAGCCCAGCCGCGGGTCGCGGGATTGCGGCGGACGGGATCGTGGCGCAGCTCGAACACTTGGACCCCTGCCACGGCCCGGGACTGCAGGTCCGCGCCGATCCCGGTCGCCGCGACCAGAGCACCCGATCCGAGAGCCTCCGGGCCGCAGATCGCGGTCGCCTGATCGACACGCTGCCGGGCCTGGACCGCGAGACTCCGCAGCTGCTCCAGACCGTCCAGGAGCTCGGTGCGGTGCTGCCGGAACTCCCGCACCAGCGCTGTTCGCTTGTCCTTCAGCAGATCGCGGCCCTGAGCAACGAAGACCGCCCGCCGCCGGCGGTCGAGCAACTCACTTCGGGTGGCGATGAGGGACTCCATGACACTCCCGGATGCTTGAACGGGCACCTCTGACCTTGCCGCCAAACCGCCTCGCCGGGTAGTGACACCTTCGGCGAAGGTCGGAACGCCTTGCTTGCCGGGAACCGGCAAGAGGTGCGAGGTGGTGTTGCTCGAAGCAACAGTCGGCTGTGGACGCTGCTGAATCGGCTCGGGCGGCGCCGCTCGCCTCAGCGTTGGGTCGCGCGGGCCAGTTCCGTGGCGAATCCCTGTCGCCACGTCACATGCTGGGGGCGCCAGTCGAGGGTGTATCGGGCGGGCATGTTGTACGCGCCGCGCAGCTGGGTCATCCAAGCGACTCCCCAGCCGCCGGCGGCCAGTCGGGCCAGGGCCACGGGAACCTGTCTTGGGGCGGGCGCATCCAGCAGCTCGGCCAGAAAGGGCAGCCACTCGCGCACCGGGGCCGGCTCGTCGTCGACGATGTTCAGCGCGCCGGTGGCGGAACTGTCGAGCGCCGCGGCGACGGCCGCGGCCGCGTCGTCGACGTGGAGGAAGGAGAAGGTCCCGAAACCGGACCCGACGATGGGTAGCTTTCCTGCCTGGACCTGGCGTACCAACGACCCGTCGGGTGCGAACATCGTGCCCGGGCCGTAGAGCTGGCCCAGTCGCAACACAAGGCCGCCGGCTCGCTTGGTGCGCTCCTCGAGCTCTCGCAAAGCGCCGAGCACGGGCGCGAACTGACTTGGCGGGTTTCGCCACCACGGCGAAGCCTCCGTGGCAGGCACCCACCTGTGCGGGTCGTAGACGCAGGCCAGGCCCTGGGTGACGACGCGGTTGGCTCCTACGCGCGCCAGCATCCCGGAGTCCAGCGCATCGGCTCGAGCGACGTCGGCGCCGAGATCTTGGACCGCGATCGCGGTACTGGCCGAGCGGGCGAGGCCGACGACTTCGTGGCCCTTGAGGCTGAGCAGTGGCAGCAACCGTCGACCGATGACTCCAGTCGCTCCGGCGACGAAGACGCGCATGGTTCCTCCTGGATGGGTTTCGTCGTGGCTGCGCCTACGGACCGCCGGCATGAGCCAGTTCGGCGACGAACCCTTGCCACCACGAGCGGTACGTCGGGTTCCAGTCGAGGACGCGTTTGACGTTGGTGTTGTCGGCACCGCGCAGCTGTGTCATGAGGGCGATGCCCCAACTGCCGATGGCCAAGCGGGCCATCGGCAGCGGAAGATGCAGAGGCGGAGGCGCACCGACCAGTTCGGCCAGCACCGGAAGCCACTCGCGGATCTGCGCGGGCTGGTCGTCCACCACGTTCAGTGCACCGTCGACGGTGGTTTCGAGTGCGGCGATGATCGCGCTCGCGGCGTCATCGGTGTGGGTGAAGGAGAAGGTTCCGGTGCCCTGCCCGACGATCGGCACAGTGCGGTTCTGAACCTGGTCGACGAACGACCCACCGGGCGCGTAGATCGTGCCGGGGCCGTACAGGTGACCGAAGCGCAGGACGAGTCCGCCTGCTTCCGCCGTCAGGGCCTCCAGGCGCCGGAGGGCTTCGAGCACGGGACCGAATTCTCTCGGCGGGCGATGCCAGAAGGGCACGTCCTCAGTGGCCGGGCCGGCTCCGTTGGGTTCGTAGACCACGGCGGAGCCCTGGGTGATCACCCGCTTGGCGCCGGCTTGGGCCGCCGCATCCACGAGGTTGATGGTGCCCTGAGTGCGCAATCGGTTGGTCTGGGCGAATTCACGGGCCAGCCGCCTCGGGTTGATCCGCGCCGGGATGGCTGTGAGCAGGTGTACTACGGCGTCGGGCGCGGCCACCCGCACGGCGCGGCGCATGGCGGCGTGGTCCAAAGCGTCGGCTTGTACGACGTCGGCGCCCAGGCGCTCGAGGGCGACGGTGGCGGCCTGCGACCGTGCCAAACCGATGACCTCGTGGCCGGTCGAGAGGAGCTGAGGCACCAGACGGCGACCGATGACGCCAGTTGCTCCGGCGACGAACACACGCATGATTCCTCCTGGAGTCCCGGGCCGGCGATCAAGGCGCCGGGTCGGGACGGTTGTTCAGTTGATATGCCTGCTGCGCCGCACGCGGCACAGAGGAGTCCAGCCCGCCGCTGTCGGCGAGCTGCTGCAGCACCCGAACAGCGATGGCCGGCGCGTCGACACCGAGATGTCGACGGAGAGCGGCGCGGGTGTCGGACCGGCCGAATCCGTCGGTTCCCAGCGAGGTCCAGGCACCGGGGACGAACGGTGCGATCTGATCGGGGACAGCGCGCATCCAGTCCGACACGGCGACCACTGGACCGGGCGCGCCGCTCAGCCGGTTGGTGACGTAGGGGATTCGGGCCGGGGCGCCGGGGTGCGCGAGGTTCCACGCTTCGACGTCGAGTGCGTCGCGGCGTAGCTGGGTCCACGAGGTCACCGACCACACGTCCGCCTGGGTCCCCCAATCCGCCGCGAGCAGGCGTTGCGCCTCCAGGGCCCAGGGCAACGCGATGCCGGAGGCAAGGATCTGTGCTTTCGGTCCATCGACGTCCGGGGCGGCGGAGTAGCGGTGCATCCCGGCGAGGATTCCGTCGACGTCGACGTCGACGTCGACGTCGACGTCGGCGGGCTCGGCCGGCTGTGTGATCGGCTCGTTGTAGAGCGTGAGGTAGTAGAAGACGTTCTGGTCCTCGCCGGGGTGCGGTTCGCCGTACATGCGCCGGAGGGCGTCGGCGGTGATGTGCGCGAGCTCGAAGGCGTAGGCGGCGTCGTACGCGATGCACGCGGGATTGGTTGATGCCAGTAGCAACGAATGACCGTCCTGGTGCTGCAGGCCTTCCCCGTTCAGGGTGGTGCGGCCGGCCGTGGCCCCGAGCAGGAATCCCCTGGTCAGCTGATCCCCGGCCGCCCACAGTTGGTCCCCGGTGCGCTGGAACCCGAACATCGAGTAGAAGATGTACAGCGGGATCATCGGTTCGCCGTGCGTGGCGTACGACGTGCCAGCGGCGGTCCAGGACGCGGCGGAGCCGGCCTCGGTGATGCCCTCGTGCAGGAGCACACCCCGCGGGTCCTCCTGGTAGCTGAGCATCTGCTCGCGGTCCACCGACAGGTAGCGTTGTCCGTGGGGGGAGTAGATCTTCTTGGACGGGAACAGCGAATCCAGACCGAAGGTGCGTGCCTCGTCGGGGATGATCGGCACGAAGCGGTGACCGATCCGCGGGTCCTTCATGAGGTCCTTGAGCAGCCGGACGAACGCCATCGTGGTGGCGACCTGTTGCCGGCCCGAGCCGCGCCGGGCGATCTCGTACGCCGCCTCGCCCGGCAGCTGGAGTGGTGCGCTGGTGACTCTCCGGGCGGGCAGGTAGCCGCCGAGTGATCGACGGCGCTCGTGCAGGTACTCCAGTTCCGGAGAGTCCGGCGGGGGAAGGTAGTACGGAGGCTTGACGGCGTCGAGCGCGGCGTCGGGGAGGTCCAGGAAGAGCCGGTCTCGGAAGCTCCGGAGATCGTCGACGGTCAGCTTCTTCATCTGGTGGGTCGAGTTGCGGCCCTCGAAGTGTGAGCCGAGCGTCCAGCCCTTGATGGTTTTGGCCAGGATGACCGTCGGCTGGCCCGTGTGCTCGGTCGCGGCCCGGTAGGCGGCGTAGAGCTTGCGGTAGTCGTGTCCGCCCCGTTTGAGGTTCCAGATCTCGCTGTCGGACAGGTGCTCCACCATGGCCGCGGTACGGGGATCGCGACCGAAGAAGTGTTCGCGCACGAACGCGCCGGACTCGGCCTTGTAGGTCTGGAAGTCGCCGTCGGGAGTGGTGTTCATCAGGTTGAGCAACGCGCCGTCGGTGTCGGCGGCCAGCAGCGGGTCCCACTCGCGGCCCCAGATCACCTTGATGACGTTCCAGCCGGCGCCGCGGAAGTACGACTCCAGTTCCTGAATGATCTTGCCGTTGCCGCGGACCGGACCGTCGAGGCGCTGCAAGTTGCAGTTGACAACGAAGACAAGGTTGTCGAGCTCTTCGCGCGCTGCTACGCCGATCGCACCGAGGGACTCGGGCTCGTCCATCTCGCCATCGCCGAGGAACGTCCACACCCGTTGCCGGCTGGTGTCCTTGAGGCCACGATTGTGCAGGTAGCGGTTGAAGCGCGCCTGGTAGATCGCGTTGATCGGCCCGAGGCCCATCGAGACCGTCGGAAACTCCCAGAAGTCCGGCATCAGCCGTGGGTGCGGGTACGGCGGCAGTCCGCCGCTAAGCCCGGCGTGTGACAGCTCCTGCCGGAACCCGTCCAGTTGGCTCTCGGTGAGTCGGCCCTCCAGGAACGCGCGCGCGTAGATGCCGGGGGAGGCGTGACCCTGGAAATAGACCTGATCGCCGCCGCCAGGGGCGTCGCGGCCGCGGAAGAAGTGGTTGAACCCGACCTCGAACAGAGCTGCCGCGGAAGCATAGGTGGAGATGTGTCCGCCGACGCCGACGCCGGGCCGCTGGGCCCGGTGCACCATGACCGCAGCGTTCCAGCGGTTGTAGGCACGGATCCGCCGCTCGACATGCTCGTCTCCGGGGAACTCCGGTTCTGCATCGGGAGCGATGGTGTTGAGATAGTCGGTGTTGCGCAGGTTCGCGACGCCGACGTGCCGGTCGCGGGCCCGCTGCAGGATGCTGAGCAGCAGGTACCGCGCCCTGTTCTGCCCGGCATGGTCGACCACCTGGTCGATCGACTCGAGCCACTCGCGGGTCTCCGAGGGATCCAGGTCGAGCAGTTGGCTGTGCAGCCCGAGGCTCTCCGGCAGGCCTTGCGGCGTCGGTGTCATGCTCGCTCCTTCGGATTCGAGAGCCCGTCAGGTGTCCGCTTCAGCCCTGGATGCCCCAACAGCTCCCACTGTGCCGTTCCGGCGGCAAGTCCAGTACGGCGGCCATCGGCGAACCTGTGGCAAGGCTCATGGCCGACGCCCGGCAATGATGCTCTACTGGGAATTGGCCCACCAGCGGCGTCGATCCAGCGTTAGGGGGAGTGGATGAGCGGGTCCGGGGAGCTTCAGTGGCCGGGATCCGGCGCCGCGAACAGCGCGGACGAGGCGTGGCTGACGGCGATCGCGCAAGCGGCTGCGGGAGACTCCCAGGCGCCGCTGGAGTTGCTGGTCGAGTATCTCACTCTCCTGGCAGACGCCGCGATCTCCGGGAGACGACCCCGTGAACACGAACTGGCGATCGTGCGTGAACTCGGCCGTCGCGCTGCCGAACAGGGCATCCCTGCCGGCCGAGTTGTCGACCTCTACCTGTCCGCGGCCTGGCGGATGTGGCGGGATCTGCCCGACGTCGTGCCGTATCGCGACCGCGACACCGTGCGTGCCTCGGCGCAGGCCGTACTTCGCGCTGTCGGTGAGGCGATCGCCGTACTCGTCGACAGCTACCAGGCCGCTACCCAGCAGCTGGTCCGGCAAGAGGAGGCGCTGCGCCGCGAACTGGTCGACGACCTGCTGCGCGGGGACCCCGATGTCGCCCGAATCGTGGAGCGCGCCGAGCCGTTCGGACTCGACCTCGGCCGGCCGCACCAGGTCGTCCTGGCCCGGCCGGCCGACGGTCTTCCGGAGGGCGATACCAGCGTGAGCATGCTGGAAGCCTTCATCCTCGACCGGTTCGGGGACCGTGAAGTGCTGGTGGCAACCAAGGAGGGACTGCTCGTCGTGCTGATTCCGGCGACCGTCCCCAGCACCGCTCCACGCACCATCACGCAGGGCGTGGGGACCGCGATCCACGACGCGTTGACCCGGCACCGCTCCGGCCGTGAATGGCGGGTCGCGACGGGGCGGCCCTACCCCGGCTCGTACGGTATCGCCCGCTCCTACGAAGAGGCGCGGGAAGCGCTGACTCTGACCGACCGGTTGAGCCTTGACACCTCGGTCGTCGACGCCAAGGACATGCTCGTGTACCGGGTTCTGGTCCGCGACCAGGCCGCCATCGTCGATCTCATCCAGACCGTGCTCACCCCGTTGACCGAGGCTCGCGGGGGTGCTGAGCCGTTGCTGCAGACCCTCGAGGCGTATTTCGCCACCGGCGAAGTCGCCACCGACGCAGCGCGTCGCCTGCATGTGTCGGTCCGCACCGTCACCTACCGGCTGGCCAAGGTCAAGGAGCTCACGGGCCACGACGCGGGCGATCCCGATCAGCGATTCACTTTGCACATCGCTGTTCTGGGCGCGCGACTTCTCGACTGGCCCGCGCGCGATTTCCCCCGCATCGCGGACGCCTACTGACCGTGCAGCGGTTGAGGGCCGGGTCGTTGCCGGGCCCCGGCGATCAGGACGGCGCCAGTTCGCCGGTCGACGCCGTACCTCTCGAGGAGCAGTGGCAGCACAGTCGTAGCTGCACGAAATGGGAGGTGCCGTGGATCGAACTGCCGTCGCCCGAGCGACCAAGCTGCAAAGCCTCTACGCCGACTATGGCCAGAGCCCCTGGCTGGACAACCTCACCCGCGCACAGCTTCACGACGGCAGTCTGGCGCGGATGGTCGGCAACGGGATCCGAGGTGTCACCGCGAACCCGACGATCTTCGCCAGGAGTATCACCGGCTCGAGCGAGTACGACGAGCAGTTCGCCGAGCTGATCGCGGCCGGCAGTTCGGTGGCCGAGGCGTACTGGGAACTCGTCGTCGAAGACGTCAGGCAGGCCCTCGCCGTCCTGCGGCCGTTGTTCGACGCGAGCAACTCCGCTGACGGGTTCGTGTCCGTGGAGGTGTCTCCTGCGCTGGCTCACGACGCTCCGGCGACGGTCGCCGCAGCCCGGTGGCTCAGTCGGCGGATCAACCAGCCCAACCTGCTCGTCAAGATCCCGGCGACCAGCGCCGGTGTCGCCGCCGTCGAAACCCTGACCGCCGAGGGCAGCAGCATCAACGTGACACTGTTGTTCTCCCTGTCCCGCTACGCCCAGATCATCGAGGCCTACCAGTCCGGGCTGGAGAGGTTCGTCCTGAACGGCGGCGACCCGAGCACCGTCAACAGCGTCGCGTCGTTCTTCGTCAGCAGGGTCGATACCGAGGTTGACCGGCGCCTCGAGGCGATCGGAACCGACGAGGCGCTGGCGCTGCGCGGCGAAGCTGCGGTGGCCCAGGCCAAGCTGGCCTACAAACTGTTCACAGACCGGTTTTCCACCGATCGTTGGCAGCGGCTTGGGCGCCTGGGCGCAGACGTCCAGCGACCACTGTGGGCCTCGACGTCCAGTAAGAGCCCGAGGACGCGCGACACCCGGTATGTTGAGGAGCTCATCGGCGCCGACAGCGTCACCACTTTGCCGGAGCCCACTGTCGCCGCCTTCGAGGATCACGGCGTACTGGCACGGACGGTCGACACCGAGCTTCCGCGGGCCTCGGAGGTGATGTCGCGATTGGTGGCCTTGGGCATCGACCTGGACGACGTTGGCCGCGCCCTGGAGGTGAACGGCATTGCGGCCTTCGACGCGGCGTACGACGACGTGCTGACCGACCTGTCCGGCGCTGCCAGGCAGGCCTCACGACACTGACGTCATGACAGCTCCTCCAGTTCGGGGAGGGGACGCGGTCCGGTCAGCTGTCGAGTGGCCCGATGGGTGGTCCCATTGGCTGCAGTGCGGCGGACGTGAACGACCGCCACCGGACTGTGGGCGTGCTGGAGGACCGCGTGGCTGACCGATCCGAGCAGCATGCCGGCGAACCCTCCCCCGCCGTGCGAACCGACGACGACGAGTTCGGCGCCGAGCGACTCGTCGATCAGCACCTGCGCCGGGTGGCCGGGCACGATCCTCGCCTGCAGGTCGATGCCAGGGACCCGTAGCTGATCAAGCGATTCGTCGAACCGTTGCTGTTCGACCTGCTCGCCGATGAGGCTGGGCGTGCTGCGCGAGCGGTGTCTGCGTGGCGGCGTGGTCACGTGGACGGCGGTGACTCCGACATGGCGGCGGGCCGCCTCCTTGAACGCGAACCGGAGCGCGGCGGTCGAGAGCTCCGATCCGTCGACGCCGACCACGATCCGGCCGGTCGGGTAGGCAGGAAACGCCGTACCGTCTCGCTGCGGGCGGACGACGATGACCGGGCAGGGTGCGTGCGCGGCTAGGGTAGCGCTCACCGATCCGACCAGCAGGCCGCGGAAGCCGCCAAGGCCCCGGCTGCCCACGACGACCAGCTCAGCGTCCTCTGCCTGGCTCAGCAACGTCGGCGCGGCGCCGGCGACGAACAGCTCGGCCTTGACCATGAGGCCAGGAGCCAGATGGCGCGCGTGGTTCTCCGCCTCGTCGAGAATCCACCGGGCCGCCTCCACGACGCCGTCGCCGACGGTCGTCGCGCCCGTGATGTCGATGGGATCGCCGAGGGCCGGCCAGGTGACGGCATGAACGATGTGCAGTGGGCAGTGCCGGTAGGACGCTTCCGCGGTGGCCCAGGCCAGTGCTCCCTGAGCGGACACCGAGCCGTCGACACCGACCAGGACCGGTCGTCGACCACGAAACCTCGCCGCACTTGATGTCCTCATACCGCCGCTCACCTTCAGCTCTGGACGCCTGCGGTGCCGACTGTGCCGATGAAGTGGGCGAAAAGGTATGTCGACGACCGGCGAACCTGTGACCCGCCTCATGGCCGACGCCCGGCAAGAGCGCCCGACCGGCACCCGCCGTTGCCGGGGACCGGAAAACAGCCCCGGAGACGTTCGCCGATTGAGGTCCTACTGGTCGGCACCGCATCGAGGCAGGGTGGCAGGTGAAGAAGGAAAGCGAAGAGTACTGCGGGAGGTGTGTCGTGCAAGGCGCGCAGAGCGTCTACCGCGTCGTCTGGCTGCTCGTGTGTGGGCTGCTCGGCGTGATCGGCGGGATGGCCGCATCGACCTTGTCCTTGGGGACGATCATCACGGTGTTCGTGATGGCAGCCATCACCGGCGGGGTCGTCTCGTGGCTCGTGCTGATCCCTGAGGGCGACAACCCCAGGCTCCCGCCGGGCGGACGCCGAGTAGTGGCGACCAGCACGGTCCTCAGCGGGGCAGGCTGCCTGGCTTTGGTCGGTGTGGGGATGCTCCTGGGCGCAGCGATGGCGGTGCTGTTGCTGGTGTTCGTGATCGGTGGATCGCCGCACGTCGTCCGGATCGGCCTGCGCCGGTTCGGGCGGCACGGCCACGTGTTCACGTCGCCGCGGGCGGCCGGCCCGCGAGGGTACGACGGGACCTACCCGGATTCTGTGCCAGAGCCCAGCGCTCCCACCGAGCCCGATCCCGAGCAGGTAGCTGCCGCCCGTCCTGCGCCGGCTGACCTGAGCGACGAGGAGTTGTCTCTGGCATGGCGCGCCAGTTTTCCCGCCCTGCAGAGAGCAACGTCACCGGCGCAGCGCCTGCGGATCGTCGCGGAACGCCAGGAGTACCTCGACGAGCTCGAGCGCCGAAGCCCTCGCGGTCTGGCTGCCTGGCTGGCATCAGGTGCCAGGGCGGCAGGAGACCCCAGGCCATATCTTCAAGGGGAAAGCGGAGCAGGCCGTTCTCCGATCGATTGGGACGGCTTGATCCACGGTTCCGGAAAGTGAGTCCAGATCAGGCAGCCGAACAGCCGGTACGGCGACCCGCCGGCATTCAGCGCGCGATCACGACCGGGACCACCGCGTGGCGAAGAAGACCTTGGCCCACTGATCCCAGGAACGCCCCGGCCACGACGGATCGTCCGCGTCTCCCCACGACGACAACCTCGTCGCCTACCGACGCCGCTGCGAGCTCGGCGACGACGTGCCCCTCGATCGATCGGGTTTCCACGATCACGTCGGGGAACCGGATCTGCCATCGGGCGACAGTGTTGGCCAGCAACTCCTCTGAGTCGCGGCGAACCCGTTCGATGTCTGCTGCTGAATGGCCGCTGAACTGCTTCGGAAGATTCCATACCTGTACGGCGACGAGGTGGGCACGGCGCTGTTCGGCGCGAGCGAAGGCGAACTCCAGGGCCGACTCGCTTCCGGTGGAATCGTCGACGCCGACCACCACGGCGCCTGATCGATTCCGGACATCGGCACCTGGAGGGACGACCACGACAGGGCAGGCGGTTCGCGCAGTCACCTCGACGGCTGTGGAGCCCAGCACCAAGTTCGCGAAGCCACCATGTCCACGGCTGCCCAGGACCAGGAGCGCGCAGTGCCGCGACTCCTCGGTCAGCACCTTGACGGGTAGGCCGTTGACAATGTCGCTGGTCACCGCGACCGGTCTGCGATCGAGCCGCCGGGCAAGTGCGGCCAGGTCCGCGAGTCCGCGTGCCGCGGCATCGACATGCGGATCCGGACCGCCACTGCGGGTCAGTCCGACAGGCAGCGCAGGCACGATCCGCAGCACAGCGCCGCGGAGGCGGGCCTCTCCTGCTGCCCACTCCAAGGCACGACGGCTGTGCTCGGACCCGTCAACTCCCACGACGACGGAGGGCCGCGAGGCGTTCGTTACGTCTGCCATCAGCTCCTCCTCGAGTCCAAGGTACGGAAGGCGGCTCCGGCAGCGGCGGTAGATCGTCGTACGAGCGACGCCCGGCCGCGACTGGTTGGGTTGTGGGGCACGGGGTCCGTCTGCCGGGAATAGATCTACCTCTATTTACGCTACATACTATGTAGCGTAAATTCGATCATCCAGGAAGGTGAGCGTGATGTCGGTCGGAGCAGTTGACTTCGTCCTCTGGTTTCTGATGGGAGTGGCGGTGGTCGTCATGAGTGCGCAAGCTGTCATCCGGTCCCAGCGCGCCGAGCCGCGGTCTACGGACGACGATCGATCCGGCCGTGCGTGACCGTGGCCAGGCCGCACTGCGGGCACGCCTCTTTCAGCGGGAACAGACGCCGGCTTTTCGCTGCGTATGAACTCTTCGTGACCCGGCGGCATCAATGCGGCAGGTGGCGGGTGTCGACCAATTCCTGAGCGACGTCGCGCAGCTTGCGGTTGCGCTGCTGCGAGTAGCGCCACAGCATTTCGAAGGCCCGATCCTCGCTGAGGTCGTAACGCTCCATTGGTATGCCCATCGCCTACGGCCCGGCGGCCACCGGTTTGGGTGATCGTCCCGGGGCGGGAAGGGCGCGTTGCATGGCATGGAGGACGCCGGCGCGGCCGGCTGGCGTAGGTCGACGGAACTGGTGGCCGCGCCGGACTCGGGGTCAGCCGATCCAGGTCCGGCGACTCTTCCCGGACTCCTGGAGACAGCAGACAAGGTTCTGCGTGGCGGAGACGTTCGCGAGGCTCGGAATCATATCGAGGAAGAGCAGCTGACTCGGACCAACACGCCATCGGATCGATCCGCGGACGGGCGGGTTCTGACGGGTATGGGCTGGTCGATTCGGCGTGCGATCGAGTTGCTCGATGCGGCGATCGATCGTGCGGGTGAACAACTCGCCACGGCTGCTGCTTGATGGGTTTGCCGTTCTTGTCGGCCTCGATGACCTTGGTGGAAATGCTCCCCCGGGCCCCGATCGGCAGTGGTGGCCTCGACATGTCATGCCTCCAACCGGTGTGATGGTTGGCTGCTCAACGCTCTCGGGTCGGGCAGAACCGACAAGTCGGTAACGATGCGAAGCGTTGTGATGTGACACACAGTCACGATCAGGCGAGCGCCTCGGAGACCTGGGCCGAGGCGTGACTGTGGGCCGCCGTCGGCCGCTGACGAGGCAAAGAGGTGAGTAAAAGGTGACCTGCAGGCATGAAGAAACCCAGGCCTGCGCTGTGACCTGGGTGTTTTTGCGCCGCCAGGGACTCGAACCCCGAACCCGCTGAATTCCAGCTGAGGCTGATCATCGTTTGTCGCTGATGATCGAAAGCTCTTATAAATAAAGGATCCTTTGGCCGCGCTCCGAGGGCGTCATGTATCAAATCATACCCCGTGATGGCATTGAGGGGTGCGATTTGATACACGCGTCGGATCCTCCCCTTCACATCCGATCAGGATCTCGCTGCGGGATGCGGCGCCACGCCCTGCACCCCATTCTTCCGGACTCACGCCGGCCGGCTCGAACAGGTCGTTCGCCAGGGAGCCGGCGGCGCTCCTGCGCCGCGATGGGGTCGAGGTAAGTCGCGAGCCGGTCGGGTGCCACGAGCTTGTCGGCGCTCACCGCGCCACGGATCGCGCCGGCGACCAAAGACAGGTCGGTCCCGAGCTCGACCAGATCCGCGATCGTGCGCTCGACAGTCAGGGTAGGGAGGCCATCGACCGGGATCACTTCGTCACGGCTCAGTCGCCGGACGCGTAGACGCACGCCGGCGAGCCGAGTGCCGTTGCGCGCAGGCACCATGAAGTCAAAACCGTCGGAGACGAAGTCACCGACATCGTGAACGATCGCCGCCGTGACACCGGCCGCCACGACCGATGCGACACCGGCCGCGGTGCGGGGCGCGGTCGCTCCGCCAAGAGCCAGCCAGGTTGCGTAGATTGCCTCGTGATCCTGCGGTGGCGCTCCGGTCATGCGGTACTCGCCCTGTGCTACACGCTCGATCGCGCCGGCTGACGCCTCCGGGAGAGCTGCTTGCGCGAGACACCGGCGGTGCAGATCGAGTGATCCGAGATGCTGATGGTGGCCTCGCCGCCGTAGAGATGTACTGCAACGGGACCGGCGCTGGCGATCGGTTCAGCACACAATGGTCCGGCCTGGGCTCAGGTAGTTGGCCGGTCGGCGGAGGTGTGGGTCGGGCTTAGACGCCGGCTCGGTTGAGGCGTTCGATGAGGCTGGGTTTGCGTGCGTGGGTTTGCCGCAGAGTGATGGTGCGCTGGGTGAACGCGCCGGGGCGGTCCTCGCGTTCGGCGAGTGCCTGGAGGTCGGTGAGCAGAGTGACTGCTGCGTCGTACTCGGCGGGTTTCCGGGTGGCGATCAGGGCCTCGACGCGCGACCACGCAGCCTCTTCCTGGCGGGCCAGGTCGTCGAGTCGTCGTTCGCGGGCCAGGGCGCGTGCCTGCTCGCGCCGCGCCTCGTCTTCGGCGCGTTGAGCGGTGAGCTGACGCTCGCGGTCGGCTCGCCGGCGTGCGGCGCTGTCGAGCAGATCAGCAACGGTGCGGGGGGCTGGGGTGGGGATGGTCGGGGTGACCTGGTCCTGGAAGCGGCGCAGCATCTCCATCCGTACCCGCGTGGCCTCACCCTGGACGACCCGTCGCAGCAGCCGGTCCTTCTCGGCGATCGGCAGGCCGGCCACCCAGTCGGCGACATCTGCAGGATCGTCGGCGATCTGCTCGATTGGCGGGGAGGTTTGGGCTGCGATCGCGAGCAGGTCTTCATCGAGGCGGAGGAAGTCGGTCAATGCTCGCTGTGCCGCGGTGAGCGTGCCGAGCCCGGGCGGGACTGGTGGTTCGAGATCGTCGTCGGCGTCGAGTTCGAAGACCTCCTCGTCAGGTTCCCAGGCGCCGTAGGCGGCCAGCCACGCGAGGTAGAGTGGCCGCAGATCACCCGCGGCGAGTTCGGCACGAACGCCGACGATTGCTGACAGCAACGACTCGGCGTCGTAGTCGAAGTCGAACTCGCCGTTGTGGTCCTGGCTGGTGAAGTCGAGCACGACGAACTCGCCCGCGAGCCAGGCGCTCAACGCGTCGCCGGCGCAGTATCGCTCGACGACGTCCGGGCCGAGCAGATCACTGGGCAGGCGAACCAACACGCGGTGCGTGCCCCAGTTCGTCACATGCAGATGCGCGTCGTAGTAGCGCTCCATCAACAGGTTCGGGTCGCCCCGGAAATCGCCCCAGTGGTACTCGTTCACGAAACTGGTGGCCGTGATCCTTGCCCGGGTGGACAGCGACCGGACCGCTGCCTGCTCGTCATCGTCCAGTGGCCGGTCGATCGCCAGGAACTCGTAGTACTGGTACTCGCTCACTGCCCGTCCAGTTGGTGGTTGAAGGGTACTGCCCGGAAGCTGGAGTCGTCTCCCAGGTGGAAGAACAGATGCCCCTCGATCGACTCGTGGCCGACAAGCGCCGCCCAGCCGCGTCCGCTGACTTGGTCGCCCTCGTCGACCCCCTCCCAGGTGAAGTCGACAGTGGGCCGGCCGTCTCGCTCGGCCGGACGGCAGTCCAGCCAACCACGGACCGCGATGAACCCGAGCTGGCCGGTCCTGTCCCCGGCGAACTCGATGAAACCCGGTTCGGTCAGGTCGATGGCGTCGCGGTCCCATCCACTCATCTCCACGATCCGCCACCGGCCGATCAGCGGTGCCACGAATCTCCGAGCTCGGTTTGCCACGCGCGCCAGCATAACCGTCGCGCGGAGATGTACGGCAGCTGCTATGCGTCGTCGATCAGATCGTGCTGTGCAAGTGCGGACTCGCCGCAGACGACCGCGTGGGAAGCTCGTGTGTGCACGTCAGCAGATCGAGATGTGCGGACTCGGGAGCCATGAGCGGCAGATCTGCAGTCGCCGCATGGGCAGGTTTGCAGGCTGGCTGGTGGCAGATTTGCATTCCGGGACATGCCCGGGGCGCCGAGAAAGCGATTCTTCGAGACCCTAGAGTCCCTCCGAGCGGTTCAGTGCCACGTCGATTGGTTGCTCGGGGAGCCGATAGCGGGGTTGTGTTACCACTGGCCTGACATACAACCCGGCAGTCGTGACACAACCTGGCAGCGGCCAGGAACCTGAACGGCTTGGCGCCTGGGTGAACCCGGGGTCTGAGGTCAGCGGTGGAGGTCTTGGAGTAGGGGGTGGATGAGACGTTCTTCCATGACTGCGCGACGGTGTTGCGACAGTGCGTCGGCGAGTCTGGGGTCCCATGGGCTGGTGGTGGGGGTTCCTTTGAGCGGTTCGCTGTCGCCGGTTTCGAGAGCGGCGAGGTAGTCGTCGGCGGTCATCCGCCACGGGGTGGCGTCGTACCGTTTGATGGCGGCCGCGGTGGTGCGTAGTCCGGTCCAGTCGAAGTCGCCTCGCCAGTGGATCCGTGCGTGCGTCCGCTCCAGGAGTTTGTGGAGGGCTGCGGAGGGCTGGCCTTCGCTGCAGATCAGGGTCGCGCAGTTCTCGGCGAGTTCGTCTGCGGCGACGCGGAGTACGGCCGGGTTCTCGCACACGTAGATGTCGTCGGCGACTGGTGTCAGGGGATCGATGGACAGTTGGTGCAGGGTGAGGCGGAACGGGATGCCGAACGCGGCGGCGTCGTTGAGCCAGGTCGCGATCACATGGTCCTCGGCGGCTTTGAGGCCGAGCACGAGGACCTGGCTGGCAAGGTCGTCCATGATGACGCCGGCTGCCTCCCAGGCGGCCCGCTGCTCGCCGCGGGTCACCGGCTTGGGTGTCGCGGTGCGGAGTGCCCAGGCTCGCAGGACGAGCGTGGCGAGCGTGGTCCCGGACAGTGCTTTCGTGTTTCCGGTGGCCCACTCAGCCAAGGCCGGCAGTGGCAGGCCGTCGGCTGGAAGGCGGTTGAGGACTTCGGCTGCCCAGGCGAGTTGTTCGTCGTCGTCGCGACGGATCAGCCGTGTGACGGTGCCGTCGCTCTGGACCTGTTCGAGCCAGGTCTGGAACCAGGGCTCGCCGGCGTGGCGTGGGCAGCGCCGTACGGCGTCTGCGACGGCCGCGGATCGTCGCGCGTCCTCGCTCGCGCGTTCTGCCGCGCGGTTGCGGACCGGACCGTCGAGCCGCGCGAGTACGGCGAGCAGGCCGGCGCCGTAACGGTCGTAGAGCGCGTCGTCGATCTCGGCGAGGGGGATGGTCAGCCTGGCGACGCTGGGATTGCGATGGCGTCCGGTCAGCCCGATGACAGTCCGTCGTTCGGCATCGGTGGGGTTGGTCAGGCCAACGTTGCCTTCGACAACACCACCGGTGCGCTCAAGGCGCCGCCGGCAGCTCGCGAGCAGGCGCTGCCAGCCCGTGTCGTTGCGCAGGTCCTCGATCATTCGTCCTCGTCGATGTCGCTGAGCTGACCCATGTGGTCGTCATCCGAGCGACGCCGGGTACCGGGAGAGCCGAGCCGGGACGCGAGGTCCGCGCCCGCCGTATCGGCGAGGACTTCCTTACCGTCCCAGACCATGAGTACGGCGCTGACCGTCCGATCGGTCTGGGAGTGCCGAAGGTCATAGTGAGCACAGCCGGGAACGGTGTCGTGGGTGGCCCACAGGTCGTACCCGGTCATGAATAGGTCGAGATCGAACTGGGTCGCGACGCCGAGCAGTTCACGCCGGCCGGGTTCGTCCACGCCGGCGAAAGCCTCGTCGAGGGCGATCAGCCGAGGGCAGTCGACTGTTGCCGATGACAACGTCACGTGGGCGGCGGCGAAGAGGGGCATGTGCAACGACACTGACTGCTCGCCGCCGGACAGCAGACTGTGTTTGGCCTGGGTCAGTCGTTCCTCGCTGCCGTCCGGGCGGAGCAGTTGCAGGACGAACGTCCGCCAGCGCCGGTAGTCCAGGACCTCGGCGAGCAGGTCGGAATAGCTGCGGTCCGGGTGGTTCGCGCGGGTACGCTTGATCTCGCGCGCGTAGTGGCTCCGCAGCGTCGCCAGGTCGTCCGGGCCGAGGCCGGCCGCGTCGTGCTCGAGCAGTCGGCAGACTGCGCGTTGTTCGTCGTCGAGCCAGTCGGCGAGCTCCCAGCGCATCCCGATCGAGGCGCCGGACGACATCCGTCGGCTGCGCATCTCGGTCACCATCTTGCTGATCAGGTCACGGGCATCGAGCGTCCGGTCGTGGATCTGCTGGGAGAGCCGGCCGAGCAACGCGTCCTCGAGGATCCGGCGTTCGGCCTCGGTCAGCAGCAGTTCCTGGTCGCGCCGCGATTCCTCGATCCGCCGGGCGAAGTCTCCGACGGGCGCGAAGCCCTGTTCGTCGGCGACTCGGACGACGATGACGTCATCGTCGCTGGACCATTCCGGCCGGTAGTCGTGCCCGGCGGCCGACAGTTCTGCCTGGAGCTCGGACAGCGCACCGGCGACCCGGGTCTTGCTGGACTTCAGCGACGCCTCAGTCGGGCGCAACTCCTGGGTGGATCGCAGGATCGCGGCCTGCAGCCGCGCGACCGCGTCCGGCACCGGGGCCACAGTCGCGGCTGGATCAGCGGCCAGCATCGCCCGGGTCTGCGCTGCCAGCCGTTCGGGTGTCTCCCACTCCTCTGTGGTTGCCGGCCAGCCATGATCAGCGGGGACCCTCAGGATGTCCAGCAGTTCCCGGTGAGCGTACGGCGCGAGGCGATGAGCGTCGGCCTGTGCTTCGCCGACGGCCCGGGCCAAAGCGGCGCCGGCATCGTCGGCCGCCTGCTTGCTGGCGGACTCGTTCCCGATCACGTCGCGGAGTTCGCGTTCGGTCTGTTTGTCGGTGAGTTCGGCGTCGTGGATCGCGGACCGGGTGGCCTCGACCTCGGCCAGTAACTGCTCGACGTCTGCGCCGACCGCAGCCTGCAACGCGGTCAGCGCTTCGGTCTGCTCGGCATGAGTGAGCTCGGCGTCGCGAGCTTCCTCGTCGAGTCGCTGAGCCTCCTCCCGAGCTTCGTCCCAAGCGCCCTCGGCCTTGGAGAGCTGCTCGTGCCGTGATGCCTGGTCCCGGCGTTCGGTGACCAGACTGTCTCCGGAGCGGACGAATCGGTCGATCGCGTCCCGCACCAGCTGGACCGCGGTCGCGTCGGCCGCGATCGAGTGCATCGCCGCGGTGGCGTGCAGCCGGCGCTCCCGGTCCGCGGCTTCGGCGATCGCCTGGTCGAGGCCGGCGCGGGCGCGTCCTTCAGCGGTGCGGAGAGCCTGCAAGGTCGCTGTGGTGCCAGCCAGCTTGCGCAGTGCGGCGATAATCGCGCCAGTGGCCGGCAGGTCGCGTTCGGCCCGCGCGATGCCGTCCAGCAACGCGGTCGTCGCGCTCAGCTCGTCGCCGAGTTGCCGCAGTTTCGTCTCCAGCCCGGCGATCTCCTGGTCGAGCTCCGCGAGCCGGGCCGCGCGGCGGCGCTCGCGGGCGGTGGCGCCGATGTACTCGGCGTACGGCTTGTGATGTGCGCCGATCTGGATGCCCAGCGCAAAGGAGCCCTGCTCTGGGCTCACCGTCGGTGCCGAAGGCGGTTCGTCGCCCAGGTCTGCGAGTACGATCGACTCCAACAGGGCGACGATCCGCTCCTCGTCGACCGGCGTACCGGGCTCGGGTGTCAGGACGGTGGCGAGCGTTCGACCGGCCGGTCTGCGGGCCGGGGGGAGCGGTACGAGGTAGGCGTCGGACTCGTCGGCGCCGAGCGTCTGGTCGTCGGGGAACACCCAGGCGTCGAGGAGGTTGGCCGCCTCCAGCGCGGCTTCCACCGCCGCGGCCTGATCCGCGGCGACGTGGTCGGCGAACCGGATCAGCCGCCACAGCGGGGTGCCCGGGCGCGCGTCCCGCGGGGCAGTGCGGGCGTGGAAGGCGGGTGGTGCGTCGTCGCGCTCCGTGGCGATCTCCGCGCGTTTGTCCTGTGCAACCTGCAGGTCGCCGGCCACCGCCGCGTGCTCTGCCCGGAGTTCGGCCGCGTGATCGCGCCGCTCCTGTACCTGGGTACGCACGGCGCGGTCGAACAGCTGTCCGAGGCCGGGCGCGTCAGGTTCGCCGATCCGCTCGACCCCGTGGCCCAGCGTGGCCCGGAGATCCGCCGTATCCAGTCCGTGAATCGCCGACTCGTGACGTGCTGCCCAGCGTGCGAGCTCGGCGGTCACCGCGTCCCGTGCTGCCGCGACCTCCTGCGCGTCGTGTTCGAGCTGCAGTTCGGCGTCGGCCACCTCGGTCTGCGCGCGATCGTACTCCTCGTCGCGTCGCCGCTGTTCCTGGCGGGCGTTGTCGAGCCGGGTCAGTGCGTCCTCGACCGCGAGGACGTCGGCCCGGCGGATCTCGGTTCGGGCGGTGACGCGCGAGCGTAAGCCCTCGTCGTCGGTCGCGTCGGCGACGTCCCACTCGATGCCGGCTTCGCCCGCGGCGGTTGCCAAGGTCATTGCGGCGCGGGCGACAGCGCGGTCCGCCTTGTCGAGCGCTGTTCGCGCCTCGTCGACGGCGCCGGACCGCCGGTTGACCAATTCGGTGGCCCGGGTCGCGGTTCCACGTTGTTTTGCGGCCGCAGTACCGAGGCTCTCCACCAGCTCGACGAGCTTGTCCAGGTCGGCCTTGGACTTGTAGGCGTCGCTTGCCTGCAACGATTCCAGCCGGGAACGGGACTGTGCCAGGACAATCGCAGCTGCCTCGCGACGTTGCTCGGCTTCCTGTAACGCAGTCCTTGCCCCGGCCGCCTCGGCGATTCGGCCGGCGAGAGCGTCCCGGGTCGCGCTGACCTCGGCCAGCCGGCCGCCGACGATGTCCGCGGCCGCGCGCGCGTGTGTTCGCAGGTAGGTGGTGTAGGTGCCCAGGAACGTCCGCGCTGCCTCGTCGGCCTTAACCAGGCCGTCCAGTGTTCGCTGAACGCTTTCCATGTGGTCGAACGAGCGCGCGGCTTCCTTGATCAGCTCGTCGTCGAGCGGCCGGAGGCCGTCTGCGAGCGTCCGCGACAGCGACTTCGGGTCGAGGTTGCGGGCCAGTTGTGGGCGACGCAACGTGAGCAGGAGGGCGAGGAGCTGCTCGTAGCGCTCCGGCCCGAGGCCGAACAGGGCGGCATCGACGGCGGCACGATGCTCGCCCGAGCGGTCGACGACCGCGCGGGCGCCGAGTTGTTCGACGAGCTGCTTCTTGGTCAGCGGCCGGTCGTCGGGACCGAGCAGCGAGAAATCGACCCCGACGCGGCCAGGGGTGACGAAGTACCAGCGCGTGACGCGGTCGTTGTGCCGCTGGGCCCGGAGCCCGGTGCCTATCGTCACGGCCTCGGCATCGCCGGTCACGGCGCGGCGGGTGAACTCCATCCAGACATAGCCGTACGCGCTGTCCTGGCCGCCGAACAGCAGGTTGGACTTCATTGTCCGTTCCTCGCTGGCGAACGGGTTCAGGCGCCGGGGCTCGATCCGGCCGTCGAGGACGAACGGAAACAGGACCTCGAGTGCCTTCGTCTTGCCCGAGCCGTTCGGTCCTCGCAGGACCAGCCGGCCATCGGCGAAGACGAACTCCTCGTCGCGATAATCCCAGAGGTTGATGACGCCGGCACGGCTCGGCCGGAAGCGGTCGTCGCTCAGGGTCGGTGTCCCCTCGTTGCTCGTCATTACTCGTCGAACAGAGTTGGCTCGGGTGCGCGTCGGCGTACCTGAACCGCGACCTCACGGTAACGGGCCATCAGCGGCAGGACCAACAAGCCGCCAGGTACCGCTGTGGCCATCCCGAGCGACACGAGACGCTCCACGACCCCGCTGAGCAGCCGCTCGGGTTCGGCTCGCAGCGCAGTCGCGAAGGTGTTGCCGTACCGCTCGATCAACCCTTCCATCGCGGTCGCCAGCCAGGTTTCCTCGATCAGCGGGTACGTCGCGGGCTCCGGGCGATCCGGCTCGGGCGCCTCCGGCGGCGGAGCGGTGGCCGGGCCCGCGCCCGCGAGTTCCGCGAGGATCCCGGCCCGGGGGAGCGCGTTGTCGAGGTCCGTTTCCAGCTCGGCGCTCCGCCCGGCCTGGAGCGCCATCTGTGCCGGTGACGAGCCCGCGACGCGCTCGGCGATCAGGCCGATGAGCAGGAGGGTGGCCTGTGCGACGGTGCCGGAGCCGGGGAAACGGATGTCGGAGAACTTGCCGGAGGTGTCGAGCATGGCGATGCCTTCGGCGCGTCGCTCGGCGACCAGCCCGGTCAGCCGCTCGACCTGCTGCACCGCATGTGGCCCACGGAGGATATTGCGCGTTGCATCGTCAACGGAGTCGAAGTAGGTCACCGGCTGTTCCACCAGCGCCCGCGACACGCGGGTCGCGGCCTCTCGCCGCCGGGCGTCCCGGCCGATCCCGTCCGGCCGGCCAGCGTTTACACCACCGAGCAGCGCCGAGACACTGCTGAGGTGCTGCAGAACGCGCGTCGGGCGGTAGATGGCAGTGATCGCGTCCTGATCGATGTCGTACAACGCCTCACCCGAGTCCGGGTCGTCCGCCCAGCGGCGGGCACTCCCGTCCGCCAGCCGCACCGCGCCGCGGATCTCCAGCCAGGCGACCGCGTCCACGAACGCGGACCGGTCGGCGGCCCTCTCGGTGGACAGGCCGAGACCGTCGATGCGGCGGGCGTCGGCCGCGACGTGGTCGGCGAGCTCCGACAGCGCGATCTGGAGACCGGCACGCCCGAGCGCGGCCAGGGTCAGAGCCAGGTACGCGTACCGCCGCCGATCGAACGGCCGATCGGTGGCGGTCCTGGCCGGCTGTGACGCGTCCAGCTCGTCGAGGATCCTGATCAGCCGGGCCGTCCGCGCGGTCAGCTCCAGCCGGTATCCGAACACCGTGTGCAGGTCGGATCGCAGGTGGTCGGCGAATCGCCGGATCATCGGCATCGCGGACGGATCGGGGTACGTCTCGGTGATCAGCGGGTTCGACAGCAGCAGCCGTACGGCGTGCTGGTAGTCGGCGAGCTCGATCCCCTGGATCGGCGTACTCATTCGGCCGCCTCGACGGTCAGACGGTGCCGGTCAAGATGCAGCCGGCCGCGGACCGTATCGACGACAGTAGGCGTCGGGTGCGGGACGAGCCGGAGCTTGATGCCGTACGCCGTACCGCTGCCGGTGGATCGGGTCGTGCCGGCCGTGGGGACCCGGGTAGTGAGGGCTACGCTCAGCAGCTCGAACAGCAGCTCGGTCTCGTCCTCGTCGAGCACCCTCCCGTCCAACCCGTCCGCCAACGACGAGGCAGCTCCGATACGAGCCGCGTGTTCGGCGAGCTGCGCTTCTCTGAGCCGCCGGCGCAGGGCGTCGTTGCGTTCGATCCGCGCCGGACGCCCAGGACTCGGCGGCTTGCCGGTCTCGACCAGGGTCCGGGCGATCGGCACTGCCGGGGCTTCCCACCACGACCGCCGTGCCGGGATCAGCTCCGGATCAGCGTGTACGACGCCGACGTGCCTCGGCACCCGGAGGTTGAACACCGCTCCGAAGAGCGCATGCGCAGCGTCCTCGTTCGGCGTTCGCGCGAACCACTCGGCCAGATGCCGCAGCTGGCTCTCCCGGCTGACCCCGCGCGTCCGGGCCTCGGTGAGCCGGCGGAGCATCGCGAGCACCTGCGCGATCGCGCTGACCGTTCCGGACTGAAGCCGCTCGACCTCGGGCGCTCCGTCCTCACCCGCGACGAACCAGTGCGTGAGGCCTCGCCACCGCTGGTGCCAATCCGCCACCCGCTCTGCGGGCGAACGAAAGATCCGCTCGTCGGCCTCCGCAGCGAGCTCGACCATCCGCTGCACGCCATGCGACTCCACCTGGGCGGTGGCCGCGGCGAGCTTGGGTGCGTAGCGTGCCAGCTCGGTTGTGAACTCCCGCATATGTGCGAGCAAGGCATCCTTGTGCGCAAGGAAGATCTCGACCGACGCTTCCTGCGGTTTCGCCAGGTCGCCGAGCATCAGATAGAAGCGGGCTGCTCTGGCAGCCAGGTCCGACAGCTTGCTGTCCAGACGGGTCAGCCTGCGGTACACGTCCTCGCTGTTGTCCGAGGCAACCGCCTCGCCCAGTGCGACCAGGTCGTCGAGCAGTTCAGGCAGGACGAGCCTCGACAGCGACGCGTCGGCGACGCTTGCGCCGAGCACATCCTCGACGGCGCGGTACGCGCGATAGCCGGCCTCGGTGAACTGATAGACGTAGTGCCGGTTGCGGTACTCCGCGAGACTCGCGGCCCGGGCGCCGTCGTAGCTACGATCAACCACTCGGTAGGCGTGCAACTGGTCGAGAATCCTGGTGATCTCGTCGGAGTCGAGCTCACTTGTGAGCGGCAGGATGTCGTTCGCGTGGACCAGCACTTGATAATTCGCGCGCGCCCGATCCATCGCCCGCAGTACCTGCAGATAGTCCGTCCGCTTGTCGGCAGCCGTCCAATGAAACAACCGGAGACGATCATCCAACTCGAACGCATCGATCCCGAAGGCCGACCGATCTGTCTCCCGCGGTCCGTCGTTCGACACGTCAACTCCCTCAGACTGCACACGCCAAGGCTACCGAGCCGCGGCACCCGGCAATGCCCGACCGGGGACCGAGCTCCTTCTGCCAGAGGGCGTACAGCTCACGCTGTCTTGTCGTCAGGCGAGATTGGGGTCGTCGAAGGCGTGTTCGAGGGGTGCCTGAACTGTGGTTCTTCGCGGCGGCGCCGCAGAGGACGACGTCGCCGGGATGCAACGTCATCACGGCGGAGAGATACACCAGTACGTCGGCGACTCCTCGGGCCAGTCCGGCCGTGCTCGCCTGCGGGCCGAGACCGGTCTCGTCGCCGAGTTGGACCGCGACGTCGCTCGGATCGAGATCCGTGCGGATCCACGGTCCGAGCGGTGTATAGGTGTCTCTGCTCTTGGCGGTGGTCCACAGGCTGTCCGATGCCTGGGCGGTTCGGTCGGTGACGTCGTTGGCGCAGGTGTAGCCGAATACGGCGGTGAGGGCGTTGTCACGGGTCAGGTTGCGGGCGGGTGTGCCGATGACGACGGCGAGTTCCGCTTCGGCGTCGATGTGGTGGTGCCGGCCGACCTCCAGTTCGATGGCTTCTCCTGGGGCGATGACCGAGTGTGGAGACTTGTGGAACGCCTGCGGTGGTAGCGCTTGGTCGGCCGGCCCGGTGTTGTGCGCCATGCCGACGATGACCCGGGGGTGGCACGGCGCCAGCAGGGTTGCGCGCTCGGCCGGTATCGAGGAGGTCGTGCTGATCGTCCCTGCCGCGTCGGAGGCGAAGGGATCGGCGATCGGGTGATAGCTCGCGGTGTCGTCGGCGTCCAGTTGAACGTCGGCGTACGTTCGTGCGCCCTGGTGGGGTCCGGCCGTGACCTGGATCCTGGCGACCAGCATCAGGCACCACCGACCGGCGTCGCGTCCTCGGGGACACCAGCGTCGCCGGCGATGCCGAGCGGGGCGAGCGGCTCGTTGACCCACGACACCAGTTGCCAGCCGGCGCCGTCGGCTTGCCGGGTGAAGACCCTGATGTTGCGAAAATGCTGCGCCCCGGCCGGAGTGGCCTTGGAGACCGCGCAGACCACGACCGCCCGGTTGTCGAACATCGTCGTGGACTCGATGCGCGTCTGCCGTGGCGAGCTGACGGTCAAGGAGTCGAGGAAGGTCGCCCGGTCGTCGAAGCGCACGCCATCCGGGCGGCCCATGCTGAAGGTTGGTGCGAGGAGACGTTCGAAGAAGGCTCGATCCGCGGACGCTTCGGCGTCCCCGATCGCGAGGTTGATGGCGGCGAGTTCGCGTTCCGGCCGGATCATGCGGAGTGCCTCTCCGTGCGGTCGCCGGCCCACAGGGTGTGGAAGGTCCCGGTTTTGTCCACACGCTGGTAGGTGTGCGCCCCGAAGAAGTCGCGCTGGCCCTGGGTCAGGGCGGTGGGCAGCCGTTCCGATCGCAGACCGTCGTAGTAGGACAACGCTGCCGCGATGCCGGGCGTTGGGATACCTGCTCTCGCGGCTCCCGCGACGACATTGCGCCAGGAGTCCTGCGCGGCCGAGACGGCGACGGTGAAGTACGGTGCCAACAGCAACGACTCGGGAAGCTCGGTGCCGGCGGCGACGTCATAGGCCTCGGTGATCCGGTCCAGGAACTTCGCCCGGATGATGCACCCGCCGCGCCAGATCCGAGGTGCGCGAGGCACCTGAGCAATGACTCGGGTTCCCTGAGCTATCCTTCGTGTCGCGGTTCGGCCCCGACTTCTCCACCCGCCGCACCTCTTGAGCAAACGCCGATCCGACCTCCAGATAGTGGCAGCGTTGGCGCATCTGCGTCGTGTCCTCGCAGGCGGCTTCGCGGAGGAGACTGACTGATCAATCGGCCGAGTCACTGCAACGGGAACGGCGGCTGCCACCACCACGGCCGGGTATCGACGACCACGCGATCCAGCCATTTGACCCACCAGAAGCCCCGTCGCCCCGGCGCGACGAGCCGTGCCGGCCCGCCATGGCCGATAGACAGCGGCCGGTCGGCGAGATGCGTTGCGATGAGCAGGGACGGTACGTCCCGCAGCGGCAGGCGCCGCGCGTACCCGGTAACGGAGACCGCGACGACGCTGCGTGCGTCCGGCGGGAGCGATGCCGGCAGCAACCGGTCGAGCCGCACCCCGCGCCAGCGCTGGTCGGCGTACCAGCCGCCGGTGCAGTCGAGCACCGCCTCCATTTCGTCGGTGGCCATAGCCAGCAACGCGTCGCGGTCGAGTTCGGCCACCTGCCGACCCGCCACCCCGACACGCAGCCGCCAGGTGGCAACGTCGACCCTGGGCACAGCGTCCAGGGCCCACTGCGTGACCGGCATCGCCTCCGGACGATCCGAGCCGACCTCGTGCGAGCCGGTCACCCGGCGGTCCTGCCCCGGCAACGAGAGCCCACGGGCAACACCTTCCACCGCGACGTATGCCGCAGCCGCACCCCCGCCGAGCCAGAGCGCGCGGAGCAGGGTGCGCCGGGACAGGTCAGTACGCCGCGGCCGCTGCGGGTGCTGGAGCACGTGCAGGACAGCGAACGGCACCGCAAGCACCGCGGCACCCACGTGCACCTGCATCGGCGTCAGACCTGCGTAGGTCCGGAAGCCGCCGAGGACGTGCACGACGCCCGCGAGAAGCGATACGGCGACGAGAGCCCCGAGGACGAGGCCGGCAGCCGCACGCCAGGAAGCCGACCGGAATGCCCTGCTCCGCCGCACGATCAGCGACTTCCACGGGACGAGCAGCACCAGGGCCAGACCCGCCGCGCCGTGCAGCACCGTGACGATCCACCCGGGCGTCGTGGTACCCGTGCCGAACGCGGCCCAACCGGTGGTGAACGCGAGCACGAGAAGCACCAGCAGGGCGACGTTGGTACGGCGCCCGGCACGTCGGCGGACCCGACCTTCCCGGCCCATACATCAAGTGTGCAGCGTCAGCTCCGGAGGGCCTCGCCAGGGCGGGGCGGCCCACGGTTAAGTGGTGCTCCGCACGCCTTCACGCACATCGGCTGCGTGCGTTGGCCGGCGTCCCCACGTGGTCGCCAGGCTTCTAGCTTGTCGCACATCAGCCGGGACACTCGTCCCCCAGGTCATCTGCCAGTCGGAGCGCGGGTCGCGGCATGGGCGGTCAACAAGGGGGCTCACGGTGGTCGCTACCTTGGCCAATGCCGTCGCTCCGGCAGTACGGTCATCGGCGCAGTCGCGCCCAAATGAGCGGCGGAGTCTGATGGCTCTGAACGCACGAGCGTAGAGTCACCGAGAGGGGGCCCGCACGCGGTGATTTGGGGGGTGCGCGGTGAGCGAAAACGAGAACATCGATCCACGACCTGCGGGATCGCCGGCGGAAGCGCGGTCCCAAGCAGGGCGGTTGCTTCTCATCGTGGGTGCGGTACTGGTAGGGGCTGTCCTTCCTGCCCTCCTGGTTGGCGCGCTCGTGGGCGAGTTCGGCGTCTCGGCGTCGTTCACCGGTGTGTTGTGGGGAGTGCTCGGAGCCAAACTCGGTGGGACTCAACGGATTGCTTACCTGGCTCCTGCACTCGGTGTCGTGGCGGCCTGGCAGCTTGGACGGCGTACGACTGGTGGTGGGCGGCGCTGCTTGCGGCTACGGGAGTTGTCGCGGGCGCAGGATTCCGGGCTGGCTGGTTCGGCGCTCTGTTAGTCGGTTCATATGCCGCAACGTTCACTACCCCGGTGTCGACAGGAACGGCCGCACTGACCTTCGGCGCCATCGTGGCGATCGGAACGGTGTACGGCGTCGTCATCGCTCGTCGGTTCGGCGCGCCGCCGGTAATCGAGGGTGATCGGTAGTCACTGCCGGTCACTGCCCTCATCGCTGTCGCATTCGGCGCAGTCCTCGGTGCGGCTGCTGCCCTCGGGGTGGCCATGTCGTGGACCGGGCCCTACTGGGCACCCGAGCCGATCCGCATCCTGGTCATGTACATCCTGATGGGCAGACGCGAGCGGATCAGGGAGAAGGCCCTCGGCACCGCACTCGGTGCAGCTGCGGCGGTGGTCGTTGCGATCATCGGGCCACCCGCGTGGGTACTCACCGCGGCGGCGATCGTCGCGTTCCTGCTGGCACTCACGCAGCGGGCCGTGTACTGGCGTCCGCGACGGACCTCGTCCACTGCTGCTCGGAGTTCAGCTCTGAAGTCCCTCGCCGGATCGTAGGCGCGGGAGTCCGCGGGCGATTGCGGCAGCGGTCGCCTGCATGCTCGGCAGGTACGAGACGAGCGTCCGGCGACTCGAACGGATCGACGGGCATGCCAGGACCAGGGCCGCGACTGCCTTGCCGTGATGGCCCGTCACGGGGATTCCGATCGCGTTGACGCCTCTCTCGCTTTCCTCGAGGTTGAGGGCGTAGCCGTTCCGGCGTACGGCTGACAGCTCGCGACGGAGGGCGGCCAGGTCGCGGACCGAGCCGTCGCGCATCGGCACCTGGCCTGTTGGATACAGGGCCGTCAGCTCGGCGTCCGTCAGGCACGCGAGGAGGACCTTGCCGCCCGAGGTGGTGTGCGCCGGAAGCAGGAGACCGACCCGGCTGCCGACGCGGAGTGCGTGCGTACTCTCGACGCCGTCGACGAAGCGGGAGCCGTTGCCTTCGAGTGTGACCAGGTGCACTGTCTCCTCGGTCTCGGTGGAGAGCGCAGCCAGGTGTGGATGCGCGACGCTACCGAGGTTGGCGCGACGCTCCTGCGGGACACCGAGTTGCTTCAGTAGCGGGCCCGGAAAGTAGACCCGCTGCCGGTCCTGCTCCGCGAACCGCAGCCGCTTCAGGGTGGACAGCAACCGGTGCGCCGTCGGTGGAGTGACCGAGAGAAGTTGAGCCGCGTCTGCCACGCGTAGTCGGCCGCGCTCGCTGAGGGCCGCGACGAGCACAAGCGCGTTCTCGGCCGACGAGACCACCTCGGGTGATGGCATCAGCGCCTCGGTATCAGGATCCGACGACCAGTACGACCCGGCCGACATTCAGATCATCCTCCAGATACCGGTGCGCCGCAGCTGCCTCGGAAAGCCCGAAGGTCGCCGCCACCGGAGGCCGGAACCCCCGCGCGACCTCGTCCCAGAGCCGGCGGCTGCTGGCCTTGTTACCGGTCCGTACGCCGAGGACCTGCTGGCCCATCGAGTACAGGCGTTGCAGATTCACTGGAACCTCGGCACCCCGGAACGCACCACTGGACACCAGCACCCCACCGCGCCCCAACGCAGCTTGGCTGTTGCGCCACAACCGCGGATCACCGATGTCGTCTACGACGATGTCGGCTCCGACGCCGCCGGTCAGGTCGAGGATCCGGTCGGCGAAGTCGGCCGCGGTGCCGTCGAGCACGTGCTCGAAGCCGAGCTGCCGCAACTGGGCTCGCTTGCCTGCAACGCGGGAGGTCGCCACCACGTTTGCCCCGAGCTGCTGGGCCAGCAGCGCGGTGATGCTTCCGAGTGCGGACGGCGCTGCTTGCACCACGACCCAGCTGCCAGGTCTCAGGCCCGCCTGGGTCAGCTGGTTCATGGCCACGGCGCCACCGAGTGCGAGCGCGCACGCGGTGACCGGGTCGATCCCCGCGGGCACCGGGTGGAGGTTCGTTGCCGGTACGGCGACGTACTCGGCGTACGCCCCTGGTCGGTGGGTACCGATGATCTCCAGTCGCCGGCAGAGTTCGTCGCGCCCCTGGCGGCACACAGAGCACTCGCCGCAGGTGATGACGGGGAATGTCGCGACCTGCTGTCCGACCTCGAGGTCGGTGACGTCCGCCCCGACAGCGGCGACGACGCCTGCATGCTCGGCCCCGAGAACGTGCGGGAATGTGAAACGAGCATAGGGATGCGTGCCCGCACGGGCCGACAGGTCCAGCAGGCGGCCGACGCTCACCGCGGCGACCTGCACCAGGACCTCGCCCGGCAGGGGGTGTGGCACCGGCAGCGAGTGCGGCTGTAGTACGTCAGGTGACCCGAACTCGTGGAACACGGTCGCGGTCATCGTGCTGCCCGGGGTCCGGAGCGCCGGCCACCGTGCAGTCTCGCTGCGGATTCCCTCCTGTGTGGTCATGGTTTCACCATGCGGTTCTCGAGGCGTCCGATGCGCTCGATCTCGGTGACCACGACGTCGCCCGGGCAGAGGAACGTGTGCCGCGGCATGCCGACTCCGGCCGGCGTGCCGGTGAGGATGACGTCACCGGGCTCCAGTGTCAGGATCCGGCTGGCGGCCGCGATCAGGCGGGGGATCGGCACCACCATGTCGGCGGTCGTTCCGTCCTGTTTGAGCTGTCCGTTCACCGACAGCCGCAGGCCGAGGTCGTGAGGGTCCTCGATGAGCCAGCTCGGGACCACGCCGGGCCCGAGCGGGCAGAAGCCGTCGAACCCCTTGTGGCGAAGCCAGTCCCAGTCGAACGGCGGGAAGACCGCGTCGGTGCGCGGGAAGAGGCCACGGGCCGACAGATCGTTGGCGACCGCGTAGCCGGCGACGTGATCGAGCGCTTCGGCAGCAGAGATGTCCCTGCCTCCGCGGCCGATGACCACGGCGAGCTCGGCTTCCCAATCGACGTTCGATTCTCCGTCGGGCAGGGCCACCTCGTCCCACGGCCCGACGATCGTTGTGGTCGGGGGCTTGAGGAAGAAGAACGGCTCGCCGTCCGGATCGGGCGGCTGGGTGCCCATCTCCTGCGCGTGGCTGTAGTAGTTCGCACCGGCGCAGATGACCTTGCGCGGATAGGTCAACGGAGCGATCAGAACGCCATCAGGCACCGGTACGAGGCTCGAGACGTCGAGCCTCCGCAAGGCCGGAGCATGATCATCCCAGCGGCTCAGCGCGTCCATCAGGCCGGCGCTGCGGAAGTCGTCCGGTGCCGCGCGAACGGCGCCGTCGACCAAGACGCCGAGGTACGTCGAGCCGCCCGGATCATCGGGAATGGCGTACTGCACCAGCGCCCACGGGTGATCGGACATTGTGCCCCTCTCATTTGGCCTCAAAGTGCACACACTTTGCGCTATCCTGTCAAGGCCGAGAGTCTGGCGGCGATCTCGAGGAGGAGCACGGCATGAGTGAAAGCAGCGTCATCGCCTCGCTGGGGAAGCCGATGATCCGCGACCCTCGGACGACCAGCCTCGACCTGCACGCCCATCTGCGCCGGCTGATCACCAGTGGCGCACTGGCTCCCGGCACGATCCTCAAACAGGCCGAGCTCGCGCGGATCTTCGAGGTCAGCCGGACCCCGCTGCGAGAAGCGTTCCGGATGCTGCAGGAGGAGGGCCTGATCGAGGCCGACCTGAATCAGCGACCGCGAGTCCGCGGCCTGGACGCCGACGAGCTGGATCAGCTCTATGCCAGCCGGATCGCGCTCGAGGCGCTGGGGGCCCGGGTCACGACGGGCCGCTTGTCGGCGGACGAGATCGATGAGGGACGCTCGCTGTTGCGGCGGATGGACGAGGCGCGCGGCGATCAGGCGATGCCCGAATGGCTCGGTCTGCACCGCCGCTTCCATCAGATCTGCACCGCTCGGGCGGGTGGCCCGCTGGCCCGGGCGATCACGTCGTACGGCGAACAGAGCGAGCGCTACCTGCTCACGTACCAGGCCTGGCATCCGGACTCTTTCGCGCGGGCCCATCGCGAGCACGTCGCGATCCTGCGTGCGGTCGGTGGTTCGGACTCGATGCTGTCGGGGTGCCTGATGGCCGAGCATCTCTCGCACACCGCGATGACAGTCTTGCGCGATCTGTCCGTGGATCTGCCGGCGCGTGCGGTCGTGCAGGCACTGGCGATGGTCAGCGGCACCCTGGACTGATCCGCGGACGATTCCGGAGGGTGGAATTTGCCCGGCGGGGTCTTCACCTCCGCAGATTGTTCCATGCAAAGTGTCTACACAAGCACTACGCCGTCAGATGGGAGACCGACGATGAGAGTCAAGGGTCTGCTGCACTACGGGCTCCAGGTGCCCTCGCTCGAAGTCGGCCACGCTTTCTACACCGACTTCGGACTCGCGGTTCGCGAGCGCGACGACGCGCTGGTGGTGCGTTGTGACGGGCGTGGGATGGATCAGGCCGTTCTCAGCGAGGGGCAGCGCAAACAGCTGCGGTTCGTGTCGTTCGCCGTGGAGGCCGGGTCGTTGCCGGACTGGCAGCGACGGCTGGAATCGGCCGGCGTCAAGCTCGCCGACGCGCCGATCCAGGCGGCCGACGGCGGCCTGTGGTTCTCCGATCCGGACGACGTACAGGTCAACCTTCGGGAGGACGAGCTCGTGCCCTGGCGCAAGGCGGCGCCGGAGGACTCGATGTTCAACTTCGGTGACGACATCCAGCGCCTCGACCAGGCCCGGTGGCTGACCGCGGACGCGCCGGCATCACCGCGCCGGCTGAGCCACATGCTGATCTTCGTGTCGAGCCTGGCCGCGTCCGAGCGGTTCTACACCGAGCTACTCGGTCTTCGGTTGTCGGACCGGATCAAGGGCATGGCCACGTTCCTCAATGCGGGCCCCGGGGATCACCACGTCTTCGGCTTCATCCAGAGCACACACCCCGGCCTGCACCACTCCAGCTGGGAAGTCCCGAACTTCGACCAGTTGGCAATCGGAGCACGGACGATGCAGGAGCGGGGCTATCAGGAGGGCTGGGGACTCGGCCGGCACACGCTGGGCTCGAACATGTTCCACTACATCCGGGATCCGTGGGGAAGCTGGATCGAGTACAGCACCGATATGGACCGGATCACCGAGGCGTGGAAGGCCAGTGACTGGGACATCCCGCCGGCCGTCTGGTGCCCGATGCCTCCGGAGACGTTCCTGGCAAACCTGGAAGACCAGGGCTGAGCCGGTCTGGACTGCTCAGGCCTGGTGGGGGACGGGTCTGCCCTCGGCGTCCGTGGGAGCGCCGGCCCAGATCCTGAGTGCGTCCATGGCGGGTTCGAGACCCCGGCCGCGCTCGGTGAGCCGATAGGTGACCGTCACCGGCGGTCCTTCGGAGACCTCGCGCTGCACCAGGCCGGCATCCTGTAGCTCGGTCAGGCGGTCGGACAGCACTCGCTTGGACAGCTCGGGCAGCGCCGCGGCGAGCTCGTTGAAGCGTGCAGGCCGCTGCAGCAGCAGATCGATCAGCAGGCCGGACCAGCGCTTCCCGAGCAGGGCAAACGCCTCCTCCGTGTAGGAGCAGGCGTGCAGCGGAACTCTCGGCTCGATCACCCGTCCAGTGTACGGGGATTCGAACTTTTCTCATCAGGTGCTATGAAGTAACCTGCTGCTAAAAGCGCACCTTAGTGAGAGGAAATCGAGATGAGCGAGAATCCGTACCCCGCCGCGCGGCTGACCCGTGACCTGGCCGCCCTGGTTCTGGTCGACCATCAGGTCGGCCTGCTGCTCGGCGTGCACGACCATGATCAGGAGCAGCTCCGCCGCAACGTGATCGCCCTGGCGAGGGTCGCTCAGGCGTACCAACTGCCGGTCGTCATCACGACGAGTGCCGACGACGGACCGAACGGCGTCCTCTTGCCCGAGCTGGCCCAGGTACTACCGGACGCCTCGGTGATTCCGCCGGCCGGGCGAGATCGATGCCTTTGACAACGAGCAGTTCGCGGCGGCGGTGCAGGCGACCGGTCGTGACCAGCTGATCATCGCCGGCATCAGCACCGACGTCTGCGTCACGTTCGCGGCGTTGTCCGCGGTCGCCGCCGGCTACCAGACTCACGCCGTACTGGACGCTTCGGGCACGTGGAACGCGCTGGCCTCGCACGCCGCCGCCGCGCGCATGCAAGGTGCCGGTGTCGTCCTCAACAGCACGGTCGCCGTGGCGGCCGAACTCCAGCGGGACTGGCGTCACGCGGGTGGCCAGGAGTTGGCTGGTCTGTACGCGCAGCACGCGATTCCCTTCTATGGTTCGCTGATCTCGTACGTCGTACCTGCCGCCGAGCCCGCTTGCAGGGCTGACCCAAGCGCCGGGGTCTGAGGCGGCCCGCGTTCCGCTCCGCGAAATCAGCGTGCGGCAGGGGTGAGCTGAGGGGACCTTCGAGCGAAGGTGTATGCACTTCGGGACAAATTGGAGGAGCCATGATCGACGTCAGCCGCACGCTTCCCGTCAACGACGGGTCGCAGCCGGAGCTGTCCTTGGACCAGGTGTGGGAGGGTCTGGTCGACAAAGCGGCCAACCCGCTGCCGTACGTCAAGAGCATCACCGAGTGCACGGTGGTCGACCGATTCGAGGGTGGCCTTGTCCGCGACATCATTCATGTCGGCAGGCCGGTCCGTGAGGTGGTCACTTTCTATCCCAGGAAGCGGGTGCACTTCGTGCGGACGCACGGTATCGCGCGGGGGACGATCGACAACGAGATCGGTACCGACTCGAGCGGGAACCTCGGACTCACCTTCACCTTCCGCATCGTCGTCGACGGTGTCGAGGACGGCAGCGCCGAGGAGACGGAGTTCGCGACGCAGATGGAGGCCGACTATCTCGACGCCGTACGGACGACCCTCGCCGCCTGCCGAGAGCGCGCTGGTACGGCGTCCCCGCCGAACGGACCGGTCACCACGGCCGTTTTCAAGGTGGTCGACAGTCTCGATGCCAAGGGGTTTGCCGAGTTCTTCGCACCCGACGGCAAGATCACCTTCGGGAACAATCCAGCGCTTGTCGGTCGCAGCGCGGTCGAGTCCGGAACGGCCGACTTCTTGAAGACCATCGACGGCATCAAGCACGAGATCGTGAACGAGTGGGCCGCCGGCAACGACACCGTCGTCGAGTTGTCGGTCACCTACGCTCGCAAGGACGGAGCGACCGTCACGATCCCGGTCGTGACGATCTGGACCGCCCGAGACGACGGGCTCTTCCAGGACTACCGCGTGTACTTCGACCTGGCACCGGTGTTCGGATGAACTCACCTGGTGCCCACGGACGTGTCGCCGTCGTGACGGGTGGCGCTGCCGGGATCGGTCAGGCGCTGGCGGAACGGCTCGCCGGCGACGGCCACCGGGTGGCGGTCGCCGACTTGTCGCCTGCCGACGAGACACTCAGTCTCATCGGAAAGACCGGAGCCGAGGGCTTCGCCGCGATATGTGACGTGTCCGCGCCGGATTCGGTGCAGGACTTCGCCATCGCTGTTGAGCGAGCGTTCGGACCGGTGGACGTTCTGGTGAACAATGCGGGCATCTATCCGCTCACTGCGTTCCTGGCCATGGATTGGGCCGAATGGCGCCGAGTCCTCAGTGTGAACCTGGACTCGATCTACCTGTTCGGCAAGGCTTTCGTCCCGGGTATGGTCCAGCGCGGCTGGGGTCGCGTCATCAGCGTTTCGTCGACAACATTCCATTCCGGCATAGGACTCAACACGCACTACACCGCCAGCAAGGGTGGTGTCATCGGCTTCTCGCGCTCGCTGGCTGCGGAGGTCGGGGAGCACGGCGTCACGGTGAACACCGTCGCGCCCGGGCTCGTTCGCACGGCGACCACAGCGCATGGCCCGCACGCAGCCTGGTTCGACGCGCTTGCTCAACAGCAGGCGATCAAACGAACCCAGGAGCCGAAGGACCTCGCTGGACCGGTATCGTTCCTCGCCTCGGACGACGCCGCGTTCATCACCGGACAGACCCTCTGTGTCGACGGCGGATGGATGCGCTCGTGATGACGCAGACCGTACTGGTCGCCCAGGGATGCCTTCGCACGTAGTCGAGAGCCAGTGACGTTTGCTTGCTCATATCAGCATTCCACGTCCATTGGTTCGGCCGGTTCGATGGTCACGCGCAGACCGGTGAACCGTCGGCTGAGGCCGACGGCTTGGGATGACGCTGCGCTACGCCTGGTCGTGTAGTTCACGATCGCGGACCGGCCGAACCAGACGCGGACCCTCACAGTGGGATCCGCGGTCCTGATTCCCGTTGCGTGGTTCACCTCTTCACGCCCTGAATGGCCGTCGCTGTCAGAACCGTTGGCTGGGTAGCGCACGCCGCCACCCGGTGCGTCGGAGTCCCAATAGAGCATCGTCAACACTTCCGTTCCATCCAGAACCTCCGGAGCCCTCCGGAGTCGTGGCCCGTCATGGCCTTCCGAGAGCTCCCGTGAAGTCACGCGGAATCTGTCGGAGTCGAGTGAGCCCGAGCAAGTACTTGGAGTCGGTCGATCGCCCCGCGAAGGGCTCGAGCGGCAGCCCAATGCTCGGTTACCGACATGGGCCAGGCGCTCCAGTACGGCACCTTGGCGGCAGCGTCGGCCGCGGTGTCTTCTTCGTCTCGGGCCAGATCCATCAACAGCCTGCAGGCGGCCTCGAGGACGTCAGGCCTCACGTCTTGAATGTTCATGGCAACGGCACCTCCATGCCCCTGGTCCTCAGGTTGCGCCTCACCTGTGGCCGGCGCATCAGTCGTGCGGCCCGTTGTCTTGGTCCCTTTTCGCTGCCCTTCCTCGCCGATCTGCACAAGGCCGTCTGCGACACATGTCCCGGCTACCGCCATTGCGAACCAGGTTCACGTCGGCCTCCTCGCCTCCGTGGCCGGGATGGCCGGGCGGCGTTTCGTCTGGGGGAATCCGCCGCATGCGCTCATGACACTCGCAGTTCGCCGGCGTTAGTCTGGATGCACCTCACGCCGTGGTGATGGTGAGCAGGACATGACCGAGCGCTTCGGACCGTCACTCGACGGGCGCGTCAGGTACGCGTGAAGACCGGAGGAGAGCTATGACCACGCCGGCCGGCTCGACGGAGGCAATCACCATCTTCGTCGTCGACGACCACGCGGTCGTGCGCCGGGGAATGCGGGCGTTCTTCGACGTGATCCCTGACATGGCCGTCGTCGGCGAGGCGGCCGACGGGCAGTCGGCCGTTGACGAACTACGTGTGCTGGCGGCCCACGGGCAGGCGCCTGACGTAGTACTGATGGATCTCGTCATGCCTCGGCTCGACGGGATCAGTGCGATCGCTGCCATCAAGAAGGACAGTCCGGAGATCGAGGTCGTCGCGCTCACGAGCTTCAGCGAGGCGGAGAGGGTGCACGCAGCCCTCGAGGCCGGAGCGGCCGGCTATCTCCTGAAGGACGCCGAGGCCGACGAGGTAGCAGCAGCCGTCCGCGCGGCCCACGCCGGCGAGGTCCATCTCGACCCTGCGGTCGCGCGCAAGCTGACCCAGTCACTTCGTTCGGGACGAGGCTCGCAGGCGACACTGACCGCTCGGGAACGCGAGGTCCTGATGCTCGTTGCCCAGGGCAAGTCAAACCTGGAGATCGCCGACAGCCTGACGATCAGTGAGCGCACTGCCCGAACCCACGTGAGCAACGTGCTGCTGAAGCTCGGACTCACGTCACGGACGCAAGCAGCCCTCTGGGCCATTCGGGAAGGACTTGTACCCTCGCCGTAGCCGGCTTGACGCGCCCTGACGTCCGCGACATCTGACGTACGTCGACTGCGCCCGATGTCGCCATGATCACTGGTCACACGCCGGTCGTCAGCGACCCACGGGACTGGTTGACTGACCAGGTGTCAAGGCAAGGACTCGGAGGGCGACCGTGCGCAATGGGGGCAGAGCCGACGTGGACGTCCTCGTCGTCGACGACGATCTACGAGTTCGCCAGGCGGTCGTCCGGCTACTCACTGCGTGGCCCGGCTTCAGGGTGGTCGGGGAGGCGGGGGATGCCGAGGCGGCGGTGAGGAGTGCCGAGGAGCGACATCCCAGAGTCGCCCTGGTCGATGTGCTGCTACCCGATGCCGACACAGGCCTGGGCCTTATCGATGCCCTGAGCCACGACATCGGGGCGCCTGTCATCGCAATCAGCGGTCAGAGCAGCTTTCGAGGGGCCGCACTGTCGGCCGGGGCGGTGTTCTTCGTCGACAAGGGCATCTCCCCGGAGCTCCTCGTGGGCGTCCTGACGGAGGCCGCGAACGAGCCGCCGGGTGGACGGCCCGGGCCAACGACGCAGAACTTCTGAGCAACGTGGAACCTTCTGAACCACCTGGAGGTGTCAGTTGAAGGATGACGGGCGGACCAGCCTGCGTTCCTTGATGCTCGGGGTATTCGCCGCGAGTCTCCCGTTGGCCGTTGGTCGGCGCCTTGGCTACTTCGCTGATCAGGGCTTGGATGTGTGCGTTGAGCGTGTGCACTCGTCGCGCCAGCAGATGAGTGCGCTCGCGGACGGCAGCTACGACGTCATCCAGACATCCCCCGACAACCTGGCCGCCTACCGGGTCAACGAGACCAACCCGCTGGGGCGACGGCTCGCCGTGACGGCGTTCCTTGCGGCCGACAGCGGGATGAACCTGGTCCTCGTCGGCGAGCCCGGGGCGACCGCTGTGGACGCTGTACGCCACCGGGTGCTCGCGGTCGACTCGGCGGACTCGGGCTTCGCCTTCGTCGCCTACGCACTGCTCGAGCGCCATGGCATGTTCCGTGACCGTGACTACACGGTGCACGAAGTCGGCGGTGTGGCAGCGCGGGCAGAGCACCTGCTGAACGGCCAATGCAGCCTTACCCTGCTGTCGAACGGGTTCGAGCTGCAGGCCGTCCGTCGAGGGTGCACGGTTCTGGACCAGGTTGGTTCGGTGGCTCGGCCGTACCTCGGGACTGTCTTCAGCTCCCTGTCTGCATGGTTGGAAGAGCATGCGGACATCGCGGCAGCGTTTACCGTCGCATACCTCGACGCAGTGGCCTGGTGCCTGGACCCGGCGCACCGGGAGGACGCCGTCGAGCTGCTTGCCTCCGAGCTCGGCGTGACCAGCCGGATGGCCGAGGGCCTCTACTCTCCGTACGTCGACCCTCGTCACGGGCTGGTTGCCGATGGAATGGTCGGCCAGGCCGCGTTGCGCTCCGTGTTGGACCTGCGCGCGCGATACGACGGTTTCGATACCTTGCAGGGACCGGCCGACCTCGACCTCCTCTCGCGTCCAGGAATCCTCTACGACCAGACGACGTCAGAGTGGGCGCACCGGAAGCGCTCGTCACGGTCGGTCACGGCGACGTGAGCGCGCCCGGCGCCACCGCGCGGACGACCGTCGACACACCAGGAGTGCTGTCGATCACGATGCGGCCGCCAAGACCCTCGATCCGTTCGCGCATCGTCCTCAGCCCCAGGTGGCCGGGATAGTCCGCGTCGGGGTCGAAACCGACACCGTCGTCCGAGACCTGGACGAACAGGGATCCGGGCTCGGTGGGATCCTCTCGAATCTCGACGCCCACATGGCTCGCCTGGGCATGCTTGACGACGTTGTGGAGTGCTTCCTGCACCATCCGGAACAGCTCGTTCTCCGTGGCCTCGTCCAACGGCAGCGCGTCGTCGGGCCCTTCGACGCTGATGTCGAGACGTTCACGGGCTGCGACGGCGGCGGCGTGGCGGCGAATGCCTGCGACAAGTCCCTCCTCGTGCAGGGCTCCGGGGCGGAGCTGGAAGATCAGCGCCCGCATCTCGGCCAGCGCGCCTTGGGTCAGGTCGCGCAGCTCGGCAACGCCCAGTTCGATCGGGTCGTCAGGCGCCAGACCCCGGCGCTGCGCCGCAAGCTCCACCGCGCGTGCGGTCATGGTCATGGCGAACAGCGCCTGGCTGATCGAGTCGTGCAGCTCGCGGGCAAGCCTGTGCCGCTCCTCCAAGGCGGTGTGGCGTTCGAGCTCATCGAACATCCGGGCATTCTCCACGGCCACGGCGGCATGGTCCGCCATGGCGCTGAGGAACGCGACGTCGGCCTCACCGGGCTCGTAGGTCTCGCGATAGAACACGGTGAGCACGCCAACGGGTCGGCCGCGAACCAGCATCGGTACCGCGACGAACGCACCCCAGTTCGCCTGCCGTAGCACGTCGTGCAGCGGAGCCCACCGGGGATCGCCGAGCACCTCCCGGCGCCAGTCGGGCCAGACGATGGGTCGCTGCAACTCGAAGACCCGGTAGACCGCCAGCGGCGCTCCGAGGCGGCGGCACTCCTCGACCCGTGCCGCGTAGTCCTCGGGCAGGCCGGCCGTGCCGGACACGGTGGCGATCCGGGACTCGGGGTCGACGGGTACGACGGCGCAGCCGGCGACGCCGGTGGCGTGGAAGACCTCCGAAGCGACCCGGTCCAGGGCTGCTTGGAGCGACTCGGCGAACGCGATGCTGGAAGCGGTGCGGGCGAATGCCGCGACCCTGCGTGCCTGGACCTGGCTCTCGGTGACGTCTCGGAAGGTGACGATCACCAGCCCGCGACCCTCGGCATGGAAGGAGCTCTGCGAGTACTCCAGCTCCCGTTCTGACCCGTCTGGGCGGTGGTAGCCGACCGAATGGGCTGTCACCTCACCCGACGCCTCCGAGGGCGTCGTCCGGCCGAGCCGCAGGGTGGTGAGGAACGGGCCTGTCCGGCCGACGAGCTGCTCGGCGCGGCGGCCGAGAATACGACTGCCGGACGGATTGATGTAGACCAACCGGCCGCGTTCGTCGAGTACGGCGATACCGTCCATCGACGCCCGCACGAGTTCTGCCAGGGTGCCGAGCCCAAGCCGCTCAGGGCTCATCTCGGCCGCTGCCGGCGTAGCCTCGGCGTCCGACGGCTCGTCCATCACTGCTCCCTGCTTCGCAGACGGTCCCGATCCTCCTCCCACGGCGTCCGTAGTCAGAGGTCGGTCGAGCCAGGATCACCAACGACGTCGAGCGGCGTGTGGCTCGCGAATCGGCGCCCGGCGTAGACCAGTGGCGGACCGTCGAGACCGACGGCGGCCTCCTCGACGCTGCCGATGACGATTCGATGATCGCCCCCAGGGACGACGGCGTCCAGTGAGGCCACGAGCCAGCCCACCACCCCATCCAGGCGCGGTAGCCCGGCGGACTCGTGCCAGCGAACGCCCGCGAACCGGTCAGCCCGCTTGGATGCGAAGGCTCTGGCGACGTGCACCTGTTCGGTCGACAGCACGTTGACCGCGAACCGTCCTGAGGAGCTGATCGTGGGCAGCAGGGATGACTGGAAGTCCAAGGCGATCGCAACCATCGGGGGATCCAAGGACAGCGAGGTAACAGCGCTGACGGTGGTGCCCCGTGGCCGTCCGCCCACCGACATCGCGGTGACGACCGTCACGGGGGCCGGCAGGCAGGCCATCACGTCCAAGAACTCGCGGCGGCCGACCGCGCGGTGTGAGGCCGGTGTGAGGCCGCCGAACAGTGCCGTCGGGCCTGTCATGAGCTGCTCCGATCGGAGGTCGGCCAGGAGCCAGGAACGTGTCGATCCACCGTAGGAAAACCGGACCCCGAGGGCACGCGACAGATGTCCTGGCGGATGCGGGGCTTGCGTCCCAGGCAGTGCTGCCTGCATCGACCGGCCGAGCCGGGTCGGACGGTCGATGACGCAGACAGCCAGCGTGGACGACCGTTGTCGAACGAGGTCATCACGATGACCCACACCACTGAAAGGTCGTGACATGATCGAGAGCGACCCCGGCCGTCCGACGCCGACTCGCGTCTCGAACGAGCCGGCGATCCGTTTCGCATCCGTCGTCACCACGTTCGGCGACGAACTCGTTCTGGACAGGGTCTCGTTCGACGTCGATGCCGGCGATTTCGTGTGCCTGCTCGGCCCGAGCGGCTGCGGCAAGTCGACAACGCTGCGCATCCTCGGTGACCTACTCGACTTCGACGAGGGCGACGTCGAGGTGGGCGGCCGACCCCCGAAAGACACTTGGCGCGACCTGGCCTACGTGTTCCAGCAGCCGCGCCTGCTTCCCTGGCGAACGGTTCTCGGCAACGTCATGGTGGGCATGGACCTTCGCGGCGTGGGCGGGTCGAAGGCCGACCGGCGGGCCACCGCGGTTGCGAAGCTCGCGCTCGTCGGTCTCGCCGATGCGGCACAGAAGTACCCAGGAGTGCTCAGTGGCGGCGAGCGTCAGCGGGTGGCCTTCGCCAGAGCACTGGCCATGGACCCCCACGTGGTCTTCATGGACGAGCCGCTGTCGGCACTCGACATCCGGACCAAGCACGAGCTGCGCAACGAGATCGTCGACCTCTGGCAGCGCACAAGCAAGACGATCCTCTTCGTCACGCACGACCTCGACGAGGCGCTCTTCCTGGCCGACAAGGTGATCGTCTTCTCGAACAAACCAACGCGCATCCTGCGCCAGGTGGCCGTCGAGGCGCCTCGTCCCCGCGACCTCGACCAGGATCCCGAGCTGCAGCTGCTCCGCAAGCAGCTCCACCAGCTGTTCCAGGACGCGAGTGAGTCGGACGACCCCGCTGATCGGCGGAGCGAGCTCGGCCATGCGGCCGCCGAGGAGGTGACGGCATGACGCGCGGTTCGAGCCGGGGCGGCACGACGACCTCACCCGCCGTCGATTCCAGGAGTAAGGCCGGGCGGGTACGGCGCCGGCGGTCGGAAGCCTCAAGGTCGGGCTGGTTGCTCTCCAGGACTCTCACCGACGGAGTCCCGCTCCTGCTCATCGTCTTGTGGTGGTACTTCTCTCAACGCCTTCCGGCTTACGTGCTGCCGGATCCGATCGAGGTGGTCGTTAGGACCTGGGACCTCCTTGGAGCGGATGCCGACGCCTTCCACCACACCTACGTATCGGCGGTTCGTGTCGCCACAGCGGTGACGATCGCACTGGTCGTCGGCACTACGGTGGCGGTGGCAGCCCGGTACGTGCCGCCGCTGCGTGGGCTCCTGATCGACAGGTTCAGCCCGTTCGTCAACGCGTTTCCCAGCATCGGGTGGGCCATCGCAGGTCTGTACTGGTTCGGCGTTTCGACGCAGGCGGTGCTGTTCGTCGAGGTCGCGATCATCCTTCCCTTCACCCTCATCACCGTCTGGGAAGGGCTGAAATCGCTGGACCCGGAGACCATGGAGATGGCGCACAGCTTCACCCGTAGCCGCATGCGCGTGCTGCGGATAGTCGTCGCTCCGTTCCTGGTGCCGTACCTGTTCTCGGCGCTGCGGATCTCCTTCGGAACGGCCTGGAAAGTGGCTCTCCTGGCTGAGATCTTCGGCGCCAGCGACGGGCTCGGCTACCTGCTCAACTACTCGCGCGAGCAGTTCGACTCCACGACGCTCTTCGCGACCATCTTCACGATCATTCTCATCGTCCACGCTGTCGACAAAGCGGTCTTCGGACCCGTCGAGCGACGTCTCCTGCGCTACCGGCGAGTCCCCCTGACACGTCAGTGAATGCCCGGGACCCGCGCCACCTCGTCAGCACCAACGCTCTGGCTTATCAACGCGAAAGGTCAATCGTGTCCACAACCCCACCACAGCAGGGCTCCACCAGTCGAACGCGTCGGACCGCCGTCGTCATCCTCGCGCTCTGGTGCCTCGTTGCTCTCGCCGGTTGCGCGTTCGGCGCAGGGCCGTCGGCGGCCGAAGCCAAGACGATCAAGCTCGCGGTCAGCGACGACCCCACCAGGCACATGGCACTGTGGGCACTGGAGCACGGGAAGGTCGACACCGGTGGCATCGACGTCGAAGTGACCTACCTCCCGAACGAGACCGCAACCCAGGCGTTCCAGACCCGCCAGTACGACTTGATCGAAGCGTCGCCGGTGTCCGTCGCCGCATCCGCGGCATCCGGCTTCCAGACTCGGATCGTCTCCGCCGGCGTCCTGAACCGAACCGGAACGGTCGTCTACGTCCGCAGCAACTCGGCGATTCGAGGCGGCAGCGACTTCAAGGGAGCCCGCATCGCGATCGGTTCGCTCGGTGGGAGCTCGACCCAGGAGCTGCGCTTCGTGCTCCAGGAGGACTACGGGCTCGACACGAGCCTCAAGGGCGGTGACGTGGTTTTGCAGCCTGCGTCGCCCGACAGCGTGTTCACGCTCCTGAAGCAGGGGCAATTCGACGGTGCGGTGATGCTCAACCGGGCTTCGTACCTTGCCGGCAAGGACCCCTCCCTGCGCGTCGCACTCGAAGTCAGCAAGGAAGCAAGCGCGATCACCCACGCCTCGGCAACGCAGACGGTTCTGGTTACCTACCCTGACGTCGAGGACGTCAAGCGCGACGCGCTCGCCGAGGTGAGCAGCGCGCTGGCTGCCAGCGTGGCCTACGCGCGAGACCACAAGGCAGAGGTGGCCAAGGAGGCAGCTCAGGGGAACGCCGCGACGGCCGACTACCTGCAATGGTGGTGGCAGCACGCTGACCTCCGGTTCGGGTCACTCGTCGACGCCGACATCGCCGGCGTCGAAGCCTTCTGGACGATGGCAGAGACGGTTGGTCAGATCAAGGACAAGCCCAGCTTCGACGACCTTCGGTCGAGCGCCGCTCCCGAGCCCTCCTGATGGACCGGCAGGCCATGATGAGCACACAGCGCAGCTTCACGTTGTCCAACTGGACGGACCTCGATGAGGTGCCACGCGATGTCGGTCCGGACGGTCTCTACGAGATGCCCGGTATGGGGCGCATCCCTGCCCACCTGCCGCTCGGTCACACCAAGTTCCTCGGATCGGGCTCAGGCGTAGACGCCGGGCCGCCCTGGCTGTACCTGTTCCAACGGCCGATCGGGGAGGTGACTCCCTGGCGTCGCCACACCAGCGACCACCTCGAGTTGGTCCTGTCCGGGGAGATCGAGTGGTACGACGACGCCGGCAACGCGGGGACGCGGCTGGGTCCGGACAGCGTGTTGTTCATCCCAGCCGGTCGCAGCTACCGCTACACGACCGTCAGCGCCGCCGATCTTCTGGCCCTGTGGTACGGCGTGCCCGACGTCATCGCGGAGGCGACGCCGCACCTGGCCGCAGACGAACCCACGACAAGGGGATGACCATGGACTTCTCGCTCTATCTCAACCCCCAGACCAGGGGGGCGGCCGAGGACCGGCAAGTCATCGAGCACGTGACCTCCTCGGCCCTTCGCGCCGACGTCGCAGGCTTCCGATCGATCTGCCTGACCGAGCATCACTTCAACGACTACAACACCTACGCCGACCCGTTCGTGTACGGGGCGTTCCTCGCCGGCCGGCTCCGGAACGCGTGGCTCGGGCTGACCGTCGCGACCGTCCCGCTGCACCACCCCATGCGGTTCGCGGAGCAGGTCAACCTGCTGGACCAACTGACCCGCGGCAGGCTGTTCGTCGGGATCGGCGTTGGCGGGTCCAACCTCGAGTTCGAGGGCATGGGCGTCGACATCGAAGAGCGCCGCGATCTGCTCGACAGGCACCTCGAGCTGGCCCGCCGGGCATGGGCTCTACCTGACCGGCAGGGCAGCCTGACCTGGAGCAGCGGGCACTCGTCGGGCCAGGTCCGCGGCCGGGTGATGCCGGCGCCGTTCGGTCCGACTGGCCCGCTGCTGGCACGCGCCTGTCTGTCCGACGAGAGCACCCGCGCGGCCGGACAGGAAGGGCTGGCCCTGCTGATGGGACGCTTCGGACCCGAGCGAGCCGCGCAGCAGCTCAACATCTATCGCGAGTCGCTGGAAGAGGCGGGACACACGAAAGCGCGGATCGAGCACCTCATGCACTGGTCCGGCCTGGCGAAGATGATCGTCGTCGGCGAGGACGACGCGAGCGCACGAGATCAGGCCGAGCCGATCGTCGACGCCTATATCGCCGCCGCGAACCGCTCGCGGTCAGCGGACAACGCCGAGGCCGCGATGAGCGCTGGGGTTGGTGCGTCAGAGGCGCACGTGAAGGCCGACTACCTGGAACGCGCGATCATCATCGGCGGGCCTGAAACCGTCGCGCGTCAAGTCGCCGACTATGCCGAGATCGGGCTCGGTCACCTGATGCTGTGGTTCAGCTGGGGCTTCATGAGCGCCGAGACCGCAGACCGGTCCCTCACGCTGTTCATCGACGAGGTCGTGCCCCGCTATCACGCCTTGAAGGCCCGGAACGCCGGCGCTGCCTGAGCGCCGTACCCGATCGATCTCGCAAGATCTCTCGAAAGGAGCATCGTCATGGACGGTATGGATGTCGGGCTGCTACTCGTCCGGTTGGGGGTCGGTGCCGTGCTGGCACCGCACGGCCTGCAGAAGCTGTTCGGCTGGTTCGGCGGACCCGGAGTCGGCGGCACCGCGCAGTACTTGCGCGGGCACGGGTTCCGCCCCGCGAAGCTGCACGCCATCGCAGCCGGACTCTCCGAGTTCGGCGGGGGTCTCCTCGTTGCGCTCGGCCTTCTCACCCCGCTCGGCGCGGCGGTGATGGCCGGAACCATGATCGTCGCCATGGCCAGCGTGGCCGGCAAGCGCGGATTCTTCGCCAACACTGGGGGCATCGAGTTCCCGCTGGCGCTCTGCCTTGGTGCGCTCGCCGTGGCGTTCACCGGCCCGGGGGACATCTCGGTCGACGCGCTGTTCGGAATCGCTTACCACGGCACGGCCTGGGGACTGGGTGCCGTCGCGCTGGCGCTGATAGCCGCGGGTGGCACCCTCGCGACCCGCCTTGGCGGTAAGACCGTCGAGCCTGACGCGGTGGTCGCGGACTCGTCGCACTCCTGACGTCATCCTCTCGAAGTTCCGTCCCCCGAGCACACCGGCGACGTGGCTTCAGCACCACCGAGGTGCACGCATTTCCAAACCAGAAAGGGTCCCGATGGCAACGCAACGATGGTCGCTGGTCCAGTACGACGCCAACGGGGCAAAGGGATCAGAGCTAGGGGTTCTTGCCAACGGCAAGGTCACTCGACACATGGCGGAAGCGTGAGGACGCAGGGGGCAGCGGTGGCTTCACGGACCGATTGGCCGGTCCGCCGTACGCCGGGCACGACCATGACCGCTGTGACCTTCCGCGAGTTCGGAGGGCCGGACGTACTGCACTCAGAGCCGGTCCCGGTTCCCGAGCTCGGTCCTGACGAGGTGCTCGTCCAGGTTGCGGCGGTGAGCGTCGGACGCCTGCTGGACTTGGCGGCCCGCGCCGGCACCCACCCGTACGCGCGCTTCACCTTCCCGCACATCCTCGGCGCCGACCACGCCGGCGTGGTGGCGGCGATCGGGAGTGAGGTGACCGGGCTGGGGCTCGGCCAGCGGGTGGCGACGTTTCCGGTCGTGACCTGCGGGATATGTGCCACGTGTCTCGCCGGGCACGACGAGCTCTGTCCGAACCTGCAGATCATCGGCACCGACCGGCCCGGCGCCTATGCCGACTACGTCGCCGTGCCGGCCGTCAACGCGCATCCCGTACCGCACGGTATCGACCCCGTCGACGCCTGCGCTCTCGTGCTCGGAGCGGCCACGGCGATGAACCAACTCACCCGTGCAGGCATGCAGCGGGGCGACTGGGTCGTGGTCCAGGCGGCGCCGTCCGCGCTGGGTAGTATCACCGCTGCTCTCGCCAGGCACCTCGGCGCGAACGTCGTCGTCACCTCCCGCGTCGCGGACAAGCGAACGCAGCTCAGTGAGCTCGGCTTCGAGCACGTGCTCGACGGAACGGCCGCGGAGTTCCCCGACAAGGTTCACGAGCTGACCGGCGGAGCCGGCGCCGACATCGTCGTTGACAACATCGGCGACCTCAAGCTCTGGCGCAACAGCCAGGCCGTCCTCGGCCGGGGCGGCACGCTGGTCACCAGTGGAGCATTCCGCGGGTCGGAGGTTCCCCTGGACCTGCAGCGCCTGTACTCGATGGGTCAGAGCGTCCTCGGTCTGCGAACCGGCAACAAGGAGAGCAGCCGCCGGGTGTGGGAAGAGGTGGAGCGAGGATTCCGCCCGCCTGTCGCGGCGACGTTCCCACTGCAGGAGGCCGCGGCGGCGCACCGGTACCTGGAGGACGACCTGAACGTCGGCCGAGTGGCCTTGGTGACCGAGGGCTGAGCCAGATGGCGAATGCGCAGCCCGGGGCGTTGATCTCCTCGGCAGAGAAGGCCCTGCTGCTTGCATGTCTACCCGAGCGCCAGCGACGGCTGATTGGAGTGAGGAAACCGATGCACGTCAAGGGTCTGCTGCAGTACGGCCTCCAAGTGCCCTCCCTGGAGGTCGGCCGTGTGTTCTACACCGACTTCGGCCTACAGGTCGCCGAGCGGGGGTGCGCTTTGGCCGTGCGGTGTGACGGTCGGGAGATGGACCAGGCCCTGTTGACCGAGGGCTCCCGCAAGCAGCTGCAGTTCGTCAGCTTCGCGGTAGAAGCCGGATCCCTACCCGAGTGGCAGCGCAGGCTGGAGTCTGCGGGGACGTCGCTCGTGGACGCGCCGGTCCAGTCCGCGCAGGGAGGCCTGTGGTTCACCGACCCCGACGGGGTTCATGTCAACCTGCGGGAGGACGATGTCGTCCCCTGGCGCAAGGCCGCTCCCGAGGAGTCGATGTTCAACTTTGGTGACGAGATTTAGGGTGGACCAGGCTCGCTGGCTCAGGGCTGACGCCCCGGCATCCCCTCGCAGGCTCAGCCACATGCTGATCTTCGTGACCGATCTGGCGAGATCGGAGCATTTCTACACCTCGCTGCTCGGCCTTCGGCTGTCCGACCGGATCCGCGGCATGGCGACATTCCTCAACTCCGGGCCGGGCGACCACCACGTCTTCGGGTTCATCCAGAGCACCCATCGCGGCCTGCACCACTCCAGCTGGGAAGTGACGAACTTCGACCAGCTGGCCGTCGGCGCCGGGACCATGCACGACAAGGGCCACGAGGAGGGATGGGGTCTCGGCCGGCACACCCTGGGCTCGAACCTCTTCCACTACATCCGCGATCCGTGGGGCGGCTGGATCGAGTACGGCGCCGACATGGACCGAATCACCGACGCTTGGAAGGCCGGCGATCGGGAGACTCCGCCTGCGGTCTGGTGCCCCATGCCTCCGGAGACGTTCCTGGCCAACCTCGAAGAGCCCGGCTGGAGGGACAAGGGAAGGAAGCGGGTTACGCACTGCTTTCGACAGACCCGACGCGCACTTTCCTGGTCGGTGTCGGTGCGGAGTTACGGTGGTCGAGGAGGCGAAGATAGTGACACGTCCAGGGTGGGTCAACGACGAGTTGTTCCCGTTCGAGAGCCGGTACGCCGATGTGGCCGGTGCCCGGGTTCACTACATCGACGAGGGTGACGGCCCAGTGTTCCTGGGCTTGCACGGGAATCCGACCTGGTCGTTCCTGTACCGGCACATCGTGCAGGGGTTGAAGGATCGGTTCCGGTGTATCGCGCTCGACTACCCGGGGTTCGGCTTGTCTTCCGCTCCGGCTGGGTATGGCTACACGGTCAGCGAGCACGCCGCGGTGGTGGAGGCGTTCGTCGAGCAGCTGGACCTGCGTGACATCACGTTGATGGTGCAGGACTGGGGTGGTCCGATCGGGTTCTGGGTGGCCGGCCGTCACCCTGAGCGCTTCCGGGCGTTCGTGATCGGCAACACCTGGGCGTGGCCGATGGCGGACAGGGCGACCAAGACCTTCTCCAAGACCCTTGGCGGGCCGATCGTCGGTGGGTTCCTGGTGGAGCGCGCGGACGTCTTCACCGAAGTGTTCATGCGCGGCGGTATCCGGCGAAAGAAGCTCACCATCGATGAGCGGTTCATGTACAAGCGCCCCCATCCGACTCGCCAGTCGAGGGTCCCGGTGCACGTGATGCCGCGTGAGATCCTGGCAGCCGGCGAGTTCCTGGCAGAGGTCGAAAATGGGCTCGCGCGGGTCGCCGGGAAGCCTGCGCTGGTGGTATGGGGTGACAAGGATCCGGGATTCAAGACGCCGCACCGGCTCCGCTGGGAACGGACATTCCCGAACCACCGGACCGAGATCCTCAGGGGCGCGTCGCACTACATCCAGGAAGACGCTCCGGACGAGATCGTCACCGCGATCCGGTCCTGGTGGCCAGGCGGCCGCTGAGCCGAGGGTCGCTGAGGTGCTGTGCGCCATGTCCGAGGTCGGGATCATAGCGGCAGGCGACCTGCCCCTCGCGCCAACCTGACCGACAAGTTGGCGTCCGTGGAGGGGCTGATCGCCGCGGCCGCATCGCGGACATCGCTACCGCGCTCCGGTCAGCGGGCGTCCCATGTGAGGTTGTCCTCGATGAAGCGTCGCAGGGATTCCAGCGATTGCTGGTATGCGCCACGAATCATGTCGGAGAGCCGGTCGGCGTCCGCGGAATCGAGCTGCTCGAACGTGGAGTGCAGGGTGACGGTGGCGGAATCGGCGGTAGCGCCTTGCGTGACTGTGAAGGTCCCGCGGGAGTGACGCACCGGCAACGGCACCTGGACGTGCTCGAACCGGAGGCTGTGGTGCGCGGGCGACAGTTCGCTGATCCGCTCGTGTACCTCCTGTCCGTCGGCCATCTGGCACACCCGCAGGTCCCCGTCTACCCGCGCGGAGACCACTCCTGGCAGCCATTGCCGAGTAGTGGGCAGATCGGCCAGAACGGCCCAGACGTCGTCGGGGCCGGCCGAGATGTCGATGGTGTTGGTGATCGTGGGCATCGGTCGGGTCCTTTCGTGGTGAGACGGCTTCACCAGTTGTGACGGCAACCAGGCCGCGAATTCATCGCGCGTGAGTCGTAGCCTGGGCGCGTGGCGACGACTGACGGATTCGTTGCGCCTGCGGATGCGCCAGCTCTGCTGGCGGCTGCGGTAGGTGGTGATGCGGAGGCGTTCCAGCTCTTGACCGCACCGCACCGACGCGAATTGCTGGTGCACTGCTATCGGATGCTCGGTTCGGTGGACGACGCGGAGATGCCGTTCAGGAGGCAATGCTGAAGGCGTGGCGGCGACTGGCGGGGTTTCAGGGGCGCTCGTCGCTGCGGGCCTGGCTGTACCGGATCGCCACCAATACGTGCCTGGATGCTCTCGACTACCGCGCCCGGCGAGTGCTTCCGACCGCGATCGCCGACCCCGCTGACCCCCGGATTCCCCCTGAACCGGACGACCCCGAGTTACCGTGGCTTCAGCCGTATCCGGATGCGCTGCTGGACGTGACCGACCCAGACCCAAGGGCCGACCCGGCCGCCGTGGTGGTTCGCCGCGAGCACATCGAGTTGGCCTTCATCGCAGCCATCCAGTACCTGACTCCGAGGCAACGTGCGGTGCTGGTGTTGCGCGACGTCCTCGGCTGGTCCGCGGCGGACACCGCTGCGATCCTCGAAGTATCGGCCGCCTCGGTCAACAGTGCCCTGCAGCGGGCCCGCCGTGGCCTCGATGCCCGGCTGCCCGGCAGTGGCGACCAGACACCGCCGGCGGACCAGATCGAGCTGGCGAGGAAGTACGCGCGGGCCTGGCATGCGGCCGACCTGGCCGCCCTGGTCGCATTGTTGCGCGCCGACGCCCAGATGGCGATGCCGCCGAGCAGGTCGTGGTACGACGGGAGCGACAACATCGAGGTCTACCTGCGGAAGCTGTTCGGCAGCGCGTTGGGCAGGAGCCTGCGCCTGGTACCGACGGCAGCCAACCGTCAGCCCGCGCTGGCCGTCTACGCGCCCGCGGACCGCGAACCCGATGGGTATCAGCCCTTCGCCCTCATGGTGCTCACCATCGACAACGGACTGATCTGCGCCGTCACCGGCTTCGTCGACCCAAGCCTGTTCCCGAGATTCGGCCTTCCGCCACGCCTAGCCGCAACCGACCACTGAATGACCGTCGCAGATACCGAGTCGCGTCGCTGCGGCCGAGAAGATCGCCTCGCCTCTTGAACCGAAACCTCACTTGGCCGGGGGGAGCTTGTCGTCCGGCACTGATGTGGGCACGGCCTGCACGTTGACGGTGAACTCGACAATGTCGGAGATCAGGCCGCGGAAGGCCGATATGCCGAATTCACTGCGCCGGAGGCGGCCGGTGGCGCGGGCGCCGACGCGCTGGATGCCGAAGCCGTCGGTCACCGGTCCTGCGGTGTCGGCGACCAGGTCGACCGCCCGCGTCACGCCGTGCAGTGTCAGCTCCACCGTCATCAGGTAGGTGGACAGCACATCCTTGGTCAGCGACGCCAGCCTGACCTTGGCCTCCGGGTGGACACCGACGTCAAGGAAGTCCTCGCCCTTGATGTGGTGATCGCGGGTCGGCACACCTGAATCGAAGCTGTCCAGGTCGAAGTTCGCGTCGAACGAAACGAGCTCCGGCACTTCACCGTCCGGCCCGTCGCCGAGCTGGACCGGGCCACGGAGGCCGTTGAATCGGCCGTGAATGGTGGATACGAGGTAACGAACGGAGAGGTCGACGGATGAGTGTGCTGGGTCGATCTTCCACTCCATGAGCTTTCTCCTGTCGGTGCGATGATGACGGTGTTGTCCTCAGCCCAGGCTGAGGAGTTTGCGGCTGTTGCTGTGCGCAATCTTTCGGCGGTCGAGCTCGCTGATGGGGGCCTGATCGATCCAGGCCGAGGCTTCGGCGTTCGTGGAGTAGGGGTAGTCGACGGAGAACAGAATGTGGTCGGCGCCGACGGTCAGGATGGCGTTCGTCAGGGCGTGGTCGGAGAATGCGCCGCTGGTGGTGATCCAGATGTTGTCGGCGAAGTATTCCGGCAGTGTCTTGTTGATCTTCTGGGCGAACGGGTTGAGGTCGAACATGTGCTGTGTTCGCCAGAGCAGGGCCGGCAGCGCCTCGCCCAGGTGGCCCAGAATCAACTGGGCGTCGGGGAAACGGTCGAAGTGTCCGCCGAGCAGGAGCCGTACGGTGTGAGAAGCCGTCTCGGTCCCGAAGCCCCAGGTGGCGCCCTTCATCTCGGGATGCCCGTCGTACGGGATCAACCCACCGGGTAGCGCGGGGCGGGGATGCAGGTAGAGCGGAACATCGAGTTCGGTCAGGGCTTCCCAGAAGGGGTAGTACGCCGGATCGTCGAGGTAAAGGCCGTGGTCGTTGTCCCCGACATTGGTGTAGCCGTTGACCAGGACGCCCTTGAACCCGAGCTCGGTGATGGCGCGGCGTATCTCCTCGACCGCGCGGTCGGGCTGCTGCAGGGCAACGGCGGCAAAGCCGGAGTAGCGGTCGGGGTGCCTCGCGACCTGCTCGGCCAGGAAATCGTTCTGCCGGCGGGCTTCCGCGGTGGCCTGGGACGGATCGGTAATCGCCTGGATGCCGGGAGCGGTCAGTGACAGTACGACGTGCTCGATGCCGGCGGCGTCCATCGCGTTCAGGCGGATGTCGTCGAACTCGCCGAGTTTCTCCAGCACCGGCCGGTAGTACGACGGCATCACTCCGCCGCCGTCGGACATTCTGGCCAGTTCCTCGTCGCTGGCCAGAATCCGCGAAACGTCGTCCGGATGCGCGTACGCCTCTTCGAGCGCGATCTTCGGCAGGACGCTGATGCTCATGTTTCTTCCTCTCGTCCGGCAGTGCTGATTCCAGGCTTGCACCGGTCGATGAGCTACCCGGCTACTCTTTAGAGCAGGATCAGCTGGCCGAAGGAGTGGAGACCGATCGACGAGGCGACGCTGGATGCCGTGCTGGCAGTGCTGCGGTCGCCCGACGCGGTGATCTTGGCGCGGTTGTCGGCCGAACTCGCCGGCGACGTGCCACACGACTGGGCCGCAGCCCTCATCGACGACGCCGTACACAGCACAGGCCTCGAGCTCGGCGCGGCCGCACCAGTGGTCACTGAGCTGGCCGAACTGATCCAACGCGTCCCGCCCGGTACGACGTGGTCCGGGCGCGCGGTTGTCGGCGGGTCCGCACGGCAGGTGCTCGCGGTGGCGTCCACCGAGCCTGCCGCGGCGGGCAGCGTGCTGGTTCTGGTCGGCGGCCGAGGCAACGCCACGGCACGTGACCTGGTGCAGCGCCTCTGGGAAGTCGCGGTGGTACGGCTGAGGATGCTCATGTCGCTCGGCGCGCTCGATCCGCCGCTGTACCTGGCTGCCGGCCGAGCCGCCGCCGGCGAACACGCCAAAGCCCTGACTGCTTTGAAAGACGCACACTCGGCCACGCTGACCGCACTACTGGGAGCGCTGCGTTCGCGCCGGCTCGAAGACAGTGCGGCCCGGCAGGCCGCCATCTCGCTCGCCTCCATGGCGTTGACCGGACTCCGCGCTCGCCCTGCGGCTGGCGAACGGACCGCCGCCGAGGCGTTCGCTGCCATGAGCGCAGGGCTGCGGTCGCTGTCCGGGTACAGCGGCTTGGACCTCGAACTGGTGCCACCCGAGCGGGGCGACCGGCTGCTCGCACCCGCTGTCGCCGCTGCCGCCGGAACTGTCGCGCGGGGATGTGTTCTGACCATGGTGGAACACACCGACCCCCGCCGGATCCGGGTCGGCTGGGAGGTGAACGACGCGGATCTGACGATCAGTGTGCGCGACAACGGCAACGGCGCCTTGTTCCCGCAGGAACTGGCCGAGTACCGGCTCCGGGAGCGGGTGATCGCGCTGGGTGGCGACTTCGCAGTAGACGCCGTACCCGGCTGGGGAACCGCCGTCACGGCCCGCATCCCGCTCGCGCTGCCACCCGTACCTGGCCCGGACGCGCTGGGCGTCCTCAGCCCTCGCGAACTCGAGGTGCTGACCGAACTCGCCGCAGGCAGACGCAATCGGGAGATCGCAACCCGGCTGCACATCACCGAACACACGGCGAAATTCCACGTCGCGAGCATCCTGGCCAAACTCGGCGTCCGCTCCCGCGGAGAAGCCGCCGCCCTAGCCCGCGACGCCCACCTCTGACCGCCCGGGGCCGGAAAGCCAAGGTACGCGTCGGGCCGCGGATCCGGAAGTTCTCTGCAATCTGAGCAGGTACCAGGTCACGGTTCCACGGTGTACTGGCATGCACAACTCGTCCCAGTTCTCCACAAATGTGGAGCAGGGGCGCTAGCTGGAGATCACCATCGTCTCGTGGGATCACTTCGAGTTCTGGACAGCTGCTGGCCGGTCGGTACGTTCTGGCGGATCATGCTGCCACTCGCGAGGCCGTGCCTCGCGGCGGTGGCGGTGATCAAGGCCCTGCCGGTCTGGAACGAGTACCTAATGGCGCTGGTTCTGTTCAACACCGACGATCTGATACCTGTGCAGCGAGGTATGACCAAGTTCGTGTCGGCCGAGACGCCGCGACAGCGTTGTCGGCCCTCTCAATCATTGCCAAGTACGTCTTCGCCCAACGTCGCTATGGCCTCGTTTTCAAGCGTCGTCGACACCGACGCGACACTAACGCCGCCGAAGGCGTTGACTCGACCAACAGACGCCGCACCGTGAACCGCCCAAGCATGCCCCCAGCGTAACCTGGATTCGAACATATGTTCTAGTCGGGGTAAGTCGGGGTCGTCGAAGGCTCGTTCGAGAGCCTCGGCCGCGGCAGGGTTCGCCACGCGGCGGGCCAGGTAGATGTCCTGGGTGATGGAGACCTGGCCTGGCCTAGTTGGTCCGCGATTTGGCGAGCGGTATGGCCGGCTTCGTCCAGGGCGGTGGCGGTGGTCTTGCGGAGGGCGTGGGAGCGGATCCAGGCGAGTTTGTCGGACTCGGTCGGTTGGGTCGCTCTGTCGACCGCAGTGGCTAGGGCGGGCAGGTTCTCGAGTTCAAGGCCGTAGGTCCCGATCAGGTCAGTGATCAGTTGACGGTCGACTTTGATGCGGCCGGTTTCGATGAGTTCGATTCTGGTTTGGGCCCAGGTGAGGGCTTCGGCGACTTGCTTGCGGGTGAGGTGTGCTTCGCGGCGGAGGGCTCGGAGGGTGAGGCCTAGGTCGCGGCGGGCGGTGTTGGCGACGGGGGAGAGGGCTGTGCGGAGGTGGCGGCGGGTGTTGGAGGGGTCGCGGTAGCCGCCGAGGGTGTCGGTGAAGACCGGGCTGTCGAGGCGGATGCCTGCGGCGTGGCGGGTGCGGAGCATGGCGATGGCCCAGTTGGGGAGGTGGAGGAGGCGTTCGCCGGCCTTCGACTTCGTGGGCTTGCGGATGAGGCCTTCGCCCTTGAGGCGGGCGATGGTGTGGGTGATTTCGACGGTGCCGGAGTCGAGGTTGATTTGGTGCCAGAGGACGGCGAGGGATTCGCCGATGCGGACGCCGGTGCCGAGCATGAATGTCACCAGGTCAGGCAGATCGGCCTCGACGGCGTGTTCGTCAGCTGCCAGGCTCTTGCGAAGCAGCGTGACCTCTTCGCTGGTCAGGGCACGAGGTGGAGCCTTGGGCGCGGCTTCGATGGAGTCGACCTGACGGACGGGGTTGACCGAGAGGGCACCGTAGCGGAGGCGAGTTTCATGGCACCGGAGATGATGGCGCGGCAGGTCTTGGCGGTTGGGGCGCCCGCCGTGGTCTTGATCTTGGTGAGAACGGTGTCGATGCGAGGAGTGGTGGCTTCGCCGATGCGGAGTTCGCCGAGGGCGGGGCGGACGTGGTTCTTGAGGGCTCGCCGGTACGTGTCGAGGGAGGTTGGTGAGCGGGTGCCGTCGGCGACCAGTGCCTCGAATCTCTTCTCCCAGAGGTCGAACAGGTGGTTGATCTTGTGCAGCGCGGTCAGCTCGCCTGACTGGTTGGTCTTGGCGCGGTCCTGGAGCTTCTTCAGCAGGGCGCGCTCGGCCGCTGTCTTGGTCTTGCTGTACGCCGACACCTGGCGGACGTGGCCGTCGTGGTCGCGGAACTTGGCCTGCGACTTGTACTTGATCGGCTTGCCCTTGCCGTCGGTCGCTGTGACCCAGGTCGAGATCTCGCCCCAAGAGCCGAGAGGGATCGGCGGCTTCGCCATGTCAAGCCTCCAACCTGTCTGATGGTTGGAAGCTCAACGCTGGGGACGGCGCCGAATCGGAGAAGTCGGCAACGCTGCGAAGCGATGTGATGTGACGCACAGTCACGATCAGATGAACCGCGATCCGGCGGCCGCGGGTGGTGCACGAGGCGGCGGTGTGCGGATCGGCTCGGAGTCGGCGCGCGGCATTTGAGTGCGTATTGAGTGCGTCGCGGACATCAAGAAACCCAGGGCACCTGCGTGACCTGGGTGTTTGTGCGCCGCCAGGGACTCGAACCCCGAACCCGCTGATTAAGAGTCAGCTGCTCTGCCAATTGAGCTAGCGGCGCCTGTGTTGTGTTGTGTCTTGCGGTCGAACGATGAGGATCGTAGCAGGGGTGGATGGGAGATGCGAAATCGGTTAGCGGGTGAGGAGGGACATGGCTGCGTTGTGGCCGCCGATGCCGGAGACGGCGCCGCCGCGGCGGGCGCCGGAGCCGCAGATCAGGAGGTTGGCGACGTCGGTCTCGGTGCCCCAGCGGCCGGTGTCGGTGTCGTCGGCGGCCCAGGGCCACTGCAGGTCGCCGTGGAAGATGTGGCCGCCGGGCATGCCGACCGACTCCTCGATGTCGTACGGCGTCTTGGCCTCGACGCACAGGTTGCCGTCCGGGTCCCGGGCGATGCAGTCCTCGAGCGGTTCGGCCAGGTACGACGCCAGCCCGGCCAGCACCCGCCGGGTCGACTCCTCCCGGGCCGCGTCGTTGTCGGAGGCAAACAACCGGGCCGGGAAGTGCACGCCGAACACGGTCAGCGTGTGGTGGCCTGAGGCAACCAGCGACGGGGACAGGATCGACGGGTCGGTCAGCGAGTGGCAGTACACCTCCGACGGGGGTACGGCGGGCAGTTCGCCGGACGCAGCCGATCGGTACGCGGACTCCAACTGACTGTAGTCCTCGTCGATGTGGAACGTGCCCGCAAACGCACGCCGCGGGTCGTCCCCGGACTTCAGCTCAGGCAGCCGGGACAGCAGCAGGTTGATCTTGAGCTGCGACCCCTCAGGCTTCACGCCGACCGGGCGGTCACGCAGCGCGTCCAGCGTGGTCGGCGCGACGTTCGACAGCACGTAGGAGCAGTCGACCGACCGCTCGCCGTCCCCACCGAGCCACGTCACCGACGCGCCGACGCCGTCCGCCTCGACGGACGTCACCGAGGCGTTGGTGACCAGTACGGCGCCCGCCCGCCGAGCCGCGGCCGCCAAGGCGTCCGTGACCGCGCCCATCCCGCCAACCGGCACCCGCCACTCGCCGGTGCCGTTGCCGATCAGGTGGTAGAGGAAGCACCGGTTCTGGATCAGTGACTCGTCGTGCAGGCCGGCGAACGTGCCAATCACCCCGTCCGTCGCCACCACGCCGCGCACGGTGTCGTCGGCGAACCGCCGTTCGATGGTCTCGCCGAGCGGACGCTCGATGATCTCGTCCCACAGGGCCGGGTCGATCCGCGAGCGCATCGAGGCGGCCGGCTCCAACGGCTCGAGCAGGGTCGGCGCGATCACCTCGGCCAATGACCCGACCGCGCCGTAGAACTCGGACCAGGCCGAGTACTCCGCATCGCTCCCAGTCAGCGCCTCGAAGGACGCACGCGTGCCCGCACCCTCCGGTCGCTCGACGAGGAGGCCGACGTCGCGGCCGGAGCGCCGTACCGGGGTGTACGACGCCACCGCGCGCGACCGGAGGTCCAGCGACAGGCCCAGGTCCGCGACGATCTTGTCCGGAAACAGGCTGACCAGGTACGAGTACCGCGACAGCCGGGCGTCGACCCCGGCGAACACCTGCTGGCTGACCGCGGCGCCGCCGGTATGGCGCTGCTGCTCCAGGACCAGCGTGGACATCCCGGCCTGGGCCAGGTACGTGGCGGCGACGAGGCCGTTGTGCCCGCCGCCGACGATCACGGCGTCGTAGAAATCCTTCATCCGACCGGCCAATCCAGCTTGTGGTACGCGGCGTCCCAGAACATCCACTCGTAGCGGCACGTCGTACTGAAGTGCTGGTGACAACGCTCCCGCTCCGACGCGCTCACGTCCAGCCCGTCGGTCACCGCAAGCACCGACTCGACGACAGCGTCGAACTCTTCCGAGCCGTACGTCTCGATCCACTGCCGGTACAGCGGGTCCGGTGACGACCGCTTCAGCAGCTCGCGACCCACGTCGCGGTAGATCCAGTAGCACGGCAGTACGGCGGCCACGGCCTCGGCGTACGTGCCCGTCGCGCACACTGCGGTCAGATAGGACATGTACGCCGTCGTCGTCGGCCCGGACCCGGCTGTGTCGACATCCGCCGACGTCAGACCCAGCGAACCGAGCAGCGACGCGTGCAGCTCCCGCTCGACCGCGATCGCGTTGGCCGCGTGCAGGGCGAACATGCTGACCGCGTCCTCGTCGACCGCGCGGCCGGCGACCAGGGTCAGGGCACGCGAGTACGAGCGCAGGTAGTGACTGTCCTGAACGATGAAGTAACGGAACGCGTCGTGGTCCAGCGTGCCGTCGGTCAGCCCGGTGATGAACGGATGCCGGACGATCTCGTCGTACACGGGCGCCCCACCGCGGTCCCACAGCTCGGTGGAAAACGTCATCCCCAACTCCCTCGCCGTCGACTGCGACGACCTTATCCACAACGCGGCACGACAGCACGAGACGAAAGTCACTCGCGCGCTCTACCCTGGCGCCATGACCATCCAGGGGGAGCGGGTTGACGTGACGGCCGGTATGCCGCCCGACACCCCCTTGCTGCGCCGGATCCGGGCCTCGGTGATCGGCGACGACCAGGTCATGTACGGGCCGTACGGGCCGCGCCGGGTGACGTACGCCGACTACACCGCCTCCGGACGCGCCCTGACCTTCCTCGAGGACTTCATCCGCGCCGAGGTGCTGCCGCGATACGCGAACACCCACACCGAGTCCAGCGGGACCGGCCTGCAGACCACCCGGCTGCGCGAGGACGCCCGCCGGATCATCCGCGACAGCGTCGGCGGCGACGACGAGACCGCGGTGATCTTCTGCGGCTCCGGTGCGACCGGCGCGATCGACAAGCTGATCGGCATCCTGGGACTGCGGATCCCGGCCGAGCTCGACGACACCTACCACTTCACCGACCAGATCCCGCCGGAGCAGCGCCCGGTCGTGTTCATCGGGCCGTACGAGCACCACTCCAACGAGCTGCCGTGGCGCGAGTCGATCGCCGACGTGGTCGTGATCAGCCAGGACCACGACGGCCACATCGACATCGACCAGCTCGAGTCGCGGCTCGTGCAGTACGCGGACCGCCCGCTGAAGATCGGCTCGTTCTCCGCGGCCAGCAACGTGACCGGGATCGTCAGCAACACGCGCCGGCTCTCCAAGCTCCTGCACCGGTACGGCGCTCTGTCGTTCTGGGACTGTGCCGCGGCGGCGCCGTACGTGGAGATCGACATGTACGGCGACGACCCGCTGGAGTACAAGGACGCGATCTTCCTGAGTCCGCACAAACTCATCGGCGGGCCGGGGACTCCCGGCGTACTGGTTGCCCGCCGGGAGCTGATCCGCAACCGGGTGCCCGACGTGCCTGGCGGTGGGACGGTCGCGTACGTGAACCCGCTGGAGCACCGCTACCTCGAGGATCCGGTGCATCGGGAGGAGGGCGGCACGCCGAACATCATCGGGTCGATCCGGGCCGGGCTGGCCTTCCAGCTCAAGCAGGCGGTCGGGATCGACGTGATCCGCGCGCACGAGGACGCCTACCTGCGGCGCGCGGTCGAGGCCTGGCAGCAGGAGCCGAACATCCAGATCCTCGGCAACCTGGACGCTGAGCGGCTGTCGATCGTGTCGTTCGTGGTGAAGGCGCCGTCCGGACGGTACCTGCACCACAACTACGTGGTCGCGCTGCTGAACGACCTGTTCGGGATCCAGTCGCGCGGCGGGTGCTCGTGCGCGGGCCCGTACGGGCACACGCTGCTCGGGATCGACCTCGAGCGGTCGCACGAGTTCGCCGCGGAGATCCTGCACGGCTGCGAGGGGATCAAGCCGGGCTGGGTGCGGGTCAACTTCAACTACTTCATCTCCGAGGCCGCCCTCACGTACGTCGTCGAGGCGGTCAAGCTGGTCGCCCGCGACGGGTGGCGGCTGCTCGGCGACTACCGCTTCGACCCGGCCAACGGCCTGTGGCGGCACCACCGCGGCCCGATCGAGCCCCCGATGCGGCTGTCCCAGGTCGGGTACGACGCCGACGGCACGCTCCGGTATCCGCACCACGACCACACCGCCCCCGAGTCGGCCCTCGAGGACTACCTGGCCGAGGCCCGCGACCTGCTCTCGACCTGCCCAGGCACCCCCGACCACGACGGCGAGGTCAACGCCGACTTCGACCACCTCCGCTGGTTCGACCTTCCCGCCCGCTGCCTCAGCAACCGGACCTGAGGCGTTTCGGGAGCTGCCTAAGGACATCGGGTGGCGAGGTGTGGGCAGATGCCCGATGTGGGCAGCGGGGCTGCGCGACGACTGTGGTGATGCAAGCAATTCTCACCGCAAGGAGTTGGCCATGAAGCACCCGTTGTCCATCCTCGCCGCGCTCGCCTTCGCAGCCGGCACCACGATGATCGGCGCGACGGCGGCATCGGCGATGCCCCCGGACGAACCGAGTCCTAGGGTCACCGAGGCCGTCCCGGCTGGTCCGCCGAACTACCCCGAGTACCCGGAGGAGCCGGCCGGGGTGCCCGACACCAGCACGGCCCTGACCGCCGTCGACGACACCGGCACCGAGGCCGTTCAAGCAGGCGCTTCAGCGATCGGCGGCGCCGCCATCGCACTCGCCACAATGTGGCTCGTCCAGCGCCGCCGCGTCCACACCGCCTGACCAGTAGCCGTACCTGCACCAGCAGGTACGGCTACACCAACTGCCTTGGGTGACGCATGATGGGCAGGTGGCCACCGAGCTGGTGGGTCGAGGGGATGAGGTCGGGTTTCTCAGGGGGCTTACTGCCACGCTGCCGACCTCGTCGGCGGCTGTGCTCGTCCGGGGCGAGGCGGGCATCGGGAAGACGCTGCTGGTCGAGACCGTGCTCGAAGGAACCACCAGTCCACAGCGCCCTTCGACCTGACGTTGCTCGACCGCGCGATCGACTCGCCTGACGCCCTGGAAAGCATCGCCCGGCCCTACTACCTGGCCGCTCGCTACAACCCCGACCTGACCACGTTCCGGATGTCCTAGCGCAGTCGCTGCTCCAACCAGTGGGCGGTTGCGATTGTCTGGTCGTTGTCCTTGGCAATGACCTGGAGGCCGATGGGGAGACCTGTTGTGGGCAGGGGAATGGTGATCGCGGGGTGCCGGGTGAGGTTGGCCAGGCGGGTGTTGCTCAGGAGTGACGTGCGTACGGCGACGGCGCCGGACGGGGTGTCCACGGCGTCGATGGGTGGCGCTGTGGTGAGAACAGTCGGCGTGAGGATCGCATCGTGCTCGTGGAGTAGCTCGTCCAGAGCAGCGGTGATCTCGACGGCCTTGGTGCGGGCGGCGTCGTACCGGACACGGGGGACGGTTGCGGCTTCGCGGAGCCGCTCCTGGACGTCGGGTTGGTAGTGGCTGGTGTCTCGGCCGGCGTGGTTGGCGGCTGCTTCCGGGCCCTGCAGGTCGGCAGCGGTCTGGAAGCTTTCCGCCCAGTCGGGGAGGCGTACGTCGATTGTCGACAATCCACTGATCGCGTCGGACCAGGCGGTGCCGACCTCCGGCGTGTAGTTCAGGTACTCCTCGTTCACCACGACACCCAGCCGCTCAGGCTCCCGCCCGGCGCCAACGGGCAGGTCGGTCAGCGCAGCGACGGCGTACGCCGCGTCGGCGACGGTTGTGGTGAGGACGCCGACATGGTCGAGGCTGATCGCGAGCGGGAACACGCCGTCGACGGGCAGCGTCCCGTAGGCGGGCTTGAAGCCGACCACGCCACACAACGCGGCCGGGATCCGCACCGAGCCCGCGGTGTCCGTCCCGAGCGCCAGCGGAACGATGCCCGCGGCAACGGCCGCGCCGGCGCCGGAGCTCGACCCGCCGGTCATCCGGCTCGGGTCGTGCGGGTTGCGGCACGGCCCGACGCGGTTCGACGTACCGGTGCAGCCGTAGGCGAACTCGTGGGTATGACTCAGCCCGATCACGATCGCCCCGGCCGCCCGCAGCCGCGCGACCACCTCGGCATCCCGCCGGCCGACCTCGTCCATCCCGGCCGACCCACAGCGGAACGGCAGGCCCTCGACCTCGATGATCTCCTTCACCAGCACGGGTACGCCGGCCAACGCGCCCGAGCGCGGATGGTCAGCAGCCGCCTTCCGCGCACCCGGCGCGTCGAGATGCACCACAGCGTTGAGGTGCTGACTCTCGTCGGCACGCCGAAGCGCCTCTTCGACCAGTACGACGGGATCCAGCCGCCCGGAGCGTACTCCTTCAGCGATCTCCCGGATCATGCGTCGACCCGGTGATCGGCCGCGAGAGACACCGCGAGCTCGAGCGTTGCGTCGTCCAGGGTGACCGGGCTGGGCGCGCCGTACGCGTCAAGAAGCTGGCCCTGGACCATGTCGACGGTCAGGCCGGGCACCTCCGTCGACAGCGAGCCGACCGACACCGGGTCGAACGGCAGCTCCAGATGCCGGTAGACGTCCGTCAGCACGGCCCGGAGCCGCTCGTCGTCACCCACCACGACCAGTGCGCTGAACAGCCAGCCGTTACGGACGACGCGCTGCCCGGTGCCGACCAGCTTCACCACACCGCGCGCGTTGATGCTGTGTGCACCCGGACAGTACTCACCAGGCACTGCCCCCACCCGCGCGTCGATCCCGAGAGCTTGCAGTACGTCGGCGTACAGCAAGCCGTACTCCTTGAACCGGGTCTCCAGGCCGTCCGGTGCGAGTTGCTCATGCTTGACGTGGTCCACCACCAGCGCCTCGGTCGTGTAGGCCACCGGACGCCCGCCCACTGCCCGCACCAGCGGCTCGAACCCAGCGGCCCGAGCAGCCTGCGCAGCAGCCGCGAACCCGGGCAGCCGCGTGTCCCGTCGTCCGAACACCACGACCGGCGACGCAGGCCGGTAGACGCGCAACGCCTCCGTCACCTCGCCGGCCGACACCCGCCGTACCAGCGCATGTCCAACCGCCAACTCAACCGCCGCGTCGTCTACCCCGCCACCGATCACCAGCACCCAGCCATCGTGTCACGCCCGCCGTGGAAGGCTGTGAGCCATGGTGCTTGGAGTCGATGCGTGCAAGAAGGGGTGGGTCGGGGTCTCGGGGGAGCTGCGGGGGTACTTCGGCCGGACCATCGACGAGGTGGTCGCGGCGGCGGCGCAGGACGGGTCCCTGGACGTGGTCGGGATCGACATCCCGGTCGGCATGCCCGCGACTGGAGCGCGGCAGGCCGACGTGCTGGCCCGGCGGATGGTTGGACGGCGAGCGTCGTCGGTGTTCTCCACGCCGGTGCGGGATGCGGTCGCGGCGGCCACGTACGCGGAGGCGTTGGAGGTCAGTCTGCGGCTGACCGGGAAGGGGATCAGCAGGCAGTCCTATGCGTTGGCGCAGCGGATCCTGGAGGTGGACGCCTGGGCGCCGACCGCGGGCTGTCCGGTGATCGAGGTGCATCCGGAGGTCTGCTTCGCGACGATGGCGGGCCACTCGCTGGAGCATCCGAAGTCGACCTGGGCGGGCATCGAGGAGCGCAGGCGCCTGCTGGCGAGCGTTGGTCTGCTGATGCCCGCCGACATCGGCGCGGCTGGTGAGTATGGAGCCGTCGACGACGTGCTCGATGCGGCCGCGGTGGCGTGGACGGCCGGGCGGTACGCCGAGGGCAAGGCGGTTGCCTACCCGGATCCTCCTGAGGTCCTCGGCGAGGGCGTGACGGCCGCTATCTGGGTCTAGCGCGCTCCGGCGTCGCGCAGAAGGTCGGCGATCTCGTCGTACCCGCGGTTGGTGGCGTGCTGGAGTGGGGTGACGCCGTCTGCGTCGGCGAGCGACGGGTTGGCGCCGGCGGCCAGCAGAATGCCGACGATCTGCTGCCAGGGCTCGGTGCCTTTGCCGAGGATGATGGCTTCCAGCAGGGCGGTCCAGCCGAGGTTGTTGACGTGGTTGACGTTGATCGGGGTCTTGACCACGCGACGGACGTAGTCGACGTGGCCGCGTTCGCTGGCCGGGATGACGGAGATGCCGCCGTACCGGTTGCGCAGGGTGAGGTCGGGGTCGGCCGGCAGCAGCGTCTCCAGCATGGCCACGCTGCCGGTGACGCCGGTGACCAGCCAGGCGGAGTCCTGCCGGTCGTCCTGCGCGTCCGGGTCTGCGCCGAGCGTCACCAGCAGCCGGGCGACGTCGACGCGGTCGTGCAGTGAGGCGAGCAGCAGCGCAGTACGGCGGTGTGCATCACGAGACTCCAGCTCCGCGCCGGCCCCGAGTGCCGCCGCTGCCCGGTTGGCGTCCCCTGCCTCGGCTGCTTCGAGCAAAGCATCCGTGGCGTCGTCGCGCGCCGGCGGTTTGGTGCCTAGCGCGGCCGCAACGGCACCATCGCCAGCAGGAACCGGAGTGGTGCCGGCGGGGTTGCGGTCCGCGCCCGCGGCGATGAGCAGCCGGACGGTGTCGACGTACCGCGGGCTGCCGTCGCCCAGCTGCACCGCCTCATGCAGTGCGGTCCAGTTGAGCCGGTTGACGTGGTCGACAGCGACACCTGCGCGGAGCAGGCGGCCGACGACGGCGGCGTGACCACGCTCGGCGGCGCGGATGAGCGCCGTACCGCGGTAGCTGTCCAGGCTGCGCACGTCGGCGCCGTGCTGCAGGGTCAGCTCGAGCAGTTCGAGGTAGCCCTCGCTAGCCGCGATCAGGAACGCGCTCTGCACGGTGTCGTCGACCGCGTTCACGTCTGCGCCTGCCGTGATCAGCCGACCTGCCGTGCGGACGTCGTTCTTCCAGGCGGCGTCGATGAGTTGCTGGTCCAGTGATCGCACAGTGGACGTCCTCGGGGTCGGAGCGGGCGGCGGCGGCTCAGCGGGGGAGCAGGCTGCCGCCATCAGGACGACGGCAGCCATGGCGACAACTCTGTTCATCAGCGTGGCGGGGTCAAGGCGACGACCTGGTACGGCGGTACGGCGACCTGCTCGTCGAACTTGCTGTCCACCAGCAGCAGCCTGCCCTGGGCGAGCTTGGCAGTGGTGAACACCCGGGTCGGGTCGGTCGGAGTCGCCGAGACCAGCGTCGCCGTACGGCCGTCCTGCGACAGCTGCAGGGTGCTCAGCACCCGCGAGAAGTTCCGCACGACCCACAGCGCGTTGCCGTCCCGCACGAGACCGTCCGCGTTGACCAGGTCCGCCGTACCGGTGTCCACAGCCGATACCTTGCCGCTGCGCAGGTCGAAGCGCCACAGCTTGCCGACGTTGCCCTGGGCGACGACCAGTGCGCGGCGGTCCGGCGACAGCACGATGCCGCCGAGGTTGAAGCCGGCCTGCGTCGGGATCGTCGCAGTGGCGTCCGCCCAGGTCCGCACGGTCCAGTCGCCGTGCTGCTCGGCCACACGGAACACCTGCGGTGCGTTGGAGTTGGTGAAGTACGCCGCTCCGTCCGGCCCGATCACAACGTCGTTCAGGAACGCGTTCGGCACGCCGGTGCGCAGGGCGGCCAGCAGTCGACCGGCCCGGTCGTACACCCACAGGTCGGGTGCGCCCGGGTGGTCGATGCCGTTCGGACCGCCGGCGACGTACACCCGGCCCTCCGAGTCGACGGTGACGCCGCGGGCGGTCCAGCGGCCGTCAGTGCCGTCGCCGCGCAACCACTCCGTCGCGCCGGGGGAGCGCAGGTCGCCACGGTGGATCTCACCGCCGGTCGTCTCCGACACGTAGAACCGCTGCGTGCGTACGTCGTACCCGATGCCCTCGTACTTGGACCCGCCCGCGTCACCGGGCAGCTCGTAGCTGGCGGGCCGGGCGGATGCGAACGCAGCAGGAGCACCTGCGCCGAGCAGTGCGGCGGACAGCGCCAGCGTGGCGGACAGGGAGCGGACGGACATGAGTACCTCGCTTCGACAAGGGGTGGATGTCTCAAGCCTGCTCCCTGGGCGGCTGGGGTACGACGGGCGTTCGGGGACGATCGGATAGCCGAACGGATGATTTTCCCGGCCGTGGTTCGGGCCTACCATCGGCTCGACATGACCACTTCACGAACGCAGCTACCGTGGGTGACCGGGATCCCCGCCCGCGCCGACGGGCTGGTGACGGCGCTGCACACGGCGTTCGTCGTCCTCGTGCTGGCTTCCACGGTGCGGTACCTGACCGGGCACGGATTCGGCGACCGGGCGCCGTGGGTGCTTGCCGGAGCCGGTGTGCTGCTGGCGACCTACGCGGCGTACCGGGTGCTGCCTGGGCGGGTGTGGCTGGGGCTGCTGGTGGCGGTGTGGTTCGGGCTGGTGCTGCTGGCGCCGTCGTTCGCGTGGTGCGCCGTACCGCTGTCGTTCGTGGCGCTGCGCGTGCTGCCGTTCTGGCCGGCCTGTGTGGTGGTGGCCGGCATGGTCGCGACCACTGTGGTCACGTGGACCCGGATGACCAACCGACTGGACCCGACGATCGTGCTGGGGCCGGTGTGCGTCGCCGTACTGGCTGTCAGCGCCTACCGGGCGTTGGAGCGGGATGCACTCGCGCGGCAGGCGTTGCTGGACGACCTGCACGCGGCGCAGGGCGACCTGGCAGACGCTCAGCATCAGGCCGGCGTACTGGCTGAGCGGGCGCGGCTCTCGCGGGAGATCCACGACAGCGTGGCGCAGGGGCTGTCCAGCATCAACCTGCTGCTGCAGGCGGCCGAACGCGAGTGGGACGACCGGCCAGGCGCTGCTCGCCAGCACGCGTCGCAGGCAGCGGCGACTGCTCGCGACGGCCTAGATGAGGTACGGCGGGTCGTCCGCGACCTAGCGCCCGCGGATCTGGTGAGCGGCTCGCTGCCGGACGTCTTGCGGCAGACATGCGAGCGACTGGCCGAGCACAGTGGAGTCGATGTGCAGGTCCAGGTGCACGGCACGCCGGTGGCACTCCGGCCGGACGTGGAAACCGCACTACTGCGTACGGCGCGTGGTGCACTGGCTAACGTGCTCGAACACGCTGCCGCGACCACTGCGGTCGTCACACTGACCTACCAGCCCGATGCCGTCGTACTGGACGTCCGCGACGACGGCCGTGGTCTAGGCGCCGGTAGCTCTGACCCGGACCGTGGCCGCGGCCTGGCCGGTATCCGCGAGCGACTCCAGGCGCTCGGCGGCACGCTGGTGCTGGAGAGCGAGCCAGGTGAGGGTACGGCGCTGGCCGCATCGGTACCGCTGGAGCAGTCGTGATCCGGGTAGCGCTGGTCGATGACCACCCTGTGGTGCGCGCGGGGATGCGTGCGCTCGTGGAGGGACAAGACGACCTGACTGTGGTCGGTGAGGCGTCCGACGCGCACAGTGCCGAGCAACTGGTCGCGGCTGTCCGGCCAGACGTCGTACTGATGGACCTGAACCTCGGCAGCGGGCCAGGTGGGGCCGAGGTGACCGCACGGCTCCGTGCATTGCCGGAGGCGCCACAGGTCCTGGTGCTGACGACGTACGACACCGAGGCCGACATCCTGAGCGCGATCGACGCGGGCGCGTCCGGCTACCTGCTGAAGGATGCGCCGCCGGAGGACCTGTTCCGAGCCATCCGCGGCACTGCCCGCGGCGAGGTGGTCCTGGCGCCGGCAGTCGCCGCCCGACTGGTACGACGGACCGGCCCGAGCCTTACCGATCGCGAAGTCGAGATCCTCGGCCTGCTCGCGACCGGCCAGTCCAACCGCGAGCTCGCCAAGCGGCTGTTCGTCAGTGAGGCGACCATCAAGTCCCACCTCTCGCACATCTACACCAAGCTCGAGGTGGACACCCGGGCCGCGGCCGTGGCCCGGGCCATCGAGCAGCGGATCATCCGGCCGCCCGCGTGAGGCCTACTCGCCGTTGAGGTTGGAGCCCGGCGCCGGCGGGACGGTCCAGCGGAAGTAGACCGGGTCCGGGAACTCGGCCTGCACCCAGTGGAACTCCTGGATGACGGTCGCGGTCCCGTTGGCGTGGCCGATCGCGAACATCTGCGCGTGCTGGCCGTTGCGGTCGATGGCGAGCAGCAGAGTGCCGTACTGGCCGCACTTCTCGGCGATCAGGTTCTGGTACGGCTCCCACCAGCTGCCCGCCGCCCGGACCAGCTTCACCACCGGCTTCAGCGGCGCGGTGACCGGCAGCCGGACCGTGTAGAGCGCGCAGCCCCGGGTGGTGGCCAGGAACGTGTCGTACGTCCGGGTCTGGCTGATCAGCGCCATCGTGCGCAGCGATGAGAACCCGGTAGCACTGACCGGCTTGGTCCAGGTGTCGCCGGACATGGTCCAGCGGAACAGGACACCGTCGGAGCGCAGCGCGTACTGGTTCGTACGGCGGTAGGCCGCGGTGGCGTCGTAGTACCGGGAGGTCTCGATGGTGCTGAACCCGCTCCAGCCGGCGCCGACCCGCTGCTTCACCAGCGTCCCCGGGACGAGCTTGCGGTCGGCGTCGGCCCGGTAGCCGACCTTGTACATCACGTCGCCGAACACCATCCACCCCGAGAACACCGTGCCGTCGGCCACCGCCTGACTCACCATCGACGCACCGAGCCGCGCGCCCTGGAACACCCCGGTCGCACCCGCAATCTCCGCCGTACGCGAGGGAGGCGTCGACCGCCAGTATGTTGCAGGTGCCTACTTGGTCTTGGTGGCCGGCGTGGTCCCCTTGGACGGCTTCACGACACTGCGGTCAGGCAGCTTCCACTGCGGGCTCTGCACCAGCTCGGTCAGCTGCGCAACGGTGAGAAGCGGCTTGGCGCGGGTGTGTGGCGTCCCCTTCTCGGCCGGCCCGTTGTAGCTCGTCAGGCTCATGAAGCGCCCGTCAGGCAAATACCGTGCCACGTAGTTGGACACCACGCCGTCGACGTTGCGCGACCCGGCGTACGAAGGCACCTCCATCAGACTGAACACCTTCGACCCATCCGGAAGCGTGGTACAGCCGCTACCGGCCGCAGCACACCGGTTCTCCTCGCCACCGCCGGTCAACAGCACCTCCACCCGCGACGCCCCCTGCCCGTCATCGACCACGTACGAGGCGCCAATCGCTCCCTTGTCACCCCAAGCCTGCGGCGCAGACAGCGTCCGCCCCGGCGCCTGCACGAGCGCCCGCAGCGTGGCCAGCACCTCCTGCGACGTCACCGGCGTCGCCTTGGGCGCAATCGGCGTCGCCGACGGCGCGGTCGTAATGCCGCTCACTGCCACGTCGGACGGTCCGCCAACGAGTTGCGTTGCGCTGACCACCAACCCCGCCGTTGCCAGCACGGCACTAGCGCCGGCGACGCTGAGGAGCGCAGTACGGCGTCGCCGCAGCCGAAGCCCCTCGTGCAGACTCCGCTCGAGCAGATCGTTGGAGACCGGCTCGAGATTCTCAGTAGCCCGCTGCATCAGCGCAGGCAGCGTGTCGTTCAGGTTGTTCATGAGTTCTCCCGGTGAGTTCAGTGCACGATCAACTGAGCCGCGTCGTCACCAAGGACGGCCCGAAGCCGCTCCAAGGCCCGCGACGTCCGGGTCGTGATCGCGCTGGCGTTCTTCCCAAGATCGAGCGCCACCTGCTCGACGCTGCGATCTTCGAAGAACCGCAGCACCAGCACCGCCCGATCCAACGGCGCCAGCTCAGCCAAGGCCGCCTGCAACGCCACCCGCAACGCGAGATCCCCACCCCGCTCAACCCGCTCCGGCACCTCAGCAGTAGGCCGCTCGGACCAGCTACGCCGCCGCCGCTGAGACACAAACGTCCGAGCCATAGCAGCCCGCGCATAAGCGGTTGGATTGTCGACGCGATGCCAGGTCTTGAGCATGTTCGCCAGCGTGTCCTGCACCAAGTCCTCGGCGTGATGCCGATCCCCAGTCAGCAACCAAGCAGTCCGGTACAACTGCGGAATCCGAGCCCGCGCAAACTCCTCAAACTCATCAGAACCCCTCATCGCAGCCCTTCGATCGACGCTCCTGCCTAGATGACGCATCCATCCACAAGGCAGGTCACACCCAGATCAGAAGACTTTCGACAGCACCCACACAGCAAAAGCAAGAAACCCGACCACGAACGTGACGACGACCACAGCCCCGTACCCCAACCACAAGCTCCCAGAAGATTTCACCCGCACATCCTTCCAGCAGAACCCCAGCCACCGAAGTAAGCCGACCGACATCCCCAGCCACGGAGCCGAGCGAAGCGAAGGCGCAACCCCGACCGACAACCCCAGCCACGGAGCCGAGCGAAGCGAAGGCGCAAGGGGGTGCGGGTGGCGAAGCCCCCGCCCGCGCCGAGCGAAGCGACGGCGCACGAAATGGAGAAGGCGACCCGCTCCGCGCTCTCCGCGGACACGAGTCGCCCTCGCCTTCGGGTGAGTGACGGGACTCGAACCCGCGACCACCTGGACCACAACCAGGTGCTCTACCAGCTGAGCTACACCCACCATTGCCGTCCGGACTGCGACGGCTGAGCAATCATAGCGATGATGGCCGATTACCAGAAATCGGGTCGGCAGGGGCTCCGTTGACACCGTCGGCGACCAGGCTGGCGGCCGCCCGGGCGGTGTCGGAGTCCGGCCCGGGCTGCGGCACGAACACGGTTTCGCGGTAGTAGCGGAGCTCGGCGATGCTCTCGGTGATGTCTGCGAGCGCACGGTGGTTGCCGGTCTTGGCCGGGGTGGCGTAGTAGACCCGCGGGTACCAGCGCCGGACGAGCTCCTTGATGGAGCTGACGTCGACGTTGCGGTAGTGCAGGTGGGCTTCGACGCGGGGCATGTCGCGGACCAGGAACGTGCGGTCGGTGCCGACGGAGTTGCCGGCCAGGGCGGCCTTGCGGGGCTCCTTGACGTACCCGGAGATGAAGTCGAGCACCTGCTGCTCGGCGTCGGCGAGCGGGATCCCGGTGGCGAGCTCGTCGAGCAGGCCGGAGGCGGTGTGCATGTCGCGGACGAAGTCGCCCATCTGCTCGAGGGCGGCAGGAGGCGGCGCGATGACCAGGTCGATCCCGTCACCGAGCACGTTCAGTTCGTAGTCGGTGACGAGTACTGCGACCTCGATCAGGGCGTCTGCCGCCAGATCGAGGCCGGTCATCTCGCAGTCGATCCACACCAGCCGGTCGTTCATGGGCACCCACCCTACGGTGAGGCGCCGACACCGTCGCGTTCGCCAGGCCGGTCAGCGTGGTGCGTGCCCGATGTGGATGCTGCGCACCGACAGTACGGCGAGGTCCGTGCGCCGCCCGAGGTAGTGCGAACTGTCCGGATCCAGCAACTGCTCCCACACTGCGAGGTCCTCAGCGGACAGCCACTCCTGATACTCGACGTGGCCGTGCCCATGGCCATGACCATGCCCATGACCGTTCCCACCGCTCTCCGGCTTGAGCCGCTCGACGCGATGCTGGAACTGCGTGACGACCCGCTCCTGCTGCTCGGCCGCCAGCGGCGGTGACGACTCGGTCAGGATGCTCCGCGTCCCGACCTCGACCAGTCCGGCCCGCGTCAGCGCGTCGGTCCACCCGTACGGCATCGGCACCGTCCCCGGAAGCGAGTCACGCATCGCCGCGAACCACTTGTCCTGCGCCAGGTCCAGCCGCAGCTCCAGACCGGGCTCGCCGATGCCCAGGTCCCACGGCAGGCTCCTTGCCGGCAGACCGCTCTCCGCGAGCGCCAGGCGCCCACCTGGAGCGAGTAGCGACGCCAGCGCGTCGATCGCTGCTTGCTGGTCGGCCGCGTGGTGCACCGAGGCCGACGCCCAGATCAGGTCGGCCGGCGCGTCGATTGCCTTGCGCAACGGTTCGGCGCCGTCGTCCATCGAGGCCAGCTCGCACCGGACGGCGCCGGCGGTGTGCTCGCGCGCCTGCTCGAGTACGTCGGGATCCGCGTCGATCGCGACCACCGTCGTACCGGACGGCATGGCCGCGGCGAGCGCCTTCGCCATCCCGCCGCCTCCGCAGCCGACGTCGACGGCCACCTTGTCGCTGTCCCGCACGAGTCCGGCGGCCACCGCGGCGTTCCAGTCGGCCTCGTTCGCGGCCGACTCCCGCAGGTGCCCGGCCCATTCACCCCATTCGATCTCCACCATGAGCCAAGTCTCCGCCGCGACGGCCGGAATCCGATGAACAGTTGCCATTTCGGCAACACTCATTTCGGCTCCCCGGCGTTCCGGATCGGCCGGGACGCCGATCCCGCCCGGACCGGGAGATTGTGACGTTCAACCAGGAGATCAGGGCTAGCACTGTTGCGGCGCGGTGATCCGGGGTGCTGTCCTAGGCACTGTCTGGGGAGGAGGTGGGGCGCCGGTGGATTCCGTGGCGGGGACGGTGGCGCGCCCCCGGTTGGCGACGTTGCTGGACGAAGGTGCCCAGCGACGGCTGCTGACCGTGGTGGCGGATGCGGGGTTCGGGAAGTCGACACTGCTCAGCTCGTGGGCCGCCGGGCGTCCCTGCGCGTGGCACACGGTCCGGGCAGAGGACGCATCGCTCGCAGCCATGGTCTCCGGCCTGGTCGAGGCGCTACGCCGTCAAGTGCCTGCGCTCGAGGCGATCCCGGCCGAGTTGCAGAGTCCGCGCGGCCCGGACGCCGACGCGGAGCAACAGACCCGTGCGCTCGCCTATGCCGCCCTGCTCGCCGACGGCCTGGAGCAGAACCTCAGCAACGACCTGGTTCTGGTCCTGGACGACCTGCACGAGCTGGACCCACTGGCTCCGGCCACCAGGCTGATCGAGGGACTGGTCCGCACCGCACCGCCGCACCTGCACCTGGTCGTTGCCTCTCGCACCCACATGCCGTTCGGCATCGACCGCCTGCGCGGCCGTGGGCAGGTCCTGGAGATCGACGCGCCCGCTCTCGCGTTCACAGTGCCCGAGACCCTCGCCGTACTGCAGAAGGTGCTCGGTGAGGGCACGGACGACCTGGCCGAGTCGCTGCAGACCGCAGTCCAGGGCTGGCCAGCCGCCGTACGTCTTGCTGTGGAAGCCCTCCGGACAGCACCGCCGGCGGAGCGCACCAGCCGGCTGCAGCGTGCTCTGCGGTCAGACGGTCCGCTGTACGACTACCTGGCCGAGGAGGTCTTCGCAGCCGAGCCCCCAGCGGTACGGCGCTTGGTCGCAGGCGTAGCTGTGTTGCCGCGGTTCGGGTCGGAGCTGTGCAAGGCAATAGGACTGACAGACAGCGCCGAAACGCTCCAGCAGCTGCGGACACGCGGACTGCTCGTCTCGGCCGGTGAGGCGGACGGCTACGAGCTGAACCCGCTGGTGAAGAACTTCGCCAAGGACCGGCTGGCTGTGGACGAGCAGGAGATGGCAGAGCTGTCCCTGGAGGCCGGCAGGTGGTTCGAGTCGACCGGTGAGCACCGCGACGCGCTGGCCTGCTACCAAGCCGTCGAGCCGGCTGCTGCGGCGCGCATGCTGGCTGAGCGCGGCCACGCGATGGTCAGCGGTGGGCTGGCCGAGATCGTGGTCGCTGCGGTCGCCGCACTGCCTGCGGACCTACGTGACGCCGGCATGGACCAGTTGGAGGGCGAAGCCCGGCAGGTGCTCGGCGACTGGCAAGGCGCGAAGGAGTGCTTCGACCGGATCATCGGGCCGGAGGGTGAGATCCCGGTTGCCATCGCCTGGCGGCTCGGACTGATCCACCACCTGCGCGGCCAGACCGATGTGGCGATCGCGACGTACCGGCGCGGACGCATCGATGGGCAGCACCCGACGGACGAGGCGTTGCTGCAGGCATGGTGGGCCGGAGCGCACTGGCTGCGTGGCGAGTTCGACGAGTGCCGTGCGCTGGTCGCCGCCGCGCATGAGACTGCAAAGGTCTCCGGTGACGACGGGGCGCTGGCCATCTCCTACACCGTGCTCGCCATGCTGGCTGCGGTCGACAGCGACCCGCACGGCAACTACACCAACTACGTGCGAGCGCTCGAGCATGCCGAGCGCGCCGGCGATCTGCTGCAGTCGATCCGGATCCGGGTGAACCGGTCTTCGCACCACATCGCCGAGGGCGGCTACGCGCTCGGGCTGAAGGAGTTGGACATCGCTCTGGAGCTTGCGGACCGGGCAGGCTTCGCCGTGTTCCGTGCGCTGGCGCTGAACAACCGTGGAGAGGCTCTGCTCCGGCTCGGTCGGCTGGACGAGGCCATCGGCGAACTGGAGGCGTCGCGAGCGCTCTACCAGAAGCTGGACTCGAAGCGGGTGGCACAGCCGCTGTCCGTACTCGGGGAGGTCTACCGCGAGCGGGGTGATCGTGCGATGGCCAGAGCCTGCTTCGAGGAGGCCATCCCGATCGCCGAGGAGACCAAGGACATGCAGTCCCTGGTCCCGGCCCTGGCCGGCCTGGCCCGGGTGCTCGCGGTCGAGGAGCCGCAGCGGGCTGCCGAGCTGGCCGCACTGGCTCGGCAGGCAGTTGCCTACGGCCCCGTCCTCGGCCTGTCCGGTGCACTGGTCGCGCTGGGCTGGGTCACGCTGCACGCCGGCAACGAGACCGAGGCCGCGGCGACTGCGGAGGAAGCGGCCGCGCTGTGCCGCAAGCGACGGGACCGGGCCGGCCTGGCCGACGCGCTCGAGTTGTACGCGGCAGCAGGCGGCGGTGAGGTCCTGCACGAGGTGCTGAACATCCGCAGCGAGCTGGGCGACCAGCTGGGCGAGGCGCGGGCCGAGCTGATGCTTGCCAAGCGCACCAGCGGTCCGGACGGCCGTGAGCTCGCACTGCGCGCTCACCAGCAGTTCCTGGCTGCCGGAGCGACCCGCTACGCGGCTGCTGCTCTGGAAGCGAGCGAGGAGACCGGTCCGGCGGCCGTGCGGATCGAGTGTCTCGGCGGATTCCGGGTGCTGCGGGATGGCAAGGCAGTCCAGCTGGGGGAGTGGCCGTCTAAGAAGGCGCGCGACCTGCTGAAGATCCTGGTCGCCCGCCGCTGCCGTCCGGTCGCCCGCGTGCAGCTGCTGGACCTGCTCTGGCCGGAGCAGGACGAGTCGGTCGCATCGCCCAGGCTGTCCGTCGCCCTGTCGACTGTGCGGTCCGTGCTCGACCCGGAGAAGCGGTACCCGCCAGACCGGTTCGTTGGCGCCGACCGGGCCACCATCTGGCTGGATGGTGAGCAGGCCGCCGTCGACGTGGAGCACTTCCTCCACGACGCCCGGGAGGGACTCACGACCAGCGACCTGCGGTTGCTGCGGGCGGCAGAGGCGGCGTACAGCGGGGACTTCCTGGAGGAGGACGTGTACGCCGACTGGGCCGCCGGGATGCGGGAGGAGGCCCGGGCGCTGTACGTCCGGGTGGCGCGCGTGCTGGCCGAGCGGGGCCGGCGTGACCCCGACGCCGCGGCCGGGTACCTGCTCCGGATCCTGCAGCGGGACCAGTACGACGAGCGCGCTCACCTAGGCCTGGTCGGGGCGTTCCAGGCCAGCGGTGCGCACGGCGAAGCACGCCGGGCCTACCGCACCTACGTGCAGCGGATGGGTGAGCTGGAGGTCGAGCCGGCCCCCTATCCGGCGGTGCCGGCCCGGCTTTAAGACTATCTGAAGGTACGGCCGCACCATCTGACCATGGCAGCGCCGGTGCACAACCCAGTGGTGGTCCGCGAATACGACCGCGCGGGGCACACCGGTCGGGACTACCGCTCCGAACCAGGCACGCCCGTCAGGGCTGCGCTGGCCGGTGTGGTGGTCCGGGTGGAGCCGGGTCGGGTCGTGGTCGAGTCGAACGCGATCTGGCACGTCTACGACCACCTGTCCGAGCTCACGGTCAGCCAGGGGGAGACCGTGGAGACCGGGGACCTGCTGGGGGTCGCGGCCGGCCCGCACCTGCATTACGAGGAGCGGGTCGCGCCGTACGGGGTGGGGGATCAGCGGAGTCCGCAGTTCGATCTGCACACGAATGCCCGGATGCGGATGGTGGCGCAGGGCGGGTCGGCCGAGGAGGGAGCGGCCGAGTCGTCCGGTGCCACCCCCGAGCCGTAGCGTGGAGTGGTGATAGCCACCAGCTTCCACACCGCCCGGCTGGTCATGCTGCCGCTGCAGGTGGAGTACGCCGGGGAGATGGCGGAGGTGCTCTCCGACCCGGACCTCTACACGTTCACCGGCGGCGAGCCGCCGACCGTGGAGGCCCTGGAGAACCGCTACCGCCGTCAGTTGGCCGGACCGGGCCGCGAGAACGAGTACTGGCTCAACTGGGTAGTCCAGTACGACTCCCAGCTCGTCGGCTACGTGCAGGCGACAGTCACCGGCCGTACGGCGGAGATCGCCTGGGTCATCGGGACCGCTTGGCAGGGCCGTGGCTACGCCAAGGAGGCCGCCCGGGGCCTGGTCGACTGGCTGGGTGCCCACGGCGTCGAGCGGATCGTCGCCCACGTCCACCCCGATCACGCCGCCTCAGCGGCCGTCACCGCTGCCGCCGGTCTCACGCGCACGGATCAGGTCGACGACGGCGAGTACCTCTGGACAACATGACAGCAGGCCCAGCCGCGATGCGACTGGGCCTGCTGTGCTGCTCAGCTCAGAGCGGGCGGACGTTCTCCGCCTGCAGGCCCTTCGGGCCCTGGGCTACCTCGTACTCCACCTTCTGGTTCTCCTCGAGCGAACGGAAGCCGCTCGTCTGGATGGCCGAGTAGTGGACGAACACGTCGGCGCCGCCCTCGTCCTGGGTGATGAAGCCGAAGCCCTTTTCACCGTTGAACCACTTCACTGTTCCGCTGGCCATGTTCTGCTCCTCGCGTTAGGGCCGGTACGAGCCCCGGCCCGGTGCCGGTTCTCGGGTTGCCGTTTGAGCCCTCCCACAACAGACCAGGCCTGAGATGAGAAAACGCCCTGCGGATCACAAATCCGCGGGCGCTGAAACACGAACGTGGAACTGCAAAACTGCAACCGCAGGCAACCCTAGCAGACCCCCGGCCATCCGTCGCGTCCCCGACGGGAAACGGGCGAGCGCTTGCCGGGGGTGTGATCTTGACCGCATTCAGGCTCCCGCCTACTGTATCCCGTATACCGAGCCCCTCCGGAAGGTGGGACCATGGACTCTGCCCATTTCGCGGTCAACTGCTCGATCCTGTTCACCGAACTCCCGTTGCTCGACAGACCGGCGGCCGCCCGGCAGGCCGGGTTCGAGGCGGTCGAGTTCTGGTGGCCGTTCGACACCCCTCTGCCCGGCGACGCGGAGGTGGACGCGTTCGAACGCGCCGTCACCGACGCCGGGGTTCAGCTCGTCGGCCTGAACTTCGCGGCCGGCGACATGCCCGGCGGCGACCGCGGCCTGGTCTCCTGGCCGCAGCGATCACTGGAGTTCCGGGACAACATCCCGGTCACTCTCGGCATCGGCGAACGCCTCGGCTGCCGTGCCTTCAACGCGCTCTACGGCAACCGCGTCGACGGCGTCCGCCCGGAGGCCCAGGACGACCTGGCCGCCGAGAACCTCGCCCTCGCCGCGACCGCGGCCGGCTCGTTCGGCGGCGTCGTACTGGTCGAGCCGGTCAGCGGCGCCGACCGCTACCCCCTCCGTACGGCGGCCGACGCGGTCGAGGTGATCGACCGTGTCCAGGCCGAGTCCGGCGTCACCGCGATCGGCCTGCTCGCCGACCTCTACCACCTGACCGTCAACGGGGACGACGTGACGGCGGCGATCTCGACGTACGCGAACCGGATCGCGCACGTCCAACTCGCCGACGCGCCCGGCCGGAACGAACCCGGCACCGGGAAGATCCCGGTCGACCAGCATCTCGGCGAGCTCCGGGCCGCCGGGTACGCCGGCTGGATCGGGCTGGAGTACAAGCCGTCCAGTATGACGGCCGAGAGCTTCGACTGGATCTCACCCTCCGACTGAAAGGCAGCTGGCATGCCCCGAATGACCGCCGCCCGCGCCGCGGTGGAGATCCTTCGCCGTGAAGGCATCTCCCACCTGTTCGGCCTGCCCGGCGCGGCCATCAACCCGTTCTACGCCGCCGTCCGCGCCCAGGGCGAGCTCCAGCACGTGCTCGCCCGGCACGTCGAGGGCGCCTCCCACATGGCCGAGGGCTACACCCGGGCCGCCCCCGGCAACATCGGCGTCTGCGTCGGTACGTCGGGACCGGCCGGCACCGACATGATCACCGGGCTGTACTCCGCGAGCGCCGACTCGATCCCGATCCTGTGCATCACCGGCCAGGCCCCGGTGGCCAAGCTGCACAAGGAGGACTTCCAGGCGATCAACATCGCCGACATCGCCAGGCCGGTGGCCAAGTGGGCGGTCACCGTGCTGGAGCCGGCCCAGGTGCCGGGCACCTTCCAGAAGGCGTTCAAGCTGATGCGCGAGGGGCGTCCCGGCCCGGTCCTGATCGACCTGCCGCTGGACGTCCAGCTTGCCGAGATCGACTTCGATCCCGACCTCTACGCGCCGCTCCCGATCGCGACTCCGCGCGCCACCGTCGCGCAGGCCGAGTCGGTCCTCAGGCTGCTCGCAGAGGCCGAACGCCCGCTGATCGTCGCCGGCGGCGGGATCATCAATGCGGACGCGGCCGACCTCCTGGTCGAGTTCGCCGAGCTGACCGGCGTCCCGGTCGTCCCGACCCTGATGGGCTGGGGGACCATCCCGGACGACCACCGGCTGATGGCCGGCATGGTCGGGCTGCAGACCTCCCACCGGTACGGCAACGAGACCCTGCTCGCCTCCGACCTGGTGATCGGCATCGGCAACCGCTGGGCGAACCGGCACACCGGCTCGATCCCGACGTACACGAAGGACCGGAAGTTCGTCCACATCGACGTCGAGCCGACCCAGATCGGCCGGTTCTTCGCACCGGATCTGGGCATCGTCTCGGACGCCAAGGCCGCGCTGGAGACGCTGCTCCACGTCGCCCGGCAGCAGGTGCCGCTCCCCGATCGCTCGGAGTGGGCGGCCGCCTGCCGCGACCGCAAGAAGACGCTGCTCCGCCGTACGGACTTCGACAACGTGCCGGTGAAACCGCAGCGGGTCTACCAGGAGATGAACAATGCCTTCGGACCCGAGACCCGGTACGTGTCGACCATCGGATTGTCGCAAATCCAGGCCGCCCAGATGCTGCACGTCTACCGCCCGCGGCACTGGATCAACGCCGGCCAGGCCGGACCGCTCGGCTGGACCGGCCCGGCCGCCCTGGGCGTCGCGGTGGCGGACCCGGACGCGACCGTCGTCGCGCTGTCGGGTGACTACGACTTCCAGTTCCTGATCGAGGAGCTCGCGGTCGGCGCGCAGTTCAACATCCCCTACATCCACGTCGTAGTGAACAACTCCTACCTCGGCCTGATCCGGCAGGCGCAGCGCAACCTGGACATGGACTACTGCGTCCAGCTCGCCTTCGACAACCTCAACAGCCCCGAGGTCGAGGGGTACGGCGTCGACCACGTGAAGGTCGCCGAAGGCCTCGGCTGCAAGGCGCTGCGGGTGCTCGAACCCGACGGCATCCTGCCTGCCCTCGACGAGGCGAAGAAGCTGCTGCTCGAGTTCCAGATCCCGGTCGTCGTCGAGGTGATTTTGGAACGTGTCACGAACGTTGCCATGGGCACCGAGATCGACAACGTGGTGGAGTTCGAGGAGCTCGCCGGCGTGACGAACCCGGTGCCGACGCTGTCCGGTCTGAGGAGGGACTGATGAAGGTTGCTGTTCTCGGCGCCGGGGCGATCGGCGCCTACGTCGGCGCGGCCCTGCACCGCGGCGGGACCGAGGTCCACCTGATCGCCCGCGGCGCCAACCTGGCGGCGATCCGGTCCGACGGCGTGCGGGTGCTCAGCCCGCGCGGCGACTTCGAGGCCCGGACGCCGGCCACCGACGACCCGGCCGAGGTCGGCCCGGTCGACTACGTCTTCCTCGGCCTGAAGGCGAACTCCTACGCCACCGCCGGCCCGCTGCTCGAGCCGCTCCTGCACGACGAGACCGTCGTCGTCGCCGCGCAGAACGGCATCCCGTGGTGGTACTTCCACGGCCTCAAGGGCCCGTACGAAGGCCGCCGGATCGAGTCGGTCGACCCCGGTGGCGCGGTGACCGAGGTCATCCGGCTCGACCGCGCCGTGGGCTGCGTCGTGTACTGCTCGACCGAGCTCGAGGCGCCCGGCGTCGTACGCCACCTGGAAGGCACCCGGTTCTCCATCGGCGAACCCGCGGGCGGGCTGTCGCCGCGGTGCGAGGCGTTCAGCACGGCGATGATCGCCGGCGGACTGAAGTGCCCGGTCGAGGAGGACGTCCGCAAGGACATCTGGATCAAGTTGCTCGGCAACGCGGCGTTCAACCCGATCAGCGCGCTGGCCCGGGCGACGATGGTCGAGATCGCCACCCACCAGGGCACCCGGGCGATGGTCCGGCTGATGATGGAGGAGTCGCTGGAGATCGCGGCCGCGGTCGGCTGCCATCCGGAGATCTCGGTGGACAAGCGGATCAACGGCGCCGAGCGGGTCGGCGAGCACAAGACGTCGATGCTCCAGGACCTGGAGAAGGACAAGCCGCTCGAGCTCGACGTGATCCTCGCCGCGGTCGTCGAGCTGGCCGACCTCACCGGCACCAAGGCGCCGACGCTGCGCGCGGTGCACGCCGTCGCGGATCTCCTCGCCACGAAGGTGGGCGTGCCTTCCTGAAGCCAGGTGGGTCCGGCCACAGCGACGTCGGACCCACCTGTACCAACCAAAGACCAAAGAAAGAAGCAGTGATCAGGGAGTTCCAACCTGATTACAATTCGGTCGGCCCTAACGAGAGACCAGACACGAAGTGCGCGACGGGCTCGGCCATCACGTCGAGCTCGAGTACGACGAGTTCGTTGCGCCCGGGCCGCAGTACCGGACCCGGAACGTACAGCGTCTCCTGCGGCCCCCGCCGCCAGTACCGCCCGAGGCAGAACCCGTTGACCCACGCGATGCCCTTGCCCCAGGCAACCGTGGAGAGAAAGTGGTCGACCGGCTCAGCGACCTCGAACCCCGCCCGCCAAGCCGTAGGCCCAACCCCGGGGGCATCCGGCGTCTGGCCCACGGAGTCCCAAAGCCCCGGTACGGCGTCCAGGTCGATCACGCGGGCCGTCCAGTCAGTCAGCTCGGTGGATCCCAGATGCACAGGACCGATCAGCCCCTTCGGCTCCCCGATCCGCTTCCCGTAGTTCACCCGGCCCTGATCCTCGACCACGATCTCGAGCCGCCCGCGGCCGGCCGGCAACATCAGAGCCCGATCGTGCCGTTCCCGATCCAGGACGCCCACCGGAGCCCCGTCGAGGAATACATACGCCCGGTCCCGCACCTCGTCGACGCTGAGCAGCATCGGCTGATCGATGTCGATGGACGTCGCGAACAGCGCCAGTTGGGCGTCCAACTCGTCGAGCGTCGGCATCACGTCGTACTGCGACGCCGTACCCCAGACCGACGGGTCGGCGAGCAGCCGGATCGGCGAGCCGAGCGCCGCGGATGTCTCCGGTGCGGCCGGCCCCGACGCCGGGACAACGTCGGGGACGGGCGCGTACCGGGAGATGACGTCCCGGAAGGCGTGGAACTTCGCGGTCGGGTTCCCCGCCTCGTCCAACGGGGCGTCGTAGTCGTACGACGTGATGGTCGGCCGGTAGACGCCCTTGTCGTTCGCCCCACTGGTCAGCCCGAAGTTCGTGCCGCCGTGGAGCATGTAGATGTTGACAGACGCGCCCGCCGCGAGCAGCGCGTCCAGCTCGGCGGCGGCCTCGTCGACACCGGTCGTGTGGTGCGGCCCACCCCAGTGATCGAACCAGCCGTCCCAGAACTCCATGCACATCAGCGGCCCGGTCGGCTGGTGCCTGCGCAGGGTCGCGAGCCGCTCGTCGGCCCGCGACCCGAACGAACCGGTCCGCAGCACGCCGTCCAGCCCGCCCGCCGCCAGCATCGCGTCGACCGGCTGGTCGACGGTCACCAGCGGCACCGTGGTGCCGGCGTTCCGGATGATCTCGGCGATCGACTTCAGGTACGTCGGGTCGTCGCCGAAAGCGCCGTACTCGTTCTCGACCTGGACCAGCAGGACCGGGCCGCCCCGGTCGACCTGGAGCGGCTGCACGATCCGCAGCACGTTGCGCAGGTACTCCTCGACCGCGGCCATGAACTTCGGCTCGTACCGCCGGACCCCCATGCCCGGCTCCCGGAAGAGCCAGGCAGGGAGCCCGCCGTTGTCCCACTCCGCGCAGATGTACGGGCCGGGGCGGACGATCGCGTACAGCCCGGCGTCGGCGATCTCCCGCAGGAACCGCTCGAGGTCGAGCATCCCGGAGGTGTCGAAGACGCCGGGAGCCGGGCTGTGCGCGTTCCACGGCACGTACGTCTCGATGGTGTTGAGCCCCATCAGGCGGGCCTTCTCGATCCGGTCGGCCCAGCTGTCCGGGTGCACCCGGAAGTAGTGCAGCGCACCGGACAGGATCCGGAACGGCCGGCCGTCGAGGAGGAAGTCGGACTCACCGATCGCGAACTGGGACACCGGCTAGCCGTTCACCTGGAAGCCCTGCTGGTTGCCGTAGGCCACCAGCGCGTCCTGCCAGGCCTTCAGGCCGGTGTTCAGGTCGGACTTGGACTGGTACGACTTGCCGACCGTGTCGCCGTAGATGCTGTTCGCGTACAGCTCGTACGGCAGGTAGCTCCAGCCCTTCACGACGTTGTCGGCCGCGCCGGTGAGCACCTGGTTGATCTGCTGGCCACCGAAGTACGCGCTCGTCTTGTCCACGAACGCCGGGTCCTTCAGATCCTTGGTCGTGGCCGGGAAGCCGCCGCTGGCGAGGAAAGGCTTGACGCCCTCGTCGTGGTTCAGCCAGCGCACGAACGCCGCCGCCAGCGCCGGGTTGGCGCTCTGCTTCAGCACGGACTCGGTGCTGCCGCCGTTCTCCGCGGTGGCCGGCTGGCCGTCGTACGTCGGCATCGGGGCGACCGCCCACTTGCCCGCGCCGGCCTTGACCGACGCCTCCATCACACCGGGCATCCACGCGCCGGTCGGCAGCGTCGCGATGGTGCCGTCACCGAGCGCCTTGAACCACTCGTCGGTCCAGCCGGGGATCTGCGACACCAGACCACCCTCGACCAGCTGGTTCCAGGTCGAGGTCCACTTCTTGGAGCCCTCGTCCTGCAGGTTGATGGTGATGTTCTTGCCGTCGGTCTTGAACGGCTGGCCACCGGCCTGCCAGATCATGCTGGTGGTGAAGCCCGCGTCACCGGAGTCGTTGGTGATCCAGGCCTTCGGGTTGGCCGCGTGCAGCTTCTTCGCGGCGGCGACGTACTCGTCCCAGGTCTTCGGCACGGCGATGCCGTACTTGTCGAAGACCTCCTTGTTGTAGAACAGCGCCATCGGCCCGGAGTCCTGCGGCAGGCCGTAGAGCCCGCCGCCGGCGTGCACGGCGGCCCAGGTCGAGGCGGTGTAGGCCGACTCGTACTGGTTGAAGCCGTACTGGTTCAGGTCGACCAGCGAGCCGGGCAGCGCGAACTGCGGCAGCGCCTGGTACTCGATCTGCGCCACGTCCGGGGCGCCCGAGCCGGCCTTGATCGCGTTCTGCAGCTTGGTGTAGTGGTCGTTGCCGGTGCCGGCGTTGACGTAGTTCACCTTCACGTTCGGGTACTGCGCCATGAACGCCTTCACCTGGGCCTCGGCCGACGGCGTCCAGCTCCAGTAGGTGATCGTGCCGCCGGCCTTCAGCGCGGCGTCGACGGCGTCGGGCGAGCCCGTGGTCTGGCTGCCGCTGCCGGAGGTGTCCGACCCGCCGCCGCACGCAGCCACGACCGCGAGGGCGGTGAGAGCGGCTCCGGCAACCACCAGTTGCCGGAGGCCACGCCAATGTGACTTCATCGGTGTTCCTTTCACTTGACGCTGCCCGCGCTCAGGCCCGACTGCCAGAAGCGCTGAAGGAGCAGGAAGGCGATCACCAGGGGCACGATGGTCAGCAGCGAGCCGGTGATCACCAGGTTGTAGATGGGGCGGGCACCCACGCCGGTCGCCTGGTTGCTCCACTGGGTGAGCCCGACCGTGAGCGGGTAGAGGTTGGGTTTGCTGAGCATGATCAGCGGGAGGAAGTAGTTGTTCCAGGTCGACACCACCGCGAACAGCAGGGTGGTGACGATGCCCGGGGCCAGCAGCCGGAGCGCGACGGTGAAGAAGATCCGCACCTCGCCGGCGCCGTCGATCCGGGCCGCCTCGAGCAGCTCCGGCGGCACCGCCTCGGTCGAGTACACCCACATCAGGTACAGCCCGAACGGGCTGACCAGCGACGGGATGATGATCGCCCACACAGTGTTGGTCAGGCCGAGGTTCGAGAACATCAGGAACGTCGGCACCGCGAGCGCCGTCCCCGGTACGGCGACCGCGCCGAGCAGCACCGCGAACACGGCCCGGCGGCCGGCGAACTTGTACTTCGCCAGGCCGTAGCCGGCCGCCGTCGCGAGCAGAGTCGCGCCGCCGGCCCCGACGACGACGTACAGCAGCGTGTTGCCGAGCCACTGCAGGAAGATGCCGTCGTTGTAGGTCAGCGTGTCCTTGATGTTGTCGAAGAGAGCGAAGCTCTTGCCGAACCACAGCCCGGGCGTCGACAGCAGGTCGGCCTGGGTCTTGGTCGAGCTGATCAGCAACCACGCCAGCGGGACCAGCGTGTAGATCAGGTACAGGACCATCAGACCGGTCAGCAGCGGCGACTTCCGCGGCCGCAACGGCGACGTGGCCTTCTTGTTGGCGCGAGGCGCCGTACGCACGGCCCGCGGAGCGTCCACGGTGGTGGTCGAGGTGCTCATCAGAGGGCCTCCCGGGAGCCGCGCAGCTGGACGACGTACGCGATGATCGCGGTGATGACGCCCATCACGATCGCGACGGTGGCGGAGTAGTTGAACTGCTGCCCGGCGAAGGACAGGTTGTAGGCGTACATGTTCGGCGTGTAGTACGTGGTGATCACGTTCGGCGCCAGGGTCCGCAGGATGTTCGGCTCGTTGAACAGCTGGAAGCTGCCGATGATCGAGAAGATGGTCGCGATCACGATCGCGCCGCGCAGCGCGGGCAGCTTCACCGCCCGGATCGTCCGGAAGGTGCCGGCGCCGTCGATCGCGGCCGCCTCGTACAGCTCACCGGGGACCGTGCGCAGCGCCGAGTAGAAGATCAGCATGTTGTAGCCGACGAACTCCCAGGTGACGATGTTGGCGATCGACGGCAGCATCCAGCTCCCGCTCAGCGGCTGGATCGCGGTGGTACCGAACAGGTCGTTCAGGTTCGCGGCCAGGCCGAAGTTGTCGCCGTAGATGTAGCCCCACATCAGCACCGCGACCACGCCCGGCACCGCGTACGGCAGGAAGATCACGATCCGGAAGAAGCTCGCGCCGTGCAGCCGGGCGCTGTCGATGGCCAGCGCGGCCAGCAGCGCCAGCCCCAGCATCACCGGCACCTGGACGACCAGGAACACCGCGACCCGGCCGAACGCCTCCCAGAACTTCGGGTCCTGCAGCGCCTCGGTGTAGTTGTCCAGGCCGACGAACACGGTGCCGCCGAAGAAGGCCTGGTCGCGGAACAGGCTCAGGTAGATCGCGTACCCGATCGGGGCCAGGAAGGTCAGCGCGAACACGGCCAGGAACGGGCCGACGAAGACCCATCCCTTCCCGTCCTGACCGAACCTCCCACGCCTCCGGCGTAGTGCTACGGACTGACTCATGCGCCCGCCGGCCTCCTTCGTGACTTGTCGCCGACACGCGATGTTGACGTCAACATCGATCGCCGAGACGGTAGCGTGTTTACGTCAACATGTCTACACTGCGGGCACAAGCAAGGAGGGGTGACGATGTCAGCGGAGGAGCCTGCGGTCCGGCGGCGGCGCGGTCCGTCGATGGCCGACGTGGCCCGGCTGGCCGGCGTGTCCGGGCAGACGGTGTCCCGGGTCGCGAACGACCGGCACAACGTCGACGCGGTCACCCGGGACCGGGTCCAGGCCGCCATGCGCGAGCTCGGCTACCGCCCGAACAGCGCCGCCCGGGCGCTGCGCAACGGGCAGTTCCGCAGTATCGGCGTGATCGTCTTCGAGCTGCACAGCTTCGGTACGACGCGGACCCTGGACGCGGTCGCCGCGGCGGCCACCATCAGCGGCTACGCGATCAACCTGCTGCCCGTGCTCGACGTGAACCAGAGCGCGGTGACGAACGCGTTCAGCCGGCTGGGGGAGCAGGCGGTCGACGGTGTGATCATCCTGATCGAGGCGCACACGCTGGACGAGGCCGGCGTACTGCTGCCCGAGGGGCTGCCGGTCGTGGTGGTCGACTCGAGCGCACACTACGACTACCCGATCGTGGACACGAACCAGGCCCAGGGCGCCCGGCTGGCCACCGAGCACCTGCTGGACCTCGGGCACGAGACCGTGTGGCACCTCGGCGGCCCGCCGACGTCGTTCGCCGCGGACCGGCGCCGGCGCTCGTGGGAGCTGACGCTGAAGCAGCGCGGTCGCGAGGTCCCGCCGGTCCTGGACGGCGACTGGACACCGGGCTCCGGGTACGAGGCCGGCCGCGAGCTGGCCGCGAATCCGGACGTCACGGCCGTGTTCGCCGCGAACGACCAGATGGCGCTCGGGTTGCTGCGGGCGCTGCACGAGCGGGGCCGGGTGGTGCCGCACGACATCAGCGTGATCGGCTTCGACGACATGGAGGAGGCGGCGCACTTCTGGCCGCCGCTGACCACGATCCGGCAGAACTTCGCCGAGGTCGGCCGGCTCAGCGTCGACGCGCTCATCCGCGAGATCCAGGCCGGCGAACACCACCACGACCCGGTCGCCGTACCCACCAAACTGGTAGTCAGGAGCAGTACGGCGCCGCCGCGGAAGTCATCGCGCTGACAGCTGCTCGACCACCTTCAGCAACGCGGAGTGGTCGAGCGAGCCGTGGCCTTGGGCGCGGGCTGCGGCGACGAGTTGGGCGACCACGCCGGTGACGGGCAGAGCGACGCCGGCCGACCGGGCGGAGGCGAGGGCGATGCCCATGTCCTTGTGGTGCAGGTCGATCCGGAATCCGGGCTCGAACTGACGGGCCAGCATCGTGCCGGCCTTGAGGTCGAGGATCCGGTTGCCGGCCAGACCGCCGGCGAGCACCTCGAGGCCGCGTTCGCCGTCCACTCCGGAGGCCTCGAGCAGCACGATCGCCTCGCTGACCAGGCTGATGATGCCGGCGACCAGGAGCTGGTTCGCCGCCTTTACGGTCTGACCGGCGCCGTGGCCGCCGACGTGCACGATGGTCCGCCCGAGATCCTCGAAGATCGGCTTGGCGGTCGCGAAGTCCGCCGCGTCGCCGCCGACCATGATCGACAGCGACGCCATGATCGCGCCCTGCTCGCCGCCGCTCACCGGCGCGTCGAGCACTCGTACGCCGCGCTCGGCCCCGGCTGCGGCGACCTCGCGCGAGGTCTCCGGCGCGATCGAGCTCATGTCGATCAGCAGTACGCCGGGTTGCACCGCCGCCAGCACGCCACCCGGGCCCAGGACGACCTCGGCGACCTGTGGCGAGTCCGGCAGCATCGTGATGACCACCTCGGCGCCGTTCACCGCACCGGCGATGTCCGCGGCCGGCTTGCCACCGGCCTGCGCCAACCGATCCACGGCCGACGGTACGACGTCGTACCCCGTCACGGTGTGTCCGGCCCGGACCAGGTTCGCCGCCATGTGCGACCCCATGATCCCAAGCCCGATGAAGCCGATAGCCGTCATACCGCGACCTCCTCGACGGCCATCACGGCTCGCATGAGCTGAGCGGTCTCGGTGGGGGTTTTGCCGACCTTGACGCCGACTGCCTCGAGGGCTTCCTGCTTGGCGGCTGCGGTGCCGGAGGAGCCGGAGACGATGGCGCCGGCGTGGCCCATGGTCTTGCCCTCGGGGGCGGTGAAGCCGGCCACGTAGCCGACGACCGGCTTGGTCACGTTGTCCTTGATGAACGCCGCCGCCCGCTCCTCGGCGTCGCCGCCGATCTCGCCGATCATGACGATCGCGTCGGTGTCCGGGTCGTCCTGGAACGCCTGCAGCGCGTCGATGTGGGTGGTCCCGATGATCGGGTCACCGCCGATCCCGATCGCGGTGGAGAACCCGAAGTCCCGCAGCTCGTACATCATCTGGTACGTCAGTGTGCCCGACTTCGACACCAGCCCGATCCGGCCCTGGCCGGCGATGTCGGCGGGGATGATGCCCGCGTTGGACTGGCCGGGGCTGATGATGCCGGGGCAGTTCGGCCCGATGATGCGCGTGGTGCCGGACGCCTGCGCGTGGGCGAAGAAGGCCGCGGTGTCGTGCACCGGCACGCCTTCGGTGATCACCACCACCAGCGGGATACCCGCGTCGACCGCCTCGATCACGGCGCCCTTGGTGAACTTCGGCGGCACGAAGACCACCGACACGTCCGCGCCGGCCGACTTCACCGCGTCGGCGCAGGAGCCGTGGACCGGGATCGACCGCTTCGCGAAGTCGACCGACTGGCCGCCCTTGCCCGGGGTCACGCCGCCGACCACGTTGGTGCCTGCGGCAAGCATCCGGCTGGTGTGCTTGTGTCCTTCGGACCCGGTCATGCCCTGCACGACGACCCGGCTCTGCTCGGTCAGGAAAATCGCCATCTCACATGCCTCTCAGTTCTGCGCGGCCGCAACGGGGGCGGCCAGTTCGGCGGCCCGGGCGGCGGCGCCGTCCATCGTGTCCACCACGGTCACCAGCGGATGGTTGGCCTGGGCAAGGATCCGGCGGCCCTCGTCGACGTTGTTGCCGTCCAGCCGGACCACCAGCGGCTTGTCGGCCTGGTCGCCGAGCAGCGCGAGCGCCTGGACGATCCCGTTCGACACCGCGTCGCAGGCGGTGATGCCGCCGAACACGTTCACGAACACACTGCGGACCTGGGCGTCGCCGAGGATGATGCCGAGTCCGTTCGCCATCACCTCCGCCGACGCGCCACCCCCGATGTCGAGGAAGTTGGCGGGTTTCACGCCGTACGGCTCACCGGCGTAGGCGACCACGTCGAGGGTGGACATGACCAGGCCGGCGCCGTTGCCGATGATGCCGACCGAGCCGTCCAGCTTGACGTAGTTCAGGCCCTTCTCCTGGGCCGCGGCCTCCAGCGGGTCCGCGGCCGCCTTGTCCTCGAAGTTCGCGTGGTCGGCGTGCCGGTACGCCGCGTTCTCGTCGAGAGTCACCTTGCCGTCGAGGGCTTCGAGCGATCCGTCGGCCAGCTTGACCAGCGGATTCACCTCGACCAGGGATGCGTCCTCGGTGATGAACACGTCCCAGAGCTTCCGGACGACGTCCCCCGCGCCGGCCGGGAAGCCTGCGGCCGCGACGATTTCGGCGGCCTTGGCCTCGTCCACGCCGACGGCCGGGTCGATCGCGACCTTGGCGATCGCGTCCGGCTTGGTGTGCGCGACCTCCTCGATCTCGACACCGCCCTCGGTGCTGGCGATGCAGAGATAGTCGCGGTTGGCCCGGTCGACCAGGAAGGAGAAGTAGTACTCCTCGGCGATGTCTGCGGCCGGCGCGAGCAGCACCCGGCGGACGGTGTGGCCCTTGATGTCCATGCCGAGGATCTCGCCGGCCCTGGCCACGGCCTCGTCGGGGGAGCCGGCCAGCTTCACGCCGCCGGCCTTTCCGCGGCCGCCGGTCTTCACCTGCGCCTTCACCACCACCCGGCCGCCGAGCTCCGCGGCGGCCGCGGCAGCGTCCGCCGGGTCCTCGACCACCCGGCCGAGCGTCACCGGGACGCCGTGCCGGGCGAACAGTTCCTTGGCTTGGTACTCCATCAGGTCCACGTCAGCCTCCCGGCTCGTAGCTGTGTTCAGACGACTGTATGCGGTATGCAATCTGGTCACAAGGGCGGGGTTGGAACGCCCCAGGTCTGGACAGCCGCGCCGGGGAGGCGTACCACAGATCTCATACGGTATGCAGTAGTCAGGAGGCGATATGAATCACCCCATGTATCCAGACCGGGGTGGCGGGGTGGGGACAGTGAAGGTACAGCCCCGGGACGTGCGTGACGTCTACGGACGGCAGTACCGCATCGGCGAGGACGCCGAGGAACTGACCGGACACTCCCGTCGATGGCAACTGTGGGCGACCTGGGCCTGCATGGTCGCCATCAGCCCACTGCAGTACTCCTTCGGATCCGCCGCGATCGGCTTGCAGGACGGACGTGGCTGGGACGCCGTCGCGACCATGTGGCTGCTCGCCGTCTTCGTCGCCTGCCAAGCACTGATCGCGATCCCGGCCGCCTGGGCCCAGCGAGTACGGCGGGCGACGCCGACCCAGCTCGTTGTCGTCGGCGGTCTGCTCGGCGCGATCGGGCTGGTGACCCTCGCGCATGCGGACAGCTATCCGTTCGTCGTCCTCGGCTACGCGGTGGTCGGCGGCGCCGGCGCCGGGCTCGTGTACGCGGCCTGCATCACTACGGCCGCACGATGGTTCCCCGATCGCCGCACCGCCACGATCGGTTTCGTCACCGGAGGGTTCGCGGTGGGCGCGGTGCCGAGCATCGCATTGTTGACAATCTTCCAGTCGACAACCGGACAGCGGATCGTCTTCGACCTGACCGCGCTGGTCGCCGTCGTGATCGTGCTGATCGCCGGCGGCGTGCTCAAGGACCCGCCGCGGCACTGGTGGCCCGCCCACATCGACGCGCAGGTGTGGGCGATCGACCGCAAGCTCAACCGGAACATCCCGCACAACGCGCCCGCGGTCCGCCACTACCGCCCGGCCGAGGCGATGCGCACCGGCGCCCTCCCACTGATGTGGCTGACACTCGCTCTGAGTACGGCGCTCTCCCTCTTCGGCATCGCCTTCGTCGTGAGCTACGCCGTCACCGCGGAGCTGGGCGTCGCGGTCGCCGGGTTCGCGGCCGGAATGCTTGCCGCAGTCAACGGTCTTGGCCGATCGCTGGCCGGGCACCTCTCGGACCGGTTCGGCCGGCGTCGGGTGCTGGCCGCCGTACTGATGGTCGAAGGGTTCACACACGTCGGGCTCGTGATCGCGGGGGAGGCGGGTGCGGGCTGGGTGTTCGTGCTGTGCGCCATGTTCGCCGGGCTGGGTGGCGGTGCGTTCTACGCGATCATGGCGAATCTGGTGCTGGAGTTCTTCGGCGAGAACAGCCTGCTGCAGAACCAGGCGATCCTGTACTCCGCGAAGGCTGCCGGCGGACTCGTCGGCGTCGGTGTCGCCGCGTCGGTGGTGGCGTCCGTCGGGTATCGGCCGCTGTTCCTCGGTGCCGGGTTGCTCGGCGTGCTGACGGCGCTGATCGTGCGGTTCCTGAAACAACCAGGTCGGCCGGCGTTGCCGGTTCGCCCGCAGTTGGGTACACCGGTCGCCGGGTCGGGCGAGTGAACGGCTACGGCCGGGTTGCACGGCCCGATCCGTGCGTGATGGAGCTGGTGTCGAAGCTGGCCCGGGAACCGTGGACCGATCGCCCGACCTGCGTGCATCCCACCCTGAGCGCGGTGGCCAGAGCGGTGCACGACCACAGCAGCTCCGCCGGCCGCAAGGCCCTGCTCCCGCTGGCGCCGAGCTTCCTCGGTACGGCGCAGACCGGCTTCGAACCGTCCGCCCGCGTTGTCGCGCTGTGTGTGTCGACAGCGCTCGCGGGCGGCGAGCTCACGAAGGACGAACGCGTCCGGTTGGCGAACGCGCACCAGACCGCGATCCACCTGATGAGCGGGCGCGAGGAACCCGGGGGAGCGGCTCGCTGGTGGCTGCCGCTGCTCGGCCGGTTCGGCTGGAGCGAGCCGTTCTACCGGACCTTCGTCGCCACCGAGCACGCCGCAGAAGCAGTCGCGGTCACCGCCCGGCTTTCGAACGGTGACCGCGACGTACGTCTGAGGCAGTTACTGAAGCAATGTCTGGCCGCTCACGGTGCCCGGCGGCCGGGTGCTCCCAGGCCCTCGTGCTCGACGTCCGCCCAGAAGCCGTGGTCGTAGTCGCCGTCTGGGATCACCACCAGTTCGCGCCTGCGGGGTGCGCGGACCTGCTGCTCGAGGCGCTCCAGGTCTGCGGCACACCGTTGCAGATCGTCCATCAACCGCAGTACGTCGAGATGCGGACCGAGCTGATTCCTCAACGCCAGAAGGGATTTCTCCAACGCATGCACGGCCTCGCGGGTCCGGTCGAGATGTTCGTGAATCGTCATCGCAGCCTCCGTTGTGTCCTGTGGCGGGCGTCCTTCGGCGCTTCCGGCGCCCATGCACGCACCTCACGGCACTCGAGCAGCGCCCACGATGCTCCGCATCGAGGCCACTTCTCGAGCACCGCGATGCACGCACCTGGACACCGGAATCGCTCGAATGACGCCCGCCACAGGACACCGCTTCGAACTCTGGACAACCACCACGGCGTGCGATAAGACTACGACTACACCATACGGTATGCAATCTACATTCAAGCCGTACCACCGGCCCTTCCGAGGAGATGACTGCAGATGGCGCAGACAGTGTCGGAGACCCAACCAGCTGCTGAGGTGAAGGGGCCCGAGGAGTCACAGCCGGCGACGATCTCAGGTGGTCACCTGGTCGCCAAGGCGCTCAAGGCCGAGGGGATCGACGTGATCTTCACCCTCTGCGGCGGCCACATCATCGACATCTACGACGGCTGTGTCGACGAGGGCATCGCGGTGGTCGACGTACGGCACGAGCAGGTCGCCGCGCACGCGGCCGACGGCTACGCCCGGATGACCGGCAAGCCCGGCTGCGCGGTCGTCACCGCCGGCCCTGGGACGACGGACGCCGTCACCGGCGTCGCGAACGCGTTCCGGGCCGAGAGCCCGATGCTGCTGATCGGCGGCCAGGGCGCGCTGAACCAGCACAAGATGGGGTCCCTGCAGGACCTGCCGCACGTCGACATGATGACGCCGATCACCAAGTTCGCCGCGACCGTGCCGCACACCGCGCGGGTCGCCGACATGGTGTCGATGGCGTTCCGCGAGTGCTTCAACGGCGCCCCCGGCCCGTCCTTCCTGGAGATCCCGCGCGACATCCTGGACAACTCGGTCCCGGTCGAGTCCGCGACGGTCCCGGAGCCCGGCCGATACCGGGCCTCCACCAAGAGCATCGGCGACCCGGCCAACATCGAGGCGCTGGCCGACCTGCTGGTCCGGGCCGAGAAGCCGGTGGTGCTGCTCGGCACCCAGGTGTGGACCTCACGCGGCACCGACGCCGCGGTCGAGTTCGCCCGGAAGCTGAACATCCCGGCGTACATGAACGGCTCCGCCCGCGGCTCGCTGCCGCCCGGCGACCCGCACCACTTCCACCTGTCCCGCCGGTACGGGTTCAACAACGCCGACCTGATCCTGATCGTCGGCACGCCGTTCGACTTCCGGATGGGCTACGGGCGCCGGCTGCCGAAGGGCGCGACCGTCGTGCAGATCGACATGGACTACCGCACCGTCGGCAAGAACCGCGACATCGACCTCGGCCTGGTCGGCGACCCGGGCGCGATCCTGGCCGCGGTCACCCAGGCGGCCTCGGGCCGGATCCAGAAAGCGGGCGACCGGAAGGCCTGGTTCGCCGAGCTCCGTGCCGAGGAGGACGCGGCGTACCAGAAGCGGCTGCCGAAGCAGCTGTCGGACGCGAACCCGATCCACCCGCTGCGGCTGGCGCACGAGATCAACGAGTTCCTCACCGAGGACTCGATCTACATCGGCGACGGCGGCGACATCGTCACCTTCTCCGGCGGCGTGGTGCAGCCGAAGTCGCCCGGCCACTGGATGGACCCGGGCCCGCTCGGCACCATCGGCGTCGGCATCCCGTTCGTGATGGCGGCCAAGTACGCCCGGCCCGACAAGGAAGTGGTCGCGCTGTTCGGCGACGGCGCGTTCTCGCTGACCGGCTGGGACTTCGAGACCCTGGTCCGCTTCAACCTCCCGTTCATCGGTGTCGTCGGCAACAACTCCTCGATGAACCAGATCCGCTACGGCCAGGAGGTCAAGTACGGCCAGGCCCGCGGCCGGGTCGGCAACACCCTCGGCGACGTCCGGTACGACGAGTTCGCCAAGATGCTCGGCGGGTACGGCGAGGAGGTCCGCGACCCCAAGGACATCGGGCCGGCCATGCAGCGCGCCCGCGAGTCCGGGCTGCCGTCGCTGATCAACGTCTGGGTCGACCCGGACGCGTACGCCCCCGGAACCATGAACCAGACGATGTACAAGTAAGGGGACCCAGCATGACAAAGGCCCTCGAAGGTGTCCGTGTTCTCGACATGACCCACGTGCAGTCCGGACCGTCCTGCACGCAGATTCTCGCCTGGCTCGGCGCCGATGTGATCAAGCTCGAGGCGCCCACCGGTGACATCACCCGCCAGCAGCTGCGCGACATCCCGGACGTCGACAGCCTCTACTTCACGATGCTGAACTGCAACAAGCGCAGCATCACGCTGAACCTGAAGTCCGACCGGGGCAAGGAGATCTTCACCGACCTGGTGAAGGACGTCGACATCCTGGTGGAGAACTTCGCTCCCGGCGCGATCGACCGGATGGGCTTCACCTGGGAGCGGCTGCAGCTGATCAACCCGCAACTGATCTTCGCCTCGATCAAGGGCTTCGGCCCGGGCCGCTACGAGGACTTCAAGGCCTACGAGGTGGTCGCCCAGGCGATGGGCGGCGCGATGAGCACGACCGGGTTCGAGGACGGGCCGCCGACCGCGATCGGCGCCCAGATCGGTGACTCCGGCACCGGGATCCACCTGGTCGCCGGCATCCTTGCGGCGCTCTACCAGCGGACGCACAGCGGCAAGGGCCAGCGGGTCAGCGTGGCCATGCAGGAAGCCGTGCTGAACCTGACCCGGGTCAAGCTGCGCGACCAGCAGCGGCTGGCGCACGGGCCGCTGCGCGAGTACCCGAACGAGCACTTCGGTGACGAGGTGCCCCGGTCCGGCAACGCCTCCGGCGGTGGCCAGCCCGGCTGGGCGCTGCGCTGCGCTCCGGGCGGCCCGAACGACTACATCTACGTGATCGTCCAGCCGCCCGGCTGGGCCCCGATCGCGAACCTGATCGGCAAGCCCGAGCTGGCCGACGACCCGGACTGGTCCACCCCCGCAGCCCGGCTCGGCAAGCTGGACAAGATGTTCGCGCTGATCGAGCAGTGGACCGAGCAGCACACCAAGTTCGAGGTGATGGACCGGCTCAACGCGCTGAACGTGCCCTGCGGCCCGATCATGTCCACGCGCGAGCTGATCGAGGACGAGACGCTGGCCGAGCTCGGCGCCGTGGTCGAGGTGAAGCACGCCGAACGCGGCAGCTTCAAGACCGTCGGCTGCCCGATCAAGCTGTCCGACTCCCCGGTCCAGGTCGAGACCTCACCCGGTCTCGGCGAGCACAACTCCGTCATCTACGGCGGGCTCGGGATCGACACCGCCGAGCTCGAGGAACTCAAAGCCGCCGGCGTCGTCTGACCTCTTCGCGAATTGGAGCTAATGGCATGACCTATGACAAGGCAGCAGTCCGGACCATCCTCGACCAGGCTCTGGCGGACGGCCGCACCTCGCTGAGCGCGCCCGAGGCCAAGCAGGTCGCGGACGCGTACGGCATCCCGACGCCGGGTGAGGGGCTGGCCACGACTGCCGAGGGAGCGGCCGGCCTGGCGGCCGAGATCGGCTTCCCCGTCGTGCTGAAGATCGTCTCGCCGGACATCCTGCACAAGACCGACGCCGGCGGGGTGGTGGTCGGGGTCGACTCCGAGGACGCCGCGACGGAGGCGTTCCGGAAGATTGTCGACAATGCGAAAGCCTACAAAGCCGACGCGGACATCACCGGGGTCCAGGTGCAGAAGATGCTGGTCACCGGCGGTGACGTGCAGGAGGTCATCGTCGGCGCGGTCACCGACCAGACGTTCGGCAAGGTGGTCGCGTTCGGGCTGGGTGGCGTCCTGGTCGAGGTGCTGAAGGACGTCACCTTCCGGCTGGCCCCGCTGTCCGGCGACGAGGCCCGCTCGATGATCGACGGGATCGGCGCGCACGAGATGCTGGACGGCGTCCGGGGCGCCAAGCCGGTGGACAAGGAGGCCGTCGCCGACCTGGTCAAGCGGCTGTCCGACCTGGTCACCGACTTCCCGCAGTTCGCCGAGGTGGACCTCAACCCGGTGCTCGCCGGGCCGGACGGCGCCACCGCGGTGGACTTCCGGATCATCGTCGACGCCGAGGCCGGCAAGCCGGTCGAGCGGTACAGCCAGGACGAGATCCTGACCGCGATGACCCGGATCATGAAACCGCGCGCGGTCGCGGTGATCGGAGCCTCGAACGAGACCGGCAAGATCGGCAACTCGGTGATGAAGAACCTGGTCAACGGCGGTTACCAGGGCGACATCTACCCGATCAACCCCAAGGGCGGCGAGGTGCTCGGGCTGAAGGCGTTCCCGAGCATCCTGGACGTCCCGGGGGATGTGGACGTCGCGGTGTTCGCCGTACCGGCCAAGTTCGTCGGCGGGGCGCTCGAGCAGTGCGGCGAGAAGGGCGTGGCCGGGGCGATCCTGATCCCGTCCGGGTTCGCCGAGACCGGTGAGCAGGAACTCCAGGACGAGGTGGTGGCGATCGCGCGCAAGCACGGCGTGCGCATCCTCGGGCCGAACATCTACGGCTACTACTACCTGCCGGAGAGCCTGTGCGCGACGTTCTGCACGCCGTACGACGTCAAGGGCAGTGTCGCGCTCTCGTCACAGAGCGGAGGCATCGGGATGGCGATCCTCGGCTTCAGCCGGTCCAGCCGGATGGGCGTCTCCGCGATCGTTGGAGTAGGCAACAAGGCCGACATCGACGAGGATGACCTCCTGACGTTCTTCGAGAACGACGACAACACCAACCTGATCGCCATGCACCTGGAGGACCTGAAGGACGGCCGGGCGTTCGCCGAGACGGCGGCCCGGGTGTCGAAGAAGAAGCCGGTCGTCGTGCTGAAGGCCGGCCGTACCGACATGGGAGCGCGGGCGGCCAGCTCGCACACCGGCGCCCTGGCCGGCAACGACAAGGTGTACGACGACATCCTGCGGCAGAGCGGTGTGGTCCGGGCGCCGGGTCTGAACGAGATGCTCCAGTTCGCCCGCGGCATCCCGCTGCTGCCGACGCCGAAGGGCGAGAACGTCGTCATCATCACCGGCGCGGGCGGCTCCGGCGTCCTGCTGTCGGACGCCTGCGTGGACAACGGCCTGCAGCTGATGTCGATGCCCGCCGACCTGGACGAGGCGTTCAAGAAGTTCATCCCGCCGTTCGGGGCCTCCGGCAACCCGGTGGACATCACCGGCGGTGAGCCGCCGTCGACGTACCGGAACACGATCGCGCTCGGGCTGTCCGACGAGCGGATCCACGCCTTGATCCTGGGCTACTGGCACACCATCGTGACACCGCCGATGGTGTTCGCGAAGCTGGTCGCCGAGGTGGTCGAGGAGTACCGGGCGAAGGGCATCGACAAGCCGGTGGTGGCCTCGCTGTCCGGCGACGTCGAGGTCGAGGAAGCCAGTCAGTACCTGTTCGACCACGGTGTGGTCGCCTACCCGTACACCACCGAGACCCCGGTCCAGGTGCTCGGTGCCAAATACCGCTGGGCCCGCAACGCCGGCCCGCTCGGCTGACTGATTGGAGGAAGGGAGCGCGCGGGGGAGCGTTGATCCGCTAGTTGGCGTCGATCTAAGGAGTCCGCCTTGGACGTCACAAGCAACACCTCAGAAGTACCCGAAGGGCCCGCCGCGGCAGCAGTGACCGAGAAGGTCTGGAAAGCGGGCAGGCTCGAACCGATGCCGATCCGGAAGCTTCCGGACGCACCGCCCTCGCTGCACATCCTGGGACCGACCGTCTTCCTGGTCGCGCTCGGCGTCGGGATGGGCGAGTCCTACATGTGGCCCCGGCTCGTCCTGGTGTTCGGGCCGGACATCCGCTGGCTGTTCATGGTCGGCGTCACCCTGCAGGCGTTCGTGCTGCTGGAGATGGCCCGGTACGCGATGGCCACCGGCGAGAGCATCTTCTTCGGCGCGGCCCGCATCTTCAAACCGATGATGTGGTTCTTCTACGTCGCGGCGATCCTGATCTACATGTGGCCCGGCCACCTGTCGGCCGGCGCCGCCGCGTTCGAGGAGATCAGCGGCATACCCTGGCAGGTGACAGCCTGCGTCGCGCTGATCTTCGTAGGGGTGCTGTTCAGCCTGCTCTCGGTGATCTACAACTTCCTCGAGAAGCTGCTCGGCCTGCTGATCGGCCTGCTGGTGGTCGGCACGTCGGTGATCGCGGCGATCGTGGGCAGTTGGGACGACCTGGCCAACACCGTGTCCGGCATGTTCGCGTTCGGGTACTTCCCGGACAAGGCGCTGACCGACGCGTGGTTCCCGATCGTGGTCGGCTCGATCGCGTTCGCCGGCCCGTCCGGCATGCAGCAGATGTGGTACACCCTGCAGTTGCGCGACAGCGGCGCCGCGATGGGGTCGCACATCCCGAAGATCCGCGGTCTGCGGTCGGCCGGCGAGGCCGAGTCGATGCCGTCGCGGGGCTTCATGTTCGACACCGAGGACCCGGCCGAGATGCAGAAGTGGAAGGGCTGGCGCAAGTGGGTCACCTTCGACGCGCTGCTGCTCTTCTGGGGTATCACCATGCTGGTGACCGTCTCGTTCACCGTGCTGGCCATGTCGGCGGCCCGGACCAACCCGAACGTGGCCGGCCTGATCGAGGGCGGTGACCGGGAGGCGGCGCTGAAGGCCATGTCGGACGCGTTCGCGTCGGCCGGCAGCCCGATCCTCGGCACGCTGTTCTTCGGCTTCATCGCGCTGATCGGGCTGAACGCGACCCTCGGTCTGTTCGACTCGTTCTCCCGCGGCCAGGCGGACATGACGTACTACTTCGTGCCGGGGGCCAAGCGGTTCTCGATGTCGAGGCTGTACGCCGGGTTCCTCTGGGGCGTGATCACCTTCGGCATCCTGATCCTGCTGTTCGGGCCGGCCGACGGTCCGGCGGGCATCCTGGACATCCTCGCGTTCCTGTCCACGTTCGCGATGGGCGCCTACTGCATCGTGTTGCTGCTGGTGAACAACATGCTGCTGCCCAAGCCGATCCGGCCGGGTCCGGTGCGGAACCTGATCATCGGGTTCGGCGCGGTGTTCTACCTCGGCCTGCTGTTCTACTGCCTGATCCGCTTCGGTGTGGCGGTGGGCTGATCATGGCGGACCTGAAGCAGCTCGCGGAGTTCTCGGTCCCGGCCGCCGCGGTCGGCGCCTCGGCCGGAGTCATCGCCGGAGGGTTGGCCGCGTTCGTCGGCCAGCCCTTCGGCTGGGCGGTCGCGACCGGCCTCGGTCTCGGCGTCCCGCTGGTCCTGTTCGGCGCGGGGTACGCCGTACTGGTCGCGCTGGGCAAAGTCCCCGCCGGTGTGTTCGCGCCGGCGGCGGTCTACTGGGTGATCGGTTCCCGCTCGCCCTGCTGGTGCATTCGGTGGTGACCGAGTGGGTGGTGGCCGGCTCGCCGGGCCTGCCGCCCGAGCCGTGGAAGTTCCTCGCCTTCCGTGCCCTGGTGAGCATGGGCTTCGCGATCGGCTTCCTCTGGATGCACGAGCAACTCGGCCGCCATTGGTGGCCGCGCATCCTGGATCGCAACATCTACGCCAGGCGAACCGTGGAGCAGTACGCGCACCTCGCCGCCGCCTTGGAGGCCCGCAAGGCCGCCACCGGCCGCGGCCGCAAGAAGCGTGTCGCCTGATCCCCTGCCGGTCGCCCGCAGCCTTCTGGTTGCGGGCGACCGCTTGTGCTCAGCTTGTGATCGTACGGCGGCGGCGCCGGGGAGTTGCCTCGGTCTCGGGAGCCGCTTCGTCGGAGCCGTTGGCGGCCTGGAGGTCGTGGTAGGCCTTGCGAGTGTGCTCGGTGTGCTCGCGCATGGCCTGCGCGGCCTTGTCCTCGTCACCCTCGCTGATCGCCTTCACCAGCCGGTTGTGCTCCCGCCACGACGCGGCGCCACGCACGGGCGCGACCGGTGTGTAGTACCACCGGACCCGGCGGTCCACCTGGGCCGCGAAGTCCACCAGGAACCTGTTGCCGGACATCTGCGTGATCAGGCTGTGCAGCTCGCCGTTCGTCCGTACGGCGCCGTCGATGTCACCGGACTCGTGGTACGCCGTGCCGACCTTGCAGAGCTCCTTGAGCTTGGCCACGTCGTCCTTCGTGGCGTGCCGGGCCGCGAGCCGCGCGGACTCCGACTCCAGCGCCGCACGGGCCGCCAGCAGTTGGTCGACCTCGTCCTCGGCCGGGACGTGCACCATCGCGCCGAAGCCCGGCCGCAGGTCCACCCAGCCCTCGTTGTTGAGCCGCTGGAGGGCCTCGCGGACCGGCTGCCGGGACACCCCGAGCATGCCGGCCAGCTCGACCTCGACGAGGTGCCGGCCGCGCTCGAGGGTGCCGTCGATGATCATCTCGGTCAGGGCCTCGTAGACGGACTCCCGCAACGGCGTCGGGCGCTTGACGTGCCGGACACCGGGGGAGACGGGATCGCTGGTACCCGTGCTGATGGTCGTCATGAGGTCCTTCCCGGAACAAACGCTGAAGGGATCAGGATGGCACTTGGTAGACAGTCTACCAAGTGCCATCACCGAACATATGCTTTTCGGCCCCGGGATTCCGGGTGCCGGTCAGGCGGCCGACTCGTCCGCCCGGCGGCGGTCGTCGTCGCCGGAGGCGAGCCGGACGTCGTCGCCGGTCAGCCGGGCCAGCTCGGCGTCCAGGTCGACCGGGGTGTTCAGCTCCTGCTGCAGCTCCGGGGCATCCGGGAACTGCGGGCGAGCCGCCAGAGCGCCGAACCTACGCGTGAAGATCATTGTGTACCTTCCTGCTCCTCGTGGGAGCGTGCTTGAATTCTGCCTTCTGTATACATTCAACCAGCCGTACTAGCCGGTTATGCCCATGTCTCACGTGATCCCGGTTACGTACGACGTGATCCCGCTTACACACCCCGCTCAGCGGGGGTTGAGGGCATTTCTACGGTCGCCCGGTCACTGGCCGGCGGTCAAAGACTTGCTTGCTATGTCGAGATAGCCGGAACCCATGAGGTGCACGTCGAGCAGCGCGTCCAGCGCGTTGTGGACGCCGGCCTGTCGCGCGACGTCGAGGAGCGCGCGGGCGAGCACCGGCTCGGGGCTGCGAGCCGCGATCACCAGGCCGACCCGCGGCCCGTGCGCGGGGCCCTTGAGCGGTACGACGCGCATGCCGTCAGGCACCCCGAACATGTGCAGCCACGCGTGCGAGATCACGGTCGACCAGTGGTTGCCGTGCAGATGGCTGTAGAGACCGGAGACCGTGTCGCTCTCGATCGACGGCGCCGCGGTGACGCCGTCGTCGGTGAAGTAGCCGTTCATGATCCGGCGGTTGCGCATGTCGGGGGAGAGTAGGCACAGCGGCAGTTCGGCGACCTGCGCCCACGTGGCCATCGGCAACTCGGCGAGCGCGGTGTGCTGCGGGGTGAGCAGTAAGTAGCGCTCCTCGTAGAGCGGCGTCTTGCGGACGTGGCCGAGCGTGTCGTCGTCGAGGTAGGTCATCGCGACGTCCAGGTCGAACTCGGCGAGCTTCTGAGTGATGTCCCGCGACGACAGCGACTCGATGGTGACCTTCGCGTTCGTGTGCCGTTCGCAGAACGGGGTCGTGAGCAGCGAGACGACAGGCATCGCGGTCGGGATCGCGCCGAGCCGGAGCGTTCCGGTCAGGCCGCCGCGCATCACCGACAGCTCGTGCCGCAGTGCGTCCTGCTCCGCCAGGATCCGCTGCGCCCAGAGCAGCACCCGCTCACCCTCGGGGGTGAGGCCCTCGAATCGGCGGCCGCGGCGGACGATCGGCACGTCGAGCTCCTGCTCGAGCTTGCGGATCGCGGCGGACAGTGACGGCTGGGACACGTAGCAGGCGTCCGCGGCGCGGGCGAAGTGCTTCTCCCGGGCCAGGGCGACGAGGTACTCCAGCTGGCGGAGCAGCATCAGAACCCGGCCTGCCGGTGGACCGCATACCAGTCGTCTGTATACATAATCCAACTGTAGTGACGTGGCTTGGCTCCGGGGAAGGTCCTGCGGGTCGCGGCGGGGTCGTGTGATGTGGATCACATTGGACCTAGTCTCATCGGGACTGGGTCGTTCGACGGATGGGTAGGGAGTCCCGTTTGCTAAGGAGCAGGTGATGGAGAAAGTTGTCTCGAAGGACGGCACCGAGATCGCGTACGACGCTGTCGGCAGCGGTCCGGGCCTGGTGCTGATCACCGGCGCGTTCACCGACCGGTCGTTCTTCGCGTCGTACGCCGAGGCGTTGTCCGGCGCGTTCACGGTGGTGAACTACGACCGGCGCGGCCGCGGTGACTCCGGTGACACGACGCCGTACGCAGTGGAGCGGGAGTGGGAGGACCTGGATGCCGTGCGGACGGCGACCGGGGCGCGGTACGCCTGCGCGTTCTCCTCCGGGGTGATGGTGCTGCTGCAGGCCGGTTTGCCGTTCGAGAAGGTGGCGATCATGGAGCCGCCGTTCCGCGTCGAGGGCGCGCCGCCGGCGCCAGAGCGGTACCTGGAGCGGCTGCAGGAGTACGTCGACGCCGGAAACCCGGGCGGTGCGGCCGAGCTGTTCATGGTGGAGGCGGTTGGTCAGCCGAAAGAGGTCGTGGACCAGATCCGGGAGACGCCGATGTGGGCCGGGCTGGAGGCGATGGCGCACACCCTCGTGTACGACGGCTTGCAGATGCGGGACAGCGCCGTACCCGTGTCGTTGCTGTCGTCCATCTCCATCCCGGTGCTCGGGCTGTACAGCAACGCGAGCCCGGAGTGGATGCAGCGGGCCGCGCAGGAGGCTGTGGCCGCGCTGCCGAACGGTACGGCGGAGGGGCACGACGGGACGTTCCACACGCTCCCGCCGGAGACGCTGGCTGCTGTCCTGACCGGCTACTTCAGCGCTAGCTGACGTCTGCCGGCAAGGAGGCTTTTGAGGCGCGGTGCCAGTGGTCGCTCGACGCAGTAGTGCAGGGCGGCGGCTGCGGCGATCATCAGGATCATCGTGGCGGCGACCAGGAGGACGTGATTCACCTGGTCGCCGAGCCGCTCGAAGATGATGAAGCCGAGGTGCGCGTGGATCAAGTACAGCGGGTAGGTGAGTGCGCCGAGGACCGCGAACCACGGGCGGCCGAGGTGCTGCGTGAGCCGCGTCGCGATCGCGAGCATGACCGCGAAGACGACCACGATGACGGCGACCACGACCGGGCGGTGGATCTCGGTGCCGTAGCGGATGCCGACCCGGTCGGCGAACCCGATGCCATTGAAGATCGCGTTGCCCAGTGCAACGGCGACGATCAGGAGGTACTGCGGCTTGGCGCCGTACCGGTGGATCAGGCAGAGCGCCATACCGGCGATGAAGTAGTGCGAGAACTGGGTGTTCAGGACCAGATCGGTTGCGGAGGGCAACAGGCCGGCCCACAGCGTCCAGTAGACGACGTCGACATCGTCAAACCACGGCGTGATCCCGGCGTGCTACCTGCGGATGAGGTCCGGGTGCTCGGCGACGAGATCGTTGTACGCGGCAATAACCTCCGGTGGGATGTCCACGTGGTCGACGAAGTTCCGGCCGCGGGGGCCGTAGCCGTCGGCGTCGTCGCGCAGCCGCCGGATCTCGCCGAGGACGAGCTCGGTGAATCGGCGCCGGCTCCAGATCTCGGGGAGGTTGGGGCCGGCGCTGACGTGGGCCGTCTCGATCCACGGGATGAGCGGGGCGTGGCTGATCAACGTCGTCCCGGGCAGGTCGCTGAACGATCGCTCGAAGCAGGCGTGCGTCCGGCGTTGCATGGTCGGATCCTGGATCAGCAGGAGCGTCTCCGGACGATCGACGAGCTGGCGGGTCAGACGCGCGTTCTCGCCACAGTTGGTCGACTCGTCCTCGACCGCGATGGCGTCGGACGGCACGCCGTACCTGGTGACAAGCAGGTCCCGGAAGACGTGGGACTCGGGGCGATCGGTGGCGGCGACGTCGAGTCCGCGTCGTCGGACTGCTTCCTCGAGGTAGTGGGTCGAGTGGCCGATGCCGCCGCTGATCAGGAGCTGCGGGGCGAGCTGTCGGTGGTACAGGTCGGCCGCGGTCTCGACCGACTCCAGAACAGCGGAGCCCATCAACACGATCCGATCAGCCGACCCGAGCCGGTCCCGCCGCGCCAGATACCGCGCGATCACCTCTTCAGCCATCACTCACCCTAGTCAGCTTGGCAGGCGCATGGGCATCAGGATGTAGGCGGAGTCGGTGGGCGGGGCGTCGTCGGGGGAGCGGAGGCCGGTGAGGTTGGCGGGCTTGGTGGGCTGGGTGAAGGCGAAGTGCGCGACCGGGGCGCCGATCGAGGCCAGGCCGTCGAGCAGGTAGCCGGCGTTGAAGCCGGTCGACACCGACTCGCCGGTCAGCGCGACCTCGACGGACTCCGACGCCTGGGCCTCGTCCCCGCTGCCGGCGTCCAAGGTCGCCGTGCCGTCCGCGACCGTGAGCCGGACCGGCGTCGTCCGCTCCGCCACCAGCGCGACCCGCTTCGCCGCCTCGACCAGCACCGCGGTCTCTACCCGGACCGTGCTGGTGATCGCGGCCGGCGCCGGGATCAGGCTGCGGACCTTCGGGAACTCGCCGTCGATCAGCCGGCTCGTCGCCCGGCGGCCGGCGCCCTCGAACCCGATCAACCCGTCCCCTGTGCGGGTAGAACCGAGCGCGAGCGTGACGTCGTGACCGGCCATCGCCTTGGACACGTCGGCGAGCAGCTTGGCCGGCACCAGCGCATTGGCCTCGACCCCCGGGTCGACCGGCTCCCACTCGACCGTCCGCACGGCGAGCCGGTACCGGTCGGTGGCCAGGAGCTCGATCCTCGGCCCGCGGATCTCCAGCCGGATCCCGGTGAACACCGGCAACGTGTCGTCCCGCCCGGCCGCGCTCACCACCTGGTGAACGGCGCGCGAGAACGCCTCCCCGCTCACCACCCCGGTCGCCGCAGGCAACTCCGGCAGCGCCGGATACTCACCCAACGGCAAGGTATGCAGCACGAACCGCGAGCTCCCGCTGCTCACCTGCAGCCGAGCGGCGTCGCCGCTCAGCTCCACGGAGTCGCGCGGCATGCTGCGGCAGATGTCGGCCAGCAACCGGCCGGACACCAGATACCGCCCCTCGTCGGCCACCTCGGCCGGCACGGTCACCTGCCCCGAGCTCTCGTAGTCGAACCCGGACAGCGTCAGCTGCCCGTCACCCGCCTCCACCAGCATCCCGGCCAGGATCGGCACACTCGGCCGGCTGGGCAGCCCCTTCGCCACCCAGCCGATCGCCTCGGCCAGCACCTCACGCCCGACCCGAACCTTCATGCCCACTCCTCCCCATCGAGAGCTTCGAGCCAATCACCCGCCACCGACAATTCCGGATCGCAGGTAGGCCAGGACGGCGAGGACCCGGCGATGGCTCAGGGCTGACTCGTGGATGTCGAGTTTCTGGAAGACGGAACGGACGTGGGTTTCCACGGTTCGCTCGGTGATGACGAGACGGGCTGCGATGGCCGCGTTCGAGTGGCCCTCGGCGGCGAGCGCCAGCACCTCGCGCTCGCGGGCCGACAGCTTGCCAAGTCCTCCGTCATCGGACGCCAGCAAGGCTGCGACGACATCTGGGTCCAGAGCGGAGCCGCCGGCGGCCACGCGTTCCAGGGCGTCGAGGAAGTCGGTCACTCGAAGCACGCGGTCCTTCAGCAGATAGCCGAAGGCGCCGGTCGACACCAGATGCACCGAGTGCCTGGTCTCGACGTGCTGCGACAGCAGCAACATGGGCTGGTCGGGTGCAGCCTCCCTGATGAGGTGGGCTGCCCGGGCTCCGTCGTCGGTCATCGTCGGCGGCATGCGCACGTCGATCACGGCGATGTCCGGCCTGAGTACGTCGACCAGCTCGGGCAGACCGTCCGCAGTCGCCGTCGTCTCGACCACCTCATGCCCTGACTCGGTCAGCAGGCGCACGAGGCCTTCGCGAAACAGCACGGAGTCCTCGGCGATCAGGACACGCACGGGAGCACCACCTCGATCGCAGTACCGGACTGTGCTGGGCTGGAGATGGTCAGGCGGCCGCCGACGGAGTCAACTCGGTCCCGCAACGTGACGAGGCCGTTGGACGGCGTACCGCCGACGCCGTCGTCAGTCACGGACACGTGCAACTGATTGTCGGCCTCCCGCACGACGACATCGATCCGCGTGGCTTGCGCGTGCTTGAGCACGTTGGCGACTGCCTCGGCGACGACGAAGTACGCCGTCGTGGCGATCAGCTCGGGCGGCACCACGTCGGGTACGGCGAAGTGGATAGGGATCGGCGAGTCAGGGGCCAGCCGACGCAGTGCAGTGGCCAGACCGTCGTCCAGACTCGCCGGACGGACCCCGTGCGCGAGGCGACGCAGCTCGCGGACGGTCTGCTCGAGCCGCTCGACGGCTACATCCAGCTCACTCAGCACGGGGTGCTCTGGCGGCAGCTGGCGTTGGGCAGCCTGCAGCTGCATTCCGATCGCCAGTAGCTGTTGTTGCGCGCCATCGTGGAGGTCTCGCTCCAACCGGTGCCGCTCAGCCACAGTCGCGGCGACGATCCGATTTCGGCTGTCGTCCACTTCCTGCAGAGCCCGGCGCAGCCCCAGCCGCAGCCGGCTGACCTCGATCGGCAGTCGCGCAGCCGACGCAGCCAGCTGCACACGTCGCAGCTGCCGCGCCGACGCGTCACCGACCAGCACCAGCCCGATGTCCGTGTCCGTCGTCCGCAACGGCACCTGTACGGCGTCTTGCCCAACCTGCACTGGCTCACCGGCCAGATCGACGTACCGTCCGTCCTCGACGCTCGTCAGCAGCAGTGACAGCTGCGGATCACCCACCGCGTCTCTCAGCACCTGCTCGACCGTCTCAGGCTCGGCGGAACCATCCCGGACCTGGTCGACGAACCGCCTGATCCGCTCCAGCAGTACGACGCGGTCCCGGTCGATGACCCGCCCGACAGCCTTGTGGAACCACCGGTGCAGCGGAAGAAGCGCAAGCGCGACCAGGAACACCGATGCAGTCAGTCCTGCCGCCGAGTCCCGTCCGGCCAGGTAGCCGATGCCGATCACCAGACCGGCCGTCATCAGCGCGGCCACCACAGCGGTCACCACCCAGGCCACCGAGTCACTGAGGATGCGGTCGATCTCGAAGAGGTCGTGGCGCAGGATCGCGATGGTCACCGCCGCCGGCACGAGTACGACGATGCCCAGCAGGAACCCGGCGTACGCGCCCTGCCCCACCCAGCCGAACGCGGTCACCACCCAGCTCGCGACCATCAGCACCACAACGGCTCCGGCGGCCAGGATGAGCCAGCGCAACTGTTGCCTCGTCCGCTGATCGCCGTGCCGGTAGCGGACGACCACGCTGGCGATGCACGCCACACTGACTGCCAGAACGATGCCCAGCGCGCCGAGCATCACGGGCATCCACAGTGCCTCGGGTACGGCGACCGGCGAGTGCGCGGGCGGCACGTCGTGGTAGTTCATCGTCACGACGAACGCGGCAGTCATGAGCGCTGCTGCGATGGGCACCAGCCAGAACAGCGCCTTCCAGCGCAGCCCGTCCGGGAACACCAGCAGCAGGATGAGGAAGCCGACGAGCTGCCAGGCCCAGACGCCGGCCCCGATCACCGCGACCACGCCGCCGCTCATGTCCCCCCACGACTCCACAGCCGGTGTGGCGACCAGGAAGGCGGCCAACCAGGCCAGCGCGGGTCCGACTGGGCTGGCCGGCACCCGTACGGCGATCAGCCAGGACAAGCCGAGTGGGACGAGCACCAGGAGGTCGGCGAGGGTGGCAACCTCGTCACGCGCGTCGGACGGACCGAAGGCGGCCACGGCGAGCACAGCCCAGGACGCGACGCAGACCGCCGTCGCCCCCAGCATCAGCCCGCGCCTCATGGCCAGATTGTGCACCGATTCGCCCCTGGGTGGACTCAGTGCCAGCACTGGCCCCAGATCCAGCGATGGCCTCGATGCCACAGACCAGGCCGGCCGAGGACGGTAGTGATCAACTTCTACGGGTCCTGGAGGACACCATGATCGCCATCCTGACCGTCCTGGTCGCACTGCCGCTCGGCCTGCTGGTCCGCAACCGGCTGGCCGCCTACCTGATCTTCGCCATCGCCTTCAGCCACGTGTACACGTTCCAGACCGCGAACCTGGTGATGGAGTGGGTCAACGGCTCCACCGCAGCGTTCCCGGCGACCGAGTCGAACCAGCTCCTCGACGGCACCCTCGGCTACTTCACCTTCACCACGATGATCTACGCCGTCGGCTTCGGACTGGTCACCCTCGGCCACTGGCTCCGCAACCGCCGCCGCACCGCCCCCGAGGTACGGCTGGATCAGCCGGCCTAGTAGCGGAACACCTGCGTCGGCGAGCCGTTGCAGTTGGCGAGCACCACCTGTTCGGCGTTGGTCTTGCCGGGCGCCGAGAAGCAGAGCTTCGGCTTGCTGGTCGACCTGATCCTGCTGTCGGCGCCGATGGTCCACTTCTGGGCCGGGTCGGTGCTGCTGCAGATGTCGGTCCGCACCGGAGCACCCACCTTGAGCGTCCCGCCCGGTACGTCCGCGCACACCCCGAGGGCCCGCAACGTGCCGTCGGCCGGACGCGTCCAGCGCTGGGCCGGCGTGCCGTTGCAGTCCCACAGCTGGATCTTGGTCCCCGGCACGACCGAGCTGTGGTCGATGTCCAGGCACCGGTCGCCCGGTCCGCTGATGGTGAGCCGGATCGGCGCCGGCGCCGGCGGGGCGGTGGCGGTCAGCTGCACGATCCGGGCCACCGACGGCACGCCGTTGCTGTCGACCACGAACAGCATGTAGTACCCGGGCGGGGCGAGGTTGACGTTGGCCGGTGAGCCGACGGTCAGCGCCGTACCCGTGGCACTGAACGAGAGCGGCACGTACCGCTGGCCCTGGTCGTCGCCGTGGGTCGGCGCCCCCAGGCCGACCAGCCCCACCTTGGTGATCGCCGCAGCCTGCGGCGACGTCAGCGAGAAGAAGCTTCCGTACGACGCAGTGGCCGGCGCCGAGGTGATCGCCGGTCGCGCGGCGAGCTGTCCGTCCGGTCCGTACAGGTACGGCGGGGTGAAGTACTCGATGTTCTTCTCCAGATAGCCGACCCGCTGGCACTCACCGCAGATGCCGCCGCCACCGGTCATGACGCGGCCGTCGGGCAGCAGCAGCGCGGTCGAGTGGTACTGCCGGATCCGGTTGGCCGCGCCGAGGGTGCGCCATGCACCCGTCTCGGTGTCGTAGAGCTCGGCGGCGTACACCGGAGCCGCGAGGTTGACGCCGCCGTCGCTCATCACCGCATTCATCCCGCCGGTCGCCAGCGCGTCGCCGTCGGCGAGCACGGTCAGGTTGTGCTGCCGCCGTCCGGTGGCCATCGAGCCGGTCGGCAGCGCCAGCGTCGTACTGTTCGAGTCGACGATCACCGCAGTGCGGGTCGGCACGCTGACCTTGCCTTCCTCGGCGACGACGCCGCCACCGGCCACGAGCGTCTTGCCGACCCGGATGGTGGCGAAGCTGGCGTAGTCGCGGTTGATCAGGTCCCGGACGGAGGTACCGACCTGGGCGCCGGCCGCACTCGTCTGCAGCGTGCGCATGACAGTCCCGGTCCCGACCATGTCGACGTTGCCGTCCGGCCGGACGGTGAGTAGCGGGTACAGCCGACTGGACGGCGTGGTGAAACCGGTGAGCAGCCGGATCCACTGGTTCGTCTGGTGCACCTCGGCGTTCTCCGGACCGCCGCCCTGGATCAGGGCCTCCTGGTTCGGCAGCGCGGTCACCGACGGGTACCAGCGCTCGGCGGCCATGTCCGGGCCGCGGCGCCAGGTCTCGGTCCGCCAGTCGAACAGGTGGGTCTTGCGGATCCCGTTGAGCGACATGTCCCGGTTGCCGCCGGCAACCAGCACGGTGCCGTCGGAGAGCTGGGCGTACCCGGCGCAGAAGATGTTGTAGCCCTGGACGTCGACCCGCTTGCTCGTGTTCGTCACCGGGTCCCAGACCGCGGCCCGGGTGAACGACTGGTCGCTGTACGACTCGGCCGGCCCTTCGCCGACGGAGTCCCACATCAGCACCTTGCCGTTCGGCAGCGTGGCGCTGAACACCGGTACGACGGGAGTGGGGATCACACCGCCCCACGTCCCGGACACGGCCGGGTCCGCGGCCGCGACGATCCGGTCGGCCTCCGCCTGCTCCTTCGGGGAGCGGCGGCCGGGCCGCTGACCGGTCTGCCGCTGGACCTCGTCGGCCCGCGCCTTCGCGGCGCGCTCGATCTCGTTCATCGGAACGCCGACCAGGTCCTCGAGAGCGTGGTCGTGGTCGTGACTGTGGTGGTCGTGCCCCGGTGGTGTGGGCGGCGGGTCCGCGGTGGCGGGCGCGGTGGCGGCGAGGCCGAGCCCCAGCGCGATGGCGGCGGCGATCGCCACCCGGGCATGCGAGACACGAGTGCGCATGACAGGTCCCCCCTGCAGCAGTAGCGATCATCCCGGCGACCGCTGGAGTCAGTGTGTGAGATCCACGACCTCTGGTCAACGGGGGAACGGAGTCGTACCTTCGGAATGTCCGTCTGTGGGGGATGGACAGGGGAGTGCCGCCGAGGTGCCTGCCCGGCGGTGCGCTATTCACAGAGGGGGGCCTGAAATGGGCCGCAACCGTGGGGTGTTCGCAGTCGTCGCCGCAGTGTCAGCGGTAGCCGCCGGAAGTGTTCTCGGCATCGGCTTCGTCTCGCAAGCCGGAGCGACCTCGAGCACGACGAGCTCTACGACCACCACAACCACCGCCACACCGCCGTCGACCACACCGCCGACGACGCCACCGACCACACCGCCGACCACACCGCCACCCGGGGCCGAGTTCTGCACACCGGGGTTCTGGAAGAACAACCCCGGCGCGGTGGCCGAGACGGGCGTCGACATGTCGCAGTCCTACAACGCGCTGTTCGACCCCGACGTCGACGGCACCGCCAAGGGCGGCGTCGCGAACCCGACTCTCCAGCAGGTGCTGGACAACCCGCAGCACTACGGCGGCGAGGCAGCCAACAACGTCGCCGCGCTGCTCAGCGCCGCGCACCCGGATATCAACTTCACCGGTGAGCGCGTCGAGGACAGCTGCCCGCTGGACGCGGACGAGGCCAACGACTGAAGTAGTACGGCCTGGCCGTGTGGTCACGGCCAGGCCGTCGCTGGCCTTAGCGGGATCAGTAGACCGTGACGCCGTAGGTGCTCGCGGCCTCGGGGACCGGTTGGTAGAACGTCGTACCGCCGGACCTGCAGTCGCCGCTGCCGCCGGAGGTGATGCCGAGGGCCTTGGAGCCGTCGTAGAGCGGACCGCCGGAGTCGCCGGGCTCTGCGCAGACGTTGGTCTGGATCATGCCGCTGACCCTTCCGCCACCGGAGTACCGGACGGTGACATTGAGCGCGGTGACTTGACCGCTGTGCGTGCCGGTGGTCGAGCCCTTGCGGGTGACGTTCTCACCGACGAACGCGTTGGCCGCAGTGAAACCACCGGGGTGGCTCAGCGACGTATTGCTGTACTGCACGAGCGCGTAGTCGTTGCCGGGGAAGCTGTAGTCGACGGTCGGGCCGATCAGCGTGGTCTTGGCGGAGTTGGCGTACCAGGTCTTCGCCACCTTGCCGCAGTGTCCGGCGGTGAGGAAGTAGTAGGTGCTGCCCTGCACGACGTTGAAGCCGAGCGAGCAGCGGTACTGGCCGCCGTAGATGGCGTCGCCGGCCGACAGCAGTGGCCGGAACACCCCGTTGGTGCGATTGACCTGGACGCCGTCGTGCTTCAGCGCGGCGACGTCGGCGGACGAGACAGTGGCGTCAGCGGTGACGACAACCTTGCCGGAAGCCGCATCGGTGTACCAGGCGATGCCCTTCACACCGGACTGGTCGACCTTTGCGGTGGCCGCTGCGAGTTTGGCGGCTGGTGACGGCTCGGCGGCTGCGGGCGACACGGCGTACAGGCATGCTGCGACCGCGCTGACTGTGGCTGCCAGCTGGGCGAGCCGGCGGCGTGACGTACGTTCGTTCCTCACGGTGGGTCCTCCTGAGGCGTGCACGGGACCGACTGGGCGGGGTCCCTCGAACGTCGACCGGCAGCAGCACGTAGCCGTGTCGCCACCGGCTGACACTCAGGAGTATTTGCCTCGTTCGCGGAACAGGCAACCGCTGGGCTAGTCGAACGTGATTCGCTCGAGTCTGCTTGCCTGGCGGCGGCTGAGGACCACTGCGGACTCGGCGCCGGGCACTACGTGGCTCGGGTCGGTGACAGCCCGTGCCAACAAGTCCGGCCAGCGACGGAGGTGCGTCTCCATGCTGCTGGAGCGCACGACCCGACCACGAGCCCACTGCCCGGACCGAGCGACGTCCCCGGGTACGTCGAGCAGCACCAGGTGCACCTGGAGTCCGGACCGACGCGCCCGCCAACCGATCAAGCGCCGTACCCACGGGCGAGTGGCGCAGTCGTGCAGGATCATCGGGCCGCTGCGCATCGCACTGATGGCCTTCACGTAGTAGGCGAGGTGCAGCAGCGGCCGCCACCACGCGTACGGAATCGCGCCGAGCGTTGGCATCCAGCGATCGCGCAGTCGCTCGGAGTCGAACACTCGCACTCCCTGGTGGTCACCACCCACCGGGTACAGCCGGCGCAGCAGCGTCGACTTCCCTGCTCCCGGGATCCCGGCCAGCACCACCACCGAGCCCGCCGGGTACCGCAACTCGTCCTTGTCCTGCGCCAGGAGGGTCCCCGGCGCCTCGGCGATCCCCAAACCTGCCACAGCACTCAATCCTCTCGTCCGTAGTGGAGTCCAACACCCACTTAGACGAGAGAGCTTCCCCACCGGCCCATAGAGCACGCTAAGAACTCACTGGGAAAACCCTGAGAGCAGGGCTGCAACCAACGTATGCTCGATCGGTGACCCCCCGCCGGTCAGGCGCCGGATTGATCGGACGGCTCGAGGAGTGCCGGGCGCTCGACGACCTCTTGGAGGACGCCAGGGCGGGGCAGAGCGCTGCTCTGGTTCTGCGCGGCGAGGCCGGCATCGGCAAGACCGAGCTGCTGAAGTACCTTCTCGACAGCTCAGCCGGACACCGAGTTCTGCGGGCAGCCGGCGTGCAGTCCGAGATGGAGCTCTCGTACGCCGGCGTGCACCAGCTCTGCGCCCCGTTGCTCACCGGTCTGGACCAGCTTCCCGGACCTCAACGCGATGCGCTCGCCACTGCGTTCGGTCTGCGGGCCGGGAACGCACCCGACCGGTTTCTCGTCGGCCTCGCCGTACTGAGCCTCCTTGCTGATGCCGCCGGCAACCAACCACTGGTCTGCCTCGTCGACGACGCCCAGTGGCTCGATGAGGCCTCGGCGTTGACCTTGGGATTCGTCGCGCGGCGACTGCTCGCGGAATCGGTGCTGCTGGTCTTCGCCGTCCGCGAACCCACACCCGTGAAGATGCTGCCCGGGCTCCCGGAGTTGGCCGTGAAGGGCCTGTCGGACCGTGACTCCAGAACACTCCTCGGCTCCGTCGTCACCGGTCCGCTCGACCAGCGGGTGCGCGACCGCATCATCGCCGAGTCGCGTGGCAATCCACTGGCCTTGCTCGAGCTCCCGCACGGTTGGACCGCCGCGGAGCCGGTTGGGCATCCGGAGGCCCGGCCGGTGTCGAGCCAGATCGAGAAGGAGTTCCTCCGCCGGGTCGGGTCGCTCCCGATCGATACCCGGCGCTTGATGTTCACCGCTGCCGCCGAGCCGGTCGGTGACGTGCGGTTGCTGCGGCTGGCGGCCGAGCGGTTGGGCATCGACGTGGAGACTGCCGCGGCCGGCGCCTCCGAGCTGATGACCCTCGACTCGCACGTGCGGTTCCGGCATCCGCTGGTGCGCTCGGCGGTCTACCGGGCGACGCCCCTCGAGGATCGGCAGACGGCCAATCGGGCGCTGGCCGAATCGATCGACGGCGACGTCGAGCCCGATCGCCGGGCCTGGCATCGGGCGCAGGGCGCGCCGGGCCCTGATGAGGACGTGGCCGCGGAGCTCGAGCGTTCGGCGGTGCGGGCCCAGGCCCGTGGCGGCCTGGCAGCGGTGGCCGCGTTCCTCGAGCGCGCGTCCGACCTGACCCAAGATCCCGGTCGCCGATCGCATCGCGCACTGGCCGCGGCAGGGGCGAAGTTCCAGGCCGGGGCCTTCGAGGCGGCGGCCGCTCTCCTCGCGACGGCAACCGCCGGACGGCCCGACGAGCTCACCCGCGCGCGAATCGACGTACTGCATGCCGGGCTCGCCTTCGCACAGGGCCGCGGCACCGAGGCACCTCCACTGCTGCTCACCGCGGCTCGCCGGCTTGAGCCCCTCGACGTCGCCCTCGCGCGGGAGACCTACCTGGAAGCGGTCTCGGCAGCGATCTTCGCCGGCCATCTCGCGCACAGCCCGGGTTGGCGTGAGGTTGGTGAAGCGGCCCGCGAGGCCCCGCCAGCGGAGCTGTCGCGCGCAACGGACCAGCTGCTGGATGCGCTCGCCGTGCGTCTCACGGACGGCTTCGCAGCCTCGGCTCCGATGGTCGAGCGAGTCCTGACGGCGTTCTGTGACGACGACGTACCCGTCCAGGAGTCGATGCGGTGGCTGCTGCTCGCCGGAGTCATCGCGGCCGACCTGTGGGATCTCGAGCGCTGGGACCTGGTCACGTCCCGGCACGTGATGCTGATCCGCGACGCCGGCGCGCTCAGCGAGCTCCCGCTCGCACTCGACTCGTCCGCCGTCGTACATGTCTTCGCCGGCGACCTGGCGGCGGCGTCGTCGATGGTCGAAGAGGTGAGAACGGTCAGTACGGCGATCGGCAGCAACCAGCCGCCGTTCGGTGCTCTCGCACTGGCCGCCGTGCGTGGCCACGAGCAGGAGGCACGGACGCTGATCGAGGGCACGATCAGCGGCGCCACCCAGCACGGCCAGGGGCTCGGGGTCACCGTCGCACACTTCCACCACGCGGTGCTCTGCAACGGCCTCGCGCAGTACAAGCAGGCAATGGCCGCGGCCCAAGCATCGGCGGCACACCAGGAGCAGTTCGGTGCGCCGCAGTGGGCCCTGGCCGAACTGATCGAAGCGGCGACCCGGAGTGGTGCCTCAAAGGCGGCGTACGACGCGTTCGAGCAACTCACGGAAACCACGCAGTCCAGCGGTACGGACTGGGCGCTCGGTGTCGAGGCCCGCTCACGCGCACTCCTGTCCGAGGGCGCCACAGCGGACACGCTCTACCGCGAGGCCATCGAGCGGCTCTCCCGCACACGGGTCCGCGTCAACCTGGCGCGCGCGCATCTCTTGTACGGCGAGTGGTTGCGCCGGGAGGGCCGCCGCGTCGACGCTCGTACGCAGCTGGGCATCGCCCACGACATGCTGAGCCGCATCGGCGCCGACGCCTTCGCCGAACGAGCGCGCCGCGCGCTGCAGGCCGCCGGAGCGAAGGTGCGCAAGCGTGCGGTGGAGACATCCACCGCGCTCACTGCCCAGGAGGCGCAGATCGCCCGCCTCGCCGGCGACGGGCTCACCAACGCCGACATCGGCGCCAGATTGTTCCTCAGCCCGCACACCGTCGAGTGGCACCTGCGCAAGGTGTACTCCAAGCTCGGCATCGCATCCCGGAGGGAAATCCCTACGTTCACCGGGGCATCGGGAAGCTGACAACGTCGTCACCCTTCTCGGTCGCCGTACCCCGACCTACCGTGAGCCCGTCACACTCACTCTCCAGGGAGGGATCCGCTCGTGAGAGACGTCCGGAGAAGTATGTTCGCGGCGACAGGGGCCATCGCCCTGGTCGCCGCCACGCTCGCCGTACCGGTGACCGCCGGCGCCGGGGCTACGGGAGCGACAGGGGGAGACACCGAGTACCTGGTCCTGCTCGAAGAGGGCGCGGACCGCAACCAGGCCATCGCGGCGGTCAAGGCCGCCGGCGGTGAGGTGGTCAAGGAGAACGCCCACCTGGGCACGCTGACCGTGCGGGCGGCGGCGTCGGGATTCGTCGCCGGCGTGTCCGCGTCGAGCGCGGTCGAGGGCGCGGCCCGCAGCCGGCCGATCGGCACGGTGCCGCAGCAGAAGAAGCGGAGCACCGTCGAGCGAGAGAACAGCCTGAGCGGCAAGACCGCGGCGAAGAGCAAGAAGAAGACCGTCGGGATGGACCCGCTCGACCCGCAGCTGTGGGGTCTGCGGATGGTTCGCTCCGACCTGGCGCGGATGGTCCAGCCGGGCAAGAAGTCGGTCAAGGTCGGCGTGCTCGACTCCGGGATCGATGCCCGCAACCCGGACATCGCGCCGAACTTCGACTGGAAGCTGTCCCGCAACTTCGCGCCGGACATCCCGGAGATCGACGGCGAGTGCGAGTTCCGCGGCTGTGTCGACCCGGTCGGCTGGGACGACAGCGGTCACGGCACCCACGTGGCCGGCACCATCGGCGCCGCGGCCAACGGCTTCGGCGTCTCCGGCGTCGCGCCGAACGTGACGCTGGTCGAGATCCGTGGCGGCCAGGACAGCGGCTTCCTGTTCCTCGGCCCGGTCACCGACGCGCTGACGTACGCCGGCGACGTCGGGCTCGACGTGGTCAACATGTCCTTCTACGTCGACCCGTGGCTGTACAACTGCATCGCCAACCCGGCCGACAGCCCGGAGGCGCAGGCCGAGCAGCGCACCATCATCCGGGCGATGAACCGGGCGCTGAACTACGCGCACAAGCGTGGTGTCACGCTCGTCGGCTCGCTCGGCAACAACCACGAGGACCTCGGCAAGCCGCGGACCGACATCTCCAGCCCCGACTTCCCGCCGGGCACGGCGTACCCGCGGCCGATCGACAACGCGACCTGTGTCGACCTGCCGGTCGAGGGCCCGCACGTGATCGGTGTGTCGGCACTCGGTCCGTCGACCAAGAAGGCCGACTACTCCAACTACGGTCTCGAGCAGATCGAGGTCTCCGCGCCGGGTGGCTGGTTCCGTGACTACTTCGGGACGCCGCAGTTCCGGACCAACGAGAACCTGATCCTCTCGACGTACCCGGTCAACTCGCTGCAGGCCGACGGGCTGGTCGACGCGGCCGGCAACATCACGCCGGACGGCGTGGCGCTCGGCGCGCAGAAGCAGTGCCCGGCCGGCGTCACCGACTACACCAAGTGCGGGTACTACTTCGTGCTCCAGGGCACGTCGATGGCGTCGCCGCACGCCAGCGGCGTGGCTGCGCTGATCGTCAGCGAGTACGGCAAGAAGAGCCGTGGTGAGTACGGGATGAACCCGGACAAGGTCGGCAAGATCCTGATGGACACGGCCCAGGAGCGGGCTTGCCCGACCCCGCCGCTGCAGACCTACACCAACGAGGGGCGGCCGGAGGAGTTCAACGCGCTCTGTGAGGGCACGCGGGACTTCAACGGCTTCTACGGCCACGGCATCGTCGATGCCTACGCCGCGGTGACCCGCCACTGACAGCTGTCGACCAAGGTGCTGCCCCCTCGAGACTTCGGGGGGCAGTACTGCGTTCGGGCACGGGTCAGGCGCGCCAGCGGTCGGTCAGCTCGGCACCGCTAGGCGGCGGTCCCGGGAGCTCCGGCTCGCCGCCCGGTCGTTCCCCCGGCCGGCGCATCGCCTCCAGCATCAGGGTGAGGTACCGGTGCCGGAGCTGGTTCGTGCGTGCCTCGTCGCCGAGCTTGATCGACGTGATCTGCTCCAGGATCACCGCGAGGTCCTCGACCACGATCCCCGGCCGCAGGTGCTCCTTCGTCCGCTCGTAGATGGCCTGGTTCAGCTCACCCGCGCGGGCGGCGTCCTGCCAGAGGTCGGGCGTCGGGGTGAACGTCCCCGCCAGCCGCTGGGTCAGTGAGTTCGTGTCGGCGTCGACCAGCGCGTGCAGGAACGCTCCGAACGCAACCCATGGCTCACGGTCGTCGGCCAGAGCCTTCTCCGACTCCGCGATGTACCGGGCCAGCCCGTCGCTGCAGAGCTTGCGGAGCAGCTCCTCCTTGCTCGCGTACCGCCGGTAGAGGGCGCTGATCCCGACCCCGGCGCGCTCGGCCACCGCGGCGATCGGGGCGCCGGGATCGGCGATGAACACCGCCCGGGCCGCGGCCAGGATCACTTCGTCGTTGCGGGCCGCCTGCGCCTGCCGGCCACTGAGCGCTTTCGTCGTCATTTCTCCAGCATAGCACTTGAACGGAATGCTCCGTTCCGCTAGAGTTGGAACAGAACATTTCGTTCCGTTTGGGTCTGGAGCCGATGATGACCGCAGTCGCAGAACTTCCCGCAAGCGCAGTAGTCGCCGCGCAGCCCCTCCGCAGGCGCTGGCTCGCCTTCTCCGCGGTCATCACCGCGTCGGTGATGGACCTGCTCGACTCGACCGTGATGAACGTCGCCGCCCCGGCCATCCGCGCCGACCTCGGCGGCTCCTTCGCGAGCCTGCAGTGGATGGCGGCCGGCTACACGATGGCGCTGGCCGTCCTGCTGCTGGTCGGCGGGCGCCTCGGTGACCTGGTCGGGCGGAAGCGGGCGCTGCTGATCGGCGTCGCCGGGTTCACCGTGACGTCGTTCCTCTGCGGCCTCGCGGTGTCGTCGGAGATGCTGATCGCCGCGCGCGTCGCGCAGGGCGCCTTCGCCGCGATCATGCTGCCGCAGGGCTTCGGACTGGCCCGGGACCTGTTCGAGCCGGGCGAGCGGGCCAAGGCGTTCGGGTTCTTCGGTCCGGTGATGGGGCTGTCCGCGGTGATCGGCCCGATCGTCGGCGGCACGCTGCTCGACGCGGACCTGCTGGGCACCGGCTGGCGGGCGATCTTCCTGGTGAACATTCCGGTCGGCATCTTCACCTTCGCCGTCGCGGCGAAGTACCTGCCGAACACCCAGCCCACCGCCGGCCGGGTCTCGCTGGACATCCCCGGGCTGCTGATCGCCGGCGCCGGTCTGGTCGCCCTGGTCTACCCGCTGGTGCAGGGGCACGAGATCGGCTGGCCGCTGTGGTCGAAGGCGCTGCTGGTCGCCTCGGTGCCGATCCTGGCCGGCTTCGGTGTCTACCAGTCCCGCCGGCAGCGCAGCGGAGCGACCCCGCTGATCGAGCCGGGGCTGCTGCGGAGCCGCTCGTACCTGTCCGGCGTGCTGTTCGCGGTGGTCTTCTTCGGCGCGCTGGCCGGAACCTTCGTGCTGGGCATGTTCCTGCAGGTCGGCCTGGGCTACACCCCGATCCACGCGAGCCTGGCGATGGCGCCCTGGGCCTTCGGAGCGCTGATCGGCTCGGCGGTCTCCGGGATCACGATGCAGAAGTACGGCCGCAGGCTGCTCCACGTCGGCCTCGCGCTGATGGCGGTCGGCCTGGTCGGCCTGTACGTCGTACTGTCGCTGGCCGGGCTGAACGTCGGGCACTGGGATCTCGTCGTACCCAACCTGATCGGCGGAGCCGGGATGGGCATGGTCTTCGTCCCGCTGTTCGACATCATCCTGAGCGGGGTCCGGGACCAGGAGGTCGGCTCGGCCACCGGCATGCTGGGCTCGCTGGAGCAGGTCGGGATCGCGCTCGGCATCGCGGTGATCGGAACCATCTTCATGGGCAAGGTCGCGCACGCCACGCCCGCAACCCGGACGCTGGCCGCCCTCGACGGCACCCAGACCGCGCTCCTGGCAACCGTTGGCGGCATCCTGCTCGCCTTCGTGATCGGTTTCCTGCTCCCCAAGACCGCCCGCCCTGGCACCGAGCACTGACTTCACCCACCCTCGCCCCGGCGCCGCTCCGTCCCACGGAGCGGCGCCGCTGGCGTATGGTCGAGTCAGGGGGCGAGATGACGACTTTCACAGTTGCAGCTGTGCAGGCGGCCTACGTGCTGATGGATCGCGAGGCGACGCTTGCCAAGGTGGAGAAGTTGCTGGCGGACCCCGCCGTACAGGCGGCCGACCTGGTGGTGTTTCCCGAGGCGTTCGTGCCTGGCACTCCGATCTGGATCGACGGGCCGCCGATCTGGGACGGTGACGAGCAGTGGTTCGCGATGCTGGCCGACCAGGCGGTGGTAGTTCCGAGCGAGACCACCGACCGGCTCGGGGCCGCGGCTCGGCAGGCCGGCGTCTACCTGGTGATGGGGGTCGACGAACGCGAGGCCACGGGAAGCACGATCTACAACACGTTGCTGTACTTCGATGCCGACGGCAACTTGCTTGGCAAGCACCGCAAGCTGATGCCGACCGGCTCGGAGCGGACCGTGTGGGGGATGGGCGACGGCTCGATGCTCGAGACATACCCGACTCCCTTCGGACGCGTCGGCGGGCTGATCTGCTGGGAGAACTACATGCCGCTGGCCCGGTTCTACCTCTACTCGCAGGGTGTCGACGTGTGGGTGGCGCCGACGCTGGCCAGAGGTGACGGCTGGGTCGCGACGATGCGGCACATCGCCCGGGAAGGCCGCTGCTACGTCATCGGCGCGAACCCGTGCCTGCACGTCGACCAGATCCCGACGGACTTCCCCGACCGGGACCGGGTGTGGCGGACCGAGCCGGACGACCCGGACTGGGTCGAGCCCGGCAACACGGTGATCGTGGGTCCCAACGGAGAGATCCTCGCCGGACCGGCCCGGCACGAGGAGACCATCCTGGTGGCCGAGCTGGACCTCGGGAAGGTCCGTTCCGCACGCCGGATGTTCGACCCGGTCGGCCACTACCACCGCCCCGATGTCTTCCGGCTGGCCGTCGACACCGCCCCGCGGCCCGTGGTCACCACGCTCCGCAACGGTTTCCCGGACGAGTAACCGCCATGCGCACGCTACGGCCACACGGCGATCCGGGCGGATGATGGCGCATGGCCGGCTTGATGGTCGGACGCGGGGGCGAGGCTGCGGTACTGCGAGGAATGATCGCGCAACTGCCGAAGCGCTCGGCAGTCGTGGTGGTTCGGGGTGAGGCGGGCATCGGCAAGACAGTGCTCGTCCGGTCGGTTCTCGACGAGCAGTCCGGCAACGGCGTACGGATCCTGCGCGGCGCCTGTGCGCCGATGTCCGGCGCGACTGCCTACAGCGGCCTCGGCGCAACGGTGACGGCTGCGCTGAGTCAATCTGTGGAGGCCGGCCAGTTCCCTTCGGCTGCGGCGGCTCGAGCGTGGTCGATGCAGACCCTCACCGACGTGCTCGAGAGCGACGCGGAGCAGGGCACGGTCCTCATGGTCGAGGACGTTCACTGGGCGGACTGGTCCACGCTGGACTTCCTTGCCCATTCGACACGCAACCTGCCCGAGAGACGGCTGCTGGTCCTGCTCACCTGGCGGGACGAGACTGCCGAACCCGACCGCCTGACCTGGCTCGGTGAACTGCTTCGAACCCCGGCAGTCATCGATCTGCCGCTCCGTCGACTGACCGAGCAGGAGACCTCGCAGCAGCTACTCGATCTCCAACCGGACTGTACGACGGAGACGGTCGCTGCCGTGTACGCGCGCAGCGCAGGCAACCCGTACCTGAACGTCGAACTGGTCCGCGGTGACCTGACCGTGCCGGCTTCGTTGCGCCAACTCCTGCTGGCGCGTCTGCAGGCACTCTCGGCGGCCGCCCGCGCAGTCGTCGCGGCGACCGGCACGTTGGCTCGCGCTCTCGATGACGATGACCTGCTGGCGGCGGCCAGCGGTGCGGGCGACGCCGTACGAGAGGCCTGTGACTCTGGTCTGGTGATCCGGGACCCTGCGGCCGGATGCTTCGCGCGACATCCGGTGGTCGCCGAGGTCGCCTATGAACAGTTGCTGTCTCCGGAACGCCGCGACCTGCATGCGCGCCTCGCTCAGCATTTGGCGGGTCGCGTTCGTCCCTCGGCGACCGCGTCGGAGCTCGCCGAGGTCGCTGAGCAGTACCACCGCGCGAGCGACAGGGATGCGACGTTCACGTGGGCTCTCACGGCGGCTCGGGTCGCCGAGACGGCGTACGCGTATTCGGAGGCTGGCCATTGGTACGCCGTCGCGTCGTCTCTGTGGCAGCCATCGGACCTGGCCGATGAGCGCGTACCGGAGCGCCTCGTACTCGCCGAGCGGGCGGCCTCGCTGCTAAGCGATGGCGGTCACCACGCCGAGGCTCTCGCCTTGCTCGAGGGGGCCGTGGCCGGCGGCGACGGTGAGGTGGGAACGCTCGAGGCCCTGCTAATGCGGGGCAAGCTGCGCGCCCATCATGCCGACGACCTCGCCGGAGCGATCGCGGACCTCGAGCGAGCACGGCGTCTGGTGCCGACCGGTGACGATCGAACTCTCGGCCGGGTGTGCATCGCACACGCGACGATCCTTGGCCCCTATGCCCGCTCGGCCGAGCTGGCGCGGGCCGCTCAGATGGCGCTGGAGCACGCGACACGGGCAGACGACATCCGCACGGTTGGACAGGCTAGAGCGTGGCTGGGAGGAGTCGCCGCAAACGAGCGCAGGATCGAAGACGCACTCGACGACGCGCGGGCCGCGCTGACGATCGCTCGCGACCTCGCCGAGCCGGAGGACATAGCCTGGGCGGGAGTGACGCTGACCTATGCGTACGGCATGCGCGGCGACACCGACAACGTCGTGGCCGTCGCGAACACAATCCAGTCCGAGCTCCGGCACCTGATGACCAACGAGCACTGGCTCGAAGGCATCATCGAGTCCAACGCCGTCTTCAACCTCTACGCGGCCGGCCGATGGGACGAGGCACTGAACCGCGACGACCGAGGCCGCCCCCCGTCCGGGCCGGCGTACAAGGACGCCCAACTCGCGCTCATCCACATGGCCCGCGGGAACCTACAGACCGCTGCCGAACTGCAGCGAGGACAGGAACTGCTCGCCGCGGACGACCAGCCCCAGGACAAGGGCGACTACGCAGAGATCGAGGGCCAGCTCCGCCTACTCCAGCATCGCCCACGCGAGGCCCTGGACCTTGCACTGGAGGCCGCCGAACTCCTCCACGACACCGAAGAGGAACCGATGTCCGGCGGGCTGTTGCGCATCGGTCTCGAAGCAGCGGTCGCGGCGCAGTCGCCCGACGGCTTCGATCGACTCGTGATGCTGCTTCGGCGTGGCATAAGTGGTGTCGAAGGCCCAGCGCTGGCTGCGATTGTCGACGGTGAACGATCCCGGATCCGCGGCACGCCAGACCCGGCCCCGTGGCGCATCGTCGTACAGGAATGGGCTGCACTCGGCCGGCCGTACTGGGAGGCGCAAGCCCGACTGCGGGTGGCCGAGGCACTGCTGGCTCAGCGCGGGCAACCTGGCGCCCGAGCCGAGGCGACCAACGAGCTCGAGACCGCGCGACACATCGCCGAGCGGCTCGGCGCGGCGCCCCTGCTCGGCCAGATTCAGGAGCTGGCGAAGCTCGCCCGGATCCAGCTCGACGACTCCGTGACCGAGCACCATGGGCAAGGCGCGGTCACCACCGACTCACACCCACCGCTGACCGAGCGCGAGCTCCAGGTCCTTGCCCTGGTCGCAGCCGGCCGGACGAACCGCGAGATCGGCGAGGCGCTCTACATGAGCCCCAAGACCGCCAGCGTGCACGTCACGCACATCCTCGAAAAACTCGGCGTACGAACCCGAATCCAAGCCGCCACCAAAGCAACCCAACTCGGCCTCACCGGCAACCCCCCACCCACCTGACACTGACGCGACCGCGTCCACGCCGAGCCGCGGCAGCGCGGCGGCCGGCGAGGACAAAGGCACCCGCCGGTCGTGCGCTGCCGATGTGTTGGTTACCGACGGCGGTCGACGCGCCGCGCCGTACGACGGGCAGTCCGTCGCGCCACCCTGCGAGAGCCGAACATGGTCACCTCCAGCGTCGTGTTCCGGCCCACGGCGTCACTTCGCCGCGGCAGCCGTCTCCATCTCGTGCAGTTCCTTGGCTTCGGCGGCCTCGAGGAGTCCGATGCCGACCAGGTCGAGCGGGCTGATGAACTCGTCGGCCAGCCGGAAGCCACCGGCCCGGACGACCGCGTCGCGCAGCGGGACTGCCCAGTGGTGCTCGAGCAGAAGGAGCGCGGCGGCCGAGTCGTTCGGGATCTCCTCGAGAACGTCCCAGGCATCTTCCTCGTCGAAGACGTCGAATCCGTCGGCGGCGGCCTCGGCACCTGCCTCCGCGCCCTTTTCCAGGCCCTCCTCGCCCTCGATGCCCAGGCCGATCAGGGCGCCGATCTTCGTGCCCAGCTCGACGGCTTCGTCCAGCGTGAGGTTGCTGAGATGAGCGACCTCGATCTTGCCGTCGGCGTCCTTGTGGACGGCGAGTGCATCGATCACCCGGATGGCGTCCGCCTCGCGCAGCCGCTCGAGCTCCTCGATGATCTCACCGTGAAAGTTCGGGTGATTGAACCCGAGCACCACCAACTGCACCGGTCCGATGGCCATGCCGTTTTCCCCTTCCGTGCCGGGTGACGCGACGGCACTCCCCCCGCCGCGCAACCATCCTCATCACCACCCGGACGCAGGAACATCATCCGCGGCGGGTGATCCGCCGACCGGCCCCGCCCAGGCCGCAGGTTCGGGTCCGGATGCCGAACCTGCCGGTCCGTTCCGAAGAGTCGCCAGGGTAGACGACCTTGAGCTTGGCTCTTGTCGACTCGAGGAACTCTGTTACTCACCAATTCCTTCACAAGGTGTCCCAAAGTGCCCGATGGACCTGACGCGCAGAGCCTGCTGTATACGGCTCCAGGTGCGGGAAGTACGACGGGGTGAACGTCCCGGAGCACAGACGGGATGAACGGAGCGGAGGCTGAAAATCGTAGTGCCGAAGGGCCCCGGTTGCGTCGATAGGCGACGCGATGGACACGCCCGGAATCACGGGCCCCTCCGGCCTGCTGAGTGTCGGGGTCTGGTCCACAATGAACGAACGCGTCTTCGAGGGGGGAAGCGATGAGTGTCCGGAGTTTGACCCAAGCTGAGGCTGAGGGCCGCTCGAGCCTGCTGACGGTCGAGCGGTATGACGTTGCCGTCGACCTGACAGACCTGCCGACCGGCTCGCGGGTCCGGTGTGAGTCGAGGATCACCTTCGACTGTAGCCGCCCCGGAGCCGAGACCTTCGTCGACTGTGTGGCAGAGGTTGACAGCGCCGTGCTCAACGGGGTCGCGCTGCCGGCGGCCGCCGAAGGCCGGATCGCACTGGCCGGTCTCGGCGAGCGCAACGTCCTCACTGTGGTCACTGTCCCGGACTGCTCGACCGATGAGCAGGGTGTTCACAAGGCTGTCGATCCCGCCGATGGCGAGGTGTATGCGTACACGGACTTCAGTCCCGACCACGCCCGGTATGCATGGGCGTGTTTCGATCAGCCCGACCTGAAGGCGCCGTACGCATTCACGGTGACGGCTCCGCCCGGTTGGCTGGTGCTGTCCAACAGCGGCGGTCCGCGGATCGAAGATCTCGGCTCCGCGCGGCGCTGGACCTTCCCGCCGACGCCACCGCTGGCGACGTACAACACTGCGATCAACGCCGGACCGTACTACGAACTGCGCCGGAGCGGCGCGGGTCACGATCTCGGCCTCTTCGCTCGCCAGTCACTGGCTCCGATCCTTGACCGGGACGCCGACGAGCTCTTCACCCTGACCACCCAAGGGCTCGAGTTCTTCGCCGACAAGTTCGGCATGCCGTTTCCCCAGCACAAGTACGACCAGGTTTTCACGCCCGAGTTCCCTGGCGCGATGGAGCACTTCGGCTGCGTCACCTGGATGGACTGGTTCCTGCGCCGGACCACCCCGACGCGTGCGGAGTGGGACATCTTCTCGCGGTACCTGTTGCATGAACTCGCGCACATGTGGTTCGGCAACATCGTCACCATGCGCTGGTGGGACGATCTGTGGCTCAACGAGGCGTTCGCGGAGTTCGCGAGCAACTGGGCCGCGGTGTCCGCGACGTCCTACACCGACGCCTGGGTGGCGCATGCGGCCGACGACAAGCTCAGGGCCTATTTCGTCGATCAGGGACCGACCACGCACCCGATCCGCCAGCTTGTCCGGGACGTCTCCGAGGCCGAGGCGACTTTCGACGCCATCACCTACCCCAAGGGTGCGTCGGTGCTGCAACAGCTGATGACGTATGTCGGTGAGGCAGAGTTCTCCGCGGGGCTGACCAGCTACTTCGCCAAGCATGCCTGGGGCAACACCACGCTGCAGGACCTGATCGATGCGGTCGCCGAGTCGAGCGGACGTGACCTGGACCAGTGGCGTGCGGGGTGGCTGGAAACCGCAGGTACCGATCGGCTGACCCTGGATCGCGACGGGGATGGTTTCGTCCTGGTCGCGAAGGGCCCCGGTGGGCAGCCGCGGCCGCAGGTGCTTGCCGTCGGCGCCTACCGGGGACAAGGCGACCGCCTCGAGCGGGCGGCACTCGTCGAGGTAGCGGTCGCGGGCGAACGGACCCGGATCGACCTGCCGGCCGACGCGGACCTCTACCTGGTCAACGACGAAGACCTGACCTTCGCCTCGACAAGACCCGATGCCGCGACCAGAAACGCGTTCTTCGGCAACGCCGCCCGCCTGCCCACACCCATCTCGCGGAGTGTCGCGATCACCACGGCCTGGGACATGCTGATCAACGGCGAAGCGTCGGCCGCCCAGGCCGTGCAGTGCCTGACCGGAGTGCTAGCGGTCGAGACGTCCGCGTCGGTGATCGAGCCGTATCTCGACCTAGCTGTCGAGGCCGCGGAGCTGTGGAGCCCGGAGTCGGAGCAGGATGTGCTGATGCGGGCAGTAGCGGCGGCGTGCCGCAGCCTCTCCGGCGTCGGCGCCTACCGCAAAGCGGCACTGCGTGGCTTCGCCCGGACCGCAGCCGACCTGGAGCAGGTTGGGTGGCTCCAGGGCGAGGCAGGTGAGGACGTCGATCTCCAGTGGCGAGCGCTGGTCCGCAAGGCTCAACTCGGCGGCCCGACCGCTACTGAGGCACAGGCCCTGCTCGACCGGGACCCGGATCCCGAGGCCTGGGTCAGCAGGCTTCAGGTCCGTGCGGCGACCCCGGACCCGGCTGAGAAGAAGGCGGTGTGGCAGACGCTGGTGACGGAGCGCGCGGTGCCGCTGGCCTCGGTCTACTCGGTTGCGGCGCCGTTCTGGACCGTCGGCCAGGACGACCTGCTGAGGCCCTATGCGGAGGCATATCTCGAGCTCGTGCCGACCATCCACCGTGGTGGAGCCTTGCCGGCCAAGACCTTCACCAGACACCTCTTCCCGCAGTTCGGTATCGACCTGACTTTCGTCGGACGGGCGGAGGCCCTTGCGGCAAAAGCTGTCCCGGTCGTCCGCGCGAGCCTGCTGGAGCGTGCTGATCGGGTGAGCCGCATGCTGCGCTCTCGCGGCTGAGGTCCTTCCGCCGACCCGATCAACCACGCAGATCTCCGCGGCAATCTCGGCTCGTCATGACACCGGCAGCTTGAGAGGCAAGGCCTACTGGCGGTCCTTCGGCATCGGAAATGTCTGGGCCGTGGGCGGCGCAGGAGTGGGGCCCGGCATCGGCAAGAGCGTTGAGCATCAATGTCGTGTTGGATGCAACCGTTTCGCATTGCGACGTCGCCGTGGAACCATGCGTGCCATGCGCACCTACCTCCTGACCTCTGGGCCGTGGGCGGTCGGTTTGTTCAGCGGGCTGATCTTCGGCCTCGTTTTCGCCGCAGTGACTCGATTCACCGCTCCGCCGCCGGTCTCCTGGCAGGTAGCTGCGATCGCGGGCGTGGTTGCGGGGGTGTTGGTTGGCGGCACGCTGGCATACGCCAGCGTGAGACGGCAACGAGATTTGCGCGCCGCAGCTGGCGACCTATCACCGGAACAGCAGTTGGACGCGTACCGAGCCGCGTTCAGCGGTGAGATCCCGGTGGATCCTCAGATTCGCGGAGCTTCCGCGCGCATCGCTCGAGGCAGGATCGCGGAAATGAGCCAGTTCCGCTTCCTTAACGTGATCGTGGCAGCCTTACTTACGCTCGGCGCTGTCGTGAACCTCACCGCCGGTGAGTACATACTCGCTGCCTTGCTCTTGGCAGCGGCGCTGGCGGACGGCGGTCAGCTGTACCAGCTCAAGCGGGTGCGCCGACAGCTCCAACGATTGTCCGCTGGGAGCCCCGCCGATCAGAGCGGCTGAGCACCGCACCCGTCCCTGTTGTTACAGCCGTCATCACCGGAGAACTGGAATCGCGCAGGCTTCGATAACGCCCACCCCCGGCATTACGGCCGGATCTGCAGCGAAAACGCCCGAGTTCCGGAATTCCAGGTGAGAGGACGGTGCGAGCGGTCGGTTTTCAGTTGTCCTTGTCGGGCTGTTGGTCTGGCCGGTCGGTGCGCGCCTGCAGTTGCGCCGCGAGGCGGCGACGCCACTCGTACAACTGGGCGAGCGCCTGCTGCCGGACGGCCTCGCCGGCGGCGGCGCCCGCTCGGCGGAGGGTCGGACCGTGCTCAAGCCAATAGCTGCGCAACGCGCGCTCGAGCTCGGCCGCGTCGGCGCCGCCGCGTCCTGCTCGACGCAGCGCGTGCCGGACGGCGCTGAGGTCGGCCTCCGCGGCGCCGTATCGTCCGAGGTCGCTGTCCTCGGACTCGTGGTTGTGGGATGTCACGTCGGCTGGATTCGTGGGGCGGCTCCGCCGCGGCCGGCGCCGAGGCCCTGGAGGAGGCGGATGAGGGCGTCGAGGAGGTTCTGCAGCAGATTCCCCAGAACTCCGCCGAGATCCACACCGTCGAGCAGCCCGGCGATCGCGCACAGCAGGTTGCCGAGCAGGTTGCCGGGGCCGGGGATGGCGGTGATGTCGAGGACCACTTGGTTCACTTGCACCCGTAGACCGAGGAGGTTGAGGTCCAGGGGGCCGAGCTCGAGGTGCAGGATGGGACAGACTTCCGGCTGAGGCGGCTCCGTCATGGCCGGCCTCCGAACTCACGTCAGACACCCGACCTGATCGCAAGCCGCAGGCCCGACCTGAGCCCACTCACCGAGTCTCGATCCGCCTCTCTCCGACACACCCACACCAACGCGCGTCGCCTTCGATGTGATCGCCAACGCCCCAAAACAAGGCAATCCGGCCCGCCAATGCCACCGTTGCCAACCGCTCGCCACGCCGGCACCATCGAGTCGGCCAAGATCGCTCTTCAGGCGGACCTGGCGGACCCGAACGGTCTCATCGGCAAGGGGATCACGGACCACCCCATCTGGTTCACCCACTTTTCGCTACCCCCGGGATCGCCATATGCCTCGAACCAGGCCTCGGTCAAAGTTTGGTCCAGACATCGCTACACCAGCGTGAACAGCCACCCGTACAACCACCTGGCGAGGCACCCCGAGGCGAAGAGAGACGCGACGCTTGGCGAGATCGTCTTCTTGTTCAACGCGTCCTTAGTGCCAGGGAACGAGCTTCGGCTGGGCGGGGCTGCGCACGGACCTGTCCTCGTCAACGTACAGCCATACGATGTCGCTGAACCCGTGTTGAGCGAAGTCCGCGACATCACCCGAACCGTACTAGCAGGGCTTGGCGCCGAGCCTCTCGCGGGACATAACTCGAGCTCAAGTTCGCGCCCCTGGGCTCGGTTTCTCATGAAGTCGGAATCCTGCGCATGGCCGGGGACGGCGGAGGCGTCGTCGACGAGAACCTGAGATTCCTTGAGTGTGACAACATCCATGCATGCGACAACTCCGTCTTTCCGACCTCGCCAGCGGCGAATCCCAGCCTCACCCTGGCTGGTCTGAGTCTGAGATTGGCCTGCCATCTCGCCGGCCGATGACCCGGAGGCCCATCGCACGCTGAACTACTGGCTGCAGGAGCTGATCGACCGATGGTTGCGCCACAGAACTCGAATGTCGTGGGAGCAGGGAGCGCGCTGGTGTGCGGCCTCAACTCGCCGTTCCCGGTGGGCTCTGCGGCTCGTTCGTTCAGCTCCGGGCGGAGGTGTTGCGGCCGGTCACGGTGGATGCGACGACGACCAGAACGGCCGCGATCGCGATAGCCACGATCCAGCGCACCCAGTCGATGCCTGCGCTTCCGTCACCGCCGAAGGCGGTGTAGACGAACCATCCGAGGATTACGCCGCCGATTCCGCACAGTACGGTGAGCCAGATCGGGATGTTGTCCTTGTTGCCGGGCGCGACGAACTTCCCGAGCAGGCCGATGATGATGCCCGCGACGATGACTCCGATGATCTCCATGTGTCCATTCCTCGTGTAGCTCGTGAGCCGCTGGGCGATGCGCCCGCAGCGATGATCCAGTGCCCAGGCGCAAACCCGTTGCCCCCGGGCTGTCGGATCCGGAGCGGGCGTTCGTAGGAGCGCTAGAGCGGCTGGCCAAAGTGACCGCCGATCAACGCCACACGGACACGCTCTCGGCCGCCGGGCACACCGTCGTCAGCACGCGAACGCGGGCATCGAGGGGCCTCCTGGGCCGCCACGGCTGTGTTGGCGTCGTGACCGCTCGAATTGCGGCAGTGTTGGGTGGGGCCGGCTGGGAACCGGGGGCGGGAAAGAGTTCGACGCCGTCGGATCGGAGTAGCCCGTGATGTTCTGCCCCGTCTGCTCGCCTGGTGCGGGCGCAGCGGTCGGGGGCTGACGATGGCCCCCGAGTACCCCCTGTTGGCTGGGCGTTACCGTTTGCTTGATCGGCTCGGGCGCGGCGGCATGGGGATCGTCTGGCGGGCGCGGGATGAGCTCCTGGGCCGGCCGGTTGCGGTGAAGGAAGTCGTTGTTCCGCCGGAGCTGCCCGAAGAAGAGCGGGAGGTGCTTCGTCGGCGGACGTTCCGCGAGGCCCAGTCGGCGGCCCGGTTGACCCATCCGAACGTCGTCACGATGTACGACGTGGTCGAGGAGGACGGTCGGCCATGGCTCGTGATGGAGCTGGTGCCGTCACGCACGCTCCGGCAAGTGATTCACGAGCGCGGGCGGTTGCCGTGGCGGGAGGTCGCCGGCATCGGCCTCGAGGTGCTGGCCGCTCTGCAGGCGGCGCGCTCGGCCGGCGTACTGCACCGAGACGTGAAGCCGAGCAATGTGCTGCTTGCCGACGACGGGCGGGTGGTGCTCACCGATTTCGGCATTGCCAGCCTCGAAGGCGACGCATCGCTGACTCGGTCCGGCGCGCTGGTCGGTTCGCCCGCTTTCATCGCTCCTGAACGGGTCCAAGCGCGCGGCGCCGTACCGGAGTCGGATCTGTGGTCGTTGGGTGCCACTCTGTACACCGCCGTGGAAGGACGGTCACCGTTCGACCGGGGCTCTGCCTTGCCGACGCTGGCCGCGGCCGTCACCGAGCCGCCCGACCCAGCTCACCACGCGGGACCCCTGTGGCCGGTCATCGAAGGCCTGTTGAGCAAGGATCCGGCCGCGCGGATGACGGCCGCCGAGGCGACCCGTCTGCTGCGCCTGGCTGTGTGGACGACGGACGTCGCGACATCCGCAGCCGATCGATCAGATGCACCAACTCCCGAGGGCCCGCCGTCGGTTGCTCAGCGGCCGTGGGAAGACTCCGATCGGGACAGCGGTCAGCGGACCCGCCTGCTGCCCATCGCGTCGTTCGCGCCGGGGGCCGATCCGCCGGCGCAGTCGGTTCGTGTCCCACTCGCCGCAGGCGACGATTCCAGTACGGGGGAGAACGACGGCCACCGGTCTCCTCCCGGGGCGGCGACTGTCGCAGGACCGCCGAATCGGATTGTCCGAATGGTCCTCCCTGCTGCTGTGGCGTGCCTCTTGGTGCTAACGGCTGTGGCGGGCTGGGCGATGATGAGGCAGGCCGGTGACCCTTCGGGGGGCCAGCCGGCGCCGGCGGCGCGGCCGACTCAGGCCAGCCAGGCGTCGCGCAGTACGTCGACCGCCCAACGCCCACCGAGCGCCTCACCGACCGCGAAGGGCACCCGAACCGCGGCACCGACAAGTGCCACACGGGCGCCGACGGCAACTCGTTCGCCATCCGTCACTCGGTCGCCTTCGACAGAGCCGTCCACCCCGGTCGCGGCCGTGCCTGCCGGGTTCGAACGTCACCGCGACCCGACCGGATTCTCCGTCGTGGTACCGGAAGGGTGGAGGTCCGAACGAGACAGCGGCCAGGTGTACTTCCGCGAACCTTCCGGATCGGGCCTGCTGATTATCGACCAGACCGATCGACCGAAGGCCGATCCCGTTGCCGACTGGCGCCAGCAGGAGGAGGCTCGCCGCAGCGGCTATACCGATTACCACCGAATTCGGATCGAAGCAGTCGACTACTTCGACAAGGCGGCGGACTGGGAATTCACCTACGCCGCACGGTCTGGGCGTCAGCACGTCCTGATTCGTGGTGTGGTCACCAGCGCGCAGCAGGCGTACGGAATCTACTGGTCCACACCCGACGACCAGTGGGAGGACAACCTGCCGGACCTGCGAACCATCTTCGAGACCTTCCAACCCGCCTCGTAAAGGGTCCGCCCTCGACCACGGCGGGCACCCAACCGATGCCAGCAGTCCGTGGCTCCAATCTGCGCGAGTACTTCTGGCTGCTCGTTACGACGTCGAGGAGTTGGAGGCGGCGGTTCTCTGGATGCTGGCCAAGGACCCAGCGCGCCGGCCGACCGCGATCCAGGTTGCCGCCGGGGTATCGCCGCCGGACGTGGACGCCCAGACCCCCAGCGTTCTACGTGTACGGCAGACTGCGCCGCGGGCTGTGCTGGCCGGGGCTGCCGCGATAGTGATTGCGGCGGTGGCGAGTGTCGGGGTTCTGCTGGGCACGAAGGGTCTCCAGGGTTCGGTGACGAACGACCTGGTTCCGGACAACGGCGCCGCGACCACGCCGGCGGTCAGTACGCCGGCTACCTCACGGCCCACGACTCCGGCGACCACCAGGCCCACGCCCGCGGAAGAGAAGACTCGATCGACCGACTCCGGACCGGAGAAACCCAAGGCCGAGAAGCGGGACGACAAGGCCGACGACCGGGAGAAGGACGACGAGTCCGGCGAGAAGAAGGACAAGTCCGGTGAGAAGGGGGACGAGTCCGGTTTGGACAAGTCCGACGGTCGAAGGACTGAAGGACAGGGCTTGTCCGACCCAGGCTCCGCGGGCGGACGCTATGCCGACGATCGGAGGGGCGTCCCCGGGCGTGCGAGACGTTCACGCCCGGGGACGATCAACTCCTGGTCGGTCAGTCAGGGGCGACGGAGGTCGTCGGGCGGCGGGGCGGGGTGTTCGGCGGGTTGCCGAAGCTGCTGGCGACGCCGGTCGGTGAGGTTCTCGTCGGCTCGCTGGGCTGCGGTTCCCACGGGCTGCGTTGGGCGTCCTCGCGCCCCCGCTGGTACGCCTCGTCGCGGGAGCGTGCGCTGGGGAAGTCATCCTCGGCCCGGTTCAGCCAGCGTTCCCAGCGGCTCTGCATCGGGCGGACCATGCCGCCACCCATACCCACTACGATCACGCCGGCGACGGTGGCGAGGACTGCGACGAGCACTGGCGTGGTCACTGCGGTCGCAACGCCGATCTGGTTGAGCGCCGCGATCACGCCGAGCGCGATCACGAAGATCTGGATCGCTTTCGCGACCAGTTGCCCGTAGCTGAGGGCGCTCAGCGCGCTGCCGACGAGGTCACGCAGTACGTTGGCGATGGCCGCGGCCACGACCACGATGACGATCGCGACGACCGCGCGGGGCAACCAGCCGACGATCGCGGCGAGCAGGTCGCTGACCGGGTTGGGCCCGAAGACCCCGAACGCGAACTGCAGTGCGATCAGCAGGACGGCGTAGTAGACCAGGGCGGCGATCAGACCGCTCGCGTCGTACTTGGACTGCTCGAGTGCCCGCCCGACACCACCGCGCTCGACCGCGCGATCGAACCCGACCCGACCGAGTACGACGTCCACGATCTTGCGCAACGCCTTGGCGATCAGCCATCCGATCAGCAGGATCACCAAGAACAGCGCGAACTTGGGCAAGAACGTGATGATCGCGCCGACCGCGTCGTTCCATGACTGGGTCAGATCCATGGGCGCTGCTTCCCTTCGATCAGCCCGGCCGATCTCCCCAGCCGATCTCGGGCAGCCTCATCCGTCCGGTCCCCAGGTACCCCAAAGCTCCGGGGAAAACGCCCGAGTTGCGGAATTCCAGGCGAGAGGACGGTGCGAGCGGTTGGTTTTCAGCTGTCCTTGTCGGGCTGTAGGTCTGGTTGGTCGGCGTGAGCCTGCAGTTGCTCCGCGAGGCGGCGACGCCACTCGTACAACTGGGCGAGCGCCTGCTGCCGGACGGCCTCGCCGACGGCGGCGCCCGCCCGGCGGAGGGTCGGACCGTGCTCAAGCCAATAGCCGCGCAACGCGCGCTCGAGCTCGACCGCGTCGGCCTCGCCGCGTCCTGCTCGACGCAGCGTGTGCCGGACGGCGCTGAGGTCGGCCTCCGCGGCGCCGTATCGTCCGAGGTCGCTGTCCTCGGACTCGTGGTTGTGGGATGTCACGTCGGCTGGATTCGTGGGGCGGCTCCGCCGCGGCCGGCGCCGAGACCCTGGAGGAGACGGATGAGGGCGTCGAGGAGGTTCTGCAGCAGGTTCCCCAGAACTCCGCCGAGATCCACACCGTCGAGCAGGCCGGCGATCGCGCACAGCAGGTTGCCGAGCAGATTGCCGGGGCCGGGGATGGCGGTGATGTCGAGGACCACTTGGTTCAGTTGCACCCGTAGACCGAGGAGGTTGAGGTCCAGGGGGCCGAGTTCGAGGTGCAGGATGGGACAGACTGCTGGTTGAGGCGGCTCGGTCATGGCCGGCCTCCGATCTCAGGATTGTGGGAGGCACCCGCCTGGCCCGTGTGCCGCGGGCCCGAGGTGAGCCCACTCACCGAGTCTCGATCCGCCCCTCTGACACACGCAAACCAATGCGCGTCGCCTTCGATGTGATCGACGAACGCCCCAAAAAGCAGGGCATCCGGCCCGCCAACGCCGCCGTTGCCCAACCACCCGCCGTACCGGATCGACGACGTCCGGGCCCATCGTCACGGGGGTGCCTCTGAGGCAGTGTCGTTCCTCCTCGTATGAGAAGGTCGGCGGTTCGATTCCGACAGGCGGCTCAGCCCAAAACTCCAGGTCATCCCTGAAGGAGCGGGGGCGGTAACGAGGTAACCGGCATGTTTCGTTGGGCTCGCGATTCCTCGGGACGCTCTCCGCCGAGCCGGGCGGCGGCTGCCCGCCGTTTCTGATTTCAAATCACCGCCTTGCTTCCCGGGGTCCGGGCGGCGACGGGCGCTTCCCCTTGTCGGGGCGTTGCGAACGGACGAAACTCAGGACTGCGACCACCCGGCCGGTGCTCGGGGCAGCTGGGCGCGCCGCGCAGAAGCGATCCATCTACCCGAGGAGCGTCATGCGCAGGATCAAGGTCGCCGCGACGGTCGCCGCGGCATTCGCAGCACTACTTCTGCCGACGCTGGCCCACGCCGCGCCGATCACCCCCGGCGGGTCGACGGAAGTCACCGTGGGCAGCAACGACCAGCTGTTCTCGCAGAACAAGCAGAACGAGCCGGGTCTGGCCGTGAACCCGGTCAACCCCGCGATCCTCGCGGCGGGGGCGAACGACAACATCGACATGGAGGCGTGTAACGCCGGCGATGACCGCACCTGCCCGTTCACCCCGGGCGTGGGCTTGTCCGGCATCCAGTTCTCGACCGACTCCGGCCGCACCTGGACGCAACCGACGTACACCGGCTTCTCGGCGCGCGTCGCCCCGTCCTGCCTCGGTGCACCCGACGTCGCGCCCGGCCAACCTCCGGCCGGCGACACCGGCTGTGTGCCCGATCCGAACGGCCCGATCGGCACCCTGCCCAACTACGACGTCAACGGCATGGTCTCCAACGGCGACCCGGAACTGGTCTTCGGTCCCGTGCCCGACGCCTCAGGAAACTTCTCCTGGGACAACGGGCAGCGGCTGTACTACGCGAACATCGCCACCAACTTCCCGGGCAACCCCGGCTTCCCCGGTGATGCGGCCATCGCGGTGTCCCGCACCGATGACGTGGCGGGCGCCATCGCCGGTGACAACGACGCCTGGATGGACCCGGTGGTCGTGACGAGGCAGAACCAGGCATTGTTCAGCGACAAGGAACAGGTCTGGGCCGACAATGCCGAGAGTAGCCCCCACTTCGGCAACGCCTACGTCTGCAACGTCGGGTTCCGAGGGGCCGCCGGAGCCGAACCCGTGCTGTTCGCTCGTTCCACCGACGGCGGCGACACATGGACGACCCGCCAACTGTCGGCTGCGACGAACAACAACCAAACCGGCGGACGGCAGGGCTGTGCCATCCGAACCGACAGCGAAGGTGTGGTCTACGTCGTATGGGTCGGCACTGACATCCGAACGCGCGAGGGCGTCTTCTTCCAGGCCCGGTCGTTTAACGGTGGCCAGAACTTCGAGCGACCCAGGGCCGTCGTCTCAGGGCTTGGCGGAATCGGGCAGTTCGACCCCGCCCAGGGCCGGTTCACCATCGACGGCATCGCGGGCGCCCGGACCAACACGTTCCCGTCGTTCGACATCGCCAATGGTGCGCCGAGCGGTGCGGACGCCACCGACCAGATCCTGCTCACCTGGTCGGACGACAGCCAGGGAACCAACCTCGAGAAGGCGTTCCTGGTGAGCTCGACCAACGGGGGCGGCACCTACTCGGCCAGGGTGGTAGTCAGCGAGGGCAGCGACCGAGCCAACTTCCCGGCGGTGGCAATCTCGCCCGACGGCACCGACGCATGGCTGGTCTACAACGCCTGGCTCGACCCGTGGCGCAACGACACGACCTCCCCACGCCGCGTGCTGGGCGTGGTCCGGCACGCCGACATCACCGGCACGGCCCACACGGTCGGCGCGTTCACAACGCTGTTGCGTGGCGCGATCGGCGACGGGCGCGCGTCCAGCGCCAATAGCCTGACCTCGGAGTTCCTCGGCGACTACAACTACGCCGTCGCCACGCGGGACTACGGCTCCGGCGTGTGGAACGACATGCGCAACGGAGCTGTCTGCCCCGCCATCAACACCTACCGTCAGGCGTTCGTCGAGGACGTCCTGGCCGGCACCACCGAACCGATTGTGGGAGACCAGAAGGAGGATCAAGACGCGGCAGCCGAACTGCCGGCCACGCACTCCACGGAGTTGCGCCCAGGACCCAACAACGACTGCCCGGCGACCTTCGGCAACTCCGACCACTTCGGCGGAACCTTCAGCGACGACTCCTGAGCCCTTCCGAGCCGTAGCCACCACAACCGACGGCCGCCCACATGGGCGGCCGTCACGGAGTGCGGTCCGCGGTGAGGTCACTTCGGTTCGTCAGGTCTCTGACCTGCGGGTTCTTGTTGCGCGCCCGGCAGGATTCGAACCTGCGACCAACGGATTAGAAGTCCGACGCTCTATCCAGCTGAGCTACGGGCGCGTGGCAGGGAAGAGTCTCTCAGATCCGGGGTGGATCGTGCGCGTGGGTTACCGGTGGGCGGGTCGAACCACAGGCTTGTCGTTCCATCCAGGTAACGCTGCGTGGGTGGTCCTGCCGTGCGGTGGGGTCCCCAACTAGGCTGCGGGCATGAGTTACCCCTCACCAGGCCCAGCCGGCGCGCCGCCACCCGCGGCGGGGTCGGCGTACTCGCCCGGCGGACCGTACCCGCAGCCGAACGTGCTCGGCAGCCACCCCGTCCCGGGGCAGCGGCGGAACCAGGGCATCCTGATCGGCATCGTGGTCGCGGTCGTCTTCGCGATCGCGGGCCTGGTGATCTTCGGCATCGTGGCCAAGTCGACCGGCGCGGGCGGCTTCACCTGGGGGCTGGTGTTCGCGTTCGTCCCCGTCATCCCGGTGATCGCGCTGTACCTCTGGCTGGACCGTTACGAACCGGAGCCGACCAAGTACGTTCTGTTCGCACTCTGCTGGGGTGCCTTCATCGCCACCCTGGTCGCAATCTTCATCAACACCGAGGTCTCGCACTGGATGGAGGAGACCGGCAGCGGCGGCAACCGCTCGGCCGTCTTCGTCGCGCCACCGGTCGAGGAGTTCGCCAAGGGGTCGGTCATCCTGCTGCTGGCGCTGGTACGGCGCAAGGAGTTCGACGGCATCATCGACGGCCTGGTCTACGCCGGCATGGTCGGCGTCGGGTTCGCCTTCACCGAGAACATCCTCTACTACGGCCGCATCTTCAGTCAGCTCTCCGAGGAGGGCGGCAGCGACGCGGGCCTGCGCGGGGTGTTCGTGCTGTTCTTCTTCCGCGGGTTCCTCTCGCCGTTCGCGCATCCACTCTTCACCTCGTTCACCGCGATCGGCATCGGCATCGCCGTACGCCATCGCAGTACCTGGGTCCGGTTCCTGGCGCCGCTCGTCGGCTACCTGGCCGCCGTACTGGCGCACGCGTTGTGGAACGCCTTCGCGAGTTGGGCGCAGGGCGCCGGCTTCTTCATGGCCTACCTGTTCCTGATGGTCCCGATCTTCATCGGCATGGTCGTCTTCGCCCTGGTGATGCGGTCCCGGGAGGGGAAGATGATCGCCTCCCGGCTCTACGACTACGTCCGGTTCGGCTGGCTGGTCGCCCAGGACGTGCCGCTGATCGCGACGCTGCGCGGGCGCAAGGCGCTGCGGCAGAACGCGAAGCGGTACGGCGCCGAGGCCGAAGCCGCCGCGAAGGCGTTCCAGCGCAACGCCACCGACCTGGCGTACCTGCGGGACAAGATCGTCCGCCAGGTGATCGGCCCGGACGCGCTGGACACCGAGAAACGGCTGCTGAACGAGCTCCGGGCCCGGCGTCCGAGCGTGCCGTTCCCGCCGATGCCGGCCTTCGCCCAGGCCACCCCGCAGTTCCAGGGCCCGGTACCGGGCGGTCCGCCGGGTCCGCCGTACCCGGGACCGGGGGCGCCGGGAGGTCCGCCACCGGGTGGTTACCCGCCTGCTCAGGCGGGGTATCCCTCGGGTCAAGCCGGTTACCCAGCGGGCCAGCCCGGTTACCCACCGGGACCCCCTGGTCAGCAAGGACCGCCGGGAGGATACGGTCCGTATCCACCATCGCAGTGACTGCCACCCGTCCACGCCGCCACACGGGATGACGATGACTTTGCTTCTGCGCTGTCCGACCGGGCACTCTGTGCTCGTGGGCGGACGCCGTGGCTGACATCAGGTCAGCAGCTGGTGAGGGTTCGGAGCCGCGGGTTCCGGACCGGGATCAGCCTGCCCAGGAGCTGGCGAACCTGATCGCCCAATCAGATGCCAAAGGCAAAGGCTTCTGGCGCCGCCGCCGCCGCAAATCCACCACCACGGAACCCGCCGCCCCCGCCGAGGCCCCTGGTACGGCGAAGCCGACCACCGAGCACCCTGACGCGCCGAACGACGCCGCCGCGCCGTCTGCAGCAGCGGAGCCGACCGCCGACGCGGACAATCCGGAGGCCGCGGCTCCCGAACTGTCTGCAGCAGCCGCGGAGGCCGCCGAGGGCAACGGGTCGACTGCCGGGACAGACGCACGCGCGGACGAGCAGGCCCCTGCCAAGGAAGCAACCAGCGAGGCCCGCGCCAACGAGCCCGCGTCCGCCGCCGAGCCCGCGTCCGCCGCTGAGCCCCGGGGCGCTGACAGCCAGGCGGCTGACGGCCAGGCCGCTCAGGACGGCCTCGCGCAGACTTCTCCGGAGCCGGCGCAGACCGAACCGGGGCAACCTGCACCCAGGCAGGCTGAGTCTGCACAAGCTGCTGCAGCTGCGGGAGCTGGGTCTCTACAAGCTGCACGTGCGGGGGCTGCGCCGCAGGCCGAGCGTCCGACTGTGGGCGTCGTCTACGAGCCTGACGAGTCTCCGGACGGATTCCCCCTCGAGTACGCCAACATCATCGTCGGCCTCCCCAAGAAGTCCACGGACGCCGAGCAGCCCGCTGAAGCGGAAGCCAAGCCCAAGTCGGCAAAGTCCAAGAAGTCAGGCAAGTCCGGCGCCAAGCAAGCCGCAACCCCAGCTGAGCCCACCCCCGACGCCTCCGACCAGACCGCCGACGCCGCGCCGTCCGAAGCCCCCGACGGCCAGCACGCACCCGACCAGTCCGCGGCTTCAGAGCGGATGGAGGATTCAGCCGAGCCCCAGGATGCCGAGCAGGCCGACGCGTCCGAGCAGCCCGACGCTTCCGAGCAGACGGAGGCTTCCGAACAGTCGGCGGCCTCGGCCGAGCAGCAGGCGTCTGAGCAGCCCGAGGCTTCCGAGCAGGTGGAGGCTGCCGAGCAGGCGGAGGACTCGGTCGAGTCGCAGGACTCCGAGGGCCCCTGCGCCTCGGATGAGCAGGCTGAGGGGGCAGCGGTTCTGGCTGAGGGGGCCGAGTCGCTCCAGGCGGAGTCTGAGCACGCAGACGGCGTTGCCGATGAGCCGACTGCCGAGCAGGCTGAGGGCGCTGGGCCGACCGAGGGTGCTGAGGCGGCTGAGGCCGCTGGGCCGACTGAGGGTGCTGAGTTGGCTGAGGGTGCTGAGGTTCCCGAGGGCGCTGCTGGGGGCTCCGGCGAGGCAGACGAGCAGTCCGATGCGGCGGAGCAGTCGGAGACAGCTGAGCAGTCGGAGGTCTCCGAGGAGTCCGGCGAGTCCGGCGAAGGATCGACCGCCAGCGCCGGTGAGGAGCCGCAGACATCCGAGCAGGCCGAGGCGTCACACGGCGAGGCGTCAGGCGAGGAGTCGGCCGCTGGCGAGTCCTCCGAGCAGTCTGAGGGGTCGGAGGGCGCGGGTGGGGCTGCCAGGGATGCCGAGGCGGCGTCTGGACAGGCCGGCGAGGCTGACGTGGCCGCGGCCGGGGTGCAGGGGGCGGCTGAGAGCGACGACGCTTCGGGCGTGCAGCCGCAGGCGTCTGGTGAGGCTGGAGCAGACGAGCAGTCGGTGGTCGCTGAGGCTCACGAAGGTGGGTCGGCTGACGAGGTGACGACCGAGGAATCCGGCGAGTCTTCCGCGAATGGGGCGTCTGGCGGGGATGAGCAGTCCGGGGATGGCGCGGCGCAGAAGGCTGGCGAGGAGGCTGCAGCTGCGGACGCAGGCGAGCAGTCGGTTGGTGAGGGTTCCGGGGATGCCTCCGGAGAACCTGCAGGCGAGGCCTCCCGGGAGTCGGCTGGCGAGGCCTCCCGGGAGTCGGCTGGCGCGGGCTCCGGGGAGTCGGCTGGCGAGGGTTCCGGGGAAGGGGCCGCGGGTGGGGAGGTTGAGGAGCCTGCGGAGGAGCTGACTGCGGAGCAGTTGGCTGAGCGGGTGGCTGCTGAGCAGGCGGCTATGGCTTTGATTACTGCGTTGATGCGGCTGCGGGGGGCTTTGGGGAGCAGTCAACTGCCTTTGGATGTGGTGGGGGCTGATGAGGCTCGCCAGCAGCAGAAGGCGATGTTGGATCAGCTGGATGACTACATCTTGCCGCGGTTGGTGCAGCTCGAGGCTCCGGTGCTTGCGGTGGTTGGTGGGTCTACTGGTGCGGGGAAGTCGACGCTGGTCAACACGATCATCGGGAAGGTGGTCAGCGAGCCGGGGGTGCTGCGGCCGACTACTCGGTCGCCTGTTCTGATTCATCACCCGGCTGACGCGGACTGGTTCGTTGGGGACCGGGTGTTGCCGGGGATGGCGCGGTCCAGCGGGGACAAGCCGGGTGGGATGGAGGATCCGGGGCAGCTGCGGTTGGTTGCCGCTGACACCGTTCCGCGGGGGCTCGCGATCCTGGATGCGCCGGACATCGACTCCGTTGTCGAGGCGAACCGGGACCTGGCGACCCAGCTGCTCGCGGCGGCCGACCTCTGGTTGTTCGTCACCACGGCGGCGCGGTACGCGGACGTCGTGCCGTGGGAGTTCCTGCAGAGTGCGTCGGACCGCAGTACGGCGGTCGCGGTCGTGCTGGACCGGGCGCCGGAAGACACCATCGACGACATCACCGGGCACCTCGCCCAGATGCTGCTCGAGCGCGGGCTCGGCGACTCGCCGCTGTTCTCGATCAAGGAAACGGTTGTCGACGGCAACGGCATGCTGCCGGCGGCCGAGACGGTTGCCTCGATCAAGGACTGGCTGATCGACCTGGCCGCCGACCAGGAGGCGCGGTCGGCTGTCGTCCGCCGTACCCTGCACGGCGCCGTCACCGCGATGGTGAAGAAGACGCCGCCGTTCGCGGCCGCGGTCCGGGCGCAGGCGGAGACAGCGATCGAGCTGCGGTCCACGGCGGAAACGGCGTACGACCGGGCGGTCAAGGACATCGCGAAGGCGACGCAGGACGGCACGCTGCTGCGCGGCGAGGTGCTGGCCCGTTGGCAGGAGTTCGTCGGGACTGGCGAGCTGCTGAAGGGCCTGCAGACCAACGTCGGTCGGATGCGCGACAAGATGAAGAACGCGGTCGTCGGCAAGCCGCCACCGACCCGCGACCTGAACGATGCGGTCGAGTCCGGCCTGGAGTCGTTGCTGCGCGAGCACGCCGAGGCAGCCGCCGAGCGGGCCGAGGAGTCGTGGCAGTCCACCGCGCCGGGCCGTCAGTTGCTGGCAGCCGGAGACCGCGACCTCGGCCGGATGTCAAAGGACTTCCCGGGAGCGGCTGGTCGCGCGGTCCGTGAGTGGCAGGGCTTCGTGCTTGATCTGGTCCGCAAGGAGGGCGCTGACAAGCGCTCGACCGCCCGCATCCTCGCGTACGGCGTGAACGGCCTCGGCCTCTCGCTGATGATCGTGATCTTCGCCAGTACGGCGGGCATCACTGGAGCCGAGGTGGGTGTCGGCGCCGGAACCGCCGTGGTCGGGCAGAAGTTGCTGGAGGCCGTTTTCGGCGATCAGGCCGTTCGGACCCTGGTCGCTAAGGCACGGGAGGATCTTGACGGTAGGGTTCATGCCTTGATGGATGCCGAATTCGCCCGCTATCTGGCTGTCCTCGACCAGCATCCGGTCGATCCCGAAGCAGCCAGGCAACTGACGGAGGCCGCGCGCGCGGTGGAGGACTGCACGTGACGGGAATTGTGGATACGGTCAAGGGCCTGGTGAGGGGCTCTACCGATGTCCTGACGAAGATCGAGGCACTGGAGCAGGCCGCGGAGGCCGGCCAGGGCCGGCTGGACCCGGTGGTGCTCACCGAGGCCACGCAGATCGTGGACCGGGCCGGGCAGCGGCTGCGGATGTCCGGCGAGCTGACCGTGGTCGCGCTGGCCGGTGCGACCGGCTCCGGCAAGTCGTCGCTGTTCAACGCGATGACCGGACTCGACCTGGCCGCGATCGGCACCCGCCGGCCGACCAGCTCGATGCCGCTCGCCTGTGTCTGGGGTGAGGAGCCGGCCGGCGAGATCCTGAACTGGCTGGGGATCCCGCGCCGCCATCAGGTGCAGCATCGCAGCTCCCTGGAGGACGCGAGGTCGGAAGACCTGGACGGTCTGGTCCTGCTGGACATCCCCGACCACGACTCGACCGAGGTCGAGCACCGCCTGATCGTCGACCGGCTCGTGGAGCTGGTCGACATGCTCGTGTGGGTGGTGGATCCGCAGAAGTACGCCGATGCCGCGCTGCACAACCGGTACATCAAGCCGTTCGCATCGCACTCCGGGGTGATGGCGTTCGCGCTGAACCACATCGACAAGCTCACCCCGGACCAGCGCAAGAGCTGCCTGAACGACCTGGATCGCCTGCTCAAGTCGGACGGACTCAAGTCGCCGAACGTCGTTGCGACGTCCGCGGTGAACGGTGACGGTCTGGAAGAGCTGCGCACGCTGCTGGTCAAGCGGGTCAACAACAAGCGGTCCGCACGTGAGCGGCTCGCCGCAGACGTCGACCGTGTCGCGGACCGGATGGCGAGCCAGTGCGGCAACGCGAAGACTCCGGAGATCGCCAAGGCCGACATCACCGAGCTCGTCGACGCGCTGTCCGACGCGAGCGGCGTGCCGGTGGTCGTCGACGCCGTACGGCGTTCCTACCTGCAGCGGGCTCGTGGCGCGACGGGATGGCCGGTCACCAAGTGGCTTGGGCGATTCCGGCCGGATCCGTTGCGGAGGCTGCACCTGGATCAGGTGCCGAGGCAACAAGGCAAGGCGCTGCGCAGGTCCGCCTCCCACGAGGTGGCGATCGCGCGCTCCTCGTTGCCTGCGGCAACACCCGTGCAGCGCGCGCGGATGGACACCGCGGTCCGCACGATCACCAACAAGGCGGCCGAAGGACTGTCCCGTCCGTGGGCCGACTCCGTCCGCACGGCGGTCCGTCGCCGCGAGGAGTCGCTCGGCGACGAGCTCGACCAGGCGGTCGCTCGCACCGACCTCGGGACGAGCAACAACCCCGGTTGGTGGAGTGCGGTGCGGTTCATCCAGTGGCTGCTGTTCCTGGTGGCGCTCGGTGGTGGGCTGTGGCTCGCCGCGCTGGCCGTGTTCGGCTTCCTGCAGTTGGAAGACCCGCCGCTGCCGAAGTGGAACGGCATCCCGTACGCCACGATCATGCTGATCGGCGGCGCGGTCCTGGGTGTCGCTGTCTCGTTCGCGTGCCGCCTCTTCGCCACCAGCGGAGCCGCCCGTCGGGGCCGCCTGGTCGCCAAGGCGCTCCGGACCGAGCTCGAGAAGGTTGCCGACAGCCACATCGTGGCGCCGGCCCGGGCCGAGCTCGACGCCTACACGACCTGCCGCGACAACCTGGCGACCGCCCGCCGCTAGTCCTTCACAGCTGTCCCACGGGGTAGTCACCGTGGGACGGCTGGGGCCGCCCGCGGTCGGGCGGCGGCCGACAGCCTCTCGGGTGCGTGCCGTCAGACCTCGGCGCCGGGGGAGTACTGCGCCATGGAGAGTTTGGCGGCTTCTGCCAGGTCCTCTTCCTTGGTCGTGCCGGAGGCGCGGACGGAGTCGATCCAGGCGCGGACGCAGTGCTCGTTGTACTTGATGACCTCGGGGGAGTTGGCCATCTCCATCGGGTCGGTGTCCTCGGGAAGCTCGCCGTTGACGTAGAGGGCGAGGCCGAGGACGGCGCCGTCCCAGCCGGGGCCGACCCAGAGCGCGCCGGAACCGCCGGGGGCCGGGGGCTCGCTCATCGAGTGCTCGAGCTCGAGCTCGGTCGAGGCGCCGGAACCTGGTGCCAAGCGCAGCTCGAGCAGGCTGGTCGGCCCGCCGAACGTGACCTTGAACCGCTTCGGCGGCTCGCACTCCAGGATCTCGCCGCCGGCGTTCCCCTCCAGCTGGAAGGAGCCGCCGACCTTGAGGTCGCCGGTGACCGGCAGGAACCAGCGCCGCATCCGCTCCGGATCCGTCAGCGCGTCCCAGAGCTCGTCGGGGTCGGCTTGGTACGACCGGCGCATCACCACCGTGACCGTCTCCCCGGTCCGGCTGACTTCGCGCTGAACCGCGTTGATGTGCTCGAGGATGTCGATCACGGTCTTGTCCCTCTCGTCTCAGGCTGCTGTGCAGCCCAGACTGCCGCTCATCACTTATATAAGTCAAGGCTGAGATAGTCATGCGGCCTCGGACTCCCTGGTGGTCGGGGTGAGGGGCAGCGGGGTGACGGAGTACTCCTCGGCCGGGTACGGCGAGGCGGAGGCGTCGGCGGCGCCCGACGAGGCGCTCCCGTAGTCTCCGGACGAGGCTGGGGAGCCGGAGGCGGATGTGTCCGACGAGTTGGTTGCGCCGGCGCTACGGGGTGGGGTCTTGGTGAAGGATGTCGTGCCGCGGTTGAGGTCGTGGCCGAGGGAGAAGGCTTCGAGGATGACGCGGCTGCGGGTTTCGCCGGTGTCGTCGGTCCACTCGTGTGTTCGTAGCCGGCCGGTGACCAGGACCGGTTGGCCGACATGCACCGATTCGAAGGCGTTCTGGGCGAGGATGCGCCAGCACTCGACGGTGTACCACGTCGTCGGTTTGGCGACGTAGATCCCGAGGTTGCGGTCGAACGTCCGGGGTGTCGAACCGAGCCGGAACGTCGCCCGGGCGGTCTGCCCGCCGAGCTCCTTGAAATCCAGGTCGCTGCCGACCCAGCCCTGCACCGTCACATAGGTCTCGCCGAGGCTCATGATGGCCACCTTCCGATCGGTCGCGGATGCGATGTCACCGGAGAAGATGCAGGGGCCGCGGCGGGTTCCGCCGTACCGATCGCCGATCTGTGGACAACCGAGGGCTGGTTGGGAACACCCTGGCCCGAGCACATAGGCTCTGGGGTATGGCGGAATTCATCTACACGCTTCGCAACGTCCGGAAGGCGCACGGCGACAAGGTCGTTCTCGACAACGTCACGCTGAACTTCCTCACCGGCGCGAAGATCGGCGTGGTCGGGCCGAACGGCACCGGTAAGTCCTCGCTGTTCAAGATCATGGCGGGGCTCGACCAGCCCTCCAACGGTGAGGCGCGGCTGGCCGACGACGCGACGGTCGGGATCCTGCTGCAGGAACCGCCGCTGACCGAGGGCAAGACGGTCCTCGAGAACGTCGAGGAAGGCGTCGGCGACACCAAGCAGAAGCTGGACCGCTTCAACGAGATCTCCGCCGAGCTGGCCGACCCGGACGCGGACTACGACTCGCTGCTCGCCGAGATGGGCGACCTGCAGACCGAGCTAGACCACCGCAACGCGTGGGACATCGACGCCCAGTTGGAGCAGGCGATGGACGCGCTGCGCTGCCCGCCGGCCGATGTGCTCGTGGACAACCTGTCCGGTGGTGAGCGCCGCCGGGTCGCGCTGTGCAAGCTGCTGCTGCAGCAGCCCGACCTGCTGCTGCTCGACGAGCCCACCAACCACCTGGACGCCGAGTCCGTGCTGTGGCTGGAGCAGCACCTGCAGAAGTACCCGGGCGCCGTCATGGCGATCACCCACGACCGGTACTTCCTGGACAACGTGGCCGAGTGGATCCTGGAGCTCGACCGGGGCCGGACCTACGGCTACGAGGGCAACTACTCGAAGTACCTGGAGACCAAGAAGCAGCGGCTCGTGGTCGAGGGGCAGAAGGACGCCAAGCGGCAGAAGATCCTGGAGCGCGAGCTCGAGTGGGTCCGGTCGAACGCGAAGGCCCGGCAGACCAAGAGCAAGTCCCGGCTGGCTCGGTACGAGGAGCTCGCGGCCGAGGCCGAGCGGGCCAAGAAGCTGGACATCGACGAGATCAACATTCCCGCCGGTCCGCGCCTGGGCAGCACCGTGCTCGAGGTGAGCAAGCTGGAGAAGGGCTTCGGCGACCGCAAGCTGATCGACGGCCTGTCGTTCTCGCTGCCACGCGCGGGCATCGTCGGCATCGTCGGTCCGAACGGTGTCGGCAAGTCGACGCTGTTCCGGATGATCGTCGGCCAGGAGCAGCCGGACGCCGGCTCGCTGAAGCTGGGTGAGACGGTCAAGATCTCGTACGTCGACCAGTCGCGCGGCGGCCTGGACCCGAAGAAGACGGTCTGGCAGCAGGTGTCCGACGAGCTCGACTTCATCAAGGTCGCGAACTTCGAGATGCCGAGCCGGGCGTACGTCGCCTCGTTCGGCTTCAAGGGCCCGGACCAGCAGAAGCCGACCGGGGTGCTGTCCGGCGGTGAGCGGAACCGGCTGAACCTCGCGCTGACGCTGAAGATGGGCGGCAACCTGCTGCTCCTCGACGAGCCGACCAACGACCTGGACGTGGAGACGCTCCAGTCGCTGGAGGACGCGCTGCTGGAATTCCCGGGCTGTGCGGTGGTCGTGTCCCACGACCGGTGGTTCCTGGACCGGGTGGCGACCCACATCCTCGCCTGGGAGGGCACCGAGCAGGACCCGGCGCAGTGGTTCTGGTTCGAGGGGAACTTCGCGTCGTACGAGGCGAACAAGGTCGAGCGGCTGGGGCCGGAGGCGGCACGGCCGCACCGCGTCACCTACCGGAAGCTGACTCGGGACTAGTCGAAACAAGACACCCTCAGCGCCCACCTCGCCACGTGCGAGGTGGGCGCTGCTGTTTCCAGTGACCTGATAGTTAGCCCTTGCGCTAAGTGTCAGAGCGAGCTAATACTTAGCCTTGTGGCTCAGTATTCGGTTGAGGTTGACGGAGTGTTCGTGGCGTTGGCTGATTCGACTCGACGGGGCGTCGTCCGGCGGTTGGGGCGGGGGCCGGCCAGTGTGGGCGAGTTGGCGAGTGAGTTCCCGATGACGCTGCCGTCGTTCATGAAGCATGTGCGGACGCTGGAGAGCAACGGGCTGATTCGGACGGTCAAGGTCGGGCGCGTGCGCACCTGTGTGCTGAACCGGGAGCGGCTCGCGCTGGTCGACGACTGGCTGGCTGAGCAGCGGCAGATCTGGGAGGACCGGACCGATCGGCTGGAGCGGTTCGTCACTGATTCGATGGAGGAGCAGGCATGAATCCGGAGCTCGACCTGACCCTGGAGCGCGTCATCCGCGCGCCTCGCGCCGTGGTCTGGAAGGCGTGGACGGATCCGGACCGGTTCGCGCAGTGGTGGGTGCCGGCGCCTGCCGTCTGCCGGGTGGAGCGGCTGGATGTCCGTCCCGGCGGCGCCATGGTGACGCGGCTGAGTGACGACGGCGAGCGGTTCGGCCCGCATCTCGACGCGACGTTCCTCGTCGTCGACGACCTGGAGCGGCTGGTCTTCACGAACGCGATCGACAGCAGTTGGCGCCCGGCGAAGCCCGAGCCGATCGCGATGACGGCCGAGATCAACCTGGCCGACCATCCGGACGGCACCGACTACCGCGTCGTCGTACGGCATGCCGACCCCGCGTCCCGCGCCCTGCACGAGCAGCTCGGCTTCGCGGACGGCTGGGGCACGGTCACCAAGCAGCTCGCCGAGCTTGCGGAGAGGACTGAACGATGAAGCTCCTGCTCACCGAGTTCGTCTCCCTCGACGGCGTCAGCCAGGGCCCCGGCTCGCCGACCGAGGACACCAGCGGCGGCTTCACCAAGGGCGGCTGGCTCGTGCCGTACATCGACGAACAGTTCGTACGGCGGACCTCCGGCTGGCTCGACCTGGCCGACGGCATCCTGCTCGGACGGCGCACCTACGAAGCGTTCGCGCGGGACTGGCCGGAGATCACCGACCCCGACGACCCGTACACCGCCCGGATGAACTCCCTGCCGAAGTACGTCGCCACCAACACGCTCACCGAGGGCAGTTGGAACCCGACGACCGTGCTCCGCGGCGACGCCGTCCAAACCGTCGGAGAGCTCAAGTCCCAGCCAGGACGTGAGCTCCAGATCCACGGCAGCGCCCGCCTCGGCAACGCCCTCCTGACCGCCGGCCTGGTCGACACCCTCAGGCTCGTCGTCGCCCCGACCGTGGTCGGATCAGGCCGACGACTGCTCGAGCACCCGAGTGAAGCCCTCGGCCTCCGGCTGGTCGAGCAGGAGGTGACGCCGAACGGCCTCGTCGTCCTCGAGTACGAGACCGTCGGCGCCGCACGGGTCGCCGAGTACGAAGGCGTCACGGCCTTCGTGTAGCCAGGTGGTCAGCCAGGACCTCGGACACCACCCGAGGGCTCTCCGGCGAGTCGTACGTGATGAGCGCCTTCCAGAGCGCCCAGGCGCGGGCACGTGCCCACGTGCCCGCGTCCTGCCGTACGGCGTCCCGGAAGACCTCCCGGGATGCGCCGGAGAAGAACGTGTAGGCGATCACCAGGTCGCACGCCGGATCGCCGACGCCTGAGGTCCCGAAATCGATCACCGCGGACAAGCGGCCGTCCTGCACCAGCAGGTTGCCGCTCGCGATGTCGCCGTGGAACCACACCGGCGGCCGGACCCACGCCGTACCCAATGCCGTCTCCCAGACCTCCTGGGCGAGGTCGGTGTCGATCTGACCCTTAAGTACAGCGAGGGCTTCCATCGTCTCGTCGTGGTAATAATCCGGCGGCGCACCCCTGTAGAAGCTGTGCGCCCCTGCCGCAGGTCCACCGGTCGCGTCGCAACCCTGCAGCGCGAGGATGAACTCGGCGATCGAGCGAGCGAAGTCGGACAAGTCCGTGACGGTGTCGTACGACGAGGTCCGGCCGTCGATCCAGCGGCGGATCGCCCAGTGGTGCGGGTACCCGTGCCCCGGCTCGCCCTTGGCGACCGCCTCCGGGATCGGCACCGGCAACGACGGCGCCAGGATCGGCAGCCACTCGTGCTCCTTATGTACGGCGGCGGCGTACGCCTCATGCGTTGGCAGCCGGGCCGTGAGGTCGGAGCCGAGCCGGTACGTCCGGTTGTCCCAGCCGTCGATCTTGACCGGAGTCACCGGCAGGTCGGCCCAGTGCGGGAACTGGTCGGCGAGCAGGCGTCGTACCAGGGCGGCGTCGATGCCGGCCCGGCCGTCTTGGTGAAAGTCCGTCACGTCACGAGAGTCTTCCCGGCCAGGCGCGACGGGCTCAAAGCATTTAGCTCTCCGCTACACCGTCCGCGCCGATGGAGTCCGCGAGAAAGGCGGAGATCACTTTCAGCTCGGCCTCGCTGCGGGTCGCGAGCACGGACTGAATGTGCTGGCCCTGCTCGGTGTACAGCGGGACCAGCTTCGCCTGGATCGCTTCCACCGACGGCGTGACCACGACCTTGCGGCGATCGCCCGGATCCGGCCGGCGGGTGACGAAACCGTGCGACTCCAGCCGGTCGATGACGCCGGTGACCGTGCCGGAGGTGAGGCCGGTGTGCTCGGCGAGTTGTCGCGGCGTCAACGGACCGTAGGTCTGCAGCAGGGTCATGAACTGCGAGTCGCTGGCACCCAGGCCGACCTTCGCGGAGACCGCGTGGTTGAACAGCACGACGTCCGCGATGAACCGGACCAGCCGCTGCTGGATCTCGGCGGCGAGCTCTTCTCGGGAACTGGTCATGGTTCGCCTCAGCATAGGGCTTGAATTTCTCTCGGATCTCCAAGATACTCGAATTACCGAGATACTTGAAGAACCGAGATAAGAGGGTCAGAGATGAAGGTACTGGTGATCGGAGGCGGGACCGGCGGGCTGGCGCTGGCGCACGGGTTGAAGCGCGCCGGGATCGAGGTGACGGTGTTCGAGCGCGACGCGTTGCGGACCGACGGCCTGCACGGCTACCGGGTCGGCATCGACCCGGACGGCAGCCGGGCCCTGCATGCGCTGCTGCCGAGCGAGCTCTACGACACGTTCGTGGCGACCAGGGCCCGCGACCCGAAGTACTTCAACATGCTCACCGAGGACCTCAAGGAGGTCCTGTCGTTCGACCTGCTGCCGGTAACCGACCCTGTGGCGAGTGAGAAGTCGATCAGCCGGATGACGCTCCGGCAGATCCTGCTGACCGGGCTGGAGGATGTGGTCGAGTTCGGCAAGGAGTTCACCCACTTCGAGCAGGGCGCCGACCGCGTCACCGCGTACTTCGCCGACGGTACGCACGCCACCGGTGATCTCCTGGTGGCCGCCGACGGCGCTCATTCCCGGGTACGGCGCCAGTACCTCCCGCAGGCGAAGACCGAGGAGACCGGGATCGTCGCGATCGCCGGCAAGCTCCCGATCACCGACGAGAGCGCGGGCCTGGTGCCGCCGAAGGTGTTCGAGGGGATCACGATGGTGAACGCCCCGCGTGGCCTGGCGTGCATCCTGCACGTGATGGAGTTCCAGTGGGACCGCGACGGGAACGTGAAGCACGGGATCGGCGGCAACACCGAGGAACTGATCCGGCGCTGGCCCGGCCTCCAGTTCGACAACACCCGTGACTACATCAACTGGGGTCTGTCGGCGACCGCGGACAAGCTGCCGGCCGACATCATGGACCTGCGTGGGGACGAGCTGATCGAGGTCGCCAAGCGGCTGACCGGTAACTGGCACCCGGATCTGCAGAAGCTGATCGGGCTGACCGATCCCGGCACGTGCTTCCCGGTCAACATCTGGACCTCGGTGCCGCTTGAGCCCTGGCAGACGACCAATGTGACGCTGCTCGGTGACGCGATCCACACGATGACGCCAGGTCGTGGCGTGGGTGCAAACACCGCGCTACGGGACGCGGTCAACCTTTGCCGGCAGCTGATCGCCGTACGGGATGGTCATCAGCAGCTGATCGCGGCGGTGCGTGACTACGAAGCGAAGATGATCGACTACGGGTTCGACGCGGTGATCAAGTCGCGGGCGCAGATGACGGCGGACGATCCGGTGCACAAGCCGGTCGTCGGGCGGCTGGCCCTGGCAGGCATGCGTACGGCGATGCGCGCGGTCAACCACCTGCCACCGGTCAAGCGGCGCATGCGTGACTCCATGCTCGCCTACCGCGGTGCGGACCGGGACGAGCTGACGCTGGACATCACGCCCGCCCGGATCACAAGTTAGCGCTGGCCGATGTGCTCCGAGACCGAGTCGAACACCCGGCCGATGGCGGCGAAGTCCTCGGAGGAGGCAAGGTCGACGAGGTTGTCGCGGACGCCCTCGACATGAGTCGGCGCGGCCTGCTCGAGCAGGTCCAGGCCTGCGTCGGTCAGCTCGGCCCAGACGCCCCGCTTGTCACTGGTGCACGATGTGCGACGGACCAGTTCGGCGGCCTCGAGGCGGCCCACGGTGTGGGTCAGCCGGGAGCGGCTCTGGTGCAGCCGGTCGGCCAGATCGGCCATCCGGAGCCGGCGGTCGGGCGCTTCGGACAGCCGGACCAGGATCTCGTAGTCGTTGATACCGATACCGAACTGCCGCAGGTCGTCGTCCAGCTTGGCCATCAGGCGCGCGGTGCCCAGCAGGTACGCGCGCCACGCCACCTGCTGCTCGGCGTTGAGCCACCGGGTCTCAGTCGTCATCGTCACGGGAACAGTGTACCGGGAATGTAGTTGACTTTTAAACCGTTGATGCCTACTGTCGTAGTCAACAGGTTGAAATTTGAACTTCCCAGCGACTGCGTCGCCCCCGACCAGTACGTCCCCACGTAAGACCCGAGAGGAACCCATGAGCGAGACCGTCACCACCGGCACAACCCCGACCAGCACCATCCCCGGCCTGGTCGCCGGTACCTACGCGATCGACGCAGCCCACAGCGAGATCGGCTTCACCGTCCGGCACCTGATGACCAAGGTCCGCGGCACCTTCCAGGAGTACACCGGCGAGATCAACGTCAAGGACACCCTGGAGGAGTCGACCACCAACGTCAGCGTCGAGCTGGCCTCGGTGCACACCCGTAGCGAGCAGCGCGACGGCCACCTGCGGTCCGGTGACTTCTTCGACGCCGAGAACAGCCCGAAGATGACCTTCGTCAGCACCGCCCTGAAGCCGGAGGGTGACGACTACATCCTGGCCGGCGAGCTGACCATCAAGAACGTGACCAAGCCGATCGAGCTCGCCGTCGAGTTCCTCGGTGTGGACCAGAACGCCTACGGCCAGACCATCATCGGCTTCGAGGCCTCCGCCCAGATCAGCCGCAAGGAGTGGGGCATCGACTTCAACGTGCCGCTCGAGGGTGGCAAGCTGCTGATCGGTGACAAGGTGGACATCCACCTCGACGTCCAGGCTGCGTTCCAGGCCTGACCTCACGCATCAAGGCCCCGCACCTGACCGGTGCGGGGCCTTTGCTATGCCTGGACCATCCGGTGGGCCAGGTCGGCGTACAGCTTGCCCAGCGCCTCCGGGTCACCCCGGTGTGGCGTGTACCACCGGGCCACGTCGATCGACAGCGACAGTACGGCGAGCGTCGTACCGGGCAGGTCGTCGACCGCGAACGACCCGTCGGCGACGCCGGCGTGCAGGACCTCCTCGATCTGGGCGGAGATCGCGCGCCGGATGGCGGCCACCTCGGCCAAGTGGTCGGGTGTCAGGGCTGCCAGCTCGTACTGGACGACTCGCGCGATGGTGTGGTGCTGCGCGTGCCAGGCCGTGAAGGCGGACACGAGAGAGCGCAGCCGATCGGCGGGCGTCGTGTCGGTGTCGGCAGAGCGCAGTACGTCGAGAGCCGCTTGGTGGCCGTAGCGGCTGATCTCGAAGAGCAGCCGCTCCTTGGACGGGTAGTGCACGTAAAGCGCGGCCGGGCTCATCCCCGCCCGGGATGCGATGTCGCGGGTCGTGGTGGCCTGGAAGCCCCGCTCGGCGAACGCGTCGATGGCGCCGGTCAGCAGCCGGCGCGCGGCGGCCGGCTGGACATGCTCCCAGACGAGTGGGCTGGTGACTGCGGACACGTTGACACCCTGCCTCAAGTTCGCGAAGCTAAGCAAGCGCTTAGCCATTTGTCTCAAATCCACGGGAGGCCCCATGGAACGCGTCATCTTCACCGAGGACCACCACGCCTTCCGGGCCAGCGCGAAGGAGTACTGCGACCGCTCCCTGGTGCCGCGGATGGAGCAGTTCCTCGAGGAGAAGACGATCGACCGGTCGGCCTGGCTGGAGGCCGGCAAGCAGGGCTTCCTCGGTCTCGACGTCCCCGAGGAGTACGGCGGTTCGAGTGTCGGCGACTACCGCTTCAACGCGGTGTTCGCCGAGGAGGTGTCCAAGGTCTCCGCGTCGCTGTCGAGCTGCTTCGGCATCCACTACGACTGCGCGGCGCCGTACCTGGTGGATCTGGGCACCGAGGAGCAGAAGCAGCGCTGGCTGCCGAAGTTCTGCGCCGGTGAGTCGATCGCCGCGATCGGCATGACCGAGCCGTCCGGCGGCTCCGACCTGGCTGCGCTGAAGACGACCGCGAAGCGGGTGGACGGCGGCTGGGTGGTGAACGGGTCGAAGACCTTCATCACCAACGGCGACATGGCCGACCTGGTGATCACCGCGGCCCGGACCGACCCGGCCAAGGGCGCGAAGGGCATCAGCCTGTTCGTGATCGAGGAGGGCATGGACGGGTTCGCCCGCGGTCGGAAGCTGGACAAGGTCGGGCAGACCGAGTCCGGGACCTCGGAGCTGTTCTTCGAGGACGTGTTCGTGCCGGACGCCAACGTGCTCGGCGAGGTGGACCGCGGCTTCATCCACATGATGGAGCGGCTGGCCCAGGAGCGGGTCGGCGCCGCGGTGTCGAACATCGCGCAGGCCGCCCAGATCCTGGACGAGACGATCGAGTACGTGAAGCAGCGCAAGGCGTTCGGCCAGTCGGTCGGCTCGTTCCAGTACAACAAGTTCCTGGTCGCCGAGCTGGTCACCAAGGCCGAGGTCACCCAGGCCTACGTCGACAACGCGATCGTCGCGCACGACGAGGACCGGCTGTCGGCCGTGGACGCGGCGAAGGTGAAGTGGTGGAGCGCCCAGGTGCAGAACGAGATCCTGGACGCGTGCGTCCAGCTGCACGGCGGCTACGGCTACATGAACGAGTACCGGGTGGCACGCGCCTGGCGGGACGCCCGGGTCACCAAGATCTGGGCCGGCTCCAACGAGATCATGAAGGAACTCATCGGCCGCGACCTCGGCCTGTAGGAAGGACCTGGCAATGCCTGAAGCAGTCATCGTGTCCACCGCGCGTTCGCCGATCGGCCGCGCGTACAAGGGGTCGCTGACCAGCATCCGGCCGGACGACCTCGCCGTACAGATGATCAAGGCGGCGGTCGACAAGGCCGGGCTGACCGGGGACCAGATCGAGGACCTGGCGGTCGGTTGTGCGGAGCCGCACGACGAGCACGGCGGCAACATGGCCCGCCGGATCGCGGTGCAGCTCGGCTGGGACAACACGCCGGCCACGACCGTCAACCGGTTCTGCGCGTCGTCGACGCAGACCGCGCGGATGGCCTTCCACGCGATCAAGTCCGGTGAGGGCGACATCTTCGTCAGCGCCGGGGTCGAGTGCGTGTCGCGGTACAAGAACTTCGGCTCCGCCGGGGTCGGTGACCCGAGCTCGTTCAACGAGGCCTTCGCCGAGGCCGTGCAGCGGACCGAGAAGTACGCCGAGACGAACGACACCTGGCACGACCCGCGCGAGGACGGGCTGCTGCCGGACATCTACATCGCGATGGGCCAGACCGCCGAGAACGTCGCGACGCTCAAGGGCATCACCCGGGCCGACCAAGACGCATTCGGGGTTCGCTCGCAGAACCTGGCCGAGAAGGCGATCGGCAACGGCTTCTTCGAGCGCGAGATCGTGCCGGTGACGCTGCCGGACGGCACCGTGGTCAGCCAGGACGATGGCCCGCGGCCGGGCACGACCCTCGAAGGCGTCAGCGGACTCAAACCGGTCTTCCGCCCGGACGGCACGGTGACCGCCGGCAACTGCTGCCCGCTGAACGACGGCGCCGCCGCGGTCGTGATCATGAGCGACACCAAGGCCCGCGAGCTCGGCCTGACCCCGCTGGCGCGGATCGTCTCGACCGGCGTCAGCGGCCTGTCGCCGGAGATCATGGGCCTCGGTCCGATCGAGGCGTCGAAGCAGGCGCTGGCCCGGGCCGGGATGAGCATCGGCGACATCGACCTGGTCGAGATCAACGAGGCCTTCGCGGTCCAGGTGATCGGCTCTGCGCGGGAGCTCGGCATCGACGAGGACAAGCTGAACGTGCACGGCGGCGCGATCGCGCTCGGCCACCCGTTCGGGTCGACCGGTGCGCGGATCATGACCACGCTGGTGAACGGGCTGCAGTTCGAGGACAAGCAGTTCGGGCTGGAGACCATGTGCGTCGGTGGCGGCCAGGGCATGGCCGTGATCCTGGAGCGCCTCAGCTGATGTCGTTGCAGGACCGTACGGCGATCATCACCGGAGCATCCCGCGGGATCGGGCTGGCCATCGCGCAGCGCCTGGTGGCCGATGGCGCTCGCGTCGTCATCACCGGCCGTACCCAGGAGACGCTCGACGCTGCCGTCGAGTCCCTGGGTGGCCGGGAGCACGCGATCGCGGTCGCCGGCAAGGCGGCCGATCCCGAGCACCGGGCCACGGTGGTCGCCGCTGCGGTGGCGACGTACGGGTCGGTGGACCTGCTGGTGAACAACACCGGCATCAACCCGATCTACGGCAAGCTGCTCGACGTCGACCAGGCCGTCGCGGCGAAGATGGTCGACACGAACGTGCTGGCCACGATCGCCTGGGTGAAGGCCTGCCGGGACGCCTGGATGCGCGCCCACGGCGGGTCCGTGGTCAACCTGTCCTCGGTGGCCGGCCTGGCGCCGTCACCGGGGATCGGCTGGTACGGCGCGACCAAGGCGATGCTGTCCCGGGTGACGGCCGAGCTGGCGGTCGAGCTGGCCCCGGAGATCCGGGTCAACGCAGTGGCTCCGGCGGTGGTGAAGACCAAGTTCGCCGGAGCCCTCTACGAAGGCCGTGAGGACAAGGTCGCGTCGACGTACCCGCTGAAGCGGTTGGGCACACCGGAGGACGTTGCCTCGCTGGTGTGGTTCCTGCTGTCGGACGAGGCGTCCTGGATCACCGGCCAGACCATCACGATCGACGGCGGCCTCACCCTCAACGGCGGGATCGTCGGCTAGAACCTACGGCTGACGTCCTTGCCACCCGGCAAGGCGGTCGTACGGCGACGCGTCGTCGGCAACCGGTACGACGGGGCCGAACGGGACATGCCCGCCACGCGTGTCCGCCGGGATGAACTGCTGGACGAGCGGCATGCAGTGCAGCGCCAGCGTGTCGTCGAGCAGGCTGGTGCGGTCCGTCGCCTTGGCCAAGTCCCATGAGTGGGTCGTCAGCTCGCCGGTGTAGGCGGCGATGGCGGCGGCGCCGGGCAGCGTGCCCCAAGGGAGCTTGCAGATCCGCGTCAGAACAGTGTCGTCCGAGAGGGTGGCGTCGAGTGCGGTGCGGCGTTCCTTCCAGGTCGTCGGGACATCGTCGACGCCGGTGGTGATGTGCGGGATCTCCAGTGGGTCGCCGCCGGTCAGCGCACGGTCGATGCGGGCTACAACGGTGAGCAGATGGCCGAGCAGGGTCCGGACGTCGTACTCCGGGCACGGGGTGGGGAGGTCCAGCTCGTCGGGTCCGACGGTGGCGATCATGCGCTGGGTCTGGTCCAGGGCACGGGCGAGCATCGGGCGTGGGTCGTTCACGAGATTGGTCATGGAGACAGCCTCGCGGGGGATATAGGACATCTCCTGTCGCATATTCTGAAGTCGTGCGAGCCGACCGGTTGTTGCAGATCATCCTGCTGCTGCAGCGGCATGCGCGCCTGAGTGCACGAGAGTTGGCTGAGCGGCTGGAGGTCTCGACGCGGACGGTCATGCGTGACATGGAGGCGTTGTCGGCCGCCGGCGTACCGGTGTACACCGAGCGCGGGCGGAACGGCGGCTGCGTGCTGCTGCCCGGGTACCGCGCTGACGTAAGCGGTCTGACGCCGCGGGAGGCGCAGGCGTTGTTCGCGTGGTCGGGGCGGGCCGCGTTGTCGGAGGAGCTTGGGCTGCGGGACGCGTTGCAGTCCGCGATGGGCAAGCTGTCGTCCACGTTGCCTCTGGAGTTGCAGGGCGATGCGGAGGCGTTGTCGGGGTCGATCGTGGTGGACCGGCGGCGGTGGTTCGCAGAGGCCGAGGACACCGGGGCTCTGCCGGTGCTACGGCAGGCGGTGGTGACTCGTCGGCGGGTGCGGCTGTTGTATGCGTCCGCGAGTGCGGGGCGGCCTCAGCGCCGTACTGTCGATCCTTGGGGGCTGGTCGAACAGGCTGGGCGTTGGTATCTCGTGGCAGCGCATCGTGGAGTGGCCCGGATGTATCGCGTGTCGCGCGTGCAGGAGGTCGACGTACTGGAGGAGGTCGCTGACCGGCCGGCGGAGCTGGACGTGCAGGCGGAGTGGGAGCGGCTGCGATCCGGCTTGGAGCAGAACATGCCGGTCGGGGTCGAGGTGGTCGTGCGGGTGCGGCCCGAGGCGGTCGATCAGGTACGGCGGATCGCCTCACCGATGCTCGTGAAGGGGGAGCAGGCGCGAGACGTGCCGTCGGACGACGGCTGGCCGCGTCTGGCAATGCACTTCCGAGTGCGAGAGGCGGCGTGTGGAGTGCTGCTCGGGTTCGCCGACAACGTCGAGGTGCTGGAGCCGCCAGAGATTCGCGCACGGATGCTCGAGCTCGCCACGGCGGCGGTGCGGACCTACGGCTGAGCCGGCCGGGTGGCGACGAAGCGCTGCCGGACGATGATGTTGCCGTCGGCATCCTCGTCCTCGTTGCGCCAGTGGAAGCCGGTCTCGGTGATGCCGGTGAAGATCCAGCGAGTCTTGGTGGCCAGGGGTTCGCGGGACTCGAGCCGGATCGAGTCGGCCTCCGCGCGGGCGATGAACGTCATCACGAACGCGGCCTTCGGACCCATCCAGGTCGAGCGGAACGCGTCCAGCTCGGGATCGTGGATGCGGATCGACAGGCCCCACTCGCCGTCGCCGTCGGTGGCCCGGGCGGCCCGGCTCGGCGTGATCCAGATGTCGGCGACCGCGCGCCCGTCGAGGACCCAGGCGAAGTGCCACTCACCCTTGGTCTGCCGGGTCAGGTTGCCGTCGTCGTCGTACCAGGTGACGTCGAGGTCCCAGCTCCCGATCAGCGGGGCAAAGGGCTCAAAAGCCTTCTCGTACTCGTCTCGCGGGCCGTCGGACACCATCAGGCCGGCGAAGACCTCGGCCGCGGTCGCACCATCTGTCACGCGCATAGTGGCTATTTACGCCTGACGCCCAACGGTCCGTCAAGGGCCTGCGGACTGCCCGCCGCCGGTGACCACGTCGTGTCCCAGCACGATGGCACTTCCGGCGGTCGGGGCGATCAGTCCGACAGCACCGAGCCACTCTAGTGCCAGTCGGCTACACGGCAGAATCACAGCGAGCGCGCAGCTGTTGCGATCGCGTTGCTGTTCGCCTCAGGTGGTTAATCCGTGGCGGGTGACCGGTGTGCTGGTTAGGGTCCGGGCATGGCGAACCCCGTGAGGATCAGGCCGGCTGTCGGCGACGACGCCGACGGTGTGACGGCGGTACGGCGCGCGGTCTACGAGTACAAGGTGATGTCGCCGGCCGCGACCCGGCACCTGATCACCGTGTCCGCGCCGGCGGAACGCTTCCTCGCCCTGGTCGCGGAGATCGACGGCGAGCTGGTCGCCTGGGGATCGGCCGCGTTGAACATCTGGACCAGCGAACCGGGCCAGAGCCACACCTCGATCTTCGTGCACCCGAAGCACCGCAACAACGGCATCGGAAGTGCCTTGGCCGAGCGACTGCACCAGCACCTCGGCGAGGTCGGCGCCGTCCGGACGCGAGCCTTCGTGCATCCCGACGGCCTCGAGTTCGCGCGGAACCGTGGGTACGACGGGACGCGCCAGATGCACTACTCCCGCGTCGATCCGCGCGTGCTGCCCGAGCTGCCGCCGACGCCGGACGGCATCGAGCTGGTGTCGATGGACCAGCTGGACCCGCGGCAGGCGTACGTCGCCGACTCGGTCGCCACGCTGGACGAGCCGAGTGACTCGCCCCTGGACTCGATCGACTACGACCAGTGGCTCGAGGAGATCTGGAACGGTCCGGCTCTGGACAAGGCGCTCAGTGTCGCGGCGGTTGCCGGTGACGAGGTGGCCTGTTTCACCGCGGTCGAGACCGACAGTGATCGCGCGTGGTCGGGCATGACCGGGACCATCCCGCCGTACCGGGGTCGGGGGTTGGCCAAGCTGGTGAAGTCGGTCGCGCTGCGTCGCTGCGCGGCGGCCGGGATCACCGCTGCGTACACGTCGAACGACGACGAGAACGGCCCGATGCTTGCCGTCAACAACTGGCTCGGCTACCGCCGGATCCAAACGGAAATGGGACTCCTGCGTCCACTTGTCGGTTAGGCCGCGCCTGCTGGCCCCGTGCCTACGGCGCGGGACCAGCAGATACGACCAGGTGATCAACGCGTTAAGAATCCGCGATGAGACAGAGCTGTAACGGCTTTCCGGATTCGGTGCGTGCCGGGATCGGGTTATCTTCCGGGGAACTTCGCCGAAGGAGTTCGCATGGAGATCAGGCCTGCCGAACCGGGGGATGTCGAAGGCGCGATCGCGTTACATGACGCGCATGCGCCGTACCTGGTGGTCACTGCGTCGGCGCTGCGGCGCGGACTCTCCGCTGCTCCCGTGCCGGGCCGGGGCACCTTCGCCGCGGTGGAGGCCGGCGAGGTGGTCGGCTGGGCGTCGACCGGGCTGATCGCGGGATCGGACCCGCTGGACGGCGAGTTGCGCATCCTGGTCCGGCCGGACCACCGCGGCCGGGGGATCGGGACGAAGTTGCTGACGGCAACGCACGAGGAGCTGCGCTCGGCCGGGGCGAGGAGCGCCCGGGTGTTCGCCGAGCCGTCGACCGCCGAGTGGGCGGCCCGCTGGGGCTACCGGCAGACGCGGCAGGTGCACTACGCCGGGATCGACCCGCGGAAGGCGCCCGACCTCCCCGGCGTGCCGTCCGGGGTGGAGTTGGTGCCGCTGAACGAAGTCGACCCGCGCAGCCTCTACGAGGCGGACGTGGTCGCGCAGCGCACGAAGCCGGGCGACGCGAAGATCACCTCCCGGCCGTACGACGACTGGCTCGACGGAGTGTGGACGTCGCCGGCTGTGGTGCTCGACCTGAGTATGGCGGCGGTGTACGACGGCCGGGTGATCGCATTCACCCTGGGCATCGGCGACCACACCAAGATCTGGTCGCGGATGACCGCGACGATGCCCGAGTTCCGCGGCCGCGGCATGGCCAAGCTGGTCAAGTGCGCCGCCCTGCGCCGCGCCGCCGACGCGGGCGTGCAGGCCGCCTACACCGCCAACTACGACGGCAACACCCCAATGCTCGCGGTCAACGAGTGGCTCGGCTACTACCGCGTCGCCACCCACGCCGTCCTGATCTGCCCCCTCTAAGGCACCAGCAGTACGACGGTTTCCGCGACGCAGGCGGGCTTCGTCGAGTTCTCCAGCTCGATGACCCAGTTCAGCGAGACCTGGATCCCGGCCGGGGTCTCGGACGTGTTCGAGATCGACGCGCTCGCCCGGACGCGGGAGCCGACCGGGACCGGCGCCGGGAACCGGACCTTGTTCACGCCGTAGTTGAGCTTCGCGGTGACGCCGCTCACCGAGAACAGTTCGTCGCCGAACCGCGCGATCAGGCTGAGTGTCAGGTAGCCGTGCGCGATCGTCCCGCCGTACGGGCCCTTCTTGGCGCGCTCGACGTCGACGTGGATCCACTGGTGGTCACCGGTCGCCTCTGCGAACTGGTTCACCTGCTCCTGGGTGATCTCCAGCCACTCGGTCTCGCCCAGCTGGGTGCCGACCGCGTGCACGACATCGTCGATGCCGGTGAAGGCCTGTGCCATCTGTTCGCCTCAGTTCTGCGTTAGTTGCGAGGTCCGCCGGCGACGTACAGCACCTGGCCGGACACGAAGCCGGCCTCCTCGCTGCAGAAGAACGACGCGGCCGCGGCGATGTCCTCGGGCTTGCCGGTCCGGTTCACCGGGATGGTCGCGGCGGTGGCCTTCTTGAACTCCTCGAAGTCGACCCCGACCCGGGCCGCGGTGGCCGCGGTCATGTCGGTCTCGATGAACCCGGGCGCGATCGCGTTCGCGGTGACGCCGAACTTGCCCAGCTCGATCGCCAGCGTCTTCGCCAGCCCCTGCAGGCCGGCCTTGGCGGAGGCGTAGTTCGCCTGGCCGCGGTTGCCCAGCGCCGAGGTCGAGGAGAGGAAGACCAGCCGGCCGTACCCGGCCTCGACCATGTGCGCCTGGACCGCGCGGGACATCAGGAAGCTGCCCTTCAGGTGCACCGACATGACCGTGTCCCAGTCGTCATCGGACATCTTGAACAGCAGGTTGTCGCGCAACACGCCGGCGTTGTTCACCAGGATGGTCGGCTTGCCCAGCTCCGCGACCACCCGCTCGACCGCCGCCGCGACCTGGTCGGCCTTGCTGACGTCGCAGCCGACCGCGATCGCCGTACCGCCCGCCTCGGTGATCGCCTTCACGGTCCCGGAGCAGGCGCCCTCGTCCAGGTCGAGGACGGCAACCGCGTTCCCGTCCGCGGCGAGCCGTTGCGCCACGGCCGCGCCGATTCCCCGGGCCGCCCCGGTCACAATCGCCACCCGCTGGTCGGTCATCCACGTGCTCCTAACGGTCCATGGTCGTGCCGGGGATGACATTACCCACGCTGTGTCACGCCGGAAGTACCCCGGATGCAATGATCGCCGTGTGGATCATCACAACCGCCACGTCTACCACTGCCCGCTGCGCTGGGGTGACCAGGACGCGCTCGGCCACGTGAACAACGGCCGGTACGTCGACTACCTGCAGGACGCCCGGGTCGACTTCCTGTTCCGGACCGCCAAGGAACTCGGCGCCGACGACCTGGAGACCGGCCTGCTGGTGGCCCGGCACGAGGTGCAGTACCGCGCGCCGCTGCACTTCCGGCCCGAACCGGTCCGGATCGAGCTGTGGATCAGCGAGATCAGGGCCGCCTCGTTCACGGTCGACTACGAGATCCTGGACGCCGAGCCGGAGCGCCGGACCTACGTCGAGGCCCGCACCAAGCTGGTCCCGTTCGACTTCGCCGCCAACCGCCTCCGCCGGATCAGCCCGGTCGAGCGCGCGGCCCTCTCGAAGCTGGTGGGCTCGTGACCTTCACGCACCCGGTTCTGGTCCGCTGGTCCGACATCGACTCCTACGACCACGTCAACAACGTCCGGTACTTCGACTACCTGCAGGAAGCCCGGATCGCGTTCCTGTCCGAGATCATGGGCACGACCGGCGACTTCTTCGCCGATCACCCGGTCGTCCTGGTCAGCCAGACCGTCGACTACCTACGCCCGATCCTGCTCCGGCACCCGCCGTACGACGTCGACGTCTGGGTGGAGTCGGTCGGCGCGTCGTCGTACACGCTGGGGTCCCGGATCGTCGACCGCAGCGGCAGCGGCGAGGACGTGTACGCCAAGGCGGTCTCCGTGCTGGTCACCGTGGACGGAAACACCCACGCCAAAAGGCCCATCGCGACCGCAGAACGGCATGCCCTGCTCGAACACGTTGTGACCACTTGAGACACTGGGACGGTTATGACTGAGCAACTGAGCTTCTACGACGCTGTCGGTGGGGCCGAGACGTTCCGCCGGCTGGTGGCGGCCTTCTACCGCGGTGTCGCCGCCGACCCGGAGCTTCGCCCGCTGTACCCGGAGGAGGACCTCGGCCCGGCCGAGGTGCGCTTCCGGATGTTCCTGGAGCAGTACTGGGGTGGCCCGCGGACGTATTCCGAGCAGCGCGGGCACCCCCGGCTGCGGATGCGGCACGCCCCGTTCGCCGTCACCCCGAGCGCCCGGGACCGCTGGCTCGGCCACATGCGTGCCGCGCTGGACGAGATCGCGCTGCCACCAGATCGGGACGAGGAGATCTGGACCTACATGGTGATGGCCGCGCACAGCATGGTGAACACCGACGAACCGCAGTACCCGGGCGCGATCGACGTGTCCGGCCGCTGAATCTCTCTTTCGAAGGAGACAACACGAGCATGGCCGCTACCCGTACCGCCAAGGCCCACTGGGAAGGTTCGCTGCTGGAGGGGGCCGGTCAGACCAGCCTCGAGTCGTCCGGGCTGGGCACGTTCGACGTGACCTGGGCCGCCCGGACCGAGCCGGAGGCCAGCGGCAGGACCAGCCCGGAGGAGTTGCTCGGCGCCGCCCACTCGGCGTGCTTCTCGATGGCGCTGTCGCACGCCCTGGCGCAGGCCGGCAACCCGCCGGCGTCGCTGGACACCCAGGCCGACGTGACCTTCCAGCCGGGGGAGGGCATCACCGGTATCAAGCTGACGGTGGTCGGCAGCGTGCCGGGCCTGACCGCCGACCAGTTCGCCGAGTTCGCCGAGGGCGCGAAGAAGAACTGCCCGGTCTCCCAGGCTCTGGCCGCGACCCCGATCACCCTCGAGGTCAGCTTCACCGCCTGAGAACCACCGCACGCCGCCCGCGCACTGCGTTGCGCGGGCGGCGTGCTGCTGTGTGGGGCGAGTTGTCGTGATCCCGCCAGACCGGGTCTGACCGCGGGGCGCATACTGCGGCTGTGCTGGACGATGCGGTGCTGCTCGACAACCACCTGGCCTTCCTGGCCGCCCATCGAGGTCACATCAGGCGTGCGGCCGACGGGATCGAGGTGGTCGGCGCGGACGACTTCTTCTCCTGCTGGATCCCGCTGACCGCAGACGTGGACGTCCCGGAGGGTACGGCGGCGGTGCGGCTGGTGCCGTGGAGCGGCGAAGGCTGGGAGGAGCGCCTGACCGCGGCTGGGTTCGAGCCGGCCGAGGTGCTCGTCCACATGGAGGCGCCGGCCGATGAGGCGACCGGCGAGCCGCTCGAGGCGATCGCGTCGGACGAGGACGCGGAGGCCTTCGCGGAGGTGCAGGCGGATGCGTTCCTCGGTGAGGACGACGCGGACGTGGACTGGTGGCGGCAGGAGCTCCGCAAGATGGCGCTGCGCAACTACCGCGCGCCGGACCAGTCCCTCTACCTGCTGCGGGTCGACGGCGACCCGGCCTCGATCACGCTGGTGTTCCGCACGGCCGACGTCTTCGGCATCTACGCCGTCGCGACCAAACCGGCGTACCGGGGTCGCGGCTTGGCCTCGGAGCTGCTCGGCCAGGCGCGCCGGGACGCGGCCGGCGGGCGGCTCACCTTGCAGGTGGTCGAGGGCTCTGCGGCTGAGCGGCTGTACCTGAAGCTCGGCTTTCGGCCGGTGTTCCGGTCTCCGCACTTTCGTCGTCCGGCCTAGCCTCCTCGGCCCGCTCGGTGGCGCTGCCGACCCCGGACGGCGCCGAGCTGCCCGGGTCGCGGGTGGTCAGGTTGCCGACCCGGAGCACCTCGCCGTTACGGACGTACCAGGTGGTGCCGTCCTCGCCGCGCAGGGTGGTGATCCGCAGGCCGACCGCGACGACCACACCGGTCGCCTTCTCCATGTCGATCAGGTCGCCGACGCCGTACTGGTCCTCGAAGATCATGAAGACGCCGGCCAGGAAGTCTTTCACCAGCGTCTGGGCGCCGAAGCCGAGGGCGACGCCGATGATGCTCGCCGAGGCGATCACCGGCAGGATGTTGAAGCCGAGCTCGGCCAGCACCATCACCACCAGGACGGCGGTCAGCACGATCGTCACCGTGCTGCACAGCAGCGAGGCGATCGTCTCGGCGCGCTGCGACCGGCGCTGGCTGGCCAGCGTGTTCTCGACGAACTCCTGGCCGATCTTGGACTTCGAGAGCACTCCGGCGACCGCGCCGTTCCCGGTCCGGCGGGCGAACCGGCGGATCACCTTGTGCAGCACCCAGCGCAGCACGAGGAAGCCGATGATCAGGCCCGCGATCCGGGCCGGGACCATGACGATCTGGTCGGTCACCTCCAGCCTGCCGTCGTTGCCGTACCGGAAGAAGGTCGGGAACTGCTCGGGCAGCGAAAACAGGGGGTGACTGAACAAGGACACAAGGTAGCTGGTCAGAATAGGCATCTCGCCGCCCGATCTTAGTGAGAAAGACAAGGGAGACGCGATCGCATGCCCAGCCGGCTGGATGACGAGCTGCTCAGGCTCGTGAGCGCGGGCGTGCTGCGCCAGTACCAGGCCGAGGCGCTGCGGGATGCCGCCGACGCCGAGGTCGCTGCGGCGCTGGCCGACCCAGGCCGGGCGCGGCCGCAACCACCCGCCGAGCAGCCGGCCGCGAAACCCAAGCCGCCGCCGACGGCGAGCCACTCCAGTGCGCTGATCGAGGTGCTCGGCTACATCGGCGGGGCGTTACTCCTCGGCGCGGTCGCGCTGCTCACGGTGGCGAACTGGGGTGAGATGGGCCGAGCCGCCCGCGTGAGCACCGGGACCAGCGCGGCGGTGGTACTGCTCGGCGCCGCGGCCGTCCTCGGCGTCCTGCGCCGACGCGAACAGCTCAGCTCGGCGCTGGCCTCGCTGGGGTGCTGCGTCGCCGGCTTCGCCACGTACGTCGCGATCGAAGGCGAAACCGGCCGGATCGTCGGGGTCGCCGTCGCGCTGGTGCTGGCAGGAGCCGGACTCTGGTGGCTGGCGGGATCTTCGTTGCTGGTGGCAACTTTTGGGATCCTGGCCGTCGGTGTGCTGGTGATCACGGCAGATGTCCTGACTCCGGACACCGGCGGGTCCTCGAACACCGCCGGGATCGCCGGGACCGGGTTCATCCTGGTCGCTTTCGTGATGGGGATGCTCGGCCTGGTCCGCGATCAGATGACCGCGTGGTCGCTGGCCGGGGCGGCGATGTTCAGCTCATCGATCTGCTGGCTGATCCAGGAGCGGGGCGAGATCATGGCGCTCGCCGTCGGCACGGCCGGTCCGGCAGCTCTGCTGGTCGCGTACGGTCGCCGGCAGGCGTCGGCGTACGCAGTCGTCGGTTGCGCCATCCTGCTGGTCATCTGGCCGACTGCCCTCTACCAGCTCACCGACAACATGGCCGGCGTCGCCATCGGCCTGGTGATCGCGAGCGCTGTGCTGCTGGTCGCCGTACTGCTGCTCAGTCGTCGCCGCGCGAACGGGTAAACGGGTAACAGTCCGGCGCGCGGCGTTGCGCGGAAGGGCGGGTGATGCGGCAGACTCGCTGAGGTGACAGCTCCTACTCCGGCCCTTGTCGAGCTAGCGGTTGCCCATGGCGTGGCGACGGAGTACTGGAACTGGCAGGGCGAGCATGTGATCGTCTCCAGCGAGGTGGTGGCCGCCGTACTCGCGGCGCTCGGTGTGGACGCGTCCACGCCGGAGAAGGCTGCGGAGGCGCTGGAGGAGCACCGGCAGGCGCGTTGGCGTCGTACGTTGCCGCCGACTGTGGTGATGCGGGAGGGCTGGACGCCCTGGTTCGCCGTACACCTGCCGCACGGGTCCCCGGTCGAGGTGTGGGTGGACCTGGAGGACGGCGGTCACCGGCGAGACATCACGCAGCAGGACCGCTGGATCGAGCCGGAGTGGATCGATGGCGCGCAGGTCGGTGAGGCCACGTTCCAGTTGCCGGGCGACCTGCCGACCGGCTACCACCGGTTGTGCGCGCGGGTCGGCAGCAGTCCGGAGATCTCGGTCAGCACGCTGATCGTCACCCCGCGCAAGCTGGAGCCGGAGAAGCTGCACCGCACCTGGGGCTGGGTGCTCCAGTTGTACTCCGTCCGCTCTCGCCGCTCCTGGGGTATCGGCGACCTGCACGACCTCGCAGACCTCGCTGCCTGGTCCGCGACCGACCTGAGCGCCGGCTTCGTGCTGGTGAACCCGCTGCACGCGGCGGAGACCGCGGGCCGGATGGAGCCCTCGCCGTACCTCCCGGCCTCGCGGCGGTTCGGCAACCCGATCTACCTCCGCATCGAGGACATCGACGAGTACGGCGACCTCGCGCCGGCCGAACGGGATCGGGTCCGGGCGCTGAGCCTGCAGACCCGGGCGCTGAGCGAGGACCCGACCGCACTGGACCGGGACAGCGTGTGGGCGGCCAAGCGGGAGGCGCTGCAGTTGCTGTTCGGTGTCCGGCCGTCGATCGGGCGGATCGCGGAGTACGGCGCCTACTGCGACCGGGAGAGCCAGGGGCTGATCGACTTCGCCACCTGGGCCGCGATCGCCGACGTGCACGGGCCGGAGTGGAGCAAGTGGCCCGAGGAGCTGCGGGACCCGACCTCACCGGCCGTTGTTGCCTTCCGCAACGAGAACCCGGATGCGGTGGAGTTCCACTGCTGGCTGCAGTGGCAGCTGGACGACCAGCTCGCCCGCACCCAGGCCCGGGCGAAGGCGGCCGGCATGTCGCTGGGCGTCGTACACGACCTGGCTGTCGGTGTGCACCCGGACGGTGCGGACGCGTGGGCGCTGCAGAGCGTGCTGGCGCCAGGCATCCACGTCGGTGCGCCACCGGACGCGTTCAACCAGCAGGGGCAGGACTGGTCGCAGCCTCCGTGGCGCCCGAACGCACTGGCCGACACCGGGTACGCCGCCTGGCGGGACCTGGTCCGTGCGGTGATGCGGCACGGTGGTGGGCTGCGGATCGACCACATCCTCGGCATGTTCCGGCTCTGGTGGGTGACGTCGCCGGAGCGACCGACCGAGGGCACCTACGTCCGGTACGACCACGAGGCGCTGGTCGGCATCCTCGTTCTGGAGGCGATGCGGTCCGGCGTGGCTGTGATCGGGGAGGACCTCGGCACGGTCGAGCCGTGGGTGCGCGACTACCTGACCGAGCGCGGCGTGCTGGGCACGTCGGTCCTATGGTTCGAACGAGACGCAGACGGGGTTCCGCTGTCGCCTGAGCGCTGGCGTGAGCTGTGTCTGGCGACCGTGACCACGCATGACCTGCCTCCGACCGCCGGCTACCTCGCTGGGGACCACGTGCAACTGCGCAACGAGCTCGGTCTGCTGACCAGGCCGTTCGCCGAGGAGCTCGAGGTCGACGAGGCCGAGCGGGACTCCTGGCTGAACGCATTGCGCGAGCGGCACCTGCTGAGCAACACCGACGGCGACGTGGAGCGCATCGTCGAGGCATTGCACCGGTACGTCGCTCACACGCCGGCGAAGCTGGTCGGTGTAGCGCTGACGGATGCCGTGGGCGAGCGCCGTACCCAGAACCAGCCGGGGACCACCGACGAGTACCCGAACTGGCGGGTCCCGCTGAGCGGTCCGGACGGCTCGCCGATCCTGATCGAGGACCTCCCGAACAACCAGCGCCTGCGCCGACTGATCGGCGCATTGAACATTTAGTCACCACTCGATCACGAGCTGTTGACAATAGATTTGAACGGTTGTTTTCTATTTATCGAGAAGGCGCCTTCCTTCACTGTCTTTCCGCCCCAACAGTCGAAGGAGTTGTCCGCATGCTCCGACTACGCAAACTCAGCCTCGCCGGAATCGCCGTCGGCGCCTTGGCGCTGACGGTCAGCACCTCGGTCCCGCTGGCGTACGGCCACGGCTACACCACCGGACCGACCAGCCGGGCCAAGCACTGCCAGAACGGCACCGTCCAGAACTGCGGCCAGATCCAGTGGGAGCCGCAGAGCGTCGAGGGCCCGAAGGGCTTCCCGGCGGCCGGGCCTGCTGACGGCAAGCTCTGCTCGGCCGGGCTGGCCCAGTTCGCCCAGCTCGACGACCAGCGCAACGGCGCCTGGCCGGCGGAGCAGCTCACGGCCGGCCAGAGCAACAACTTCCGCTGGTACCTGACCGCACCGCACGCCACCACGGACTTCAAGTACTACATCACCAAGCAGGGCTGGGACCAGAACGCCCCGCTGACCCGCTCGGCGCTCGACCTGAACCCGTTCCTGACCGTCACGATGAACGGCGGCCGGCCGGCCAACAACGTCAGTCACCCCGGCACCGTGCCGAGCGGCCGGACCGGACGGCACATGATCCTCGCGGTCTGGACGATTCACGACACGGCGAACGCCTTCTACCAGTGTTCGGATGTTCGTTTCTGATTCAGCCGGACGTTTCGTCAATATCTTTCCTGGGAAGTGCACTCCCTGAAATATCCGCCCCGTATTTCAAGGAGTGTCCCCATGAAGACTGTGCTCCGACGCGTGCTCGTACCGCTGGTCGCCGTACTGGCCGGACTGCTGCCCGGTGTGGTCGCGGTCGAGCAGGCCGCCGCGGTCACCAAGATGACGCACGCGCAGGCGACGTCGATCTTCCGGGCCGCCGGGATCACCTGGTCGTCCAGCGGCAACTGCTCCGACTGGAACAACCCGACCTGCACCTCGTTCACCAACATCAACGACACCACCGTGTACGGCGTCCGCACGCTGAAGCAGGCGAGTGGGTGCGCGATCAACCTGACCGGTGGCACCGAGGTCGGCCACGCGAGCGGGACGTACAGCCACCGGAACGGCTACAAGGTGGACTTCTCGCTCTACACCTGTGTCGGGAACTACATCCGCAACACCTTCACCCGGATCGCCGACCGCGGTGACGGCGCTGCCCAGTGGCGGAGTGCGGCCGGCAACATCTACGCCCTCGAGAGCAACCACTGGGATGTGACCTACTACAACTGCGGCGGCTGCTGAAAGCAGAAGGAAGGCAGCCGCGCTTCGCGCGGGGTAGGAGGTTGTCGAGAGGCCCTCAGCGAGTGCGGGGAGCCGGGGGACTAGGCTCTGCGGTGTGATCACTGAAGTTTCCGGCCACACCCTGCTGGTGTTCGTCGGCATCCCCGCACTGGTCATCGCGGTGGTGACGCTCCTGGTCTTCGCGTCGTCGATCGCGAGCGGACCGCGTTACCGCCCAGGCCTGTCCTGGTGGGCCCCGCCGGTCTGGATCAACGGGCCGACCGCCACCAAGCCTGACCCCGCCCACCTGCCCGAGCTGCCCGGCGCTCCGGGGACCACCGCGACCGCCGGCGCCGGCGTCGCCCGTTCGACCGGAGGCGCAAGTGCCAGCTGGTGACGCTTTCACCCCTGATCAGCTCTACGACATCGAGCGGGCGGTCCGGCACGCCGAGGAGGTCTCCGGCCTGCGCTTCTCCGTGTACGTCGGCGGCGCCGACTCCGAGACTCGGCCGTTCGCGCTGGAGCTGCTGAACGAGCTCGACGACCCGGACCGCACCGTCCTGGTGTACGTCGACCCGGCCGGCCGCCGGCTGGAGATCGTCACCGGGTCACTCGCGAAGCGGCAGCTGTCCGACGCGTCGGCCGGCCTGGCTGCGCTGGCCATGCAGACGTCGTTCGCCACTGGTGACCTCACCGGCGGTCTGGTCACCGGCGTACAGCAGCTGGGCGAGCACGCGCACCAGGCTCCGCTCCTGCACGCGAACGAGCCGCACAAGCAGTGAGCCCGGTGCTCCAGCCGACTCGCATCGCGCTGGGCGATCTGGTCCTGCGACCGTTCGTGGCAACGGACGAGCCGGCGGTCGCCGAAGCACTGCGGGATCCGGGTGTCCTTCGCTGGACCGCGGGTACGGCGGTGATCCGCACACCCGCGGACCTGCGGGCGAAGCGCTGGCTGGAGTCGCGCATCGACGGCTGGTCGCGTGGCAGCGCGGTGTTCGCGATCGCGGACGCCGCGAGCGACTACGTGCTCGGCACAGTGTCGGTCCGCGACGTCAACCGGGTGCCGGACCAGGCCGTGGTCGCGTACTGGGTCAGCCCGGCCGCACGCGGCCGCAGGCTTGCGGCACGGGCACTGGACGCAGCATCCCGCTGGGCCTTCGCCAAGGACGGACTAGGGCTGCACCGCCTGTCCCTGGACCACGCCTTGGTCAACGAGGGCTCATGCAGGGTCGCAACGCGCGCCGGCTTCCAACTGGAAGGCACCATGCGCGACTATTTTGTCGAACCCACCGGCCAACGCCACGACTCCCACCTGCATGCCCGGTTGGCGACCGATCAGCCCGCGGGCGTGCCGGCCGGTTCGTAGGTGGGGCAGGCGGAGTTGCTGTAGACGCGCTGGGTTCGCGGGTCGGAGCACAGGTCCAGCATCTGCGCCGACGACGTACCGGGGCCGAGGTAGACCATCCAGGTGTCGGTGACCGGCTCCATCGAACTGTTCGCGATCCCGCGGTACTGCCCGTTGACCAGCATCGCCTTGGCTGGGATGCCGGCGGTGATCAACTTGACCGCGGTCGCCTTCGCGAGGGGCTCGGCGTCGAGGCCGCCGTCGGTCCCGTACTTCTCCATCACCACGATCCACTGGCCACGCTTGAAGACCGGTGAGGCGGGACCGGTGTCGGGTGTCGGGCTCGGCGCGATCGCCTTGGCCTTCGGTGCGGAGGTGGCCGGCGGTTTGCGGTCCGCCTTGGCCGTGTTGCCCGACGCGGACGGATCCGAAGTCTGTGCCGGCGCGCTCGCGGCCGGCGCCCCGGCTCCGCCGTCCGCCCTCCCGCTCCGGAGCGCGTCGTCGGCGGGTGGTGAGGACGATCCTCTGGTCAGGATGAACGCGAACACGGCGACCATCGCGGCGGCCGCCACGATCGCCGCGCCCACCGCGCTGTGCGATCGCTGGGGTTTGCGTGCGTGGCCCTGCTGAGGGTCGGTGCGCTGCCGGGAAGGGCTCTTGTGTTGTCTCCGGGCGGCGCGGGCGGGCGGCCTCCGGTGATCCACGGGTGTCACGGCAAGGGTCCCTCCCCAGATTCCCCTGTGGCGGTTAACTGCGTGCAGCTTAAACCGAACCAGCAAGTAAATGAGTACTGCTCACGTGATCAGAATCTCCTTCTGCAGAAGCGAATCGCGGCCCGCAGTCGGCTCCTCACTGTACGCCGAAGAACAATCGTTTGACCTTCACGGGTAGCGTTCGCGCTACCACTGTCCGGGACCGCGGGCGATGGTGAACGATCCCCGGCGCTGACAGCCTCCAGGCAAGTGCTTGACCTACTGGAGGGCGGCGGATCGTCCGTCCGCTGAAGCTGAAGGACACCTACTTCCCCGGGACGGACCCACGGATCGCCGGGCCGCAGGCCCGCGGGTACACGCGGTTCACGCCGGGGGAGTACACCGACACCACCGAGCTGATCGACGCGGACGCGTCCGGCGGCTACATCTCGACCGTGAAGGATCTCGACGTCTTCGTGCCTGCCCTGTTCGGCGGACGACTGCTGAAGCCGGCGCAGCTCCGGGAGCTGATGCGGACGGTCGGTGTGGACGAGACGGCTGAGCAGATCTGGCCGGGGGCGCGGTACGGACTGGGCCTGTTCTCGCGAGACTTGCCGTGCGGCGGCTCGGTGTGGATCCCGGGCGGCGACCAGATCGGTACAAGACCCGGCTCGGGGCGACCGCGGACGGCCGGGAGAGTGTGGTCGTCTCGATGTCGACCCAGCTCAACGACTCCATGGAGGCCCTGTTCAGCCAGGAGCGGACCGCGAAGACGCTCGTCGACAACGCGATCTGCGACTAGGTCCCGGAGGGGATGCCGTCGTGTTTCGGCTGCGGGCGGGTGTCGAGGGCGTCGTCGAGCCAGGAGTCCACGTCGACCTCGGCGCCGAGGATGTGGTTCACGTAGGCCGCGCGTTCGTGGCTGAGCACCTCGAGCTCCCACACGCACGGGGCCGCGCCGATCGGGGCGGGCCGCAGATCGTCGACATCCATCCCGCTGAAGATGCTCAGCCGGGACTGGAAGTCCTTCGCCCAGCTCTGCACGACCAGGTAGATCCCGTCGTCCCCGAGGTGCAGTACGACGACGCCGAGCCCGACTGCTCCCATCGCGTCGTCGAACTCGAGCTGCCGGGTGGCCGTGGCTTGCGCGACCTCGACCATCTGGTCGTCCCATTGCCGTCCGCGCGCGGTGATGACGTACGGCTTCACCAACCGGTGCGGGTAGCGCCAGGGCATCAGTGGGGTGACAGGGCGAGGACGGTACGCCTCTGCGAGTCCGGTCAGCGCTACGGCTGCCGCACCTGCCAGGGCGGGGTCAGAAGCGGGCACCGACCCAGTTTTACCGGTAGCCGGTCCAACACAACACCGCCGGTCTCACCCAGACCGGCGGTGTTGTGGTCGAGACCTCAGCTGGCGTCGCGAGCCTGCGCCGCCAGCGCGCGGGTCAGGTCGGCCTGGGCCTCGCTGACATAGCGCAGGGTCGGAGCGTCCACCGCAGACGACTCAGTCGACAGCCAGGACGACAGCGCGTCGAGCGTCGGCTGCTCCGGGAGGTTGCGCGGCGACAGGTAGACCAGCACGTTCTCGCCCATCGACGAGCCGAGCCGCGTGTACACGTCCTTGGCCGCGCTCAGGTACTTGTCGACGTACGGCCGGAGCAGGTCCTCCTGGCCGGGCTGCTGGAAGCCGAGGATCGTCCGGAACTGCGTCTCGTTCGGGGTGTCCCCGGACTCGACCGCGATCCGCCACGCCTCTTCCTTGGCCTCGGCGGTCGGCCGGGCGGCCCGTGCCTGCGCGGCGCGCTCCTGCCCGGTGATCGTGGTGTCGCGGGTGAGCTCGTCCTCGATCTCGTCGGCGCCGATCCGGCCGAGCCGGGCCAGCGCGACGATCAGCGTCCAGCGCAGGTCGGTGTCGACCACCAGACCGGTCGGCAGCTCCCGGTCGTCCAGCCACGCCACCAACCTGTCTGCACCGGAGTCGGAGAACACCGCGGAACTGTACGCGCGAGCGAACGCGAGCTGGTGGTCGCTGCCCTGCTCGGCGCCGGACAGCAGCTCGGCGAGCGCCTGCTCGAACTGCGCCCGCAGCGCCGGCCGGTTGTCCGGGGCTGCGTACAGGTTGATCGCGTTGGTCGCCTGGGCGAGCAGCGAGCGGACACCGGTCAGGTCGGTCTCGGCCTTGATCCCGCGCAGCACGATGCCGACGTACTGGCTGGCCGGCATCTCCGCGTCCCGGGTCATGTCCCAGGCAGCGCCCCAGGCCAGGGCCCGCGGCAACGACTCGGGCAGTTGGTCGATCGACTCGACCAGCGTCGCCCGGGACCGCTCGTCCAGCCGGATCTTGGCGTAAGTGAGGTCGTCGTCGTTCAGCAGCACCAGGTCCGGCTGGGTCGCGCCGACCAGCTCGGCGAGCTCGGTGCGCGGCCCGTCGATGTCCACCTCGAACCGCTCGGTCCGCACGAGCCCTTCCCCGGTACGGCGGTACAGGCCGACGGCCAGCCGGTGCGGTCGCAGGACCGGGAAGTTCTCCGCGGCGGTCTGCTCGATCGCGAACGACGTGAAGGCGCCCTCGGAATCGACCGCGAAGTCGGCCCGCAGCGTGTTGACGCCGGCCGTCCGCAGCCAGCGCTCGGTCCAGTCGTCCAGGTCCCGCCCGGACGCCTTCTCCAGCGGCTTCAGCAGGTCGGTCAGCTCGGTGTTGCCGAACGCGTGGTCGGAGAAGTACTCCTTCAGCGCGGCGATGAAGGTGTCCTCACCGACGAACGCGACCAGCTGGCGCAGCGTCGAGGCACCCTTGGCGTAGGTGATGCCGTCGAAGTTCACCTCGACCGCGTGGAAGTCGACCATGTCCGCCGCGATCGGGTGCGTCGAGGGCAGCTGGTCCTGGCGGTAGGCCCAGTTCTTCCGCGCGTTGCAGAACGTGGTCCAGGCGCCGGCGTACTTGGTCGTCGCGACCGCCTGCGCCCAGTGGCTGGCCCACTCGGCGAACGACTCGTTCAGCCACAGGTCGTCCCACCAGGTCATCGTGACCAGGTCGCCGAACCACATGTGCGCGAGCTCGTGCAGCACTGTGTTGGAGCGGGCCTCCATCTCCGCGTGCGTGGTCCGGCTGCGGAACAGGTACTCGTCCCGCAGCGTCACGCAGCCCGCGTTCTCCATCGCGCCCATGTTGTACTCCGGCACGAACGCCTGGTCGTACTTGTGGAACGGGTACGGCGTCCCGAACGCCCGCTCGAACAGCTCGAAGCCCTGCTTGGTCACCTCGAACAGGTCGTCGATGTCGAGCGCGTCCTTCAGCGACGGCCGGCACAGCAGCGACAACGGGTAGCTGCCGTGCGGACCGTCGTACGAGTCGGTGACGACGTGGTACGGACCGGCCACGACCGCGGTGATGTACGTCGAGATCCGCTCGGTCGGCGGGAACTCCCAGCGCGCCAGCTCCTCGCCGTTCTCACCCTGGTACGGCGTGGGCTCGGGCGTCGGCGCGTTCGAGATGACCACCCAGCGCGCCGGGGCGGACACGGTGAAGGTGAAAGGGGCCTTGAGGTCCGGCTGCTCGAAGGTCGTGAACACCCGGCGGGCGTCCGGCACCTCGAACTGGGTGTAGAGGTAGGTCTCCTTGTCGGCCGGGTCGACCGAGCGGTGCAGCCCTTCACCGGTACGCGAGTAGGTGCAGTCCGCAACCACGACCAGCTCGTTGCGCTCCGCCAGCCCGTCCAGCTGGACGCGGGCGCCGTCGTACACCGTGTCCGGGTCGAGTGAGCGGCCGTTGAGGGTCACCTCACGCACCTTCTCCGCGATCAGGTCGGCGAAGGTGTCCGCGCCGGCCTCGGCGGCGAACGTGAGGGTGGTGACCGACCGGAAGGTCGGAGCGCCGCTCGGGGCGTTGGTCAGGTCCAGCTCGACCGCGTAGCTGACGTCGCTGACCACCCCGGCACGGGTACGCGCCTCGTCGCGCGTCAGGTTGGTTCCAGGCATGTCGGCATCCTATGCACCTGGCTGCCGGGATGGCTGAGGGTTTCCCCGCGACATTGGGTATTGGATACCAAGCCGGTATCTGACGCCGGATCCCGTTCCTTCAACTTTGTATGATGGTGAATATGACTGCCTCCGCCGATTTCTGGTTCGACCCGGCCTGCCCCTGGGCCTGGATGACATCTCGCTGGATGCTCGAGGTCGAGCAGGTCCGCGATGTGACGACGACCTGGCATGTGATGAGCCTGGCCGTCCTGAACGATGGCCGTGACCATCTCGACGAGAAGTACAAAGCCAATCTCCGCAACCTCTGGGGCCCGGTCCGGGTCCTGATCGCCGCCGAGCAGGCGCACGGCAACGAGGTGCTGCTGCCCCTCTACACCGCGCTCGGCAATCGAATCCATGTCGACGGCCGCGGCGTGGGCGACGGCAAGGGTGACGTGGTGCAGGAAGCCCTGGCCGAGGCCGGCCTGCCGGCTTCGCTGATCGAGGCCGCCGAGACCGACCACTACGACGACGCCCTCAAGAAGTCGCACCACGCCGGCATGGACCTGGTCGGGATGGAGGTCGGCACCCCGGTCATCTCGGTCGAGGGCGCCGCCTTCTTCGGCCCGGTCGTGACGCCGGCGCCGAAGGGCGAGGCCGCCGGCAAGCTCTGGGACGGCGTCCGGCTGGTGGCCGGCACCGAGGGCTTCTTCGAGATCAAGCGGACCCGGGACCGCGGCCCGATCTTCGACTGATTTCGGTCTGTGGTTCAAGGCTTGTTTGCGGCCGGGCCAGTTGGTGAAGGTTGCTCACCGATGACTTCGTCCACCTGGTGAGTAGGTTTCCGATGACGTTGACCGTGCCGACCGGAGTGACGGCCGGTGTCGCCGTGTACGACCGCGACACCGGCCTGTTCCTGCAGCAGCACAACGCGGACCACCGGTTCCGGTCCGCGTCCGTGGTGAAGTTGCTCATAGTGCTCGACTACCTCTGGGACCATGCTCCGGCGTACGGCGTGCCGGCGAGCGACCGGACTCGGCTCGAGGCGATGCTGCGCAGCAGCGACGACGACGCGGCGAGCCACTACTGGGACGAGCTCGGTGGCGGCTCGATAGTCGACCGGATGGTGAAGCGGCTCGGCCTGACCCACACGGCCGGGCCGCCGGCCACCCATCCGGGGTTCTGGGGGTACGTCGCCATCACGGCCGCGGACACCGTCCGGATCTATCGATACATCCTGGAGCAGGCGCCGGCGCCGGTCCGGGAGTTCGTGATGGACCTGCTGCACCGGGCCACCCGGTACGGCACGGACGGCTTCGACCAGTACTTCGGGATCGCGTCGGTGTTCGCGCAGGACTTCAGCATCAAGCAGGGCTGGTCCGGGTTCCTCGGGTCGAGCGGCTACCGCAGTGACAAGGCCAAGCCGGTGGACAGCCCGGTGGATCTGGTCAGTGACGCGTTGCACACCACCGGGACGGTCGGGCCGGGCGACCGGACCATCGTGGCGGTGTTCACGCTGCATCCGGCGGGGACGCCGTACGAGCAGGCGTACGCCGAGGTGACCCGGCTGACCGGGGCGCTGACCGTGCCCGGCGTGCCGGACCGTCGGTAGCAGGTGCAAGACTTCTGGCCATGCGAGTGCACATCGGCTCCGACCATGCCGGCTTCGAACTGAAGAACCACCTGGTCCAGCACCTCACGGCTGCCGGGCACGACGTCGTCGACCACGGCCCGGCCGTGTACGACGCCGTCGACGACTACCCGCCGTACTGCCTGCGGGCCGGTGAGGGGGTGGCGAAGGAGGACGGCAGCCTCGGCATCGTGATCGGCGGCTCCGGCAACGGCGAGCAGATCGCGGCCAACAAGGTGAAGGGGGTCCGGGCGATCCTGGCCTGGAGCACCGACACCGCGCGGCTCGGGCGCGAGCACAACAACGCGAACGTGATCAGCGTCGGGGCGCGGATGCACACCGAGGACGAGGCGACCGGGTTCGTCGACACCTTCCTGGCCACCGACTACTCCGGCGAGGACCGGCACACCCGCCGGATCGCCATGCTGTCGGACTACGAGTCGACCGGCGAGCTGCCGCCGCTGTCCTGATCCTTGTCGTCGCCATGATCCTTGTCGTCAGCCGCCGGCGGCAGCACCGGCCGGCGGTTGACCGGCTGTCGCCGGCGGGACACGTCCCGGGCCCGCATCGAGCGGCCGGTGCCGACGACCGCCGGAGTGGGCGGACCGCTGCGGCCGCCGCCCTTCGCACCACCTGTCGTCCCCATAAGAGGAATCATGCCTGAAGGTCACACCCTGCACCGGCTGGCGAACGACGTCTGGGACGCGTTCGGCGGCCGCCCGGTCCAGGCGTCCAGCCCGCAGGGCCGGTTCGCCGACGGCGCCGCGCTGCTGAACGGACACGTTCTGCGCCAGACCGAGGCCCACGGCAAGCACTTCCTCGCCGATTTCGAGGGTGCCGGCTGGCTGCACATCCACCTCGGGCTGATCGGCAAGGTCGACTTCGGCCCGGCGCCGGTCCCCGAACCGGTCGGCCAGGTCCGCCTCCGGTTGCAGAACGAGACGTCGTACGCCGATCTGCGCGGAGCGACCGTGTGTGAGGTGCTGACCGATCCCGAGCGCGAGACGTTGCTCGCGCGGCTCGGCCCGGACCCGCTGCGCGACGACGCCGATCCCGACCTGGCCTGGAAACGAATTCACCGCAGCAAGCTGCCGATCGGGCAGTTGCTGATGGACCAGGAGGTCCTGAGCGGTGTCGGCAACGTGTACCGCGCCGAGGTGCTGTTCCGGGCGAAGCTGCACCCGATGACGCGCGGTCACCTGGTGAAGAGGCGCGAGTGGCAGGGTATGTGGGACGACCTGCTCGAGCTGATGAAGTACGGCGTCGAGACCGGGCGGATCGACACCGTTGCCGACGACCACACTCCCGAGGCGATGGGGCGGGACCCGCGCCAGGACGACCACGGCGGCGAGGTGTACGTCTACCGCCGGCAGGGGCAGCGCTGCCATGTCTGCCACTCGGTGATCCGGACCGAGATATTGGCCGGGCGCAACTTGTTCTGGTGCCCCAGGTGCCAGCGCACCGGCCTCACTCGCAAGAGCTGACAGCCATCAGTTGTGTTACGAGTGGATGCGCGGACCGGGGAGTCCCGTTATCTTCTTCACACCATGAACAGGAGCCGCGGTCTCGCTGAGGTACGACGGCTCAGCCGCAGGGCTGAAGCACTGGCACGGCGCGCGCGCCGTTCGCACCAGATGGCGTTCGTCGTTTTGCTGCTGACGGCACTCGTCAGCAGCGCTTGCAGCCTTGCGTGGCCGAATCACGTGCCGGCCTCGCTGCTGGTCGTCCCGCTGCTCCTCGGCGGTCTGCTGCTGCGCTTCCGGCAGTTGGTGGCGCTGACCCTGATCACGTTGGCCGCCGGTTCCTACATCGTGATGTCGCGGCCGCCGGACCTGCCGAAGACCGGGTTCGTCCTGGTGCTCGGGATCGTCGGCTGGATCGTCATCACCTCGGCGAAGGTCCGCAGCCGGCTCGGCGTCCCGGGGACGCGCAGCGAGTCGATGCTGACGGAGTTGCGTGACACGCTCACCGCCCAGGGCGTGCTGCCGGACCTGCCGTCCGGCTGGTGGGCCGAGGCCGCGATCCGGCCCGCGGGGACCTCGACGTTCTCCGGCGACTTCGTCGTCTCGACGACCCGTGGCGACGTGCTGGAGGTCGCGCTGGTCGATGTCTCGGGCAAGGGAATCGACGCGGGTACGCGAGCGCTGCTGCTGTCCGGTGCGTTCGGTGGACTGCTCGGCGTCGTACCGGTGGTGGAGTTCCTGCCGTCGGCGAACCGGTACATGCGGCGGCAGGACTGGGACGACGACTTCGCCACCGTCGTCCACGTCGCGGTCGATCTGAAGAGCGGGGACTTCGACGTGCGGACGGCCGGTCATCCGCCGGCGATCCAGTTCGACGCGTGGTCGGGGCGGTGGCTGACGAAGGAGTCCGACGGGCCGCTGCTCGGGCTGCTGGAGGCGCCGGAGTTCGAGGTCAACCACGGGCAGTTGAAGCCGGGCGACGCGTTGTTCCTCTACAGCGACGGGATGGTCGAGACGCCGCGGCGCGACATCGGGCGGGGCACCGACCGGCTCGCCGGGCACGCGGAACGCCTTGTCGCACAGGGCTTCGAGGGCGGCGCGGCCGAGCTCGTCGCGGCGGCCGGTGGTCCGGGTGACGACTCCGCGATCGTGATCATCCACAGGACGGCGCACGGCTAGCGGGGGCGGTCCGCCGATGGCGTAGCCTGCTCGGTCGTGACGATGGACAAGGATGTCTCCTTCGATGCGAACTCGGACCTGAGTGCGCCCGACGTCTCGTTCGAAGAGCTGCTCGCGATGATGCCGGACTCGGTGCGCGAGGTGTTCCCGCCGTACCGCTGGCAGCTGGAGAAGCTGTGGGAGCTCGATCTCAAGGTCGAGCCGGTCGAGGTCGCCGACCTGGCCTGGATGTTCGACCTGCCGCTGTGGCAGCTCGACGGCGAGCGGTTCAAGGTCACGCCGAACCAGGTCGCGGCCACCCCGATGAACTTCCGGGCCCACTACCAGCGGGTGATGGACGCCGACCTCGACCACCCGGTCAACCTGGTCGCCTACCGCGGCCGCCTGGTCGTGCTGGACGGCGCCCACCGGTTGCTGAAGGCCCACTTCCTCCGCCGCCGCTGGGTCGAGGCCACCATCGCCACCGCCACCCAGCTCCAATCCTGCGCGGTCTGAGCGTGATGTGCAAGTCGTGACTTGCACATCGATCGGTTGAGTGGCAGGGTGGAGGTATGGACAGCAGGGTGGAACGTGAGGTGTATGTCGATGCGCGGCCCGAGGTGGTGTGGGCGGCGGTGACCCACCCGGAGAACTTCGCCCGGTGGTATGCGTTCGGCGGTGCGGAGATCGACCTGCGGCCGGGTGGGCGGCTGGTGATGCGCTGGGACGAGCACGGGGAGTATCGCGGGTTCGTGGAGAAGGTGGAGCCGGGCCGGCGGTTCGCTTACCGGTATGCGGTGGATCCGGGCGTGGATGTCGCGCTGGGGAACTCGAACCTCGTCGAGTTCACCATCACGCCGGAAGGTGAGGGGACCAGGTTGCACGTGGTGGAGAGCGGATTCGATCGGCTGGACGTGTCGGTCGAGGAGCAGGCGAAGCGGGCCGAGGAGTCGGCGCAGGGTTGGGACGGTGGTCTCGCTGCGCTCACTGAGTTGGCGCCGACGCTGTGACCGCCGTACATGTCGAAGGGGTGCTCGAGGCGTTGGGTGACCCGACACGGCGGGTCGTCGTGGAGTTGCTCGCCGCGACGGGTGGTGGGACGGCCACCTCGCTGGCGGGGCAGTTGCCCGTGACCAGGCAGGCGGTCGTGCAACATCTCGCCGTACTGCGGGAGGCCGGTCTGGTGGAGAGTCGGCGTGAGGGTCGTGAGGTCCGCTTCGAGCTTCGCCCCGCCGCTCTGACCGCGACCGCAGAGTGGATGGCAGACGTCGCGGCCCAGTGGGACAATCGGCTGCGGATCATCGCCGAGATCGCCGAGACCGCGCAGGTCGAGGCCCAACTCGACGCGCCGAGGACTATTGATGGGTGACGCGTCACCATTAGAATTGATGACATGACATCGAACAACGACGAGTACGCGCCGAGCCCGACCGACTGGGTGCGCACCCAGGTGGAGAAGGTCGAGGCGGCCGGGACCACCGAGGTGGTCGACATCATGGGGATGCGGGTCGTGCTGCTGACCATGCGCGGCGCCAAGTCGGGCAAGATCCGCAAGGTCCCGCTGATGCGGGTCGAGCACAACGGTGTGTACGCCGCCGTCGCCTCGCTCGGCGGCGCGCCGAAGAACCCGGTCTGGTACTACAACCTCAAGGCCGACCCGAAGCTCACGCTGCAGGACGGCGAGGTCGCCAAGGAGTACGTCGCCCGCGAGATCGAGGGCGCGGAGTACGACGAGTGGTGGGAGCGGTCGGTCGCGGCCTACCCGCCGTACGCCGAGTACCAGACCAAGACCAGCCGGAAGATCCCGCAGTTCGTCCTGGAGCCGGTCGGCTAGTCCCCGTGCTCTGTGCGCGGACGGTCGGTTAAGTCCGCGCACAGATCCGGCCCGGATGGGCAGGTGGTCACCGGGACAGGCCTCGGCTTGTGAGACGCTGGCCGGGGTAGTCCGGCGCGCTGCGTCGACCGAGTTCTGGGAGTCGTCCTGACCACACACGACGCGGTGCAGGAACCGTTCGTCGGGTCGACGCGGTTGCGTCTGGCCGGACTGGCACTGCATGCCTATACCGCGAGCGGAACGGTGCTCGCGCTGCTGATCGTCATCGCCGCCATCGACGGCGACGCCGTCCGGGCGCTCTGGCTCGGCCTGGCCGCGCTGGTGATCGACGGAACCGACGGGATGCTCGCACGCCGGCTGCGGGTGAAGGAGACCATCCCGTGGTTCGACGGCGCGATGCTCGACAACATCGTCGACTACCTGACCTACGCGTTCGCTCCGATCGTGCTGCTCTGGACCGGCGACTACCTGCCGTCCGGCGCCTGGGGCGCGGTCCTGGCCGCGCTGCCGTTGCTTGCCTCCAGCTACCAGTTCTGCCGGGTCGACGCGAAGACCGACGACCACTTCTTCCTCGGCTTCCCCAGCTACTGGAACGTGGTCGCCTTCTACGTCGTCATCCTCGGCCTCAGCCCGGTCACCACCGGCGTCATCCTGGTGGTCTGCTCGATCCTGGTGTTCATCCCGGTCAAGTACGTCTACCCGTCCCGGACCAAGGCGTTCCGGTCCATGAACCTGCTCACGACGGCGGTCTGGCTGGCGGCGTACGCCGTACTCCTCGCCCAGATGCCGGACCCGAACGCGATCGTGGTCGCGATCTCGCTGTCCTACCTGCTGTACTACGCCGTCCTCAGCCTGTACCTGACCTTCTGGGTGCCTCGGCGCAAGGCCGTGTGAGTGGTCCTAGGTCTCGGCGCGGCACTCGGTGCCGCCTTGCTGTTCGGTATCGCGTCGATCCTGCAGGCCGTCGGTTCGCGTGCGGTGCCGACCGAGTCGGAGCTTGACCCGCGGCGGCTCGGTGGATTCGTCGTCGCACTGCTCAAGCAGCCTGCGTTCCTCGCGGCGCTGCTGCTGAACCTGGCCGGCTTCGCGCTGCACTTCGTTGCCCTGCGCCTGCTTCCGCTCTACCTCGCCCAGGCCGGCATCGCCGTCAGCCTGGTCGTCACCGCCCTGCTCGCGACCCGGCTGATGTCGGACCAGCTGAGCGCGCTCGAGTGGTCCGCCGTGGTCGCAGTCTGCGTCGGCCTCGGCCTGCTCGCCGTCTCAGCCGGTCATGCGGGTGACAGCACCCGTCACCAGGGCCTCACGATCGGCCTCATCGTCGGCCTCGTGGTCATCGCCGTACTCGGCGCCATCGCCAGCCGCTCCCAGCACGGCGTCTCCACAGCGCTGCTGGGCCTGCTCGCCGGCCTCGGGTACGCCGGAGTCGCCATCTCAGCGCGGTTGCTGCAGGACGGCTCGATCGCCGAAGTCCTCCGCAGCCCGACCACCTACACCCTGGTCCTCAGCGGCGCGCTCGCCTTCATTCTCTACTCCCTGGCCCTTCAACGAGGCTCGGTAACCCTCGCCACCACCCCGATGATCGCCCTCCAAACCATCACCCCCGCCGCCGTCGGCGTCTTCGTCCTGGACGACGCCGTCCGCGCCGGCTGGTGGCCCGGAGCCGTCACCGGCTTCGTCCTGTCCGCCATCGGCTCGGTGATCCTCGTCCGCTTCGAATCCGTCAAGGACTGATCCGGGCCGGACCCCGCGGGGGTCCGGCCCGGATGCCAGGGCGACGGTCAGGTCGTCAGTTCACGATGATCCTGTCGACCTCGATCGTGATGCCCTTGACCAGTGGCGTGGAGGTGCCGGTCGTCACCGTGCCGGTACCGCGTTGCACACCCTTGATGTTCATCGAGTAGGTCATCGAACCGCCCGGAGCCCCAGGCGTGCTAGTCACCCGGTAGTCCGTGACCGGCGGGCCGGTGATCTGGCCGCCGGCCGTGCCCTCGAAGTTCTCGGCGCCGACCGTCAGGCCGTAGCCTGCGGGCGGACTGCCGGGAAGGTTGGCCGGGTCGTAGGCGTACGTGATGTCCTCGGTGCCGTTGACGCCGATCCACTGCTGGAACACCTTCAGGCTGGTCGTTCCGAACAGGTTCACCCGCCACTCCAGGACGACCCAGTCGCTCACCCCGTCGGTGAGGATGGTGGCGAAGACGCCCGGCGCCCCGGTGCCGTCGAGGTCGGTCCAGTACGACGCCAGCACGTTGTTCGGCCGGGCTGGGTCGGGCAGCGTCTGCGGCAGGAACTGCACGTCGTCCCCGGACGCTCCACCCACGACGGAGTACCCGTTGGAGGTGACCCCGATCTGGCTGTACGTCTGGCCGGCGTACACGAACGGCGGGACGTTGAAGTTGAGCGCCTGCTCGTCTCCGATCGGGGTCGGCGTGACCCCGAACGCGTCCAGCGGAATGTACCCAGCCAACGAGCCCGGCGCGATGCCCGGCGCGTCCGGCTGGCGCCCTGCCAGCGTTGCCGTCTTGGTCGCGACCTGCGTGCCGATCTTGGTCGCGCCAGTGACGCTGTTGAGCCGCAACTGCGAGCTCAGCGTGCTGACCGCGGTGACGTCCGTGGTCTGCAGGCTGTTGTTCTGCACGGTCACGGTGCAGGTCGACTGCCCGGTGTTGCGGGCGATGGTGGACGGAGTGCAGGTCTGGTCGACCGGCACGATGCCCTCCTGGCGGAAGAACGCCACCGGAAGGTGCAGGGCCCGGCTGCCGCCGACCTGCTTGAGGTTGACCTGGCCGAAGTACTGGCCGTCGGGCAGGGCGGGTGCGGTGATGGCGATCGTCAGCTTCTGCGTCTTACCGGGCTTCACCTGGAACGCCGGCGGCAGCACGCTGATGCTGGCGCCGTTGACCGTTGTGCCGGAGGCGGTGAAGGTGAGCGTCTGGTTCGTGACGTTCTTGACGACTCGCTCGGCAGTGATCACGCCCGGCATGGTCGGCGCGTTGACCGACGGCAGGTTCAGGTCGATCCGGTTCAGCGGGTCGGTGGCCGACGCGGCGTAGTTGGCCGCCGTCTCGTCCAGCGTCAGGCCGGGATTGCCGGCCTTGGTCAGGTCGATCCGGCCGCCGCCGTAGTCGAACGGGTCGGCCGGGGTGACGCGGTCGGGCTTGGTGACCGACGTCTTGGCGGTCGTCTCCAGCGCGGACTTGATCTGGCCCGGCGTCCAGGACGGGTTTAGGGCGAGGACCAGCGCAGCGGAACCGGCCACGTGCGGCGAGGACATCGACGTACCGGCGATCACCTGGTAGAGGTTCCCGGGCGGTCCCTCGGCCGGAGACTCCGGCGTCGGAGTCGCGCCGGCCATGATGTGCAGGCCGGGCGCGGTGACGTCGGGCTTGAGGAAGTCGCCACCGGGGCCACGCGACGAGAAGTGCGTCATCACGTCGCCCTGCCAGGTGGCCGTGGCGCCCTGCGTGAACGATGCGGTGGTGCCGGGGTGCGCTGCGAGGAATGCCAGCAGCGTGTCGGAGTCAGGCTTCTCGAGGTGCACGGTCGGCAACCAGTGGTTGTCGGTGAACACATCGGCCGGTGCGGCGTTGTACATGAGCATGCCGACGGCACCGCCCTGCCGGACGTTGAACCCCTTCATCACGCGGCCGGGGCTGAACTGGCAGGCGACGATCTTCCCGGCGAAGAGGCCTGCAGGTGCGGGCGTGTTGCACAGCGCGTTGTTGTACGGCGGCGCCGAGCCGAGGACGACCGGTGCCGCGGTGCTCAGGCCCGCCGTGATCGTCGCACCCGAGATGGTGGCAGTCTCGAGCGCGCCACCGGGATCGTTCAGCGTGACCGTCGAGCGGAAAGTACGGCTCTGCGTGGACGCGGCGACCGTGGTGACCCACGGGCTGCGGTGGTCGGTCGTGTTCGCGCCCGGACCGGAGTTTCCGGCCGAGGCGGAGACGAACACGCCGGCGGCGTACGCGTCGAGGAAAGCGAGCTCGACCGGGTCGCTGTACGGGTTGCTGCCGCCGGAGATCGAGAAGTTGATCACCCGGACGCCGTCGAGGATGGCCTGTGCGACGGCCTGGACGGAGTCGGACGGGAAGCAGCCCTCGGCGCCGCAGACCTTGTAGACCGAGACGGCCGCGGCCGGCGCGATGCCGGCGATCGGGCCGCGGTCGATACCGAGCGGGTTGGCGTTCGCGACCGGTCCACCGGCCGAGGTGGTGGCGGTGTGGGTGCCGTGGCCGTTCGAGTCACGCGCGCTGTCGGGGTAGACGTCGCCGCCGATCACCGCGTTGTACGTGTCGAGGAACGGCTGGCCGCCGATGAGCTTGCGGTTGCAGACGAACGGGTCCGCGGCCGGTGTCAACGGGTTGTCGCCGAAGTCGCACGTCCGCGGGGTGCCGTCCGCCTTCGGCGGCGGCGCCGGCAGCGTGCCGGGATCGGTGAAGGACGGGTGTTCCGGCCAGGCGCCGCTGTCGAGGATGCCGACGACGATGCCCTTGCCGGAGTTGGCCGAGCCCCCGAGCTGGCTGTAGATCGCCGGAGCCCCGATGAAGGAGGCACTGGAGTCGGTCAGCAGCTGCTGCGGATTGTCGGGCTGAACCGCCGCCACGCCGGGCAGCTTCAGCAGGTCGCGGGCCTTGTTCGCGGGCAGGCTGACGGCGACACCGCCGTACACGGTGCGCAGCTTCTGGCCGGCCTTCGCGCTCGGAACCCTCGTGCTCATGGCGGCGAGGAAGTCGTTCTCCATCGCGGTGACGTGTTTCAGGTATTTGGCCGAGTTGGCGCTCTTGGTGTCGAGCCGTTTGCCGGTGACCGAGGGGCTGGTGCCGGGCAGGCCCTTCAGGCCGCCGCGGTACGAGGCGAGCGAGTCGTAGTCGAGCTTGACGACGACCCGGACCTGCTTGGCCGACGTGCTGTTGACGAGATTCGGGTCGCTCTTGGCCAGCTGACCGCTGGGCGACTTGGCCCCGTTGACCGTACTGGCGACGGTCAGCGGCGTCGCCGTCCAGGGCCGGCCGTTCGGCGCGGTGGGGGACGGGTCGGCGGCTGACGCGCTCAGCGCCGGCAACGTGGCGGCGAGCAGCAGGCCGGCGGACAGGCCGGCCAGGGTGGTACGTCGAGTTGTTCGTCGGTGGATCGGTGACCTCATGCGCGGCCTCCTGTGAAGGCGGAAAGACGCCGTCACCACAAGGAGACAGACATGGGACGTCGGGCAGACGCCAGGTCGACGCAGCAGACCCCTCAGTCCTGTGACCGAACCCCCCCGGGTACCGGCGTACGGCAGGCACCCCCACGGTGCCGGCCTGAGCCGAGGCTATGCCAGAACTCCGACCCCGGCTAGACCTCAGCGGGTGGGCCACTTCCACGGTGGTTCGTCGAGCGGGCGCTGGCCGTCGATGGTGGTGGCGCCGTGGTCCTTGACGAGCTCGATGGTGTGGAGGTCGTCGGTCAGGGCGTCGAGGGCGGCCAGGAACGGGCGGGAATGGGTGACGACGATGACCTGGGTGTCCTTGGCGGCCGTGACGACCAGATTGGCGAGGGCCGGGAGGAGGTCGGGGTGCAGGCTGGTTTCGGGTTCGTTGAGGACCAGGAGCTCGGGTGGGCGCGGGGTGAGGAGGGCGGCGACCCAGAGGAGGTAGCGGAGGGTCCCGTCCGACAGCTCGGCGCCGGAGAGTGGGCGGAGCAGGCCGTGCTGGCGAAAGGCGATCTCGAAGCGGCCGGCGGTGCTGACGATCTCCACCCGGCTGCCGGGGAACGCCAGCTCGACCGCCTCGTCGAGGGCGCCCTTCGCGCCGATCTCTCGGATGGTCTGCAGCGCGGCCGCTAGGTCGGCGCCCTCCGGATCGAGGATCGTCGTCCGCGTGCCGATCTGCGCACGTCGAGCGGGTGCGTCGGTGTCGGTCCGGACGTGGTCGTAGAACCGCCAGGCCCGCATGCGTTCACGCAGAGCAAGTAGCTCCGGTGCCCGTTGCGGGTCGGCGAACTCGCTGAGCATGCTGTCGAAGGGCTGGAGCACATGCCCGCCGTCCTGCCACCGCCCGTCGCTGTCGCGGATGCGCGCGCCGCCACCGCCACGCTCCATCAGCAGCGCGGCCGGGCGCAGGAACGGGCCGGCCCACAACGACTCCCGCTTGATCTCCGGATCGAGGTTGAACGCCGACGGCTCGCTCCGCACGCCGCTGACCGGAATCGGCATCCCGAAGTCGACGGCGTACCCGTAGTCGTCCGACGCGAACCCCATCCGCAGCGCCACCGGCCCGGTCCGGACGGTGCCCTGAACCGGCCTGTCTTTGCGCACATGCTCCGGTCCTGCCCACAACGTCGACTGCAGGCCGCCTTCCCGGGCAAGCGCGGCTACGGCACCGTTACGAGAGGCGTCAGCGAGCAGGCGGAGCGCGCGGTAGAGGCTGGACTTGCCGGTCCCGTTCGCCCCGGTCACCACGTTGAGCCCCCGCAGAGGCATCACCAACCGCCGCAGCGACCGATAATTCTCCACCGCCAACGTAGTCAACATGCCCTCACGCTACCCACCCCCACCGACAGAACCCGACGGAAGACGGTCGCAGTTGGCCCGCAGGTTGCAGAGGGCAACAACTGGCAACCCGGTGATTGACTGGCGGGCGACGGAGGAGCATGCGTAGCGGGCGCGTGGGGAGGACCCCACGCGCCCGCTACCGCGGTTGAATCAGGCTAGGGACTCTTCCCAGGCTTGGTGGAGGCCGGCGTAGCGGCCGCCGGTGGTTATGAGGTTGTCGGGGGAGCCGTCTTCCATGATCTGGCCGTACTCGAGGACCAGGACGCGGTCCGCCGTCTCGACCGTGGACAGGCGGTGGGCGATGACGATCGCCGTACGGTCGGCCAGGATGGTGCGCAGCGCGCGCTGGATGAGCCGCTCGCTGGGGATGTCCAGGCTCGACGTCGCCTCGTCCAGGATCAGTACAGCGGGGTCCGCCAGGAACGCCCGGGCAAACGCAACCAACTGCCGCTGCCCGGCCGACAGCCTGCTGCCGCGCTTCTCCACCTGAGTCTCGTACCCTTCAGGCAGCGCCATGATGAAGTCGTGCGCGCCGATCACCTTGGCCGCCTCGACCACCTCGTCCAGCGTGGCGTCCGGCTTGCCGAACCGGATGTTGTCCGCGACCGTCCCGGTGAACAGGAAGTTCTCCTGCGTCACCATCACCACCCGCTGGCGCAGGTCGTCCTCGGTGAGGTCGCGCAGGTCGGACCCGTCCAGCAGCACGTGACCGCTGGTCGGGTCGTAGAACCGCGCCACCAGCTTGGCGATCGTGGTCTTGCCCGCACCCGTCGTACCGACGAGCGCGAGTGTCTGCCCCGCCGGCACGTCGAGGTCGAGGCCAGGCAGCACCGAGACGCCGTCGACGTACTGGAACTGCACCTTGCGCAGCTCCAGGTGTCCCCGGCTCTTGCCCGGTCGCACCGGCTTGACCGGCTCCGGTACGTCGGGCTTCTCGTTGAGCACCCCGGACAGCTTCTCCAGGGCCGCGCTCGCGGACAGGAAGGTGTTGTAGAACTGCGAGATGTCCTGCAGCGGCTCGAAGAACTGCCGCAGGTAGAGCAGGAACGCGGTCAGCACCCCGACCGTCACGTGACCGTGGTACGCCTGGTACCCGCCGTACGCCAGGATCGCGACGATGGTGATGTTGCCGACGCCCTTGATCGACGGCATGAAGATCGCGTTCAGCCGGAACGACTCGAGGTTGGCTTCCCGGTACTTGTCGTTGACGCCGTGGAAGATCTCCTCGTTGCGCGGCTCGCGGCGGAACGCCTGGACCGCGCGGATGCCGGTCATCGACTCGACGAAGTGCACGATGACGAGTACGACGGCCTCGCGGGTACGGCGGTACACCACGGCGGACCGGCGCCGGAACCAGGCGGTGATCAGGATCAGCGCCGGGAACGACAGCAACGCCAGCAGACCGAGCTTGAAGTCCAAGGTCAGCAGCAGGATCGCGGTGCCGATCAGGGTGAGCAGCGCCGTGACCAGACTGTCGAACCCGTTGGCCAGCATCTCGTCGATGACACCGACGTCCGAGGTGAGCCGGGAGATCACCCGGCCGGAGGTGTACTTGTCGTGGAACGCCGGGCTGAGCCGCTGGAAGTGGTCGAACACCCGGCGGCGCAGCCCGAGCAGGATGGTCTGGCCGAGCTTGCCGGACCGCATCAGGAACAGCTGCCGGGCGAAGGCCTGCACCAACGCCATCACGAAGACCGTGACCACGATCGTGATCAGGGTTCGTGGACCTTCGCCGGCGAGGATCGGCGGGATGCCGTTGTCGATGCCGAGGTGGACCAGGTACGGCACCGCGAGCCGGGCGGCGTTCTCGACCACGACGATCACGACCAGCAGCCAGATCATCTTGGAATACGGCCGGAGCAGCTCGCCGAGGAGTTTACGCGAGTCCTCCTTCAACCGGATGGTCGTTGCCCTCGACAACTCCCGGTCGCCCTCGTCCTCGAAGTACCCCCGCCAGGACTGTTCCGCCGACTTCTCCTCCTCGGCGTCGGACTCAGGAGGTGTCTGCTGCGTTGTCGTCATGCGTGCACCTCCTCTTCCTCGGCCGCGAGCTGCAGCCGGTACGCCGGTACGTCGGTCAGCAGCTCCTGGTGCGTGCCGACGTGGGTGATCGTGCCGTTCTGGAGCAGGGCTACCTTGTCCGCCAGCATCACCGTCGACGCGCGGTGCGCGACCACGATGCCGGTGGTGTCGGAGAGCACGTTGCGCAACGCCTCCTCGACCAGCGCCTCGGTGTGTACGTCGAGTGCCGACAGCGTGTCGTCGAGCACCAGGACGGCGGGCTTGGCGAGCACCGCCCGGGCCAGCGCAAGCCGTTGCCGTTGGCCACCGGACAGCGACATGCCCTGCTCGCCGACGCGGGTCTCCAGGCCCCACGGCAGGTCGTTGACGAACTCGGCCTGCGCGACCTGAAGGGCCTGCTCGATCTCTGCCTCGGTCGCGTCCGGCCGGCCGAGGGTGAGGTTCTCCCGGACGCTCATCGAGAACAGCGTCGGGTCGTCGAACGCGGACGCGACCGCGCCGCGCAGCGACTGCAGGGTCAGGTCCCGGACGTCGTGCCCGTCCAGCGTGATCCGCCCGCCGGTCACGTCGTACAGGCGTGGAACCAGTGCGGTCAGGGTGGTCTTGCCGGACCCGGTGGCGCCGACCAGGGCGAGCGTCGTACCGGGGGTGAGGTCGAGGTTGACGTCGTGCAGGACCTCGGGGGAGTCGGGGGAGAACCGGAAGCTGACGTTCTCGAACCGCAGGTGGCCGCGGGGGTTCGCCAGCTCCTCGTCGCCCGACTGGATGGTGGACCAGGTGTCCAGGATCTCGCTGATCCGGTCCGCCGCGGTCATCGACTCCTGCGCCATCGCCAGGATGGCGCCGAGCGACGTGACCGGCCAGATCAGCGACAGCATCAGCGTGATGAAGGCGACCAGGGTGCCGAGGGTGATCGCCTCCCGGCCGACGGCGAGCGCGCCGAGCAGCAGCACGACCACCAGGGTCAGGTTGGGGATCACGCCCAGGAAGCTCCAGAACCGCGACGCCAGCCGGACCTTGTCGACGGAGGTGTTGAACAGGGTGATGGCGCCGTCGTCGAACTGCTGCTGGACGTGCTGGCGCCGGCCGAACGCCTTGATCACCCGGAAACCGAGCGCGGATTCCTCGATCCGGGTGGCCAGGTCGCCCTGCTGGTCCTGGACCTTCCGGGAGATCACCAGGTACTTGCGCTCGAACTTGAGCGACACCACGATGATCGGCACCGCTGCCGCGAGCACGACGACACCGAGCGGCCAGTACAGCCGCAGCAGCAGGGTGGTGACGACCACAAGCTGGAGGATGTTCATCACCAGGAACAGCAGGCCGAAGCCCATGAACCGGCGGATGGTGGACAGGTCGGTGGTGACCCGGGAGAGCAGCTGGCCACTCTGCCAGCGGGTGTGGAACTCCATCGGGAGGGACTGCAACCGCACGTACAGGTCGTGCCGGAGGGTGGCCTCGAGGTCGCTGACCGTCCGGGACTGGGCCCAGCGGCGGACCCAGACCAGGATCACTTCGGAGATGCTGAGGCCGAGGGCGAGCAGTGCCAGCGGGACCAGCAGATCGAGCTCGCGGCGGGTGACCGGGCCGTCGATGATGGCCCTGGTGACGAGGGGGACGGTGAGGCTGACGCCGACGCCCAGCATGGCGGTGGAGAACATCGTCACCAAGCGCCAGCGGTGTGGTCGGAGATAGGGGCGGAGCCGCCAGAGGTTGCGGCTGCGTTCGGGTGCTCTGGTGGTAGGGGCTGCAATCGACGGCGCTTGGGCAGGTCTCTCTGAGGGCATCTGGACGGGCGCACTTCCCATCATGCTCGGATCGTGGGGGTTGCCACCGGAAAACGGCGCACTTTCCAGTATCGCCTACGGGTAAGCGCTTGTCCCTCGAATTCCATTCCCCGGCGATGAATAACCTCGTGTCGCAATAGGCGACCCCCGCCACCACGCGGTGACGGGGGTCACAGTGATTACGAATCGCGATAGGTCTACGGATTGACCCGCAGGAACGCGATGCCGTCGATCGTGGCCGGCGCCGTGGAGGTGGAGACGATCTTGACCGCGCCGGTCCGGAACGGCGTGATCGGCAGGTAGGTCACCTTGCGGGCCGTCGTGGTCGCTGCCAGCGAGACTGTGCCGATCTTGATGTTCGCGTGGTAGATGTCGACCCGGCCCTGCCCGGGTCCGTGGATCGCGACCAGGGCGATCCGGGCCCCGGCCTCCGCGGTCTTGGTCAGATATGCGCCGTTCGCCTTCAGGATCGACGTTGTGCCTTGGAACGCGAGCGTGCTGGTCGACCGCGTCACCGACCCGGCCGAGGTGAGGGCGCGGTCGTCCTGGGGCGCGACGGCGCAGATCTGCGGCGACCAGGCGGACAGGTTGCCCAGGTAGTCGCGGGAGCGGACCAGGAAGCACTCGTCCCAGCCCAGCCGCGGGGTCCAGGTAATCGACGTGATCTTGGTGTTCTGCCAGATCGGCGGGTAGATCCACTTACCCAGAGCAACGCCCGGTGCGGCGATCTTGTAGACCACGTCGTACGACTCCACGTCGGTGTCGTCCTTGTAGGCCCAGCGGAACGTCACCGGCGCCGTGACGGCGACCCGGTCGCCGATTCGGAGTGTCTGCAGCGTAGGCGCCGTACCGTCGACCTCGCTGCAGTACGACGTGCTCCAGGCGCTCACGTTGCCCGCGTAGTCGCGTGCCCTGACCTGCCAGCACGTGTCGGTGCCAATCGCTGCGGTGTAGCTCGCGCCCGTCGTCTTCAGGCCCTGCCACGAGGGGACTTGATTCCAGGCGCCGTACGGCGATGTGCGGTTCGGGCGCTGCTGGATGCGTAGGTCGTACAAGTCGACGCCGGTCGCGGGGGAGTTGGGGTCCTGCGGGTCGGTGTACGCCCACTCGAAGGACAGGCTCGTGTTGTCGCGGATGCGGTCGCCTGCCGACGCGCTGGTCAGCACGGGAGCGACCGTATCCGGGCGCTGCTGCGGGTCGGCGGTGAGCCAGCTCAGGGTGATGACGCGGGCCTTCGAGTCCGGGTCGGCGTACACGATCTTGGCCAGGCCGGAGCCGTCGGCGCGGATGGCGGCGGGCTGCCGGACCGGTCCGTAGGTGCGCTGGCCGAGGTCCGGGTCGTTGAGGTCAGTGACGAGGAGGTTCTGGTCGGTGGTCGTCTGGACCGTGAAGCCGTTGCCGAGCTCGGAGTCGGCGGCGACAGTGAGATTGCGCGGGGCCTGTGGGCCCTTCACGTCCACCACCTGGCCGCAGCCGTTCAGCAGGGCCCAGCGGCCGTTGACGCGGTCCCTTCCGACTGCGCAGTTGCTGGCGACCAGGACTGTCTTGACGGTGCCGGTGGCGAGGTCCTTGCCGGTGAGCTGTCCGGGGTCGGTGACCTTCCAGACCGTGCTGTCGGACATGGCGAACGGCGGGGCGTAGTCGGCCAGCTTGGTCTTGGTGGCGACGTCGTACACCTCTGCGGTCGCCGCGTTGGGGGTGCGGTGGGAGACGAGCTTGCCGCCCTTGCCGAGGATCACCTCGTCCGCTGCGGGGAACGTGAGGCCGCCGACCTTCGCCGTACCGGCCTGGAAGGTGAGCAGGGACGTGCCCTCGAGCTGGAAGGGCTTGGTGTCGTTCGTGCCGCCCGTAGCGGTCCAGGTCGCGCCGTTGTTGCTGGTCTCCCAGAGCGTCTGCTCGGTCCGGTCTGTCGTCACCACCCGCGCGCCGGACAGGCCGACGTCGCCGACCTGTGCCGTGGGCGTTCGGGGTGTGACCAGTACGCCTTCGCCCAGGTGCTCCGGTGGATCGGCTGCCATCACCTGACTCGCCAGCACCGGTACCAGAGCGATCGCACAGGCGACCGCGGCCGCCTTGACCCGCAACCTGACCACAAGAACCCCCTCGGCGCCGCTCCCCAGCGCGCCCGTCGACACAGGGCGGCACCCTAGCCAGTAACCACCGGTAACGGAAGCGCTTACCGGCCTGGTCCAGACTGTGTGCCGGGTTTCGCGGGTGGTGAACAGGCTCTGCCGGGGGCGAACAGGTGTAGTCGGGCGAATGTGCTCGGTGACAGGTTGCCGGGCATGGCTTGGGTCGTCAGGGGCGAGTTCCGGAAGCTGTGGGTCGGGCAGTTGGTGTCGGCGTCGGGGAGTGCAATCACCACGGTCGCACTGCCGCTGGTCGCCGTACTGACCCTGCATGCGTCGCCTGTGGAGATGGGTGTGATGGCGGCGCTGACTGTGGCCCCGCACCTCGTCTTCGGGTTGCCGGCCGGTGTTTGGGTGGACCGGTGGTCGCTGCGGCGGGTGCTGGTGGTGACGGACGTTGGGCGGGCAGTCCTGCTCGGGTCCATCCCGGCCGCGGCGGCTGTGGGTGCGTTGGGGATGTGGCAGTTGTACGTCGTGGCCGTGCTGGCCGGTGTGTTCACGCTGCTGTCCGAGACCGCGTCGATGACTTTGATGCCCGCGCTGGTGCCGCGTGACGAGCTGATCCGAGCCAACAGCGCGCACCTGCTCAACCTGAACGTGGCGTCGACAGCGGGGCCTTCTGTGGCGGGGTTGCTGGTGCAGGTGGTGACTGCGCCGTTTGCGATCTTGTTCGATGCGGCGTCGTACGTGGTGTCTGCGGTGGCGTCGTACCTGATCCGTGAGCCTCGGCGTGAGGTGGCTGAGCGGTCGGAGGTGCGGCTGACGGACGGGCTGCGGACGATCTTCGGCAGTCCGGTGCTGGCGCCGTTGGCGGTGTCCGCGACGGTCGGTGCGATTGCCGGCTCGTTGCAGGGGCCGCTGATCGTTCTCTACCTGGTCCGCGAGCTCCAGTGGGCGCCTGCGCTTGTCGGGGTGGCAATCACGGTCTTTGGAGCGGCCGCCATTGTCGGGTCGCTGATCGCGCCTGGGTGGATCCGCTTGGTCGGCATCGGGCGCGGTTACATCACAGGGCAGTTCATAGCGTCCCTGACCGGTGCTGCGCTGGCGGTCGGCTTCGCTCCGGTCGTTTTGCTGGGCCAGGCATTGGCCGGGCTGGGCATGTCGCTGTTCGCCGTTCCCCAGCGCACTCTGCGACAGTCGCTGGTCCCGTCCAGTTCCCTAGCTCAGGTCACAGCCACCTGGCGCACTCTGGTGATCGGCGGGCAGTCCCTAGGCGCCCTCACGTCGGGCCTACTAGCCACCACCCTCGGCCTCCGCCCCACCCTCTTCCTGTCCACGGCCGCCATGCTCATCGGCACGCTTGTCGCGGTCCTTTCACCCCTCCGCAAGGTTGCTGTCCTCGAGTGGGTGGGCGATCTGGCCGCCCGATGACCAGGAGAGGTCGGTGATGATGCGGGTGGTGGTGTCGTCGAGCGTGCTGGTGGAGTCGATGATCTGCTCGCCCGGTACGCCGAGGAGGTCGCACGGTTGGTACCAGTCGCGCAGCTTGTCCGCGGTGACGCCGTACGACGGCTTGGTGTGATGTCGCCGTACGGTCTCCTCGAAGGGGAGCTGGAAGTAGTACACGCCGGTGTGGCCGGCGTGGTCGGCGATCAGTTGGCGGACCATCGCGCCGTACGTCGGGCTGTAGAGGATGCCTTCGAGGATGACGTGGTAGCCGTTGTCGAGCGCGTACCGGACCGTCTGGTCGATCAAGCCTATGTTGGGCGCGGCCGGCCGGTCGTGCTCGCGGAGCAGGATTCGCCGCAGGTAGTCCTGCTCGACCCAAGCGACTCCGCGGCCGACTCGTCGCCGTACCTCCTGCGCTGTGGTGCTCTTCCCCGAGGCCGAATTCCCTCGAAGCACGACCAATCGCGACGACTCATCCCCGACCTTCGACACCTGGGAGACCCTACGCCTGTCAGCAGTCGGACGGCGGAGGCTCCCAGCCGGTCGCTTGAGCCCAGGCATCAGCCTGCTGGATGGTCTCCCAGATGAACGGCGTCTTCGCGTCGACGTAGTCCTGCCGCTGGTCCGGCGCCGAGAACCGCTTCGCCAGTTGGTATTTCAGCTCCGCGTAGGCATTTGCTCGCTCGGGATGCGTCCGCAGGAAGTCCCGGAACAACAAGGTGAACTGCTCGGAGAACGACCCCGCCCGCCGGACGTGCACATGAGTGCGGCGCTCACCCGGAGCCTCCCGGAAGTACCGCTTGGTCAGCTCAGGATTGCCCGCCCGGTAAACAAACCCGGCCCGCTCGATCGGCCCCCGATACGCCTCCAACGGCTCGAACGAAGCCACCGAAACCTGAACATCGATCACCGGCTTCGCATCAAGCCCAACCACAGCCGTCGACCCCACATGATCGATCCGCAGCCCCACCTCCCCGAGCTCCCCCCGAAGCCGCCGCCCCACCTCCCCGAACAACTCGACCCACCCCGGGTCATACCCGACGACAACAACCCCTTCACCCATCCTGCCCCCGATCCGAGAGCGCCTCGTCCTCGGTCACCGCGCTCGCCTGCCGACGCCGGAAGTAGTGCCGAACAGTCGACAGCAGCAGCCCGGCCACCCACCAGGTGAAGAACAAGGTCCCGACCACGACCTGGAACACGAAGTCCGCCGCCCCAAGGTCTTCCTGCACCCCGTAGACGACCCCGACAACCAGACCCACCACAATCCCGCACCACCACAACGGGTCCCTCTGCAACGGGCGATCGAAGAATGGCCGCGGAATCACCCGCACATGATCACACGACACCGTGAGCCCGTCCTCCTCTAGCGATGCCTGGATGATTTACCCGCATGCGGAGAAGAGAACGTCGCGCCCAGAACCTGGCCGCACGCGCGCACGTGATCCTCATTCACAACGCCCTGGCCAGCATCCGCACGATCGCCTACCTCCGACGAGACCCCGGCGCCATCGGCGGCGAAACCGTCGACGACCACCACGAACTGATCCGCTTACTGGCCAACACCGCCGCCAGCCTGCCCGGCTCCCTCCGCCCTGACACATGGCAGACGCCCACTGAAGCCCGGACATCTCGAACGACCAAATGCGCCGCTGGATGCACCAAACCCTGGCAACCGAAGGCATCCCCCTCAACGACCTCATCTCCTGACCCCCGACACGCCTCTACTGGTGTTGGACTTCCGCTCGTCGGCATTTACTTGCGCTGACCTGGGGCTAGGCGGAGCGGAGTGCGGAGCGGCACGGCAGGTCGTCCCGTTCTCAGGACAACTGCCGACCCAGGCCGGCACGGCGTCCCGGGTAGCTGATCGCCTCAGTCTTACTGAGCCTCTGCCAGCGCAAAGCTCCCAGCCGGCGTCAGAACCGTCACGATGACGGCGACGGCGCTCTCGTCTGGAAGGCAGAGGTCGAAGGCATCATCCAGGCCACGGAAGAAGGCCAGATCCTCGCCTTCCTCGATCCGCACGAGCTGACCTGTCGCCTCCCACCCGTGGTCCCCAACCGAGATCGTCACAGAGACCTCGAAAGCGGCCAGACAGGTCGACCCATTAGCCCACCACTCGAGCCGAGCAGCGCTCACAACTGAATCCACACAACGATCCTGGCACGGCGGCGGCGAGGGACTGCTCACCGTCTGGCCATGAGCCTCAACCTGTGCACGCCGAGTGTCCCCACTTGCCCCTGGCGGACCCACGTAATCGCTCGTTGGGTCGGACTGGGGTCAGCTCCTTCCGAGCGCATTGGGCAAGATGGCTCAGCTCGCAGCCCAACCACGAAGGGTCAGGAACGTGGATTACCGAGAGTTGCTCCGCACCGTGCGCCTTCGGCCGGGTATGTTCTTCGGGCGGTCGGAGCTGACCTATGACCAGCTTGTCAGCTTCGTCACCGGCTTGTCGTTTGGGCGACCGGAACTCCTCGCCGGTTTCAGGGAGTTCCTGGTCCTCAAGCTGAACGACGGCAACAACCTCGTGTGGCCCGCCCTGGTCACGCGGCTCGTGGTACCGCAGGCCGTTCGCCCGCTCAGTCCGGCGGATGACCGCGCTGCTGTGGAGGGCCTGTTTGATCTCCTGGACGAGTTCCTGGCTGAGACCACCACGATCGGCTCGCGCTGGATTGATCGCGAGTACTTCCTCTGGCTGCAGCAGCAGAGCTGGTACGACCTGGACCTGGAGAGATTCCGCAGCAGCCCGGCCCCCCAGATGCTCGGGTTGGACGAGGCGGCAGAGCGGCTCGGCGTGCAACGTTCCGCACTCTTCGACTTGATCGCGTCCCGGAAGTTGCGATCATTCCGTGTCGGTGCCGAGCTCCTGTTCGCCGAGCACGACATCTCCGAGCTCGAAAGTCAGCTCGGCCCGTCGCCTGCGCGGACCGGGCGTCTAGGCCTGAAACCCATCCCCACAGCACCCCCTGAGCGACCGCGACCGACCGCCAGTTAGGGCACGTGGAGGCACGACCTGGCGGCTCGCAGCTCGGACGGTGGTCGCGAGCCAAGGCTAGCCGTGAAGATGGACCGCATGAGTCAGAGTGCCGCACAAGCAGCCGCCTTCTTCACTGAGGTCAATCGGACAGGACGCCTCTGGACCGTGCGTGACGCTGGCGGCTACCCAGCCCCCAGTAACTCGCAAGGTCGGCGGGCTCAACCCTTCTGGTCCAGCGAGGCTCGCGTGCGCCGGATCATCAAACGAGTGCCTGCCTACTCCGGGTTCGACCCCGAGGAACTCGACCTTGCAAGCTGGCGTGAGCGCTGGCTGCCGGGCCTAGGGCAGGACGGGCTTCTCGTCGGCCTGAACTGGACCGGTGCACGTGCAGTCGGCTACGAGTTTACGGCGGCTGAGGTCATCGCTCGCCTTGACGCCACACCTGCCCCGTCCCCTTGATAGCTGCCAAACCCAGGCCAGCTGGTGCTCGTTCCGCCGAAGTCTGAAGCCTCCGAGCGCGACGTGACCATCCCGGCGATCCTCGGCCCGGTACTGGTCGAGCACTTGGAGGAGTTCGTAGGGCTGCGTCGGATGCGCTGGTGTTCACGGGGGAGCGCGGCAGTACTCCCAAGCGGGGAAGCTGGCGTACGACGGTCGAGTGGACAACTTGTGTTGCGGAGGCTGGCCTGCCGGCTGGGGTCAGTTCCATGACCTGCGTCACACGGGTAACCACTGGCCGCGATGAGTGGCGCGTCGACCAAGGAGCTGCTGCATCGGATGGGGCAGTCGACGATGCGAGCCGCGCTCATCTATCAGCACGCGACCGATGAGCGGGCACGGGAGATCGCCGACCGACTGAACGAGCTGGTGGAGCGCCAGCTCAAGGCCGCGACCGAGGGCACGCCCGATGACGACGAAGGGACCGCCGGGGCGCTGGTCCCAACCAGTTAGGGCACGTGGAGGGCACGCCGCTCGAAGTAGGTCTCCGCATGACGAAGGCCCCTAGCCTCAGATTCCCTGTGGTTAGGGGCCTTTCGCGTTTCGAGCGGGTGACGAGAATCGAACTCGCGTAGCCAGTTTGGAAGACTGGGGCTCTACCATTGAGCTACACCCGCGGTGCTCGGACATGATTCCACATGGGGGTCGGGGGTTGGCAAACCGGTTAGCAGATGCGTAGCCGGATGGGGGCGGTTCCTGATTGGACGAGGACCTGCTCGTCGGCTTCCCAGGTGATCAGGGCCCCGGGTTCCACGTCGTACGGCGGGCTGTTGAGCGCCTCGATGCTCAGCACCATGACGTCCTGCGGGTCGACTCGGGCGAGCGCGGACGGCGCCGCCAGGTTCGACGCGGCGGTACGGCGTTGCAGCAACGAAGCCGATTCCGTCAGGTCCAGCTAGCGCTCGCCTTGGGTGAAATGCGGCGCCGCGGTCGCGAGCGAGTCGTCCTGCGGTACGCCGGGATCGCCGGCCAGCAACCGTGACACACCCTCCTCGAGCACCGCGTCGAGGAGGGTGGCCCACAGCTCGCGGAGACCGCGGGCGCTGAGCGGCTCGGGCAGCGGGACCTCGCGCTGGGACATGATCGCGCCGGTGTCGAACGACGCCGCCGTACGGTGCAACGTGGCTCCCGCAGTCCGGTCACTCGCATAGATCAGCCGCTGCGGGTTCGGACCACGCCCCCGCGGCAGCGCGGAAGGGTGCAGATTCACAGCGCCGTACGGCGGAATGCCCGTCAACTCCGGCGGGATCAGCCGGGGAGGGGTCGCCGAGATCACCAGGTGAGGCTGTACGGCGGCCACCGCGGGAGCCGCGATCGCGACCAGTTGATCAGTCGGGAGGCACGGCCGACCCAGGTCCGGGACCTGCTCCGCGAGCGGGTTCTGATCACTCCCGTAACGACGGATCGCCTCCTCCGCACTCGGTGTGACGACCAGGGCGAGCTCGTGGCCGCACCGCGCCGCCCAGTCGGACACCAATCGGTATCCGGACATCGAGGCATGCAGGCTCACGATCCGGATGACGGCCTCCTGAGCCGGTATGGGAGGGTGATTTCGCGTGCACCGGGTCGGGTCGACTAGACTCGGGCGGTCACTGCGGGGCGTAGCGTAGTGGCTAGCGCGCCTGCTTTGGGAGCAGGAGACCGCAGGTTCGAGTCCTGTCGCCCCGACAAACCCCCTGCAGCACCCCTGCAGCGCGGGCTGTCCCCGTGCTGTGAAGTCATCGATCAAGGAGAACCGCCACCGTGAAGAGCACCGTCGAGTCCATGAGCCCGACGAAGGTCCGGCTCATCGTCGAGGTGCCGTTCGAGGAGCTCAGGCCGAGCCTCGACGCGGCGTACCAGAGCATCGCGAAGCAGATCACCGTGCCCGGCTTCCGCAAGGGCAAGGTGCCGCCGCAGGTGATCGACCAGCGGGTCGGCCGCGGGCCGGTGCTCGAGGAGGCGATCAACGACGCGCTGCCGAAGCTGTACTCGCAGGCGGTGCAGGAGAACAAGGTCAAGGCGATCGGCCGGCCCGAGGTCGACGTGACCGAGTTCAACGACAAGGAGAGCCTGCAGTTCTCCGCCGAGGTCGAGGTGCGCCCCGAGATCACGCTGCCGGACCTGGACGGCCTCGAGGCCGAGGTCGAGGACATCGCGATCTCCGACGACGAGGTGGACGAGCAGATCGAGGCATTGCGGCAGCGGTTCGGCTCGCTGAACCCCGTCGAGCGCGCGGTCGTGGACAAGGACTTCATCACCATCGACCTGTCCGCCAGCAAGGACGGCGAGAAGGTCGAGGAGGCGCAGGCGAGCGGCCTGTCGTACCAGGTCGGCAGCGGCCAGCTGCTGGACGGGCTGGACGAGGCAGTGATCGGGCTGAACGCGGGTGAGAGCAAGACCTTCGTCACCCAGTTGGTCGGCGGCGCGCTGAAGGGCGAGGACGTCGACGTTGCGGTGACCGTGACCGCGGTCAAGGAGCAGGAGCTGCCGGAGTTCGACGACGAGTTCGCGCAGACCGCGTCCGAGTTCGACACCGCCGACGAGCTGAAGGCGGACGTGCGTGGCCGGCTGGAGCGCGGCAAGCGGCTCGAGCAGGCCGGCGAGGCGCGCGACGCCGTACTCGAGAAGATCCTGACCCTGGTCGAGGTGCCGGTGCCCGAGGGCCTGCTGGTCGACGAGCTGGCCGCTCGGAAGGAGAACCTGGAGCAGCAGCTCGGGTACTCCGGGATGACGTTCGAGCAGTTCCTGGAGAGCGAGGAGCAGTCCCAGGACGAGTTCGACGAGGACCTGAAGAAGCGCTCCGAGGACGCGATCAAGGCCCAGTTCGTGCTGGACCTGGTGGCCGAGCAGCAGGAGCTGAGCGTCAACGACCAGGAGCTGACCGAGCACATCGTGCGGCACGCGCAGCGTTCCGGCGTCAGCCCGGACCAGTTCGCCCAGCACGCGGTCGAGAACAACCTGGTGCCGAGCCTGGTGTCCGAGGTCGTCCGCGGCAAGGCGCTCGCGCACCTGGTCGAGAACGCGAAGGTCACCGACGCCTCCGGCAACGTGGTCGAGCTGAAGACCCTGCAGCCGGACGGCTCCTACGCCGACCCCGCGGCCGAGCAGGCCGACGAGGCTGCGGAGGCCGCGGCCGAGGAGCCCGCGAAGGCCTGACAAGCAGTACTGCGCGACGGCCCGGATCCCCTGTGGATCCGGGCCGTCGTCATGCCTGCCCCGAACCCGCCGAAACCGCCGGAAGTGAGCGGTCCTCAGTCGGCTGAAAGTGATCTGAAAGCGGCGTTCCCTAGCGTTGCCGGTGCACCGTCAAACCGCTCTGGGGGAACGCCTGATGACACCGAGCCTGCCGTCCGACAAGCCGTGCCTCTGGCTGCCGGGACAGTCCGGTTTCCACCTGCTGTCGACGCGCCGCCCTCCCCGGCTCCGCGTGCGGACGCACTGGGAGCGCCGGAAGCCGGCCGGATCCGGGTCCGGGTCCGACGAGCAGTACGACGTACCGGTCATCGAGCCGCCGACCGCTCAAGCGCCTGGTGAGCGGCTCGGCGGCGGGCGGGACGCGGTGGCGCTCTGCGGCTGGTGAGCGGGCCACCCAGCCCCAGAGCGCCCACCGAATGCCGCCGGACGAATTCGCTCAGGGCAGACACGGTGCGCCGTGAGCGAACACCCCTGGCCCAGCCTTAGGTCTGTCGCCGCCGCCAAGTAATGTCGGCTTCGTGAACGAGACATTTGCAGCCAGCCCCACCGCCGCGGGCGGCAACGGATCCGGCGGACTAGACGACCACATCTACCAGCGCCTGCTGCAGAACCGGATCATCTTCCTGGGGTCCGAGGTTCGCGACGACAACGCGAACGCGATCTGCGCGCAGATGCTGCTCCTCAACGCCGAGGACCCCAACAAGGACATCTGGCTGTACATCAACTCGCCGGGTGGCTCAGTGGACTCCGGCATGGCGATCTACGACACCATGCAGTGGATCTCCAACGACGTCGCGACCGTCGGGATGGGCCTGGCCGCCTCGATGGGCCAGTTCCTGCTCTGCGCGGGTGCGAAGGACAAGCGGTTCGCGCTGCCGCACGCGCGGATCATGATGCACCAGCCGTCCGGCGGTATGGGCGGTACGGCCAGTGACATCAAGATCCAGGCCGAGCAGTCGCTGCACATCAAGGCGCAGCTGTTCCGGCTGATCGCGGAGCACACCAGCCAGCCGCTCGAGCAGGTCGAGAACGACGCCGACCGCGACCGCTGGTTCACCGCCGAGCAGGCCAAGGAGTACGGCTTCATCGACCACGTGGTCGCCAGCGCCGCCCAGCTCACCTCCGGCAGCCCGAACTCCTGATCTCCCACTCCGTCAGTCAAAGGACGCACGCATGAACTACTTCATCCCGCAGTGGGAGGAGCGCACGTCGTACGGCATGCGCCGGATCGACCCCTACACCAAGCTGTTCGAGGACCGCATCATCTTCCTCGGCACGCCGATCACCGACGAGATCGCGAACGCGGTGATGGCGCAGCTGCTGTGCCTGCAGTCGATGGACTCCGACCGTGACATCAGCATCTACATCAACTCGCCGGGTGGTTCGTTCACGGCGCTGACCGCGATCTACGACACCGTCCGCTACATCAAGCCCGACGTCCAGACGGTGTGCCTCGGCCAGGCCGCGTCGGCCGCCGCCGTGCTGCTCGCCGCCGGTACGCCGGGCAAGCGGCTGGCGCTGCCGAACAGCCGGATCATCATTCACCAGCCGGCCACCGAGGGCACCTACGGCCAGTCGAGTGACATCGAGATCCAGGCGAACGAGATCCTCCGGCTGCGGGCGCTGCTGGAGAAGATGATCTCCGAGGCCAGCGGCAAGTCGCTGGAAGAGGTTTCGCGTGACATCGAGCGGGACAAGTTCCTGACTGCCGACCAGGCCATCGAGTACGGCCTGATCGACGACGTCCTGCAGACCCTGAAGACCCCGGTTCCGGCCGGCGTCTGACAGGTCTGACCCGGTTCGACGGTGCTGTCAGAAGGGGTGGCCAGAGGCTCCCGGAGCGGAACGCCGCCTTGTCAAGGGCAAGGCGCGTTCGCCACCGGCGTAGTCACAACGCGGCGTCGGGCGCGGCGTTTGGGCCTCCGGCGCGGTACCGTCGAATCGGGATCCGGGGCCCGTCGTACGGCACCCGGCCCGAGCGGCCTACGCCCCCTTGGCCCAGGTTCGACTGCTCAGAGAAGGGATCTGTCCCGGTGGCACGCATAGGTGACGGCGGCGACCTGCTGAAATGCTCGTTCTGCGGTAAGAGCCAGAAGCAGGTCAAGAAGCTCATCGCCGGTCCCGGCGTTTACATCTGCGACGAATGCATCGATCTCTGCAACGAGATCATCGAGGAAGAGCTGAACGAGGGCTCCGAGGTCGGCCTCACCGAGCTGCCCAAGCCGCGCGAGATCTACGACTTCCTCAACGCCTACGTCGTCGGGCAGGACGTGGCCAAGAAGGCCCTCGCGGTGGCGGTGTACAACCACTACAAGCGGGTCCGCGACGGCCAGGGCAGCTCGAGCGCCGGCCGGCACGCGAAGGACGAGGCCGTCGAGCTGGCAAAGTCGAACATCCTGCTGATCGGCCCGACCGGCTGCGGCAAGACGTACCTGGCGCAGACGCTGGCCCGGATGCTGAACGTGCCGTTCGCGATCGCCGACGCCACCGCGCTGACCGAGGCCGGGTACGTCGGTGAGGACGTCGAGAACATCCTGCTGAAGCTGATCCAGGCGGCCGACTACGACGTAAAGAAGGCCGAGACCGGGATCATCTACATCGACGAGGTCGACAAGATCGCCCGCAAGAGCGAGAACCCGTCGATCACCCGGGACGTGTCCGGCGAGGGCGTGCAGCAGGCGCTGCTGAAGATCCTGGAAGGGACGACGGCCTCGGTGCCGCCGCAGGGTGGCCGCAAGCACCCGCACCAGGAGTTCATCCAGATCGACACCACCAACGTGCTGTTCATCGTCGGCGGCGCGTTCGCCGGCTTGGACCACATGGTCGAGCAGCGGGTCGGCAAGAAGACCCTCGGCTTCAACACCTCCCGCGAGCCGGAGAAGCCGAAGGAGCTCGGCGGGTACGCCGACGTGATGCCGGAGGACCTGCTCAAGTTCGGCCTGATCCCCGAGTTCATCGGCCGGCTCCCGGTGATCACCACGGTGTCCCCGCTCGACCGCGAGGCCCTGATCAAGATTCTGTCGGAGCCGAAGAACGCGCTGGTCAAGCAGTACCGGCGGTTGTTCGAGATCGACAACGTGGAGCTCGAGTTCACCGACGACGCGGTAGAGGCGATCGCCGACCAGGCGCTGCTGCGCGGCACCGGCGCCCGCGGCCTGCGCGCCATCATGGAAGAGGTTCTCCTCAACGTGATGTACGAGGTGCCCAGCCGTGAGGACGTCGCCAAGGTCGTCGTCACCGGCGAGGTCGTCCTGGAGAACGTGAACCCCACGCTGATCCCGCGCGACCAGATCGAGCGCAAGCGCGAGCGCCGCGAGAAGACTGCCTGAGTCTGTACTCGAGGAGGCCGGGTCCGCTGTACGGCGGAGTCCCGGCCTCCTTCTGTTGGTGGACGCAACCGTAGTAGCGGTCCGCATACGGTCGATTGCGTGAAGCCGACAAGATTCCTTCGAAGACTGTTCGTTGCCGCCGCAGTCGGTGCGCTGATCGTGCCGACCACCACTGCAGTCGCCGCCCCGAGGAGCGTCGTACCGAAGATTGCCTGGGGGAGTTGTGGCGCTGAACTGCCGGCTTTCCAGTGCGCGTCCGTCGAGGTGCCGACGGACTACGACCGGCGCAATGGTCCGACCACGACGATTGCGCTGACCCGGTTGCCGGCGACCGACCCGGCGCGCAGGATCGGGACGCTGTTCACCAACCCGGGTGGTCCCGGTGGGTCCGGGGTGGACTTCGTCCAGCAAATGGGTCAGACGGCGTACCAGCCCGAGGTGCGGGCGCGGTTCGACATCCTCGGGTTCGACCCGCGCGGGGTCGGCAAGTCGGATCCGGTGACCTGCTTCCCGACGGCTGCCGAGGAGGCGGCTGCGTTCGCCGGGCAGCCGGCGTACCCGGTGACTGCCGAGGAGGAGCGCGCGTACACGGCGCTCAGTCTGAAGCTGGCGATCGGTTGCAAGACGACGTCGCCGGACCGGCTGGCGCACTACTCGACCGCGAACGTTGCCCGGGACATGGATCTGCTCCGTCAGGCGGTCGGTGACGACAAGCTCAGCTACGTCGGATACTCCTACGGGACCTATCTCGGTGCGACGTACGCGCGGCTGTTCCCGAACAAGATCCGGGCCTTCGTGCTCGACGGAACGCTGAGCCCGGAGTGGTACTCCGGCTCGAACGGCGACCGGCGGCCGCTCGGCGCCCGGCTCAAGCAGGGCGAGGGCGCGGCCGAGACGTTCGAGCAGTTCCTCGCCGAGTGCGAGAAGGCCGGGCCGAACGGGTGTGCGCTGGCCAAGCTCGGCGATCCGAAGACGGTGACCGAGGGCATGTTCGAGCGGTTGAAGAACCAGCCCGTCGTACTGACGCTGCCCGATGGCTCGACCGTCACGGTGACCTATCAGGTGGCGGTTCAGGCGAGCTTCTTCTCGATGTACAGCCCGTCCGACTGGCCGGCGCTGGCGGAGTCGCTGGCTCAGCTCGCGACTGCCTCCGAGAAGACGCGGGCCAAGTCGGCCACCCGTGCCTCGGAGCTGCTGGTGGAGTGGAATCGGCGCAAGGAGGAGTACGCGTCGATCGGCACCGCGTTGCAGCCGTGCGTCGAGGCTCGGCAGTCGGGTCGGCCGTTGGCTTATCCGCAGTACGCCGACGCCGCGGACAAGCGTGCACCGCACTTCGGGCGGATGCGGCTGTGGATCGGTCAGCCCTGTGAGTTCCTGGGCGTGCGGGATCATGACGCGTTCCTCGGTCCGTGGAAGCTCAGCACGAAGGCGCCGGTGATGGTGATCGGCACCCGGTACGACCCGGCGACGCCGTACGAGGCGACGCGTCCGTACGCCGACCTGTTCCGGAACGCCAGCATGGTCACGGTCGAGGGTTACGGCCACACAGTGCTCGGGAAGAGCACCTGCGCCGACAACCTGATCACCTCCTACCTCACCACGCTGAAGTCACCGGCCGACGGCTCGACCTGCGCGCAGGACCGCAAGCCGTTCGACCCGGCCCCGGCTTCGGCCAAGGCCAAGCTGCTGCAGGGACCGGGCCTGTACTAGAGGGACGCGAACACCGAGTCGGCGACCGCGATCGTTTCGTCGAGTTGGTCGTCGGTGTGCTCGGTGGACAGGAACCACAGCCCCCTCGGAACGATGTTGATCCCGGCCGCGAACAGGCCCGCGTGGAACTTCGCCATCGCGGGCCTGTCGCAGGCCGCGAAGTCCCGGTAGTCGGTGACCGCAGGCTGGTCGGTGATGTACGTCTGGAACACCGGCCCCGGACCGTCGACCAGCAGCGGTACGCCGTGCCGCCCGGCCGCCTCGCGCAGCCCGTCCATCAACCGACGGCCCGCAGCGATCAGCGGCGGGTAGATGGAGTCACGGTCGACGTCGAGATACTCGAGTACGGCGTCCGCCGCGGCCATCGCGACCGGGTGCGAATTGAAGGTCCCGGCGTGGGCCACGGAACCGTTCGCGATCGACCCCATCACTTCACGCAAACCGACCAACGCGGACACTTGCATCCCGCCCGCCATCGCCTTCCCGAACGCCGACAGATCGGGGACGACGCCCAGTAACTCCTGGGCACCACCGGGAGCGACTCGGAAGCCGGAGATGATCTCGTCGAAGATCAGCAACGCGCCATGCTGGTGAGTCAACTCCCTCAGGCCTTCGAGGTAGCCCGGCGCCGGGGTGATGCAGCCCGTGTTGCAGAGCAGGGGTTCGAGGATGACGGCGGCGATCTCGTCACCGTGCTGCTCGAACACCGCTGACACTGCTTCGAGATCGTTGTACGGCAACACGATCAGATCGTCCGCGCCGCCGCGCGGCTGGCCCGCCGTACCGCCGACTGCTGTGGGATGGCGTGCGTCACCGGCGAGCGCGAGGTCGGGATGCACGCTGTAGAGGACCGGGTCGAGCCAGCCGTGGTAGTTGCCCTCGAACTTCACGATCTTCGGGCGGCCGGTGTGCCCGCGCGCCAGTCTGATCGCGCCGTGCACCGCTTCGGACCCGACGCTGTTGAACCGCACGAGCTCGGCGGACGGCACCATCCGGCACAAGCGCTCGGCGACGACCGCTTCCAGCTCGTGCTGAGCGGCGTACGCGACGCCGCGGCTGACCTGGGCGGACACCGCCTCGGCGACGATCGGGGAGGAGTGGCCGAGCAGGTTGGGGCCTTGGCCGAGGACGTAGTCGAGGTACCGGTTGCCGTCCACGTCCCAGAGCTCGGCGCCGCGGGCGCGGTCGACGAACAGCGGTTTGTCCGCTCGGCGGGCGTCGCTGGACACTCCGCCGGCGATCACCTGCTTGGCGCGGTGGTACAGGCGATCCGTCTGTTCGTGGCCTCGGGCAACGGTCTGCACAGCTCCTCCTAGGGCGGGGTCAGTCGAGCTTCTCGGTGAGCAGCCGGAACTGCTGGCGGGGCCGGCCGCCGCCGGTCGAGCGGGCCGGCGGCACTGGCCAGGCCAGGCCGGCCTCGACCAGTTCCTTCAGCATCCGGCGGCCTGTCCGCGGGGTGACCTGCATGATGTCGGCGACGCTCTCGACGTCCACGACGATCTGCTGGCCGACGTCCGACGGGGTCGCTGCCGCGATCGAGCTCACGATCTCGTACGCGCGCTGGTCGACCGGCGAGATGAGATCGAGCGCGACTGCCGGAGCCGCCGATGTTGCGGGCGGCAGTTCGGTCCGGCCGGTCGTGCCGTCCAGGTAGACCGCGACCTTGCCTTCCCGGCTGACCGAATCCTCGACGGCCATCAGCGCGTTGGCCTCGGCAGCCCGCGCGGTCTGGCCTGCTCCGGCGCCGACCGCCACTGGCACACCGAGCTGCGCGGTCAATGCACCGAGGAACGGCGCGACGGTGAACTGCTCGGTCAACCGAACAAGCGAGCCGTGCGTGGTGGTGACGAGGAACAGCGTGTCGGAGCGACGCGCCACCGTCGCCCCCACCTGCCGCGCCTCGGACAACAACTTCTGATGGGTCAGTACGGCGAGCTCCTGCTGCCAGTAGTCGCCGGACTCGGCCCGCGACGACCCGGTCGGAATCAGCTGTACGGCGATCATCGCAAGCTGGTGTGCACCCATCCGCGTGCCCTGGCCGAGCAGCACCGCCGTCTCGAGCGCACCACGCACACTCGACCGGGTCGGCGCGATCCGCAGCACCGGAACGCCTTGTGCCCGGAGCTCGCGTTCGACGGAGAGGATCGTGGTCAGCGCCAGCGTCGTCCCGTCCTGCTCCCACTTCTCCCGGTGGAAGGCCGCGAATCCCGCCACCGACTCGGGTCCTTCGTACGGGATGTCGTAGACGTCGGCGGTGTCGAGGCCGATCTCGCCGTACGCCTCCTCGACGTCGTCGGCTGACAACGAGTCGATGCTCACCCGGCTGAGGTCGACGTCGTCGACAGTCAGCGATGCTCGGAGCAGGGCGGCGTACAGCGCGGCGCCGGTTAGCGGCAGGTGGGTTGACGGGACCGTCAGCCAGTGGCCTGCCGTGGCGAGGTCGAACACCCACGGTCCGGGGAATACGGCCGAGTCGATCCGGTCCCGCAGCTTGAGGTACCGCTCTTCGGCTTCGTTCTGGTCGTCGTACCCGCCGGTCACGAACTTCACGCCGTGCGGAGAGCGGTCGGCGAGCTGCTGCCCGACCTCTGCCATCGTCTTCACCAGCTTGCGCGGGCCGAACAGCCCGACGGTGACCGGTGGCAGCCGCTCACCAGCCGCGGAAAACGCTTCTTCACTCATTGCTCAACCTCTGGAAGTGGTCGCCACCGGAACAGTCTGCGGGCGTTCCCGCTCAGAACATCTTGACGTTGACCGTCGGTCAGCGGCGCACACACCACTCGGCCGAGAGACATCCGCTGGTCGATGAACGGGAAGTCGGAGCCGAACAGCACCCGCCGGCTGCCGACCCGCTCGACCATCTCCATGATCAGCGGCCCGGTCATCTGCGAGCCGCACACCTCCAGCCACAGCGACTCGTGCCGTACGGCGGCCTCGATCGACTCGTCCACCCCGGCCGGCGTGATCCCGGCGTGCCCGAGGATCACGGCCGCGCCCGGGTACCTCGTTGCGACCGCCTCGAACATGGGCGGAGCGTCGTACGCCGACTGGTGCTCGGAGTGGCTGAGCACCGGGCAGCCGGCCGCCTCGGCGAACTCCCACACCGGTGCGTATCGCGAGCCGGTCACGGGGTATCGGTGGAGTGTCGGGTGCACCTTGATCCCGACGAACCGGTCGTCGTCCGCGAGCCGCTTCAGCTCGCGCTCGGGGTCCTGCCAGGGGTTGATCACCGCGTAGGCCGCGATCCGGCCGGGGTGGGCGTCGACTGCGGCGAGGGCATGGGTGTTGCCGAGGTGGGCGTCCTGCTGGATGGCGCGGTTCGCCGCGACGACGGTGACCTCGGTCCCGGTGCGGTCCATCACGCCGACCATCGCGGCGGCGTCCGGCTCGGGGATGTAGAACAGCGAGTACGGCCCCAGATGCGCGTGGACGTCGATCACCCCCCGCTGCGGCCGCCGGCCGATCACGATGGCCCTCCGACCTGATCCGCCAGCGCGCTCCAGTCGCCCGCCCCGACGCCACGCGATCCGCCCCCTGCCCCGTCGCCCCCGCCTGCGCCCCGGCGATCCGCACCGCGCCCATCAGCACCGCGTCCATCGGCACCGCGTCCATCCGCATCGCGCCCGTCTGTGCCGCGGTCGTCTGCGCCGCGTCTGTCAGGGGCGCGTCTGCCTGCACCGCGTTCGTCTGCGCCGCGTCTGTCAGGGGCGCGTCTGCCTGCACCGCGTTCGTCTGCCCCCCGTCCGTCAGGGGAGCGTCCGTTTGCGCCGCGGGCGTCTGTGCCGCGTGCGACTGCGTCGTGGCCGTCTGTGTCGTGGTCGGCTGTGTTGCGGTGGTTTGTGGGGACGCCGAACAGGCGGGTTGCGGTGTTGGCGCCGATTTGGGTCACGGTGTCGTCGGTGAGGCCGGACCAGGCGAGGCGGATGATGCTCTCGCCTGGGTCGCGTAGTCCGAGCCCGGTCGCGAATAGGAGCCGGTCAGCCAGTTCGTGGCGCGCCAGCCACTCGATCGCCTGGTGACCGGCGAAGTCGACCTGGTCGACGTACAGGTTGCCGTGATCCCGCATCGCCGCCCACAGGTTGCGCAGTTGGCGGTAGCCGAGGCTGGAGAGCACGATCGGCAGGGTGGGGAATCGCGTGGCGATGTGGTCGAGGTGGTTCCAGTCGATCTCGGTGAGGTCGACGCACAAGGGCAGCCCGTGGGAGGCGAGGCCAGCGTAGAGATCGTGCATGGCGCTGTGCATGGGCGAGTATCCATGCGACCGCGGATACAACCGGAACGCCGCGACCCCGTCGGCTACCGCCTGTTCGACCAGACCGTCCAAGGAGTGCAGCTCACCTGGAGTTGGCGGTACCGCTGTCCAGCAAGCCAGTACGCCGCGGTCCGCCAGGCTGTGCGCGACCGCACTCGCCTCCGCGTTTCCGCCGATCGGATCGTGCAGCCAGGACGCCATCGAGCTGACGAGTGCACCCGACATCGCGTACTTGTCCAGGTGAGCCGCGATCGAATCTCGGTCGGTGGGCGGCAGCAGTGACGCCGGATGCGCACCGGTCACGATGCGGGCGTCGAACCACCCGCTGGTCACCTCGTCACACATGACGCACCCCCTCGATGGTCCAGCGGCCGGCGTACGGCAACGTCAGCTGCGCCCACCCCTCGTCGTCACTCTCGGCCGCAATCGGTACGCCGTCCAGCCGCAGCACGTCACCTGGCCGGACCCACAGCCCGCACCGTCCCGAGCTGGTCACCTCGAGCCGCAGTCCGCCGTCGACAACCGTCGCCTCGACATCCACCTCCGCCGCACTCCGCATCACCACCTGATCGCCGTCACGCAGCTCCCGCAGCCGCCAACCAGTTGCCCACGACAACTTCTCGTTGACTGTCCGAACCCAGCTGGACCCGTCGATCCGGTCAACCGTGCTCCCGTGATCAACCTCGAGCCTCGCTCCCACCTGTGTCACCCGAACCTCAGCCGCCTCAGCTCCCTCATGCGGAACAAGCACCGTTGTGAAGTCCCCGCAATCGCGCGTCAGCACCAGTGAGTGCAGCGGCCCGTACTCCGCCACCCCCTGGCCAACCGGCCGCCGGGCAACCCCCTCAACCAACTCGACGCCGGCTCCACCGGCCTGGTCGGGCCCGGGCACCTGGTGGGCGCCGGCCCGGTCGGCCGAGTCGACGCCGGCCCTGTCAGCCGAGTCGGCGCCGGTTCCACCGGTCTGGTCGGGCCCGGGCGCCTGGTGGGCGCTGGCCCGGTCGGCCGAGTCGACGCCGGCCGTGTCAGCCGAGTCGGCGCCGGTTCCACCGGTCTGGTCGGTCGCTGGCGGCTGGTGGGCGGCGGCTTCGATTAGTAGTAGGCCGGGGCCGTCTGGTGGTGAGGCGTCGTATGTGAGTGGGCCGAGCTGGCGCCAGGGATGCAGTGCTTGCCAGCAGGCGCGGAAGACGTGATCGTCGGCCGGAGCGCGGTCGGAGATCACCACGAAGGCCGGCTCCTCGCGGACCATCGCGATCGTGCGCGACTGCGGCAGGCCGTTCCCGTGGTGGCGGCCGTTGAACACCGCGACGTGCGCGGTGTCGACGAGCGGGTCGACAGTCACACCGCGATCAGTACCCAGCTCCCGATCGTCCACCAGCACGGTGTTGTGGCCCCGACCCGACTGGTACCAGGTCAGGTACTCCGGATCGTCATAGCTCGGCGGACCACCTGCCTCCCACAGCAGCGGCTGCCCCCAGCCCTCCAGGACCAGGTCGAGTACGGCGCGATGCGAATGCGACTCCAACTCGTGCTCGATGTGCGGACCGTAGTTGATCACCGCACGCAGTTCGCCACCGCGAAGGATCACGTAGCCGGAATCGGCGAGCACGGTGGACCGTGCGGGCTGCGGCACCGGCAGGTCAGGAGCCGTCGCAAGCGCGTCCATCCACCGCTGCTGCCTGGCCGTGTCCTCCCATGCCGGCAACATCGCCGCCTCGGTGGCGAACTGCGCAGGCGTCAGCCATTGCGCGGCGGTCCGCACCAACGCTGGGTTGTCGAGCACATAGCCGCCGCGGAGCAGACTCAATGCCGGCCACTCGATGTGGCTGTCCTGCAGGTGTGGAATCCAGCCCTCGGCAGATGCCAGCTCGCACAACCATTCGTGCATCGCCGTCAGCTTCGAATGCTCAGCGAACTGCGGATCGATCATTGCCGCGGTCTGCAACGCCGTCAGACACATCTTGTGATAGCCGGGGGAGCGCTCGTAGTGCCCGCCGTCGCCGTACACATCCAGCAGCAGGTGCTCGTGGATCCGCTCCCGTGCCCGCGACGCCCAGCTGTCCGCCTCGACCAGCTCAGGCAGTACGGCGCTGAGGTGCAGCAACTCGGTCGCGCACACGAGCTGCCAGTTCCCGTGCCGGAACACGTCGTGCTCGTCGTACGCCCATCGAGCTCCGCCGACCAGAGTCGCAACCAGTCGGCCCCACACCCGATCCGAGAGCGACGAGCTGGTCAGAACCTCCAACGTAGGCAGGAGATTCCGGCAGCGAGCCCACGTGCCGAGCGAGTACCAGATGACGTCCAGGCCCGGCCACTCGCCGGTCACCGAGTCACGCTGCGAGAACCAGTCGTCGAAGTGCTGCTCGAAGGCCGTGAGGTACCGATCGTCGCCCGTCAGCAACCACGCCTGGATCCCGGGAGACAGCCAGCCCAGGTAATGGAAACCGTACCGTCGGGACCGCCCCTCTTTGCGCCCGGTCACGTCCACACCCCTGAGCAACGGACTAGCCGCCGCAAGCACCTCATCCACCGCAGGCGAGGATCCAGTCTCATCGCTGCGACGGAACGAGACACCAGGCCCATCGACGCCCGACCGGAGCGCGTCGGCCCACTCCGGTAACGGCCAGGCGGGCCTCCGCATCCGCTGGGCCACGAACGCCCGGAGACTGCCGAGGTCGTCGACGCCGGTGGGGGCTCCAAACGCCTTGATCAGGTCGTCGGTGCCGATCCGGTTGATCCGGCCGTCGATGTGCCGCGGCTTCTCGGGACTCTTGATCGTCGTCATCCGTTCCCCGGGTCGGCGAGCATGGAGACCTCGACGGGTTGCCGGGTCTCGATCGAGGTGTGGGCGGCCTCGAGTACGGCTGTCACGTTCCGGCTGCTCTCGATGGTGATCAATGGTTGTGTGCCGGTGCGGCAGCAGTTGATCCAGTGCGCGATCGCGTCGGCGTACGCGCCGGCCGGGATGCCGTGCATCACCCGTTGCAGCATGTTCCTCGGGTAGGCGTAGCGATCAGGTGTCGCCAGTACGACGCTTTCCTTCTGCCGATCGAGTTGCACCACACCCTTGTCCGTGATCACCGAGACGTAGGAGTCCACCGTGGTCGGGAACGTGTTCGGGTAGATCCACGCGGACTCGAACGTGGCCACCGCGCCGCGGGAGTACTCAGCCTGGATCTGGATGGCGTCCGGGGTCTCGATGCCGAGCGAGCGCAGCTTCCCCCACCGGGCGGTCGCGTACACCCGTCGAACCTGGTCGCGCAGCAGCCACGACACCAGGTCGACGTCATGGCTGGACAGGAACCAGGCACAGGTGGTCCGGTCGGCCCAGGACAACATCTCGGTCGGCACGAAGATGGTGTCGTCCTTCCGAGCGTACGCGACCGCAGCCTCACCGAGGTCCGCCAGCAGTTCGTGGGCCTGTGCGTAGGCGGGAACCCAACGGTGGTTGAACAAACACATCGCCACGACACCGTGCGCGCGGATCGCCTTGACCGCAGCATCCGCCTCCGCGACGGATGTGGTCAGCGGCTTCTCCACCAGGATGTGCTTCCCGGCCTCGGCGGCCCGGACCATCATCTCGCCGTGCAGATGGTCCGGAGTGGTGAGGACGACGGCGTCCACGGCGTCGTCCTGCAGTAGCGCGTCGAGGTCCGGATAGATCGCCGGCTGTGGAGCGCCGCGGCCCTGGATCTCGTCGGCCAGCCGTTCGGCGCTGTCCGCCGAGCGGCTGGTGACGGCCGTGACCTCGACCTCGGGCAGACCGGACAGGGACAACGCGTTACCGCGTCCCATGATCCCGGCGCCGACGATGCCGATCCGGATGGTGCTGCTCATTTGCTGCCCTTCGCGAGCGTCTCGTTCCAGGCCTTCTCCGCCTCGTCCAGGGCAGCCTTGGCCGGCTTGGTGCCCGACATGTACGCCCGGATCTGGTCGTCGAACAACTTGCGCAGTTGCTCGTCATTCCCGGAGCCGAGGGAGGCGTCCACGCTGTTCTTGAACGTGCCCAGCAGGATCTTGCGGGCCTGGTCGGCCGGCGTGCTGCCGCTGATGTCGGTGAAGAACGGATCCGCCAGCGCCTTCAGCGACGACGGGTAGATCGGCACCAACTTGCACAGTGCGAGTTGCTGCTCGGGCGCGGTGACGAACCTCAGCCACGCGGCTGCGGCGGCCTGGTTGTCCGACTTTGCCGGGATGGTGACGATCTGCTGGCCGGACATGTAGTACTTCCCGTCCGCCCCGGTGACCGGCGGGCCGACCACGATCGAGCCGTAGACGGCCGGCGAGTTCTTCTCGATGTTCAGCAGGCTGCTGGACACGGCCGCGGGGTTGAACGCGATCTGCTTGTTCTCCAGCGACTGCGGGAGCTCACGCGGATTGGCGCCCAGGCTTCCGGGCGCGATCGCGCCGGCGTCGAAGAGCGGCTTGAACTTCTCCACCAGCGCGAGCGTCTCGGGAGTGTTGAACGCGGCCTTCTTCTTGTCCGGTGAGAGCAGTGGGATGCCGTTGGCCTGGACGACGGCGGAGTAGGCCATGAAGTTGGTCGCCGACTTGCCCGTGGCGTTCTTGTACGCGGTGGCCAGCGCGAGCGCGTCGTCGTACGTCTTCGGTGGTTTGGCTGGGTCGAAGCCGGCCTTGGCGAGCAGGTCCTTGTTGTAGAAGGCCAGCGACGTGCCGCCGTTGTACCAGGGGATGGCGACTCGTTTGCCGTCGACAACGAGTGGGTCGGAGAGGTTGGTCGCGTAGTCGGCCAGCTCTTCCTTGCTGAACAGGGAGTTCAGGTCGGCCAGCGAGCCGGCGAACAGTCCGGTGGTCGCGGACGTGATGTTGACCGCGTCCGGCACCTTGCCGCTGGCGAGCGCGGCGAGCAGCTTGGTGGTGATGTCCTGGCCGGGCACGTCGACCCACTTGATGGTGACGTCGGGGTGCTGCTTCTCGTAGGCGTCGATCCACTTCTGGATGTCCGGCCCGTAGTTCTTCTGCAGGTTGATGGTCCACCACTCGACCTCACCGGAGTACGCGTCGCCCGACTGCTCGGGCGCGTCTCCGGTGGCCGGGTTGCCGGACACACAGGCGCCCAGGGTCAGCGACAGCCCCAGGGCCATGGCGAGCGTGGGGACCAGCCGGCCCCGCAGCAGGGATCGTGTGCTTCGCGCCATGGCGAGCTCCTCGGATCGGCGGAATGTCCTAAACGGTGCTTCCAGACATCATGGTCGTCGAGCGAGCTCGCGATAGTCAACTCAGTGCTGTGGAAAAATTCCTTGGAGTTACGGCTGGCGACCGGCTGTCGATGTGAGCTACGGTCTTCTCCATCGCAAATCCGTAAGCCGGGTTTCAGACGCGAAGGGCGGCATGCCTATGTCGGGTCTCAGCGGCCGAGTCGTCGGCCAGCGCTGGTACACGCCGTACGTCTTCATGCTGCCCGGGCTGCTGCTGTACGTCGCGATGTTCGCCTGGCCGGCGCTGATCGCGGTCCAGCTCGCGTTCTCCGACTACGACATCGTCCACCCGATCCAGTGGTCGGGGCTCGACAACTTCGCCCGGCTTGTGGACGACCCGCGGGTCTGGCTCGCATTGCGGAACTCACTGCTGTTCGTGGTGATGTTCCTGCCGCTGACCGTGGTCGCGCCGCTGTTCCTGGCCATGCTGGTGAACGTCAGGCTGCGCGCGATCCAGACGTTCCGGATGCTCTACTACCTGCCGGTGATCACGTCGATGGTGGCCGTCGCGGTCGCCTGGAAGTACGTGTTCAACCGCGAGGGCGTCGTCAACTGGCTGCTCCAGCTGGCCGGGCTCGGACCGATCGACTTCCTGCTCGACCGGCACTGGGCGCTGCCGACCGTGGTCCTGCTGGAAGCCTGGAAGAACGCCGGCCTGTTCATGATGATCTACCTGGCCGGCCTGCAGGCGGTGCCGTCCGAGCAGCTGGAAGCGGCCACGATCGACGGTGCGAACGGGCGGCAACGGCTCTGGCACGTGATCGTGCCGTCCTTGCGGCCGACGTTCGCGGTCACCCTGATCCTCAGCATGCTCGAGGCGATGCGCGCCTTCGAGTCCGTCTACGTGCTGACTCGCGGCGGTCCGCTCGACTCCACTCTCACCCTCGGCTACTACATCTGGTCGAAGGCCTTCGAGGACTACGACATGGGCTACGCCAGCTCGGTAGGCCTGGTGCTGTGGGCGATCATGATCGTCCTCGCCGCGGTCAACCTGCTGGTGACCCGCAGGAAGGACGTCTGATGGCGGCCCGGCGACTGTACCGGCAGACGCTCCGACCGAGCCGGCAGACGGTACGGCGGATCGGGTTCTACATCCTGCTGATCGCCGTGGCCGCGCTGTTCATCGGCCCGTTCCTGATCCTGCTCAGCTCGGCGATCAAGCCGGCCACCCAGGACGTGTTCGGGTTCCCGCCGGACCTGATCCCGCGCCCACCGGTGCTGGACTGGTTCCGGGAGGCGTGGACGACGATCCCGTATGCCCGCTTCCTGGTGAACTCCCTGATCTATGTGGGGATCACGATCCCGGTCTACCTGGTCGTGTCGGCGCTGACGGCGTACCCGCTGGCCCGGATCGCGTTCCGCGGCCGCGGCCTGTTCTTCATGCTGTTCCTGTCGATCATGTTCCTGCCCGGTGAGCTGATGCTGATCCCGCGGTTCCTGGTGATGAGTCAGCTCGAGCTGACCGACACCTTCGCGTCGGTGATCCTGCCCGCGATCCTGTCCTCGCTCGGGATCTTCCTGCTCCGCCAGGCGTTCTCGCAGATCCCGGACGAGATCGTCGAGGCGGCCCGGGTGGACGGCGCGAACGAGTTCGCCATCTTCTGGCGGATCGCCGTGCCGATCGTCGCGCCGACGCTGGCGGTGCTCGCGATCCTCGGGTTCGTCTCGGTCTGGAACAGCTTCATCTGGCCGATGGTCGTGCTGACCAGCCAGTCCAAGTTCCCGATCGCACTCGGTATCGCCTACCTGAGCGGTGTGGCCGGCACCGATGTGCGCGGGCTGGCGGCCGGCACCGTGATCTCGCTGATCCCTGTCATCGCCGTATTCCTCCTGCTCCAGAAACGCATCCTCGACAGCATGGGCGGCGCCGTCAAAGGCTGACCGCCGTACCGCCGCCCACCTCCTCCCCCGCCCACCCCCTGTAAGCAAGTGAGGCCATCAGATGACCCCGCACATCACCAGACGCACACTGCTGCTGGGCTCCGCCGCCACCGGAGTCCTCGCCTGGACGGGCACGTCCGCCGTCCCCGCTTTCGCCGACGCCCTCGTCTACGACTCACCCGAGGCGTTCGACGCAGCCCAAGCCGCCTACCTCGCGACCAACGCCCAACACAACGAAGCCGGCCTCTACGCCTGGGGCGAGTCCTACTTCCTGCTCGGCCTGCTCAGGATGTACGAGGCGTACGGCGACCTGCGCTACCTGCAGACCTTCGAGCAACGGGCCGCCCACGTGCTGGCGACCACCGACGAAGGCAGGGGAGTCACCGACTACCTCGGCCGATCGGGCAAAGTCTGGCGCACCGCCGGCAACTACACGGCCGGGCACGGTGTGCTCCCCGACAGCAGCGGAACCGCCGCTATCCAACTCCGCTGGGCCGGCGCGCGGTCGGCCGAGTCCACCGCGGAGGTAGCCAACCCCTCCGGCGCCACCTTCGACCTGATCCTCCGCAACCCCGGCACAACCGCCGTCGTCACCCTGCGTGGCGTCTCGCTCGACCCATCGGCTGCGTCGTACGTCGTGACCGCGGTCAACAACGCCTACACAGCGGGGCTGCGCTGGACCGCCGTCGACCTGAGGACGTCGCCGGCGGCGGCCAACCCGCCAAGCCCGCGGACGATCACCTTCCAGCCGCAGTACTACGTGTTCGCCGTGCACACCGGGATGGTTGCGTTCCCGCTCGCGCGCTACGTGCGGATGGTGTTCAAGTCGCCGAGGCTGAGGCGTGCCGGGCGGATGCGGAAGGCCCTCCAGTTGCTGAGCGCGGTTCGCGAGTCCGTCGCGTTCCACGACTCCGAGTTCGTCGCCCGCGCGGACGGCTCCGGCGACTACGTCTGGCCGAAGGGCGCGCCCATTCCCTTCGACGGCACGATTCAGCCCTACAACCAGAGTCATGGGCTCGGTCAGGCGCTGGTGGAGCTGTACCGAGCGACGGGGGAACAGCGCTACCGCACCAAGGTCGAGCAGATGCTCAAGGCGTACCGGGTCGCCCTCACCCTCGGAGCCGACGGCGCCTACGTCTGGCCGTACTGGCCGCCGCACAGCGAGTTGTACGCCGGATACCCGAAGACCGCGGGTGTTTCGGAGTACACGCCGTCGTACCCGGCGTCCCGGCAGATCGAGGACATCAGTCATGCGGCGATCAGTCTCGAGTTCGTCCAAGCGGCCTACGAGGCGGGCATCGACGACGGTCTGGCGGCGGACGTCCAGCGGTTCACGGCGACGTTCACGAAGAAGGTGATCCGGTCGGCGACCGAGGTCTGGCTCCGCGTCGACGGTACGACGGACGCCGTACCGGCCAATGCGGTCCAATGTGCGCGTTGGGGTGCTTACGCTGAACACGATCCACTCGTCTACCAGCAGTCCCTGCGGGTGTACGACGCCGTACAGCTCGTGCCGTCGCAGGGGTCGCACGCACTCGGGATCGCGTACTTGAACTGGGCCAAACAAGGAGCTTGGAGGAAGCAGTGAAGTTTCTGCGTGTCCATACCGACGAGGGTCTGCGCGACGCCGTGCTGACCGACGACGGCCGGGTGGCGACGATGCCGGGGGAGGCCGAGGCGTTCGATCTGGCCCGCCTGCGGGAGCGTGGCGCTGCGGCCGTCGACGCGGTGCCGTTCGAGGACGTGCGCCTTGCCGCGCCGCTCAGTCCCGGCAAGATCGTGTGTGTCGGGTTGAACTACGCCGACCACGCGGCCGAGGGCGGTCAGGAGGCGCCTCCCGAGCCGATCCTCTTCATGAAAGCGCCCGACACCGTGGTCGGCGCGCACGACGACGTGGTCATCCCGCGCGGCAGCGAGAAGACGGACTGGGAGGTAGAGCTCGGGGTGGTGATCGGGCGTACGGCGTCCTACCTCGAGACCGACGCTGAAGCGCTCGAGCATGTCGCCGGCTACGTGCTGGTCAACGACGTCTCCGAGCGGCACTACCAGCTCGAGCGCGGCGGTCAGTGGGACAAGGGGAAGAACGCGCCGACGTTCTGCCCGCTCGGCCCGTGGCTCCTGACCGCCGACGAGGTCCGCGATCCGCAGACGATCAAGCTCGGCCTCGACGTGAACGGCGATGTGCTGCAGGACAGCTCGACCGCGGAGATGATCTTCGGAGTCGCGTACCTGGTCCGCTACATCTCCCAGTTCATGGCGCTCTACCCGGGCGACGTCATCAGCACCGGCACACCGGCCGGGGTCGGCGCCGGACAGAAGCCACCCCGCTACCTGAAGGAGGGCGATGTACTCCGGGTCTGGGCCGACGGGCTCGGCGAACAGCACACCAGGCTGACCTCTGCATGAAAGTCGAGACCTGGCCGGATCCTAGCGCCCTGGGAGCGGCCGCGGCAGCTGCTGCGGCGGAGTCTTTGCGGCGGACGATCGACGAGCAGGGCACGGCCCGGCTCGTGCTGGCGGCTGCGCCGAGTCAGCTGCACACGCTCGCGGCGTTGGCCGTTGCTGAAGGCATCGACTGGCGACGGGTCGAGGTGTTCCACATGGACGAGTACGTCGGATTGCCGCCGGACGCGGAGCAGAGGTTCGGCCGGTGGTTGCACCGGCACTTCGTCGAGCTGGTGCCCTCGGCTCCACCGGTGCAATCGACGGCCGAGCGGCCCGCCGAGCTCGTGGCTTCGACTCCATCGGCAAAGTCGGCAGCCGCGGGGCCCGCCGGCCGAGTGAGTCTGGCGGTGATCGATCCCGACGGTGGGGCGGAGCCGGCGGTGGAAGCGGCCCGATACGCAAAGCTGGTGTCGGCCGCGCCGGTCGACATCGTGCTGGCCGGGATCGGGGTTAACGGGCACCTGGCGTTCAACGATCCGCCGGCGGACTTCGCGACGACGGACATCGTCCAGGTGGTCGCCTTGGACAACACCAGTCGGACGCAGCAGGTCGACGAAGGTTTGTTCCGCGCGCTGGACGACGTACCGACACATGCGTGGACGTTGACTGTTCCGTTCCTGTTGTCGGCTCGGGAGATCTTCTGCATGGTGTCCGGGTCGGCGAAGAGGGAGGCGGTACGGCGGACGTTGGCCGGGCCGGTGGATCCCGCCGTACCGGCGACAGCGTTGCACACGCATCCGCGGACCCGGCTGTTCCTCGACCAGGAGGCGAATCCCGATGGGTGAGTACCTGACCGCGATCACGGAGCTCCTCGGGCGGATCGAGGTGGAGGAGAAGGACTCCATCAGCGCGGCGGCTGCGCTGATGGCTGATCAGGTTGCGGCTGATCGGCTGATCCAGGTGTACGGGCCCGGTGGGCACTCGAACCTTGCCGCGCAGGAGATCTTCTTCCGGGCCGGGGGACTGATGCACGTGTCGGCGCTTCTCGACGAGGGGACCTTGCTGTCGAACGGTGCGCTCCGGTCGATGGCGGTCGAGCGTACGCCGGGCTACGGTCGCATCGTGGTCGAGAACGCGGGGCTCGGGTCGGAAGATCTGCTGATCCTGGTCAACGCGTACGGGATCAATGCGGCGCTGATCGACGCGGCGTTGACGGCGAAGGAGCGGGGCGTTCGGACGATCGGGGTGAGTTCGCGGCAGCATGCTGAGCAGACCGCGACGACCCATCCCGCACGGCATCCGACTGCCGCCAATCTCCATGATCTGGTGGATGTTGCCGTGGACACCAAGGTGCCGATTGGGGACGCGGTGATCCAGGTGGGCGGGCTGGCGGAGCGGGTGGCTGCGGTGTCGACGTTCGCCAACGCGTTCACGCTGAATCTCATGGTGGTGCAGACGATCGAGCGACTGGTCGAGCTCGGCGTCGTGCCACCGGTCTGGCGTAGCGGAAACGCACCAGGGGGCGACGAGGCCAACGCGCAGTTCGTCGACCGCTTCCGGAACCGAGTGCCATGGCTCTAGTCGGCCGCGATCCCTGGTCCGGCCAACACCTGCACGTCGAACACGCCGACGGCCGCGTCAAGGCGATCCACCGCGAGTCCACGGACGGCGAATCCGACGACGGGGTGCCGTGGATTGGGCCGGGGTTGGTTGATCTTCAGGTCAATGGGTTTGGGGGGTTTGATCTGAATGGGGACGAGCTAGGCGTTGAGACGGTTGTCGGGTTGTGGGAGGTGCTGCGGCGGGTCGGGGTTACGACGTTTGTGCCGACCTTGATTTCCGGGAGTGTGGAGCGGGTTCAGTGGGCTGTGGGAGTGGTGGCGGAGGCGCGGCGGCGGTACGCCGAGGTGGGTGCGGCCATTCCGTTCGTGCATCTGGAAGGACCGCATATCTCGGATCAGGACGGGCCGCGTGGGTGTCATGACGCGCGGTTCGTGCGGCCGCCGGATCTCAGGGAGTTCGAGCGGTGTCAGCGGGACGGGCTTATCGGCCTGATCACGATGTCGCCGCACTGGCCGGGTAGCGCGGAGTTCATTGCGGCGGTGCGGGCTACCGGGACGCGGGTGGCCATCGGGCATACGCATGCCGACACCGCGCAGATTCGTGCTGCGGTGGACGCCGGGGCGCGGTTGTCCACCCATCTCGGGAACGGGGCGCACGCGCAGTTGCCACGGCATCCCAACTACCTCTGGGCGCAGCTCGCCGACGACCGACTGGCCGCCGGGTTCATCGCCGACGGGCACCACCTCCCACCGGAGACGTTCGTGGCGATGGTCCGCGCGAAAGGGCTCGAGCGCTCCTTCCTGGTGTCCGACTCGGTGGCGGTCGGTGGCCGACCGCCGGGGTGCTACGAGTCAGCCGTAGGCGGTGACGTGGAGCTCACCGAGGACGGGCGATTGCTTGTCCGCGGTACCCCGTACCTTGCCGGCGCGGCCGCTCCGCTGAAGGACGGGGTGGCCTGGACAGCCAAGATGTTCTCGTTGCCGGAGGCATTGACTATGGCGACCACGAACCCCGGCCGCATCGTCGGCGGTACGACGGGTCAGCTGCGACCGGGGACGCCGATGTCGAGTGTGGTCACCTTCCGCTGGAGGGACGGCAGGTTGGACTTCAGCTGAGCAAGCCGGTTCAGGCCGTCCGTTCGATGGTGTCGCCGAGAATCGTGTCGATGGCGTCGAGCAGGTCGGGATCGAGCTTGATGCCGGAAGCGGCCGCGGAGTCGGCCAGCTGTGCAGGCCGCGAGCCGCCGACGATCGCCGCCGAGATCCCGGGCTGCTGCAGCACCCACGCGATCGACAGTTGCGCGAGCGACAGGCCGGCATCGGCCGCGAGCGGCTTGAGTCGCTGGATCCGCTCGAGCAGGTCGTCGTACAAGAGTCGTTCGATGAACTCGGACCCGGTCGCATCGGTCGCTCGGGATCCGGTGGGCGGCGGCTGCCCGGGCATGTACTTGCCGGCCAGCACGCCTTGCGCCAACGGCTGGTATCCGCGGACCACTCGGACACCCCGACGTACAGGACCTTGGCCTGCCTGATCAGGTCGTCGAACGCCCGCAGTGTCTCCTCCAAAGGCGTGTCGTCGTCGTACCGATGCGCCTGGTACAGGTCGATGTAGTCGGTCCCCAGCCGTCGAAGCGTCACGTGCGCAGCCTCCATCATGTGCTTGCGCGACAGCCCGCGCTCGTTCGCGCCCGGGCCGGTCGGCCAGTACGACTTGGTGAGGATGTCGACCGACTCCCGCCCCCGCGGTGTCGAAGGTGGTGATCCCGGCGTCGAGGGCGCGCCGTAGGGCAGAATCTGGGAGCGCTTCCAGCCAAGAGTGTCGACACTTCGAAGGTGCACTGTGAATCCCTGAAAGTGAACTGAGTAACCCAGAGTGCGGTCTTGACGGCCGGCGTGAACAGTCGGCAGCATGCCTGTGACACCGCCATCGACGCGGTCAGATTGAAAGCGCTCCCGGACTGTCTTCCGCCCCTTCACGAGACAGGAGAGCAGCACTCATGAGATGGATCACCCGCGGCTTACTGGCGGCCGCGCTCGCCCTCGGCGTGGTCGTCCCGGCCACGACACCCGGCGCCGGCGCGGCGACCGAGCTCATCAAGAACGGCTCCTTCAGCAGCGGTACGACGAACTGGTGGAGCGCCAACGCCCCGATCAGCGTCGACGCCGGTCAGCTGAAGGCTGTCGTCCCCGGCGGTACCGCGGAGCGGTGGGACGCGATGCTCGGCCAGAAGGTCCCCGCCTTCCCGATCCACCAAGGCCACCGCTACGTCCTGTCCTTCGACGCCCGCGCCTCAGCGCCTCGCGAGATCCGGACAACGGTCCAGGTCAACACAGCGCCGTACACGTCGACGCTCGACAAGCTCCTGACCGTCGGCACGGAGACGCAGCGGTTCGCGTTCGGGTTCACCGGCTCGCTGGAGACCGCGCAGGCCGAGCTCACCTTCCAGCTCGGCGACCACGCCACCGGCTACACGATCTGGTTCGACAACGTCTCGCTGGTCGACAACTACGCCAACGTGGCCGGGAACCCGGTCTCGCTGACCAGCGGCTTCTACGTCGACCCGAAGTCCAACCCGAAGGACTGGGTGGACAAGAACCCGGGCGACACGGCGAACACCATCAACGCGGCGATCGCGTCCAAGCCGATGGCCCGCTGGTTCGGCAACTGGAACGCGAACATCGCCGACGCCGTCAACAAGCACGTCGGCCCCGCCGACGCTGCGGACAAGCTGCCGATCCTGGTCGCCTACAACATCCCGGACCGTGATGCCTGCGGTGAGCACTCCGGCGGCGGGGCCGGGACACCCGAGGCCTACCGCGAGTGGATCACGACCTTCGCCGCGGCCATCGGCAGCCGGCCGGCGCTGGTGATCCTGGAGCCTGACTCACTCGGCGACTTCCAGTGCATGGAAGGCGAGGAGGAAGCGACCCGCACCGCGATGCTGAGCTACGCGCTCCAGCAGTTCAAGGACTTCGCGCCGAACACCTGGGTCTACCTCGATGCCGCCAACTACGGCTGGGGTACGACGGGTGGCACGACCCCGCAGGCGATGGCCGAGCGGCTGACCAACGTCGGAGTCGCCAACGCGCACGGCTTCTCGGTCAACGTCTCGAACTACTACGACACCGCGAAGTCGGTTCAGTACGCGGGCTGGATCAACGATCACCTGGCCACGCAAAAGCCGTTCGTCGTCGACACCAGCCGCAACGGCAACGGCCACAACGGCGAGTGGTGCAACCCGCCGGACCGCAAGCTCGGTGCGACCACGCAGCTCGGTGGCGGGGCGGAGATGGTGCTGTGGGTGAAGGTGCCTGGTGACTCCGACGGCGACTGCGGTATCTCGGACCGGCCGGCCGGCCAGTTCGGTCCGGAGCTGGCGATGGCGTTGATCACCGGGGACAGCACCCCCTAGCTGACCGGGCCCGAGTGGGCCGTCCCGTCGGCTCGGGCCCGGTCGTTCGGCGCTGGTACGACGTACGGTGGACAGGCGCCCGTACGTCGTACCAGCTGCTACTGCTTCAAGGCGGCGGCGATGGTGTCCGCGATCGGCGTGGTCGGGCGGCCGATCAGGCGGCTGAGGTCGCTGCCGCGGCCGGCCAGTAGGCCGCGCTCGATCGCCGCGTCGACGTCGACCAGGATCCCCACCATCGGCTCCGGGACGCCGGCGCCGCTCAGGATGCCGAGCAGCACCTCACCCGGAACGTTGTTGTGGGCAACGTCCTTCCCGGTCTGCCGGGACAGCTCGGCGGCGTACTCGGCCAGCGTCCAGGACGTGTCGCCGTTCAGCTCGTAGGCCTTCTTCTCGTGGTCGTCACCAGTCAGTACGGCGGCTGCCGCGGCGGCGTAGTCGCGCCGGGACGCGGACGCGATCCGGCCGTCACCCGTCGCGCCGACGACACCGTGCTCGAGGTGGACGGGCAGCTGCTGGGTGTAGATCTCGGTGTACCAGCCGTTGCGCAGGAAGGTGTAGCTCAGGCCGGAGTCGAGAATGGCCTGCTCGGTCGCCTTGTGGTCCGCGGCCAGGTCGAAGTCGGCCTCGGGTCCGCCGAGGACGCCGGTGTAGGCGATCCGGGCGACGCCGGCCGCCTTCGCGGCGTCGATCACGGCGGTGTGCTGAGCGATTCGGCTACCGACCTCGCTGCTCGAAATGAGCAGCACGGTATCGCCGGCCTTGAACGCCGTGGCGAGACTGGCGGGGTCGTTGTAGTCGGCCATCCGGATCTCGACGCCACGGGCCGCGATGCCGGCGGCCTTCTCGGCGTTCCGCACCGCGGCGACGACCTGGTCGGCCGGGACGCGCTGCAGCAGTTCGTCGATGACGAGGTGGCCGAGCTGGCCGGTGGCGGCGGTGACGACGATGCTCATCCGTTCTCCTTTTGGTTGATCGTTGTATCACCAACAGCGTAGGAGCCAGGAGGAAGCGGTTCTATGTCTATCTAGCGCTGGTTTATGTCTGATCGTCTTGCGTGGGACGCGTATCATGAGAGGTATGGATGTTCTCGCTGATGTGCTGGCCGCGATGCGGTCCGGTCCGGCCACGTCCGGGCGGACCGAGGTGCGTGGCCCGTGGGGGCTGCGGTTCCCCGAAGCGCCGACAGCAGCTTTTCACGTGATTCACCAGGGGACGTCCTGGCTGCTGGCGCCAGACGAGTCACCGCTCGCACTCGGGCCCGGCGACGCGGTCCTGCTGCCGCGCGGACTCGAACACACCCTGGCGGATCACCCGGACTCGCCGGTCGTCGACTTCGATCCCGACGACATCCCGACCGGCGGCGACGGGGCCCGCTCGCTCCTGCTCTGTGGTGCGTACCGGCTCGATCGCCAGCGCCCGCACCCTGTTCTCACCAACCTGCCCGAGGTCGTTCACGTCCCGGCCGATCCAGGCCGGCACCGGACCCTGCACACCGCGATCGGGATCCTCGGCGAGGAGCTCGACGCGAACCGGCCGGGGGCGGCGGCCGTCGTACCGGCGCTGGTGGATGCGCTTCTGGTGCTGATCCTTCGTGCCTGGCTGGAGGACCGGCGGTGCCCGACCGAGGGCGGCTGGTCGCGGGCGCTGACCGACACCGCGGTCGCGCAGTCGCTCGAGTTGATTCACTCCAAGCCGGGCGCCAACTGGACCGTCGCGGATCTCGCTTCGGACGTCGGGCTGTCCCGCGCGGCCTTCGCCCGGCGCTTCACCGAAGCCGTAGGCGAGCCGCCGCTGACCTACCTGTCCCGCTGGCGGATGACGACGGCCGCGCGCCTGCTGCGCGACCACGATCGTCCGCTCGCCGCCGTGGCCAAGGAGATCGGGTACACCTCGGAGTTCGCGTTCGCCAAGGCGTTCAAGCGCGATTTCGGGATCGCCCCCGGCGCCTACCGCAAGCAGCCGGCACTCAGTGGTACGTGAGGTCGTCCGGTCGTAGCGTCGCCACCAGCTCGCCCCGGCTGCGGACACCGACCTTGGCGAACGCCGCCTTCAGATGGTCCTGCACTGTGTGCGGCGAGATCGACAGCCGGTCGGCGATCTCCGCGGTGGTGTGACCGGAGATCACCTCGAGGCAGATCTCCCGCTCCCGGCTGGTCAGTCCGTACGCAGCCAGCAGCATGCCGACCAGGTGACGGCCGGATGCCGGCTCGATCGTCACCACGACTTCGGACTGGTCGTCGTCGCTGATCAGCCGGCTGCCCTGCAGGACCACCCAGCCGCCGGTCGCGGTCTGCACCCGGGCCTGGAACGACCCGGTCGCAGCGGCCAGCGTCCCCGTCACCACAGCGCGCAGCAAGGTGGTGAACCGGCCGGGCGCGATCTCGTCCAGCGCGTCCTGCCAGGTCTGCGCGGCCGGCGTGACCGCGCGGGGCTCGCCACCCGGCCCGGTCACCACGATCGACGGTCCGACCCCTCCTCGATACCCGTGGGCATCGGTACGGACCGCCACTCTTGTCGCTGCGCCGATCGCCGGCGCCACCGACCCGAGGAACTCCATCTCGCGATCGGTGAAATCCGTCCCACCCCGGACGAACCCGGCCGCGCCCCAGCAGTCCCCGTCGACGACGAACGCCGCCCGCAGCTCGTACTCGATCCCGAGCGGTCGCCAGACCTCGTTGAGCCGCCGGTGCCGGACGACCTCACGGTATGGCAGGTCGGACAGCCGGGCCACCGGGTACGGCCGCTTGGCCAGCTCGGCGAACGAGTTCGGGTTGTCCGCGGCGTACTCGGTCTCGGCCAGCATCGGTTCGTACTCCGCTGGGATCTTCACCCTGCCGCTGGTCATCGAACTGATCACCAGCGTGCCGGGATCCATCGACATCCAGCAGGTCAGGTCGTCGCCGATGACCTGCTGCAGCACCTCGATCGCGGCCGCGTGCAGTTGGGCGACGCCCAGTCCTGACGTCGCCAGTGCCGCGATGTCGCGCCGCGCGGCTCGCGCCCGGCCCTCCCACATGGGCTCAGTATGCGCCGCCGCCGACCGCCCGCCTATCCCCGAAATGTGGGGAATCGGCGCCCGCCACGAGCCCAGCCGGACGGGATGGTTCCCGCTGCAGAGCCTTCCTACGGTCGGCTCAAACAACCCAGCAGGGGAGGACATCATGACTGAATCGGTGCACCTGAGCACAGCCGGCACGGGCGCGGAGTACGTCGCTCCGGACGCCACCGTCACGGTGAAGGTCGGCAGTGAGCACACCGGCGCGCAGTACGAGATCTTCGAGATCGACGCACCGCGCGGACCGGCCGCGCCGCCGCACAGCGAGACCTGGAGCAAGGCGTTCTATGTGCTGCAGGGCCGGATCCTGGTCCAGGCCGGCGATCAGGGCTACGACCTCGGCCCCGGCTCGTCGATCAGCATCCCGGCCGGAACGGTCAACACGTTCTCGGTGCTGACGCCGTCGGCGAAGTTCCTGGCCGTCAGCCAGACCGGGAAGATGGGCGACTTCTTCGCCGACCTGGCGTCCGTCGACCCGACCGACTACGCGGCGCTGGGCGAGGTGTCGAGCCGGCACGGGGTAACGCTCGCCGGAGCCCCGACGTGAGTACGGCGGCGCAGGTGCTGGCCATCGCGATCGCGGTGATGCTCACCGTGGTGTTCGTGATGGAGGCGATCCTCTACCGGAACCCGAGGCTGTACCCGATGTTCCTGACCAGGCCCGGCGACCTGGACGCGGTCCGGATGTGGACGGTCAACATGGGCTGGTACAACCTCACGACCGCGGCTGCCCTGGTGGCGGGCGTCGTACTCGTGCAGACCGATCATCTGCCGCAGGGCGAGGCCCTGATCGTCTTCACCGCCGCCCAGCACGTGTTCCTGGCCGTCGTCCTGGTGGTCTCGCAGCCCAAGCTCTGGCTCAACTCGCTGATGGAGGGGGTCCCTGCCGCGATTCTGCTCATCCTTGCCCTCAATTAGGCAGCTATGAACGGTAGGAAAGTTACACAAACTGTCTCACTATGGGTATCAAGCACCAAGCACGCACCACGCGCTCTCAAGGTTCCCCGGATGGCTCCGTTCGCTTCACCGTCCGGGGAGCCCACCGCCCTGAGTAGTGAAGGTGAGGCCCATGAGCCCAATCAGTCGCAGAACCCTTGTCTTCGGCGGACTTGCCGCCGCCGGAGTCAGCGCCCTCCCGGTCCGCTCCACCGTGATCGCAGCGACAGCGGCCGTTCCGTACCCGTTCCAGCTGGGCGTCGCGTCCGGCGAGCCGGATGCCAACAGCGTCGTGCTGTGGACCCGGCTGGCGCCATCGCCCCTCAATGCCGACGGTCAAGGCGGTATGGCGAACGCCAACGTCACCGTCGACTGGCAGGTGTCCACCACGGACACCTTCAGCACCCTCGTCGCGTCCGGCTCGGTCACCGCGGCGTACGCCGCCGCCCACTCGGTGCATGTCGTTGCCGGTGGCCTCAATCCCGACTCCGACTACTTCTACCGATTCCGTGCCCAGGGCCACCTCTCACCGGTCGGACGCACGCGTACGGCGCCCGCCGTCGGAACCAACGGGCGTGACCTGGTCATGGCGTTCTCCTCCTGCGCGCACTACGAGGAGGGCTACTACACCGTCTACCGCCGGATGGCCGAGGAGAACCCCGGTCTCATCTTGCACCTGGGCGACTACATCTACGAGTACGGCGCAGTGGCCGGCCGCACGCGGACACACGCGGGCACCACGGAGATCGTGACGCTGGCGGACTACCGTCGGCGGTTCGCGCAGTACAAGAGCGATCCGGATCTCCAGGCTGCGCACGCGGCCGCGCCGTGGATCGTCGTACCGGACGACCATGAGGTGGAGAACAACTACGCGAACATGGTTCGGGCGGACAGCACGCCGTCACTGACCACGGCGCAGTGGACGGCGCGGCGGACTGCGGCGTACCGGGCGTACTACGAAAACATGCCGCTGCGGCCTGCGCAGGCGAACAACGGCAACAGCATCCCGCTGTACCGTCGGCTGCGGTGGGGAAACCTCGCCACGTTCCACATGCTCGACACGCGGCAGTACCGCAACGACCAGGCGTGTGGTGACGGCTGGAAGGTGTGCTCGGACGCGGACCTGGCGTCGCGCAGCCTGCCCGGCAATGCGCAGGAGACCTGGCTCCTCGACGGACTCGCGCAGCACTACGGCACGTGGGACATCATCGGTCAGCAGGTGTTCTTCGCCCGGCGCTTCAACGCGAGCGGGGCCAGCATGGACTCGTGGGACGGCTACCGCGCGTCCCGGGCCCGGATCCAGCAGGGCTGGGTTGCCCGCGGCACCCGCAACCCGGTCGTCCTCACCGGTGACGTCCACCGGGCCTGGGCGAGCGACCTGAAGGCCGACTACAACAACGCGAGCTCGGCCACCATCGGCTCCGAGCTCGTCACCAGCTCGGTCACTTCCAGTGGCGACGGCGACGGCTCGACGACGATCCCTGACGTCGGGACCAACCCGTGGCTCAGGTTCTACAACAACCGGCGCGGCTACGTCCGTACGACGATCAGCCCGACCCAGCTGCGGGCCGACTTCCGCGCGGTCGCGAAGGTGTCGGAGCACGGCGCCGCCGCGTCGACGGTGAAGTCGTTCGTCATCGAAGAAGGCCAACCCGGCCTGCAGGCTGTGTGAGGGGGGACGATGAAGAAGACACTGGCCATCACCGCCCTGGCGGCATCGTCGCTCGTCTTGACCGCGTTGCCTGCGCAGGCCCACATCGCCACCCCGACCTGGTCGACGGCCAACAGCGTGTCGACGGGGGACCAGGACAATCCGGCGATTGCGACCAACCGCAACGGCTACACCGCTGTCGTGTGGGAGGACGACCGCGACACCGACGACGCGACGACCAACGTGCACAGCGAGATCTACCTACGGACGTTCCGCAACGGTACGGCGCTCTACGAGGTGAAACTGTCCGCCGGCGGAAGCAGCGGAGTCACGAACTGGCGGCATCTGCACCCGGACGTCGGGCTCGATGACAAGGGCAACGCGGTCGTCGTCTGGCAGGACGACCCGGACGGCAACGGCTACTACAACATCCCGTACCGCGTGGTGAACACGGCCGGCACGGTCACCGCCTCCGGCTCCGCCAACAGCAGCGCTGACGGTCAGCAGATCAACCCGCGCGTCTCTGTGGACCCGGACGGCGCGCCGACGGGTGGTGCTGTCGCGTTCAGCGTGGTGTGGGAGGACATCCAGGGCACTGCACCGGCGACCGTGAAGGCGGCCGGGTACACCGGTCCGACGACACGTGCCTGGGAAGTAACGGCGTCGACCACGACCGGGCAGCACCACAACCCGGACGTGGGCGTCTCCGCGTCGGGTGACGCGGTCGTGGTGTGGGACGACGACGGGGACGCCAACGCGTCGTACGAGATCGGGCTGATCCGGCTGGGCCGGACCAACGGTGCGGCCACGCTGTCGCGCCGGGTCGCGAACTCCAACACCACGGGCCAGCAGACGCACCCGGCGGTGGCGGCGAACTTCAACGGCGACTTCGCGGTCGCGTGGGAGTCCGACCACACCGGTACGGCGGGTGCGTGGACGCGGAGCTTCACCGCAACCGGTGCCGCGCGGTTCGCGGACGTGCAGGTGGCGGCCGGCGCGAAGGCGCCGTCGATCGGTATCGACGACGCGTCCCAGACCGTCGTTGGCTGGACTGTTCAGGCGGCCGACCTGAACGTCTGGGTCCGTGGGTTCGGTACCAACGGCACCGACACCGGCCGGCTGTCGGCACAGCAGCTCAACTCCCTGCCGGACCTTAGGCAGGAACAGATGACGGTCGCCGTCTCGCCGTACGCCCAAGTCGCCGTCGCCTACACCGACGACCACGACGGCAACACCTACGACCAGATCTACCTGGGCCAGGACTTCTCCAACAACAGTTGGTGAGTCAGTTGACCGCGAACCACAACACCGCGGCCCGGCGAAGAACACCGCCACGACCACTATTGCAATCATTGCAAGAGACTATCGCGTCGTCGGGGTGACAGTGCTGATCACGGTGTTGCCGGAGGTCACCACCTCGAGGCGGTCGATGTCGTCCAGGGGGATCGACGTGCTGGCGGGGACGTCGGCCTGGTAGGTGGCGGTTGTCGCCCACCAGCCGGCGATCTCCGTGGTGCCGTCGCGGCCGTGCACGATGAGCTTGCAGTGCTCGGCCGGTGGGAGTTCGGCCATCTGCAGCTTGATGTCGGTGCCCCACGGGTGACTGGTGAGCCGGGCGGTCACATCGATGCCGTCGGTTGCTGTCCAGGTGACGTGCTGTGGGTCGGCCATGGATTGCCAGCCGAAGATGCCGATGACTGCGGCGATCACCACTGCAGCGGCTGCGAGCAGGGTCCGGCGGCGCGGCGTACGCCGTACCGGCAGTTGGAGAGGTGGAGCGGGCTCGTCGGTTTCGATGTCTTCGAGCGGTACGGCGTGCAGTAGGCCCGGAAGGTGGGCGAACTGGAGGAGCGCCTCGCGGCACGAGTCGCAGGTGACAAGATGTCGCTCGGTGGCCCGGCGTTCCTCGACGCCCAGGGCGCCGAGCACGTACGCGCCGATCGCGATGGTCTCCGGACACGTCATGAGCCTGTCACTCCCTTCTCCTCCAGTGCGGCGCGCAAAGCGTGCAAGGCGTAGTAGCTCCGCGACTTGACCGTGCCGGGCGGGATCCCCAGGACGGTGGCCGCCTCCGCTACGGTGCGCCGCCGGTAGAACAGTTCGACGATCACCTGCCGGTGTTCGTGACTCAGCCCGCGCAGGACCTCGGCCACCTGCCACGCCTGCAGCACCCGGTCGATGTCGTCGCCGAGCGCAGCGAACTCGCGCCCGTCGATCGCCACCTCGGTCACCCGCGCAGCCCGCTTGCGCTGCCCGGAGATGACCAGGTTGCGTGCGACCGTGAACAACCAGCGTCCGGCCCGGTCCGGGTCGAGCTCGGCCGAGTGCGCCCAGGCGCGCGTCATCGTCTCCTGGACGATGTCCTCGGCGTACTGGTGGTCACCGCCCACCGAACGCAGGACGTAGCCGAACAGCGGTCGCCGGTACCTGTCGTACAGCGCGCGGATCACCGTCTCGTCATCCACACTCTTGAAATACGCAGCAGGGCCGTCAAAGGTTCAACTGAACCGTGGCGGCCCGCCGTGCGTACTTGCTCAGGTGAAGAACCTCAAATTGTTGCTTGGAGCAACGGCGGCGCTGGCCTTGCTCACAGCCTGTGGTGGCAGCGCCCGAGAGGCAGCCGGCAACCCGCCCGCCGGCGACGCCGTCTCGGTCCAGGAGGTCGACGGCCTCGGCCAGACCCTCGTCGACGCGTCCGGCAAGACCCTGTACTTCGCCGACCAGGAAGCCGACGGCACGATCAAGTGCACCGAGAGCTGCCTGTCGTTCTGGTTCCCGGCCGAAGGAACCGACAGTACGGCGAAGTCGGTCGACGGACTCGCCGTCGTCAAGCGTCCCGACAGCGGCGAGAGCCAGCTCACGTTCCAGGGCAAGCCGCTCTACACCTTCAAGCTGGACACCGGGGCGGGGCAGCACAAGGGCCACAACCTCGAGGATGCCTTCGGCAACACCACATTCACCTGGCGTGCCGCGACAACCGGTGCCGCCCCGACCCAAGCTCCAGCCGATCCGGGCTACGACTACTGACTCGGCTCCACCAGCACCCGCACGTCCCACGGGCCGAGGTCGAGCTTGTCGCTGACCGTGCTGTCGGCGAGTACGTCGTACAGCTTCGTCGGGATGTCGATGCTCACGCTGTCCCACGACCAGTTGTGGACGAACCGGAGCCGGCGACCGTCGGCGGCGGTCGCCGACGTCACGGTCACGCTGGACGGCAGATCGGTCCACGTTGTCGGGGCGATCCAGCGGAAGAGCGCGACTGCGAGCGGACCGTTCGGAACGGTGCCCACGTAGGTGATCCGGCCGTCGCCGTGCGCCCGCGTGGTGATCGCCGGCCACCGCCCGAAGTGTGGGTGTTCGTAGCCCGCCAGTACGTCGGCGCCGTCCACCCGGAGTCCGTCGGCCCACCGGGTTGCTGCCGCGTCGTCGCCGAGGTGCAGTGGCGAGTCGGCGGCGGCACGGACCGGCAGGTCCACACCGAGGTTGCTGTACTCGTCATACGAGACTCCGGCTGCTGCGGCGAGGCCGGCCGGCATGGTGGCTGTGCGAGCCCGTGCTTCGAGGTCGGCGTACCCGGTACGCGGTCCAATCACCAGGTGGCCGCCGCCGGCGGCGTATGCGACCAGCTTCTCCAGCAGCGCGTCGTCGGCGAGGTAGAGACCCGGAACGACCAGCACCGGGTCCGCAGAGCCGGTGAACTGGCTCGCGTGCTGGATGCGCACCTGGAGGCCGGCGTCGAATGCGCCGCGGTAGAAGGGATCGAAGAGGCCGTGGTACGAGCGGTCGTCCGGACTGCCGTCCGCGTGGGAGAGCGCCGGGTACTTCTGCATCAGCCACTTGCTCGGCAGCGAGTACAGCATCGTGACGTCGCTGTCCGGGATCAGATCGGCCACCAGCTCACCGGCGGCTTCCAGCTCGGCGCCCAGTTGAGCGATCTCGCGGTACGTCCGGCCTGGCTCGCCGTTGTGGGGGAGTACGCCACCCCAGTAGGTCTCTGCGCCGAAGTGCAGCGTGTGCCAGTGCCAGTACTCGATCATCTTCGCGCCACGCGAGACGAGTGCCCACGCTGCCTGCCGCCACTGGCCGTCGTACGCGGGCCGGTTGTCCCACGGGTAGCCGATCGACTGCGCGTTTGTCTCGGTCACGAGGAACGGCCGCTGCTGTGACGAGTACATGCGGTCCGCGCTCAGGTACAGCGCCCACGTGCCGCGAGTTGTCCAGTTCTGCTGCTCTGAGGACGTCTGTGGATGCAGCAGACCGTCCTGCATCGCGTAGTACGGATTGCCTGCCGTGACATCCAGTCGCCGTACCAGCTCGTTGTCGGCCATGGCGGGGCGCTCGTACGAGATGCAGGTGGTGACGAACTGGTCCGGCCGGGCGTACTCGCGGACGATGTCAGCCTGCCAGCCGATGAACTCGGTGGTCTGGTCGGCCTGGAACTGCCGCCACGCCACGTCGTACTGCGGCTGGTAGTTGCCGTCCGGTGTCCACAGGTCGGCCCAGTCCGACAGCCGGTGCGACCAGTAGACGAGCCCCCACTCGTCGTTGAGCGTCTGCACGTCGCCGTACTTGTGCCGCAGGCTGTCCACGAACCGCTGGAACACCCCGTGGTTGTGGAAGAGCTCGTTCCCCGGCTCGTTGTCGACCTGGAAGCCGATCACCGCCGGATGGCCGGCGTACCGGTCGGCGATCTTGCGGATCACCCGCTCGGCGTGGAAGCGGAAGCCGGGATGCGTGAAGTCCACCTCCTGCCGGGCGCCCCACGGGATCCGCTCACCCGTCCTCCGTTCACCCGCGATCTCCGGGTACAGCCGGACCAGCCACGGCGGGACGGCGTACGTCGGAGTCCCCAGCAGTACGGCGATGCCCCGCGCGTGAGCGCCGTCGAGGACGGGTTGCAGCCAGTCCAGGTCGAAGCGGCCGTTCTCGGGCTCCCAGGTCGACCAGACGGACTCGCCGACCCGGATCACCGAGAACCGGGCCGCGGCCATCAGGTCGAGGTCCTGCTCGAGCCGGTCGTGTGGTTGGTACTCGTGGTAGTACGCAGCCCCGAAGAGCACACGCTCTTGCACAGTTTCTCCAAGTATAGAAGGGATTCAGGCCTTGACGCCGCCGGCGGCCAGCCCGGACTGCCAGTACCGCTGCAGCAGCAGGAAGGCCACGATCAGTGGGATGATGGACAGGAAGGACCCGGTGATCACCAGGGACAGCACCGCTCCGGTCGTCCCGCCGCCGGCGCTGGCCTGCGACGACCACCCGGCCAGGCCTACGGTGATCGGGTACAGATCGGGGTTGTTGAGCATGATCAGCGGCAGGAAGTAGTTGTTCCAGGTCGCGACCAGCGTGAACAGCACGACGGTGACGATGCCCGGGGCAAGCATCCGGAGCGCGACCTGGAAGAAGATCCGGAACTCGCCCGCGCCGTCGATCCGGGCCGCCTCGATGATCCCGTCCGGCACCGCGTCCTGCGCGTAGATCCGCATCAGGAACAGGCCGAACGGGCTGACCAGCGACGGCAGGATGATCGCCCACGGCGTGTTCACCAGGCTGGCCTCGCTGAACAGCAGGTACGTCGGGATCGCGAGCGCCGTCGTCGGCACCATGATCGCGCCGAGGACCACCCCGAACAGCGCCGCGTTCCCGCGGAACCGGTACTTGGCGAAGCCGTACCCGCCGAGGGCGCAGAGCAACGCTGCTCCGCCGGCGCTGGCCACCGAGTAGAAGATCGTGTTCGCCATCCAGCGCGCGAACACCCCGCCGTCGGTCGTCACGGTGTCCCGGATGTTGGAGAACCACGCGAAGTCGCCGGTGAACCACAGCCCGAAACTCGAGAACAGGTCGCCGATCGTCTTGGTCGAGGCCACGAGCATCCAGAACAACGGCAGCAGGAAGTAGATCAGCAACGCCACCATGCCCAGGGTGAGCACGTTGCTTCGTCGTTCGGTCATGACCGGCTCCTCCGCGACGTGACGAACAGGACGGTGTACGACGCGACGACGATGACTGCGCCGAGGAGGAACGAGACCGCCGCGGCGTAGTTCACCTCTTGGCCGGTGAAGGCCAGCGTGTAGGCGTAGAGGTTCGGCGTGTAGGCGCTGTCGATGACGGCGGGCGCCAGTCGCTGCATCAGTTGCGGCTCGGCGAACAACTGGAAGCTGCCGATCACCGAGAAGATCAGGCACACCAGCAGTGCCGGCCGGAGCGCGGGGATCTTGATGCTCCACGCCGTACGGATCGCCCCGGCGCCGTCGACTGCTGCGGCTTCGTAGAGTTCGTGCGGGACGGCCCGGAGGGCGGCGTACAGGATGATCATGTTGTAGCCGGTGAACTCCCAGGTAACGATGTTCGCCAGCGATCCGAGCATCCAGCCGCTGCTGAGGAACTCAGGCGCCGGCAGGCTGAGGGCGTCGGTCAGCTGCGTGAACGGGCCGAAGTCGCGGCCGTAGAGGTAGCCCCACATCAGCGCGGCGACCACGCTCGGGACGGCGTACGGCAGGAAGATGCCGAGCCGGAAGACCTTCGCCATCCGGAGCAGGCCGCTGTCGATGGCCAGCGCCGCAACCAGTGCGATCACGAGCATGATCGGGACCTGGATCAGGAAGAACAGCCCGACCCGGCCGATCCCCTCCAGCAACCGCGGATCGGTCAGCGCCCGGGTGTAGTTCTCGAGTCCGGCGAACACCGTGCCGCCGATCAGCCGCTCCCGGAACAGGCTGAGGTACGCCGCGTACGCGAGCGGCAGCACCAGCATGGCCAGGAACACCACCATGAACGGCGCGACGAAGAGGTAGCCGGCGGAGGCGTGGCTGACACCACGCCTCCGTCGGCGGACCTCACCGCGGCTCGGTGCTCGGGACTCGAGCCTTTCGGTGACGTTGACGCTCATTGGCCGACCTTGAAGCCCTGGTTCTCTGCGTACGTCGTGGTGCGCTGCTGCCACTGATCGAGCGCGGCGCCGGTGTCGCTCTTGTTCGCGAACGACTTGCCGACCGTCTCGTCCCAGTCGTTGACGGCCTGGTCGAGGAACGGCGGCCACTCGAACTTCGTGTCGACCGTGTCACTGATCTCGGCGAACAGCTTGTTCACCGGCTGGCCGCCGTAGAAGGGCAGCGGGCGGTCGACGAAGGCCGGATCGGCCAGCAGTGCCTTGGTGACCGGGAAGAGGAACTGCTCGGTCGCGAACATCTTCGTCGACGCGGGATCGGTGTTGATGAACTCGGCCAGCTTCGCCGCGGCGATCGGGTTCTTGGTGCCCTGGACGACGGCCGTCGTCGAGCCACCCCAGTTGCCGGAGACGTTCTTGCCGGCCTCCCACTGCGGCAGCGGCGCCGCCCGCCACTTGCCCGCGGTCGCCTTCGCGCTGCCCTCCAGGAAGACCGGGCCCCAGGCGGCGGTCAGCCAGGTGGCGTACTTGCCGCGGTTCAGCGCCTGGTACCAGGCGTCGTTGAAGTCGGCGTCGGCGGAGACCACGCCTTCCTTGACCAGGCCGCCCCAGTAGTCGCCGAGCTTCTTGGAGCCCTCGCCGTTCAGGTCGACCTTCACCGAATCCGCGCCGGTGTTCTCGAACGGCTTGACGCCGGCCTGCCACAGCAGGCCGAACCAGACTCCGGCCTGGTTCTGCGCGAGGTTCGTCATGTAGACGTTCGGGTCCGCTGCGTGCAACTTGCGCGACGCCGCCGCGAACTCCTCCCACGTCTTCGGTACGGCGATGCCGTGCTTGTCGAAGATGTCCTTGCGGTACAGCATCCCCATCGGGCCGCTGTCCTGCGGGACGGCCCAGACCTGGCCCTCGGAACCGACCACCTGCTGCCAGGTCCAGGGCACGAACTGGTCCTTCAGCGACTCGGCGCCGTACGGCCGCAGGTCCATCAGGCTCTTGGTGAGCGAGAACGTCGGGATGTACTGGAACTCGATCTGGACGGCGTCCGGGAAGCCGCTGCCGGCCTTCAGCGCCGTGCGCAGCTTGGTGTACTGCGGCTCACCCTGGCCGGCGTTGACCACCTTGACCTTGATCGCCGGGTACTTCTTCTGGAACAGGGCGACCTCCTTCTGGATGTTCGGGACCCAGGTCCAGAAGGTGAGCTCGGTCGGGGTGGTCATCGCCTTGTCGATCTCGGCCTGGCTGACGGCCTGCGCCGGTGCGGCGCCGTTCGACGACGAGTCGTCGCCCCCTCCGCCGCAGGCGGCGAGGGCGAGCGCGGCGGTGAGTGCGAGTGCGGTGCCGGCGCGTCGCCGGCCCTTCTTCGGGAACGTGAACACTGCGAACAACTCCTCGGAAGTTGGCAAGGCGATGCCCAGGTAGGGGCGGACGAGCGCCCTACCTGCTGGGGACGTCGGTCAGGACGCGGGAGCGGTGGAGTGACGGATGACCAGCCGGAGCGGTGGTGACTCCGGCGCGGGGGAGCGGTCGCCGGTGGGCGACTCGATCTCCATGACCAGGTTCGCGATCCCGCGGGCGACGTGCGCGTCGAAGTCCTGCGGGACGGTGGTGAGCGGCGGGCTCAGGTAGGCGGCCGACGGGATGTCGTCGAAGCCGACGATGCTGACCTCGCCGGGGACGGAACGACCGGCCTCGGCGAGCGCGCGCAGCACCCCGATGGCCATGTCGTCGTTGGCGACGAAGATCGCGGTGACCTCGTCATCGGTGGCGAGTCGCTGACCGGCCTCGTAGCCCGAGGCGGGCAGCCAGTCGCCTTCGAGCACCGGTGGTTCCGGAGCACCCGCGGCGGCAAGGGCCTGCCGCCAGCCGTCGAGCCGTTCCCGGGCCGCCCACCAGCGCTGCGGCCCGGCGACGTGCCAGACGGTTCGGTGTCCGAGACCGAGCAGGTGCTCGGTCGCCAGCCGGCCGGCACTGGTGTTGTCGCCGCCGGTGTAGAGCGCGGAGCGGGCGGTGAGTCCGGGGAACTGCCCGAAACTCAGCACCGGGAGGTCGACCGCGATCGGCTGGTCGTCACCCTCGTCGATCGGCTCCGACAGGATGATGCCGTCGACCCCCTGCTCGAGCAGGTGCTCGACGGCGCCGGCGACGCCGCCGGTATCGCCCTCGAGCGTGTTGACGATGCTCAGCGAGTAGCCGGTGCTGCGCAGCGTCCTTTCGATCGCGACCAGCTGGGTCGACGGGCCGAAGAGCGCCGTACCGAGGCAGACCACTCCGATCCGCCGGTTGCGGCCCTCGTTGAGCGCCCGGGCGGCGTTGTTACGGCGGTAGCCGAGCTCACGCATGGCGGCCTGGACGCGGAGGCGGACCTCCTCCTTCACGTACGGCTCGCCGTTCAGGACCCGGGAGACGGTCTTCTGCGAGACACCCGCCAGCCGGGCGACATCCGTGCTGCCGGGACGGCGGCCGCGACCGCCGTTCGGTGCCGGTTTCGCCTCGCTCATGGGCCCTCACCTTATGCCGGGCAGTCGTTCTGACTGCGTAGTCAGAATGTGTCTACGTAGTCAGAAACGTCAATCCCCAGTTACGGGAATGTGACTTCTAGCGCTGGTACAGACCGGTGAGGCGGCCGCGGGCCAGGGTTCGCGCGTCGATGGCGGCGAGGGCCTCGTCGAGCTTCGTGCCGTCGGGGAGGCCGGTCGCCTCGGAGAGGGCGTAGACGGTGAAGCGGTAGTGGTGGGCGCCGCTCGGCGGGCAGGGGCCGAAGTACGTCGGTCTGCCCGCCGAGTTCTTCGCCTGCTTGGCGCCTGGTGGCACCTGTCCCTCGGGGATGGTGGTGGTGATCGGCTCCAGGTCGAGCAGCACCCAGTGGGTGAAGGTCCCGCGGGGCGCGTCCGGGTCGTCGACCACGAGGGCGAGCGAGCCCGTCTCGGGCGGGACACCCTTCCAGGCCAGCGGCGGGGACACGTCGTCCCCGTCGCAGGTGAACTTCCTCGGGATCTTCCCGCCGTCCTGGAACGCTCTGCTCGTCACCGAGATGCTGCCGGGTGCGGTCATGGCCGGCTCCTTCCCGGACTCCGGCTGCGTGCCGCTGCAGCCGGCCATCCCCAGGCCGGTCAGGAGCAGGGGCAGCAACCGCAGTCGCACACTTCAGAGTCGCACGACTGCTCGGTGGTTGCTGCCCCTGTACTGCTCAGCGTTCCTTGTACTGCTCAGCGTTCCTTGTACTGCTCAGCGTTCCCTGTACTGCTCAGCGTTCGGGGACGAAGACGATCGCGTCGCCGACCGCCCGCTCGGCGCCGCCGGCGCCACTCGGGTGGTTGACGAGCGTCCCGTCGCCGAGCGCCATCGCGGTCGAGCCGCCGCCGTCCAGGTTGATCGCGTCGTGCAGGCCGAGCGCGTCCGCGACCGCGGCCGTCTCGTCCATCGTGGTGCCGACGCTGGTGGTCTGCCGGCCGTCGATCGTGGCCAGCAGGATCTTGCCGTCCTGCGTCGTACCGGCGATCGTCCGCGGGTTGCGGTCGAAGAAGCTGCCGGTGCCGTCCGGTACGACGATCTCGCCGCCGGAGGTGAGCTGGTAGCGGCCGGTCACGCCGTACAGGCCGCTGCGCAGCGGCACGTCGTCGCCGTTCTGGTTCGTCAGTTTGATGTCGCGGTTGAGGCATCCGTTCGCCACGGCGGCGAGGAGCGCGACGGTGTCCTTGCCCGTCGCCTGCAGCGAGGTCTGCCCGGGCGCGAGAGCCGTGCCGCGCGTCGTGGCGGTCCGGACGACGCAGCCGTACCGGTTGAGCACCACCTCGACACCCGCTCCGGCCGGCGTCGCGGCCGCGAACTCCTTGGTGAACAGGACGACGTCACCCGGCTGGGTGCACGCCGTCTGATCGGGCAACGTCGCACAGGCGGCCGGAATCACCGGCGGGTGGTTGACGAACTCCAGTGGCAACCGCACGTCGGTGTTGCGGTTCACCACGCTGCCGGTCCAGCGCAGGTGGCCGGTCAGCACCTTGTTGCTGTTGGCATCGATCAGCAGGTTGGCCTCGGCCGGGTCGGTCAGCGGCTCGCTCAGCAGCTTGCCGTCGAAGATGCCCAGGCCGACCTGCTCGCCCGGGTACAGCTGGCTGGCGGTGAAGGTGAAGAACGACGCGTTCACGCCGGCCACGGCGCCGGCGGTGCGGACCAGGTCGGAGGTCTTCTCCACCTTCGCCAGGTCCGGTCCGTACGTCGCCTTCAGCCGGCCCTTGGACATGGCCGGGTCGATGGTGAGGACGTTGACGACCCATGGGCCGCGGGTCGTGGTGTTGATCTGGTCAGGCGCCGCGGGCTCGGTGCCGCGGACGATCTTGGTCAGCGTGACGCCCTTGGCCAGCACCTGGCTGGTCCGGGTCTCGGCCAGGTCCTGGTCGCCGAGGGGCAGCGCCTGGGAGAGCTGCTGCTCGGCTGCACTGCTGTCGGCGAACGCCGTGGGGGCGGCGCTCAGCGTGGCCACGGTCGCGAGCACGGAAGCTGCGGTCACCGCGGCGCGGGGGAGTCGCGCGAAGGTTGTCATACCGGCCATCCTGTTCGTCGCTGGTGGAATCTTTCCGATCAAGTCGCTAACTCGTCAGCATCTGACAGGTTAAGGGTTGGTGCCGGGGCGGGGGAGATCTCAGTGACTGAGTTGTCAGCGAGGCCAGGGGTCGATTCGGATAGGATCGCGGCCGTGTCGATGTCGCCGAATGCCTGACCTGCTGTGTCTGCAGTCGTTGGCGCCTTCGTCGCACTGGTCTCGGTCGCCGTCCTCGGGTACGTCGTCGGGATGCTCGGCGTACTGCGTGCACAGGACGAGTTGGTGCTGTCGCGGCTGGCGTTCTTCGTGGCGACGCCGGCTCTGCTGTTCACCACGGTTGCGCGGGCGGACCTGCACTCGATCTTCTCGGCGGTGCTGGTCACGAACGTGGTCAGCCTGTTCGTGGTGCAGCTGATCTTCCTGCTGGTGGCCGTGGTGATCTGGCGACGGACCCGGTCCGAGGCGACGATCGGCGTACTGGCGTCGTCGTACGTGAACGCGGGCAACCTGGGTGTGCCAGTTGCTGCTTATGTGCTTGGTGATGGTGCGTTGGTTGCGCCGATCGTGTTGTTCCAGTTGCTGGTGATGGCGCCGATCGCGTTCGCCGTACTCGACGGGGATCGGCAAGGGTCGGGGCGGCGGGTGTCGCTGCGGACCGTGCTGATGCGGCCGTTGCGCAATCCGCTGACGGTCGCGTCACTGCTTGGCTTGGCGGTGGCTTCGATCGATGTGGAATTGCCGACGCTGTTGATGCGGCCGATCGATCTGCTTGCTGCCGCGGCTGTGCCGGTCGGGCTGATCGCTTACGGGCTCAGCTTGAGCGGGGGTACGCGTGACTCGATCACGTTGCGGCGGGACGTCGTGCTGGCTGTGCTGCTGAAGACAGTGGCGACACCGTTGGTCGCGTACGCCGTCGCCCGGTGGATGCTCGACCTGCGAGGCGCCGCGCTGCTAGCGCCGACGCTGCTCGCCGCGTTGCCCACTGCCCAGAACGTCTACGTCTACGCCGTCCACTACCGCAGCAGCCGCACCCTCGCCCGAAGCGCCGTCCTCCTGAGCACCCTCCTCTCCATCCCCCTGATGACCCTCATCACCGGCCTCCTGGGCTGACGTCGTGCATTTCGACAGGACGTATATGACTGCTGCGGGCTGCTCCCCGCGTGAACCGACTGAGGGATTGCGCTCGGGCAACGCACACCTCCTGTCGAAAATGCACACAGCCGGCTTGACGCGGCATCAGCGGCCGAGATTGTCGAGTTCTGCGCGGTAGGCCGTGACGTCGACCGGTTTCTGGTCGGTGAGAGCGGTGTAGAGGTGGGTCATGACCGCGTGGCCGATGGCGTGCAGGATGTCGTGGCGATCGTGACCCGCGTCGAGGAGCCGGCGCGCGGCCGCCCAGACCTCTGGGGGATCGTTGTCCCACAACTGGTTGGCGACGATGTCGTGCATCGCCAGGTGCAGGCGTGGATTCACGCCGTCGATCTCGCCTTCGAACGCCGGATCCGCGAGAGCCGCGTGGTACTCGGGATGCTCGCCCTCGATCAGGATCGACCGCTCGTCCGGATCGTTGGGATCCAGCCGCGGGAAATCCTCGTCACCGATCCTGGTGCCGAAGTACGGCATCGCGAATCGTCGCCGGTCGAGCGCGTCTTGCAGTTCCCCCACGCTCTCTGTGTCCGGCAGACCCCTGAGCAGTGCTTTGGCGGGCGACGAGGCATCGGCTTCGTCGTACGCGCTGCCGAACTCCTCCGCGCAGATCCGCGCCGCCCGCTGCAACTCGTCGAGGGCGGCGGGAGGCAGGCCTTGGCGACGTGCGGACCAGCGGACCCAGGCGCTCATCAGCTCCGGCAACAGAGTGCGGTCGCCGGGATCGAGGACGACCTTCCGCGGCACCCAGCCGAGCAGGAAGATCTCGGTCTTGGCCGGGCTGACGCGCAGAAGCTTGCCGTCGTCGTAGTCCGCGCCGTAGTCGACGATCAGTCGAGCGCAGTACTCCGGGTCGCCCACCGAGGGGAGGTCCGCGGCTTCCGGTGAGGCCAGAAACTCCTGAACGATCTCGGCTCGTTCGCCGTCGCCGGGCTCTGCGGACTCCGTCGGCTCCGGCGGTTCGGGAAGCACCTTCAGGCGAGAGAGCGCGAGCGCTCTCAGCTCAACGAACTCGTCGGAGACCTCGGGCTGCCAGGTGCTGTCGGTGGCGGCGAACGCGCTTTCCAGCAGACCTCTCGCCTCGCCCGGATCGATCTGCTTCAGGTACATGGTCTGACTGGCATCGGCCGCGCCCTCGCGCATCAACTCGAGCATGCTCTCGAATCCTCGGCGAGCAGGATGTCTTTCGCCCAGCCACCGAGATGGTTGAAGTCGACCAGCACCGAGAGCCCATGACGACGGCCGGCACGCTCAAAGGAACACAGCACGCTGGCTCCGTCGCCATACACGTCACGCAGGGCCCAGCACCCGTTGGCGGTGATCTGATCGAGCGTGGCTGACCAGGACGGTTCCGGAGCACCACGGGCAACCAGACCGTCGGCCACATCCCGGGCGCGTGCGGCGAGGTCTGCGGTCGGCGCCAACGACGCGGCCGCGCGAGCCAGGGCCACCGCTCCAGGGCGTGCGGTACGGCGTTCCGCGGCGTCGAGGAGATCCTCGATCGGCGCGTGGTCGGCACTTGTCTCGCCGGCCTGCCAGCCATCGCCGGAGACCATCGAGATCAGCACTTCCGCGTCGAGCGGATCCCCACCGCGAGCGATCTGGTCGAGGCCGGCGAAGACCTCGCGATAGGTCGCGTCCAGTTCGGACACTGCTGAGCGGCGTCCGCTGGAGCGAGTGTTGTGGACCTTCTTGCTCGCCTTCTTCCGGCCGCGGCTCTTGGGCATGCTCGAGTCTTGCAGAGCCAGGTGCTGAGGACGAGGTCGGGGCTATGACGCCGTAGACGGTTGCTGAGGTCTACTTCATTGCGTTGAAGGCTTCTTCGGCTACTGGGGCGACTGCGTCGACGGTGACGTCCTCGTTGGCCGACTGGGCGATCACGGTGAGGGTGTTCGAGCCGCGGTAGCACTGGGTCGGGAGGTTGCCGGACGACTCGACGCAGGTGGCGCGGCCGACCTTCTTGATCTTCTCGGGGGTCGCGCCGGAGTCCGCGACTGTCTTGTCGATGTCGACCTTGCCGCGCAGCGCGATCACCACGAACATCCGGTCGCCGTCGAGGTTCCCGTACGCCTCGACCGTTGCCTGCTTGCCGTCGTTGATCCGGCTGAGCGCCTCGCGGGTCTGGTCCAACTGCAGCTGGTTGCGGATCTCCTGGTCGGTGATCCGGTCCAGGCCCGCCAGCTGTCCGGGCGGCGTGATCCCGCGGGCGGTGTTCAGCCGGTTCATGGGCCCAAGGCCCCACACGTACCCCAGCACCGCCAGCACGAGCAGCACCACCACAGCCCCGCCCACAGTCAACCAGGGCCCCCGCTTCAACCCCCGCAACCGCGACTTCTTCCCACCCGCACCCTTCGCCCCAGCCGCCTTACCCTCAGCTGCCGTGGCCCCAGCCGCCTTGCCGTCAGCTGCCGTGGTCTCGGCCGTCTTGCCTTCAGCCGCCTTACCGTCAGCCGTCTGGCTGTCAGCTGTCTTGCTGTCAGCCGGCTTGGGGTCAGCGGTCTTGCCTTCTGCAGGCTTCCCGGCGGCTGCTGTGGCGTCAGCCGCCGGCTTCCCGTTGGATGCCGCGTCCTCGACCTTCGCGAGCTCCAAGGTGTCCTCGACGCCGCTCGCACCAGCTGCCGGCTTCTCCTCCGCGGTAGCCGTTTCCTCAGCCGGCTTACCTGCTGAGTCGGCCACTGCACCGGTTGCCGGGGTGGGGCGGTCCGGGGTGGTCGGGTCGCTCATGGGGGCTCCTCGGGACTGTGGTCGCGCGGTTCGACCCTGATGGTTCCACATCGGCACAAAGGCGGTTCCGCAGCGTAGTCGTTCAAGTTGAAACGGTAGCGCCCGCCTCCCCGGAAGGAGGCGGGCGCCAGCGTGAAACGAACCTCAGAGGGTCGCGACGACCGTCACCGAGTCGGAGTCGTCCGGGCTCCAGACGATCTCACCGGTGATCCGGCCGGCCGCACGCAGGTCGGGCTCGGCCCGCTCGGCCAGCGCCAGCCGGGCCGCCGGCCCGCTGACCTCGACCTTGCTGACCTCGGTCTTCATCGAGACCTGAGCCTCCGACTTCGCCCCGCGGATCCCGGCCAGAACCTCCGAGACCGCGTCCAGCACCTCAGGCTCCTGCGCCGCGACCGCGAGGTCGACGTCCGGCTCCGGCCACCGCGTGACGTGGATCGAACCCTCCTGCCACCACGACCAGACCTCCTCGGTCGCGAACGGCAGGTACGGCGCGAGCAGCCGCAGCTGGACCGACAACGCAACCGCCAGCGCAGCCTTCGCGGACGACGCGGCCGCCTCACCCTGGCCGCCGTACGCCCGCTCCTTCACCAGCTCGACGTAGTCGTCGCAGAACGTCCAGAAGAACCGCTCGCTGACCTCGAGCGCGCCGGTGTAGTCGTACCGGTCGAAGGCGGCGGTGGCGTCCGCGACCACGGACCGCAGCCGCTGCAGCATCGCCAGGTCGACCGGCTCGGTGACCGCCGCGGCGTCGACCGTCGTCGCCCCGAACCCGAGCACGAACTTCGACGCGTTCAGGACCTTGATCGCCAGCCGCCGGCCGACCTTCATCTGCGACTCGTCGAACGGCGAGTCCAGCCCCGGCCGCGCCATCGCCGCCCGCCACCGGACCGCGTCCGACCCGAACTTGTTCAGGATCTCGTCCGGGATGATCGCGTTGCCCTTGGACTTGCTCAGCTTCTTGCGGTCCGGGTCGACGACGAAGCCGGAGATCATCGACCGCGCCCAGGGGAGCGTGCCGTTCTCGAAGTGGGCCCGGACGACGCGGGAGAACAGCCAGGTCCGGATGATCTCGTGGGCGTGCGTGTTCAGGTCCATCGGGAAGGTACGGCGGAACAGGTCGTCGTCCCGCTCCCAGCCGCAGACGATGTGCGGGGACAGCGACGAGGTCGCCCAGGTGTCCATCACATCGGGGTCGGCCTCGAAGCCGCCCGGCTTGCCGCGCTGGGACTCGTCGTACCCGCGCGGGGCCTGGGAGGTCGGGTCGATCGGCAGCTCGGCCTCGCTCGGCATCAGCGGGTGGTCGTAGTCCGGCTCGCCTTCGGCGTCGATCGGGTACCAGACCGGGAACGGGACGCCGAAGAAGCGCTGGCGGGAGATCAGCCAGTCGCCGTTCAGCCCCTCGACCCAGTTCAGGTAGCGGTGCCGCATGTGCTCCGGGACCCAGGCCAGCTCGTTGCCGCGGTCGACGAACTCCTGCTTCAGCCCCGCGTCCCGGCCGCCGTTGGTGATGTACCACTGCCGGGTGGAGACGATCTCCAGCGGCTTGTCGCCCTTCTCGAAGAAGTTCGCCATCCGCTGGGTCTGCTTGGGCTCGCCATCCAGGTCGCCGCTCTCGCGCAGCGCGTCGACGATCAGCTCCCGCGCGCTGAACACGGTCTTGCCGGCCAGCTCGCCGTACAGCTCGGAACCCTCGAGCCACTCGGGCGTCTCCCGCAGCAACCGGCCGTCGCGGCCGATGACGGTGCGGACCGGCAGCTGCAGCTCGCGCCACCATTGAACGTCGGTCAGGTCACCGAACGTGCAGCACATCGCGATGCCCGCGCCCTTGTCCGGCTCGGCCGCCTCGTGCGGCAGGACCGGCAGCTCGACGCCGAACAGCGGGGACTTCACGGTCTTGCCGAACAAGCCCTGGTACCGCTCGTCGTCGGGGTGCGCGATCAGCGCGACACAGGCCGGGATCAGCTCCGGCCGGGTGGTCTCGATGTACACCGGGCCGTGCGGAGCGTGGAACGCGATCCGGTGGAAAAAGCCCGGGTAGTTGCGCGCTTCGAGCTCGGCCTGCGCGACCGCGGTCTGGAACGTGACGTCCCACATCGTCGGCGCCTCGGCCAGGTACGCCTCGCCGCGGGCGAAGTTGCGCAGGAAGGCGCGCTGCGACGTCCGGCGGGAGTCCTCGGAGATCGTCGTGTAGAGGTACGACCAGTCGACGCTCAGGCCGACCCGGCGCCACATCGCCTCGAACGCCTGCTCATCGATGTGGGTCAGCTCACCGCACAGGTCGACGAAGTTCTGCCGGCTGATCGGGACCTGCTTCTTCGGGTCCGGCTTGGCCGGCGGGGTGAAGTCCGGGTCGTAGGGCAGCGACGGGTCGCACTTGACGCCGTAGAAGTTCTGCACCCGGCGCTCGGTGGGCAGGCCGTTGTCGTCCCAGCCGATCGGGTAGAAGACCTTCTTCCCGCGCATCCGCTGGTAGCGCGCGACCAGGTCGGTGTGGGTGTAGCTGAAGATGTGCCCGACGTGCAGCGACCCGGAGACGGTCGGCGGCGGCGTGTCGATGGAGAACACCTCGGCGCGCTCGGCCGTGCGATCGAAGGCGTAGGTCTGCTGCTCCCTCCATACCGCAGCCCACTTCTCCTCGAGGCCTTCGAGGGTGGGCTTGTCTGGAACACGGGACGTCTGGCTCATGCGCACAATCGTAGTGGTTGTCAAGGGGTGCTTCCGACCGGTTATCCACAGCGCTCACTAGACTCGGTGTCCTGATGAGCGACCTCTCCTATGCCGAGGTATCGGCGCGGCTCCAGCAACGATGGCCGGAGCACAAGATCGAACCCACGCTGGATCGGGTCCGGCGGCTCGTGGAGCTGCTCGGCGATCCGCAGAAGGCGTACCCCGTCGTGCACCTGACCGGGACCAACGGAAAGACCTCCACCGCGCGGATGGTGGACGCCCTGGTCCGCGAGGCCGGACTGCGGACCGGCCGGTTCACCAGCCCGCACCTGGAGTCGGTCCGGGAGCGGATCACGCTGGACGGCGAGCCGATCAGCGAGCAGCGCTTCGTCGACGCGTACGCCGAGCTCGCGCCGTACCTGGACGTGGTCGACGCCGAGCAGGAGCACCCGCTGTCGTTCTTCGAGGTGATGACCGCGATGGCGTTCGCCGTCTTCGCCGACGCCCCGGTGGACGTGGCGATCATCGAGGTCGGCCTGGGCGGAACCTGGGACTCGACCAACGTCGCCGACGGCGCGGTCTCGGTGATCACCCCGGTCGCGGTCGACCACGCGCACATCCTGGGCGCGGATCCGGTCACGATCGCGCAGGACAAGGCCGGCATCATCAAGCCCGGCGGTACGACGGTGATGTCGCAGCAGAGCCTGGACGTGTTCGAGGTGCTGATCCGCAAGGCCGCCGAGGTGGGCTCGCAGGTCGCCCGCGAGGGGATCGAGTTCGGCGTCGTCAGCCGCTCGCTCGCGGTCGGTGGCCAGCTGATCTCGCTGAAGGGCCTGGGCGGCGAGTACGACGACATCTTCCTGCCCCTGCACGGTGAGTACCAGGCGCACAACGCCGCCACCGCGGTCGCGGCCGTGGAAGCGCTCTTCGGCGCCGGCCCGCAGGCGGAGGGCCGGGTCACCACCGAGCTGCTCCAGGCCGCCTTCGCCGAGGTGACCAGCCCGGGCCGGATGGAGGTGGTCCGGACCAGCCCGACGATCATCGTGGACGCCGCGCACAACCCGCACGGCGCCGAGGCAACCGCGGCCACGGTCTCCGAGGCCTTCGCCTTCCAGCCGCTGATCGGCGTACTGGGCTGCATGAAGGACAAGGATGTGTACGGCCTCCTGGAGGCGTACGAGCCGATCATGGAGACGGTCGTCTGCACCCGGAACAGCTTCGTCGAGCGGTCGATGCCGGCCGAGGAACTGGGTGAGCTGGCCGCCGAGGTGTTCGGCGAGGACCGGGTCCTGGTCCGGCCGCACCTGATCGACGCGATCGACGACGCGATCCGGCTGGCCGAGGAGAACGCGGTCGCTCTCGGTACCGGCGGTGTGCTGATCACCGGGTCCGTGATCACTGCGGGTGAGGCCCGCGCTCTGCTGGTCCGCAAGTCCAAGCAGGACGAGCAATGAGGTCCCTGGCGTCGATCGTGCTCGGGTTCGAGTCCCTGGTGCTCGCGCTGGTGACGCCGGTGATGATCTCGATCGCCGGCGTCCGGCCTGCGATCGCGCTGTCGGTCTGCCTCGGCCTCGCCGTACTGGCTCTGCTGGCGACCGGCCTGCTGCGCAACCGGGTCGGGTACGCGCTCGGCTGGGTGGTCCAGGTCGGCGCGGTCGGGCTCGGCTTCGTCGTACCGGTGATGTTCGTGCTCGGCCTGTTCTTCGCCGGCTTCTGGGTCGCCGCCATCGTTCTCGGCCGCCGGATCGAGGAAGCGAAGCGGGCGCACACCGGTTAGGCTCAGCGCGCCTGACCTACTTCGAGAGAGAGTCTGACTGATGTCGCAGCGCACCCTGGTCCTGCTGAAGCCCGACACGGTACGCCGTGGCCTGGTCGGGGAGGTGCTCGGCCGGTTCGAGGCCAAGGGGCTCCGGATCGTCGCGATGGACCTGCGCGCGATCGACGGCGACCTGGCCGACCAGCACTACGCGGAGCACGTCGAGCGCGACTTCTACCCGCCGCTGCGCGCCTTCGTCACCAGCGGCCCACTGGTCGCCCTGGTGCTCGAGGGTGACGAGGCGATCGAGGTCGTCCGGGCCCTGAACGGCGCCACCGACGGCCGCAAGGCCGCCCCCGGCACCATCCGCGGCGACCTGTCGCTGTCCAACCGGGAGAACCTCGTGCACGGCTCCGACTCCGAGGAGTCGGCCGCCCGCGAGATCAAGATCTGGTTCCCCGACCTGCCCTGATCACCACGTTCCGGCCGCTCCCCCGGCAGTCTCCACAGGTGCTCGGTCGGATACGATGCGTATGCGACCTGGTGATCCGGAGCCGGGCCCGTGTCGATGCGTCGGCGACGGTGGTCGCGCGTTTAGCCTGAAAACCGGATCGAGCGGAAGGCGCCTCGATGGCGAACAGCATGCTCGGCCGCGACATGGCGGTCGACCTCGGTACGGCGAACACCCTGGTCTACGTGCGTGGCCGCGGGGTGGTTCTGAACGAGCCGTCGGTGGTCGCGACCCGGACCGACGAGCCGCGCGAGGCGGTCGCGTTCGGGCACGAGGCCAAGAAGATGATCGGCCGGACGCCGGGCAACATCACCGCGATCCGCCCGCTCAAGGACGGTGTGATCGCGGACTTCGACGCCGCCGAGCAGATGCTGCGCTACTTCATCCAGCGGGTGCACCGGCGCCGGTACTTCGCCAAGCCGCGGATCGTGGTCTGCGTGCCGTCCGGGATCACCGCGGTCGAGCAGCGCGCGGTCCGCGACGCCGGGTACATGGCCGGCGCCCGGAAGGTCTACATCATCGAGGAGCCGATGGCGGCCGCGCTCGGCTCCAACCTCGAGGTCCGCGACGCCACCGGCAACATGGTGGTCGACATCGGCGGCGGGACGACGGAGGTCGCGGTCATCTCGTTCGGCGGCATCGTCACCAGCCAGTCGATCCGGGTGGCCGGTGACGCGATCGACAAGGCGGTCGTGAACTACTGCAAGAAGGAGTACTCGCTGCTGCTCGGCGAGGCCACCTCCGAGCAGATCAAGATGACGATCGGGTCGGCGTTCCCGACCACCGACGGGCCGGACAGCGAGATCCGCGGCCGGGACATGGTCTCGGGGCTGCCGCGGACCGTGAAGGTGTCGTCGGCGAGCATGCGGCAGGCGATCGAGGAGCCGATCACGGCGATCATCGACGCGGTCAAGGCCACCCTGGACAAGACCCCGCCCGAGCTGGCCGGTGACATCGTCGACCGCGGCATCGTGCTGACCGGCGGCGGCGCGCTGCTGAAGGGCATGGACGAGCGGCTGCGGCACGAGACCGGCATCCCGATCCACGTCGCGGAGAACCCGCTGGACGCGGTCGTGCTCGGCGCCGGCAAGTGTGTCGACAACATCGAGACCCTCAACCGCATCCTGGTCACCGACAACCGCCGCTGAGGATCCACCGATGCTCAAAGACCTCGGCACTCCGACGGCGCGGAGCGCCTTCCGCTCGGCCGGAGAGGCGCCGCTGCGCTCGGCCGGCACCCCCAGCTCGGTTCGCCGGCGGCGAACCGTGCTGGTGCTGGTGATCCTGGCCTGCTTCACGTTGATCGTGCTCGACGCCCGGCGCTCGGCCGGCTCGCCGGTGGATCCGCTGCGCGAGGCCGCGGCGGGTGTCTTCGGCCCGCTGGAGTCGACCGCGAGCTCGGCCCGGCAGCCTGTGGACAACCTCCGCGACCGGTTCGCGGAAATGGATAGGTTGAAGGCCGAGAACGAAAAACTGAAGAGTGAGAACGAGAAGCTCCACCAGGATCTGAACACCACCGACTACGCCCGTGGCCGGGCGGCCGAGCTGGACCGGCTGCTCAAGCTCGCGCCGGCGTACACGATCACCCCGGCCCGGGTGATCGGGATCGGCAGTGCGCAGAGCTTCAACCACACGGTCACCCTCGACGCCGGTACGGCGGACGGCGTGCGCGTCGACATGACCGTGCTGAACGGGGACGGCCTGGTCGGCCGGGTGGTGCGCACCACCCAGGCCACCGCGACCGTGCTGCTGATCGGCGACCGCAGCTCGACCGTCGGCGGCCGGCTGAACTCCTCGATGGCGCTCGGCTTCGTCTCCGGGCGGGGCGAGGTGGGCGGCACCCTCGACTACAAGCTGGTCGACCTCAAGGCCAGGCCGAAGGTCGGGGACCGGATCGTCACCTGGGGCTCGAGCGGCAACGCGCCGTACGTGCCGGGCGTGCCGATCGGCGTGGTCACCTCGGTGACGCCGAACCAGGGAGCGCTCGGGTCCACGGCGATCGTCAAGCCGTACGTCGATCCGACCCGGATCGACACCGTGGGTGTGGTGACCGGTCCGCTGGCCCGCACACCGCGCACACCACTGAAACCGACGACGACACCGACACAGGGAAAGGGGAACTGACGTGATTGCCTTGCGGATCGGGTTGGCAGCCCTGTTCCTGATGGTTGCCGTCACCGTGCAGACGTCCGTGCTGTCGAACATCGCGGTCGCCGGGGTCACCTGTGACCTGGTGCTGATCGTCGTGATCGCGCTGGCGTTGTCACGTGGGCCGGAGTGGGGTGCGATCGCCGGGTTCGCGGGCGGTCTGCTGCTGGACGTCGTACCGCCGGCCGATCACACGGCCGGGCGGTGGGCGTTGGCGCTGGCGATCGCCGGGTACGTGGCCGGGCTGATCCGGCGGGAGACGTCGACCGGGCCGATCGGGCCGGTCGGTCCGTTGATCGTCGCGGCGACCGTCGTGCTCGGGGCCACGCTGTCGTTGTTCATCTACTGCGCCACCGGGTCGCTGCTGCACGATCCCTCGGTCGACTGGGGCGAGTTCGGCGTCCGGCTCGGCATCGCCGCCGGGTACGACGTGGTCGGCGCGATCGTCGTGATCCCGTTGGTGATGTGGGTGATGGGCCGCTTCGTCGCCGCCAGAGAACGCCGCCGGGTGCTGTCATGAGTTTTGACGGCTTCGAAGCCCCACTCAAAGCTCGATTGCGGTTGTTCGTGATCGGGGTGCTGGTTTTCTCCTTGTTCTGCACGTTGTTCGCGCGGCTCTGGTACATGCAGGTGATGTCCAACGAGGACTACACGCAGGCCGCGACCCAGCAGCACACCCGCCAGGTGCTGGTGCCGGCGCCGCGCGGCACGATCGTGGACTCGAAGGGCCGCACACTGGTCGGCAACCGGGTGTCGCTGGTCATCACGGTCGACCGCTCGGTGATGGCGAAACTGCCCGAAAGCCAGCAGAACGTGGTGATCGCCCGCCTGGCGAAGGTGCTCGGCCAGAAGCCGAGGGACCTCAAGGCCCGGACGATGCTGTGCGGCGAGCCCGGCGCGTCGAAGCCACCGGCCTGCTGGAACGGCACGCCGTACCAGCCGATCCCGGTCGCGAAGGACGTCAGCGAGCAGGTCGCGATCGAGGTGATGGAGCGCCGCGAGGACTTCCCGGGCGTCGCCGCCGAGTCGCAGGCGCTGCGGGCGTACCCGGCGCCGTTCAAGGTGAACGCGGCCCACATCCTCGGCTACCTGTCACCGATCACCACCGAGGAGCTCGACGACATCGAGAAGTCCGGCGGCGACTCGGTTCCGCACCGCTCCGACCTGGTCGGGCGTGCCGGTGTGGAGCGCACCTACGACAAGCTCCTCCGCGGTGCGCCGGGAGTGAAGGACGTCATCGTCGACGCGGTCGGGTACACCACCGGCGTCCAGAAGCAGACCGCGCCGGTGCCGGGCGCGACCCTGGTGACCACGATCGACGCGCGGATCCAGGCGTCGGTCGAAGCCCAGCTGCGGAACGCGATCCTGACCGCGCGGAAGCAGTACGACAAGATCACCAAACGCAAGTACGTCGCCGACTCCGGGGCCGCGGTGGTGATGGACACCAAGACCGGCCGGATCGTGGCGATGGCCAGCTACCCGACGTACGACCCGGGCGTCTGGGTCGGCGGCATCACCCAGCGCGAGCTGGACGCGTTGTACTCGTCGAAGTCCGGCACTCCGCTGGTCTCCCGCGCGCTGCAAGGACAGCTGGCGCCTGGGTCGACGTTCAAGCCGATCACGACCGCGGCGGCGATGAGTGCCGGGTACAGCACCAAGACCCGGCTCGACTGCTCGTCGTACTTCGAGGTCGGCAACCGCCGGTTCAAGAACTACGAGTCCGCGTCGTACGGGATGATCGGGTTCGACCAGGCGCTGTCGCTGTCGTGTGACACGTTCTTCTACCGGATCGCGTACGCGCTCTGGCTGAAGGAGGGCGGCAACTCCAGCGACGTGAACACCCGGGACCCGCTGGTCGAGATGGCGCAGAAGTTCGGCCTCGGCAAGCCGACCGGCGTCGACCTGCCCGGCGAGGTCAGCGGCCGGATCGCGGACCGCAAGTGGAAGAAGGAGTACTACGACTCGCAGAAGGACTACTACTGCAAGCTCGCCGACAACCCGCCGGCCGGGACGTCGGCGTTCCTGAAGCAGTTCTCCCGCGAGTTCTGCGCCGACGGCTACCGCTACCGCGCCGGTGACGCGGTGAACTTCGCGATCGGCCAGGGCGACACCACGGTCACGCCGCTGCAGCTGGCGACGGTCTACTCGGCGCTGTCCAACGGCGGCACGCTGTACGAGCCGCGCGTCGTGCAGTCCTGGGTCGGCGCGAACGGCAAGGCGCACGAGATCAAGCCGACCGTGAAGGCGAAGCTGCCGGTGTCCGCCGCCAACCTGCGCTACATCGACCGGTCCCTGAAGGAGACGGTCAAGACCGGAACGGCGGCCTGGAAGTTCAACGGCTTCCCGGTCGACCAGGTGCAGATCCGGGCCAAGACCGGGACGGCGGAGGTCTACGGCAAGCAGACCACGTCGTGGCTGGCGTCGTACACCGACCGCTATGCCGTGGTGATGATGATCAGCCAGGCCGGGACGGGTTCGGGCGCCGGTGGTGACGCGGTCCGGAAGATCTACGAGACCCTCTACAACATCAAGCCGACGCCGCCCCCCGCCGAGCAGCAGAAGCCGAGCAATGAGTGACGCCGGGTCAGGTCGAGCCGCGAGGAGGTCGCGGTCATGGCGCTGCTGACTCCGATCCGGACGCGGCCGCGGATGGACCGGCGGTCGACGGTGTGGCACGTGGACTGGGTGCTCGTGCTGGGCGTGGTCGCGTTGTCCACGATCGGCGCGATGCTGATCTGGTCCGCAACCCACGGCCGGACCTCGCTCACCGACGGGAACCAGTACGCCTTCCTGCTCCGGCACGCACTGAACTTCGCCATCGGCTCGGTGCTCGCGATCCTTGCCGCCGTCACCGACCACCGCCGGGTCCGCCTCCTCGCCCCGGTCCTGTACGCCGCTTCGATCGTCGGCCTGATCCTGGTCCTGGTGCCCGGGGTCGGCGCGGTGATCAACGGTTCGCGGTCGTGGATCCAGCTGCCCTGGTTGTCGATTCAGCCGAGTGAGTTCGCCAAGCTCGCGGTGATCGTCGGGATGGCGCTGCTGATCGCGGAGAAGGGCGAGACCGACCACCGCGAGACAGCCCGGACGATCGACGTCGCGCAGGCGATCGCGGTCGCCGCCGTACCCGTGGTGCTGGTGATGCTGCAGCCCGACCTCGGCACGGTGATGGTGCTCGGCTCGATCGTGTTCGGGATCATCGCGGTGTCCGGGGTGCCGAAGCGATGGATGCTCGGGCTGGTCACCGCCGGCGTGGTGGTCGCGGCGCTGGCGATCAAGCTGCAGGTGCTGAAGGAGTACCAGCTGGCGCGGTTCATCGCGTTCGCTGATCCGTCGCAGGACCCGCAGGGCATCGGCTACAACGTGAACCAGGCGCGGATCGCGATCGGCAACGGTGGCGTGTTCGGCCAGGGGCTGTTCCACGGTGGGCAGACGCAGAACGCGTTCGTGCCCGAGCAGCACACCGACTTCGTGTTCACGGTCGCGGGGGAGGAGCTCGGGCTGATCGGCGCGGGCGCGATCATCGTGCTGTTCGCGATCGTCCTGTTCCGCGGGTTGCGGATCGCGATCAACGCCCGGGACGCCTTCGGCCGGCTGGTCGCGACCGGCATCGTGTGCTGGTTCGCCTTCCAGGCCTTCGAGAACATCGGCATGACGCTCGGCATCATGCCCGTGACCGGCCTGCCGCTGCCGTTCGTCTCCTACGGCGGTTCGTCGATGTTCGCCTGCCTGCTGGCCATTGGTCTACTCCAGAACATCCACCTCCGCTCACACCGCTTCTAGTGTCCTGAGTCGAAAAGTTCCGACGCAGGACAACAGCGCCACGCCCGCGGCCGGGGTCCGGCGGAACGACCTGACATGTCAGGTACGCTGCTGCCTGCTCGGCCACCGGTGGGCCCGCCCGGCCCTCCAGTTTCTGGAAGGCCCTCCTCCATGACTTTGCTGAACGCGCGCCTCCGGCGCGGCGGCTTCGTGTCGTTTCCGCTCCTGCTCGTCACCGCCCTCAGCCTGTCGCTCACCGCCTGCGGTGGTGACGACAAGGACGACGCGGCCGCCCAGTCCACACCTGCCCCGAGTACGCCGGCCACGACCGCCGCACCGGACACGCCGACGGCGACCGGCACGGTGAAGCGCACTTCGGCCGAGCTCGCCAAGGCGCTGCTCGAGCAGGCGGACCTTCCGGCCGGCTACCAGCCGGAGAAGGACGACCCGGCCGGCGACGCCGAGAAGCCGTTCTCGTCGGCGAGCAGCAAGTGCAAGACGCTGGTCAAGTTCCTCAACGCCACCGAGGCGCCGGGCGCGAAGGCCACCACGCACCGGTCGTTCTCGGCCGGCCAGGAAGGCACCTTCATCGACTTCGGTCTCGATGCGATGGGCAACAGTGCCGAGGTCGCCTACCTGCAGCACGCGTACAAGAAGGCGGTCACCTCCTGCTCGAAGGTGACGATGAAGATCGGCCAGGGCAGCTACTCGATGGAGGTCGAGGAGATCGAGGCGCCGCAGTTCGGCACCGATCCGTTCGCCTTCCGCCTCACCGCGACGTCGGGTTCGCGCCGCGGCCTGGAGTTCACCGCAGCCACCACGGGCGTCGAGGACGTCGTCGTCACGGTGACCCTGCTCGCCGGCCAGGAGGGTGAGCTCGAGGGTGCGACCGAGGCCGCCGTCTCCAAGGCGCAGCAGGTGCTCAAGAAGGGCGCGTGAGCGGGGTCTATTAGGGCGCGTGAGGCGGGTCAAGCAGGGGCGCATGAGGCGGGTCAAGCAGGGGCGCATGAGGCGGGTCTAGTAGGACGCGTGAGCGGGGTCACATCCGCAACTGTCACGCCGGGCCGTCGCGAGACCGTCGTGCGGGCATGGAACAACGAATGGATCTCAGCAAGGTCGTGCCGGCCGGCTTCCGGGCCGTGTTCGGCCTGGAGAAGTACGTGCAGGGCGCGCTCGACCACTCGGTGCTCGCCCTGATCAAGGTGCGCGCCTCGATGGTCAACGAGTGCGCGTTCTGCGTGGACATGCACACCACCGACGCCCTCAAGGACGGCGAGAGCTCGCAACGCCTGTTCGGCCTGGCGGCGTGGCGCGAGTCCTCCTTCTACGACGAGCGCGAGCGTGCGGCTCTTGCCCTCACGGATGCGGTCACGCGCCTCGGACAGGGCGGCGTACCGGATGAGGTGTGGGACGGCGCGGTCGAGCAGTTCGGGACGGAGGGCGCCGCGAACGTGCTCCTTGCGATTGGCACCATCAACCTGTGGAACCGTCTGACGATCACGAGCAGGAAGCAGCCGGTGCTCGCCGCTTGACCGGCGCCCTGGACGAGTACCAGTCGGCGCGCGGGATGCTCGCGAGCCTCGCCTACCGGCTGCTCGGGAGCTGGCAGGACGCCGAGGATGTGCTGCAGGAGGCGTACCTGCGGTGGTCCGGCGTCGATCGGGCCACCGTGCACGAGCCGCGTCGCTACCTCACGAGGGTGGTGACGCGGCTCGGCGTCGACGTACTGCGGACGCGGCAGGCGCGCCGGGAGAGCTACGTCGGGGAGTGGCTGCCGGAACCGGCGCCGTCGGACCCGTTCAGCTCGGTCGACACCTCGGACCTGTCGATCGCTGTACTGCACCTGATGGAGCGGCTCACTCCGCCGCAGCGAGCGGTCTACGTGCTGCGGACCGCGTTCATGCTCCCGTACGACGAGATCGCGGAGATCCTGGAGCGGTCGGCAGAGGATTGTCGACAACTGCACAATCGGGCGATCAAGGCGCTGGACCGGGAGCGGCCGAGGTTCGAGCCGACGCCCGGTGAGCAGCGGAGGTTGTTGCTCGACTTCGTCGCGGCTGCGCGCGACGGTGATCTGCCCCGCCTCGAGGCGATGCTCAAGGAGTCGGTGACCGAGTGGAGCGACGGCGGTGGCAAGCCCCGGATCGCCCGGAAGCCGGTTGTCGGACGCGAGCAGGTCGCACAGTTCTTCGCCCGGGTCTACGCGCGCGACGACGTCAGCGTCGTACCGCTCGACCTCGTCACCGGGCCGGCGCTGGACGTCCGGGTCCCGGGGCTTCGGCATGTCCTGCATCTGGAGTTCGACGGCAACCAGGTCGCAGCCGTACGGATCCAGGCGAACCCGGAGAAGCTGTCAGCGCTCGGGTAGGGGCATCACCGTCGTACGGCGATGGTGCTCGAAGACGACCGAGCTGCGGATGTCGGCAATCTCCTGCCGCTTGGCCAGCGCCAGGACCAGATCCCGGAGCGCCTGGGTGTCCTTGACGGCCACGTGGGCCAGGAAGTCGGACGCGCCGGAGACCATGAACATTGCGAGCGTCTCGGGCAGTTGGTTGACGTAGTCCTGGAACGCGGTCGCCACCGCCATCGCCTGCGGCCGGAGCTTGATCGAGATGATCGCCTGGGTGGAGCGGTCGATCGCCCGCAGGTCGACCTCGGCGTGGTAGCCGCTGATCACCCCGCGATCGCGGAGTCCGCGGATGCGCTCCAGGCAGGTGGACGGGGCGATGCCGAGCTCGGCGGCCATGTCCCGGTTGGTCCGGCGCGCGTCGTTCTGCAGGATCCGCAGCAGCGCCGTATCAAGTTCGTCCATGACAGGAAGTTTGGCAGACATGCCGAACGATGTTCGCTCGGGCATCCACAATGCTGGCCAAGCGGCTAGCTTGATGCCCGTGCTGACGAACAAGCTGGTCGTGGTCATCGCGGCCGAGGCGCCGGTCGGCGTCGCCCTGAACACGGCCGCGTTGCTCGGCGTCGCGCTCGGCCACCACCACCAGGACGTGGTCGGCCCGGACACCGAGGACGCCTCGGGAAACCCACACACGGGGATGTGCGCGTATCCGATTCCGGTCCTGCGCGCCTCCGCGGAGCAACTGCACGAGCTCCGGGCCCAGGCCGCGGCCCGGGACGGCGTGACCGTGCACGACATGAACCAGATCGCCCAGCGGGCGCGGACCTACGAGCAGATGTCGGCGACGTTGAGCGGCACCAAGGCCGAGGACGTCGAGTACTTAGGCCTCGGCCTGTTCGGCCCCCGCGCCGCGATCGACTCGCTCACCGGCGCGCTCGCTCTCTATCGCTAGCCAGAGCTGCAGCCCAAGTTAAAGCCGTAGCTCGATGCGGCCGACGGGTTGGCCGCCGCCGAGGACGGGGACCTCGAGCAGGTCAGCGGCCGCCGACACGTCCACGCTGCACTTGCTCAGCAGCATCAGCCCGAGCGCCGTCGTGGCCCGCGGACTACCGTCGATCACCTTGACCGCAACCGCGTGACCGTCCGGAGTGGCCATCGCGATGACCCCTTCGGCGCCGCCCTTGGCGATGACGCCGGGCAGGTGCTGCATCACGAGAGTGTTCTGGTGACCGCGACCGCCGACGAACTCCGGGTACGAGCGCATCGCCTCTGCCACAGCGTGTTCCGGCGTACCGGATGGCGCTGTGGCGAGGCGGCTGAAGCTGAGCGCCAGGCCGCGAAGCGGTACGCCGACCAGCGGTGCGCCGCAACCGTCCACGGTGACGACTCCGGTCGTTGCCCCGGTCAACCGTTCGATCTCGGCGATGATCGTCTTCTGCACCCTGCTGGACGGATCCAGGTAGCCGGCCGGGTCGTCGGCAGCCGTCAGCATCGCCGCGTGCTTGCCCGAGCAGTTCATCAGGACCCGGGACGGACCGATGCCTGCAGCAACCAATCGGTTCCGGGTGTCGGTGTCCTCGGGCAGGTCCGGCGGGCAGCCCAGCGCTCCACGGTCGAGGCCGGCGCGCGCCAGCATCCGGTCGACCACGGCGACGTGCCGGTCCTCGCCGGTGTGGCTGCCGGACGTGATCGCGGACTCCTCACCTTGGAGCGCGGCGCCGGCCACGATGCACCCGACCGCCTGCAGCGGTTTCGTCGTGGATCGCGGGAGCACCACCGCGTCCACGTCCCCGACGGCGACGACCGGCGTACCGGCGGGATCGATCGCGACCGCGATCCCGAAGTGGCGGCTCTCGACGAAGCCGCCACGCACCACCGCCGCCAGTTCGCCCACGGATTCCAGGCCCGGCACACCCTGAGTCATGCCGCGGAGAGTAGCAGCGTCCGTAGGGTGGGCCTATGCGACTCAACTATGCGGAGACCGGTCCCGCCGACGCGCCCGTGGTTCTGCTCGGCTCCTCGCTCGGGACGACGCACGCGATGTGGGCGCCGCAGGTCGGCGTCCTGTCCGAGCGGTTCCGGGTGATCGCCTTCGACCACCGTGGGCACGGGGAGTCCGAGGCGCCGGCCGGGCCGTACACGATCGACGACCTCGGCGGCGACGTACTCGAACTGCTCGACACACTGAGCGTGGAACAGGCGTCGTACGTCGGGATCTCGCTCGGCGGCGCGGTCGGTTTGTGGCTGGCCGAGAACGCACCCGACCGCTTCCACCGCTTCGCGCTCCTCTGCCCGCCGTGCAGCCCGGCCGACAACGCCCAGATGTGGACCGAGCGAGCCGCAACCGTGCGCGCCGAGGGCACCCAGGCGATCACCGACGCCACCCTGGAGCGCTGGTTCCTGACCGACTTCACCGACACCGACGAGGTGCGGCAGCAACTCCTCGACACTCCGGACGAGGGGTACGCCGCGTGCTGCGAGGCGCTCGGTACGACGGACCTGCGCGCCAAGCTCGGCGACATCACGGCACCCGTCCTGCTGGTCACCGCCGAGCAGGACACCTCGATCCCACCCGAGACCGTCATCCCGCTCGCCTCAGCCATCCCCGGCGCCCACCTCGAAATCATCGAACACGCCGCCCACCTCGTCACCTACTCCCACCCCAACACCATCAACCCGCTGCTACTCGCCCACTTGAGCTAGCGCCTGCGTACGCAGCCGGAGATAAGACGTAGTCACGAGTTCCTGCACCGGGCTCCGCAATCCTGCGCCCCGGCCAGCAGCAAGGTGTCGCTGACTCAGTCGAAGGACCAGGCCGGGCAGTCCCTGCCGAGAACGGTGCGGTGGCCCGCCCAGTTGTGCCGGCGAAGTACGGGAGTACGTCGACCGAAACGTCGCCGTCGAACTCCCGGGTGATCACCTGGACCCAGCCCATGATCGCGTTGATGCCGTGGCCGTGATATCGCAGGGTCGCCGTGCAGACTGGGAATCCCCGGATCGATTCGGCGTCCAGGTCTGGAACGACCAGTTGATGCCCGGAGGCCCACGGGTCGTCGTTCGGGACGACCCGGATCGCGATCAGGCCGCGGTGGCCGCGGGTCTCGAACGGGACGGACAGTTCTCGGCGCATTCGCGTACTCCTCTTGATTGTTCAAGCAATTCTTCTACGGGGGTTGGGGAATTGCGGGAAGTTCACTGCCCCGGGGTGAAGCCTTGTGTGGGTGGGCGCGGGGGAGGAAGGTGAACGCAGAGCAGTGGCTTGGGGGCAGGCTGTTCGGTGGGGGAAGGCGGGCAGGACCGTCTTCGATCGAGGGGCGGTCTGGGGGTAAACCTTTTCGGTCCGGGATCGCGCTGATCCCGACCTGCTCGTCGCCCCCGCGGGAGGGGGAGAGATGCCGAGAAAGGCGAACGGGCGCGCGGACAAGCACCGCGACGACGACTACCGGATGCCCGGCGAGGCGCCGGCGACCGGTTCGGCGGCCAACGGGATGCCGCAGGCGAACGGCATGCCCGGTGGCGACCGGATGTCCACGAGTGGGTCGGGCGGCGCCGGTGACATGCCGGCCGGGATGGGCGGACCGGGCGCAGGACCAGGTGCTGGGGCAGGTGGCGGGGCAGGTGGTGGTGGCGCGGCCGGGATGAGCGGCGGCGGCCAGGCCGGTGGAGCCGGGATGAGCGGTGGCGGTCAGGCCGGCGGTGCCGGGATGGGTGGCGGAGCCGGAGCCGGTGGTGCAGGTATGAGCGGCACGGACGGGCGGACCGAGACTCCGAGCAGGCGGCAGTGCGGCGTGATGGACGTGCACCGCAGGCTGCTTTCCACCTCCCCTGAGTACGCCGCCGCCCGATCGGCGCTCGAGAACGCGACGACGCAGTACGTCTCCCGCCAGGAACGTTTTGCCGGTATAGCGCGGATTCCCTGCGTCGTGCACGTGATCTGGAAGACCGCGGCGCAGAACATCTCGCAGGCCCAGATCGACAGCCAGATCGACGTGCTGAACCACGACTTCCGGGCCACCAACGCCGACCTCGGCATCGTGCCGGCGGCGTTCACCGGGCTGATCGCGGACGCGCGGATCGAGTTCTACCTGGCCACCGAGGACCCGGACGGCAACCCGACCACCGGTGTCACCCGGACCCAGACGACCGTCAACGGCTTCGGCTCCGACGACAAGGTCAAGTCGTCGGCGACCGGCGGGCACGACCCGTGGCCGGCCGACCGGTACCTGAACATCTGGGTGTGCCAGCTCAGCGGCGGCCTGCTCGGGTACGCGCAGTTCCCCGGCGGCCCGGCCGACACCGACGGCGTCGTCATCCTGCACAGCGGGTTCGGCACCAACGGTACGGCGGCCGCGCCGTTCGACCTGGGCCGGACCACGACGCACGAGGTCGGGCACTACCTGAACCTGTTCCACATCTGGGGCGACGACGGCACCGGCTGCAGCGGCAGCGACGAGGTCGCCGACACCCCGAACCAGGCCGGCCCGAACTTCGGCGTACCGACGTTCCCGCACGTGACCTGCAGCAACGGGCCGAACGGCGACCTGTTCTACGACTACATGGACTACACCGACGACCGCGGCATGGTGATGTTCACCGACGACCAGGTGGCCCGGATGGAGGCCTGCCTGGACACCGTGCGGTCGAGCCTGATCGCCGGCGCGGTCGGTGCCGGAGCGACGCCGGAACCGGCGGGCTCGGTGGTGGCGTGGGGCGCGAACCGGCTGGACGCGTTCGTGCTCGGCACGGATCTGGCGATGTATCACAAGTGGTGGGACGGATCGTCCTGGGGACCGTCCGTCGGCGGTTACGAATACATGGGTGGTATCTGCATGAGTGCTCCTGAAGTCGCGTCCTGGGGGCCGGACCGGCTGGACGCGTTCGTCCTCGGCACCGACCACGCGCTCTATCACAAGTGGTGGGACGGGTCCGCCTGGGGACCGTCGGTCACCGGCTACGAGTACATGGGCGGCATCTGCATGAGCCCGCCGCGGCTGGCCACCTGGGGACCGGGCCGGCTGGACGCGTTCGTGCTCGGCACCGACCGCGCGCTCTACCACAAGTGGTACGACGGCTCGAGCTGGGGACCGTCGCTGACCGGGTACGAGTACCTCGGCGGGATCTGCATGAGCCCGCCCGAAGTCGTTGCCTGGGGCGAGAACCGGCTCGACGTGTTCGTGCTAGGCACTGACAACGCGGTCTACCACAAGTGGTGGGACGGCTCGGCGTGGGGACCGTCGGTCGACGGCTACGAGTACCTCGGCGGCGTCTGCGCTTCGCCGCCGCGGGTCGTTGCCTGGGGCGAGAACCGGCTGGACATGTTCGTCATCGGCACCGACTCCGCGCTGTACCACAAGTGGTGGGACGGCTCGGCCTGGTCGGGCTGGGAGTACATGGGCGGTGTCTGTACGACGGCGCCGACCGTCGTCTCGTGGGACTCCGACCGGCTCGACGTGTTCGTGCTCGGGACGGATTCCGCGCTGTACCACAAGTGGTGGGACGGGTCCGCCTGGGGACCGTCGGTCACCGGGTACGAGTACATGGGCGGCATCTGCACCGACGAGCCGCGAGTGGTCTCGTGGGGCGCGAACCGGCTCGACGTGTTCGTCACCGGCACCGACAAGCAGCTCTACCACAAGTGGTGGGACGGCTCGGCCTGGGGGCCGTCGGTCACCGGCTACGAGGCGCTCGGCGGCATCATCAGCGACTTCAAGGTGACCGTCCCGGAGACCCCGGCCTCGATCGAACAGGTGGTGCTGAGCTGACCGGGCACGTGAAAGGGCGGTGGACGCATTCCTTCGAGGAGGACCACGACGGGATCAGCGTCTATCGCCCCGACGACTTCGCCTTCCCGCCGGCCCGGGGCCGGCGGGGGGTGGAGTTCCGCCCGGACGGCACATTGGTGGAGTGGGCGATCGGCCGCGGGGACGCGCCCGAGGCCCGCCCGGACGGCCGCTGGGACGCCAGCGGCCGGATCACCGGCGGTCTGCAGGGCGCCGGCCGCATCGTGACGGCCGAGCCCGGCCGGCTCGAGATCATCTGGTCCGAATGACTCTCCTTGGCAGGAACGCATGAGCAAGACGACGAACCCGGTCCGCTACCTAGTGGTGCCGACCACGGGGGCGGCCGAGGCCCAGCAATCCGCGCGCTTCGGTGACCGCACGATCCTGTGGGGCCCGCAGTCGGAACACCTCGGTCGCGCATCGCGGACCGCACCCGGCCTGTTGCTGGTCACGCAGGTGGGCGGGAGCTTCCAGCACGACTACCCGGACGTGAAACCGCTGCTCGACCACGGTCGGCATCTGGTGATCTCGTCCGCCGACCGACCTCGCCGTAGGTCCAACAACTGCTGGCGGGTCGAGACGCTGCGCGCAGGTACGACGGTCGTCGACGTGGCAGCGCCGTCCGCGGCCCGGGTGGATCCCGCGGTTGCGGCGTTGGTGGCCGAGTTGTCGCCGACGTCGTACCAGGCCGATCTGACCTGGTTCGCGAGCCTGCCGACGCGGCACTCGCTGAGTGCGGGGTTCGGCACCGCGGTGGACTTCGCCGCGGCCCGGATGGTTGCCCTCGGCTACGGAGTCACGCGGACGACGGTCACGGTCGGGGCGGGCACGTCGCAGAACCTGATCGGGGACCGGCCCGGGACCGGTGGTGGGGGACTCGTGCTCATCACCGCGCACCTGGACTCGGTGAACCAAGCGGGCGGTCAGGCCGCGAGCGCACCTGGTGCGGACGACAACGCGAGCGGTTCAGCCGGCGTGCTCGAGCTGGGCCGGCTGTTGTCGACGCGGTCGTGGCGGCACGACGTACGGTTGATCCTGTTCGGTGGCGAGGAGCAGGGGCTGTTCGGCAGCAAGCAGTACGTCGCTTCGCTGCCGCAGGCGGAGCGGGCGCGGATTCGCGCCGTACTGAACATGGACATGATCGCGAGCAGGAACACGGCGGTGCCGACGGTGCTGCTCGAAGGTGCACAGGTGTCGTCGGGTCTGATGACCGCCCTGGCGACCGCGGCTGCGACGTACACCGGGCTGAAGGTGGAGACGTCGCTCAACCCGTTCGCGAGCGACCATGTGCCGTTCATCAACGCCGGGATCCCGGCGCTGCTGACGATCGAGGGCGCGGACAGCGCGAACGGGCACATCCACACCTCGACCGACACGCTGAACTTCCTCGACTGGGCGCTGTCCGCCGAGATCCTGCGGATGAACGTCGCCGCCCTGGCCGGCTGGCTCGAGCCAACCGTCACCACCCCTCGCACCCGGCCGCGCCCGGCCGGCTCCGTCGTCTCCTGGGGGCCGGGTCGCATCGACGTCTTCGCGGTCGGCATGGACTCCGCGATGCACCACAAGGCGTACGACGGAACCTGGCACGACTTCGAGTCCCTCGGAGGAGTTGTACTAACTGGCTATAGGTCTGTCAAGTCGGTCGTGTCGGCGTAGGGCATCGGCTCGCCAGCCGGGGTGGCGGGGAGTTGGACTGGGGGTCTTGGCTGGTGTTGGTGGTCTGCTGGTCCGGGTGCCGAACGCCCACGTTGACGTATGCGACCTCGCTGGAAGGGGTCATCTGGCATCGTTCGGGCTGTCGCGATGGGCGAAGGGCCGGGCGCCAAGTTAGTCGCGGCGTCACCGTGGTGCGCCATAACCCATGCGGCGTCTGATCCGGCCCTTCGTCTCGTCCAGCGTGGCACCCACCGGCTGGAGTTGTGAAGGGGTGTGTGTTCCTTTCGCTCGAGTGACGGGGAGCGGTCCTTCCGCGAACGCTGCTGGTTGTACGCCGCGGCGCTCGTCGCGGTCAACGTCGTTCGTCCTCGCTGCGCTGTGGGCGCTCCACGTTGACCGCTCCGCACGCGCACGGCGTCGAGGGCAGCAAGGTCCGGGGAAGGCCCCGGGGTGTGCTCAGGCCCAGCGGCCTGGGTCGTAGCCGACCTGGTCACGCACCAGGGCGTGGGCGATGCGGGTGGCGCGGTGCGCGAGCGCGCAGGCGATGACCCCGCCACGTTTGCCGCGCGCCTTCAGCCCGATGGCGTACTGCTTGGCGGCCGGGTCGTTCAGCCACAACCCAACGCCGAGGTCGATCAGGGCGCGGCGCAACGCCACGCTGCCTTCCCGGCTGATCGCACCGTCGCGGCGGCGCCCGGCGGACTCGTACTGCGCTGGAGACAGCCCGGAGGCCCGGTAGATCTGCGCCGCGCCAGGCCAGCGCTGCGGGTCGCCCAGCGCGCCGGCATAGTTGGCGGCGCGGACCACGCCCCAGCCCGGGACGCTGGTCAACGTCCGGAATGGGCTGTCCGGCAGCAGCGCGGCCAGTTCCTGCTCGGCGGCGCAGACCTGCCGCTCCAGCTCGTACAGCAGGCTCAGATCGGTCACCACGACCCGGCGGGCCACCGCGGCATCGGCGGTCGGCAGCGCGTCACGGGCGGCGGCGACCAGCCGGTCGGCCACCGGCCCGCGGACCTGCAACCCGCGCGCCGCGGCGAACCGGATGAACCGGGCCGTCCCCATCGCGGCCAACCGCGCCGGGTCGGTGAACTCGTCGGCGATCAACCGCCCCACCAGCGTGCCCAGCACGTCCGGCAGCGCCAACGTCAGCCCGGGAAAGGCCCGGTCCAGCTGGCCCAGCAACTGGTTCTTCGTCGCCGTCCGCACCGCCACCCGGCGGGTGCGGTGCGCACTCCACGCCCTCAGTTCGCCCAGCACCCGCTCCCGCGCGGTCACCGCGATCCCGCCACCGGCCAGCAGCAACTCAGTGATCGCTTCCAGGTCGAACGCATCGGTCTTCACCCGCCGCCGGCCCATCACCCGACGCTGCTCACACACGTGCCCCGGGTTCAGCTCGAGCACCTCCCACCCGCGCGGCCACACCGACGGCGCCAGCAGCGGCTGGTGATAGTGCCCACAAGCTTCCACCCCGACCTTCACCGGCACCGCACCATCGGGCAGCACACCACGAACCTGGCCCACCACCGACCCCAACGCAGATCTCGTCAGCTGGAACTCCACCGGCCCCAGCAACCGATGACGCCCCGCGTCGGTCACCGACAACGCGACCGACCTCTTGCCCACATCCACCGCAACCACGACCGTGGACGACGTGACTGGAGCAACATGCACAGACACAACACACCTCCGGCAAGTGTCAGGAGGACCCGGCGCCACCAACGCCAGATCCCCACCCGAAGGAACCCATAACGGACCCCTTCTGACACCTCCGGAGGTGCTTGGGAAGAACTACTCGATCTATATCAACCTGACGCACCGTGTGGAGCGGATGCCTGAATGCGCGTGACATCGGCGGACTACCGACCAAGTACGGCGTACTGACCCGGCACGGGACCGTGTTCCGGACCGACTCACCGGACAACCTGGACACCGAGGGCCGGACCGCGTTCCTGGACGCCGGCGCCGGGCTGGTGCTCGACCTGCGCTCGGACTGGGAGCTGACCCAACCACATCTGCTCGACGGCTCGGCGTCGTACCAGCGGATTCCTTGGATCGACCCGGTGGCCGACGAGGCCCGGGATGCCTCGGCTGAGCGTGTGCTCGCCGACACCTACCGCGGCAGTCTCGACCGCAACAAGGCGCAGGTCGCAAAGGCCTTTCGCGCGCTGATCGACGCACCGGCCGATGCGCCAGTGGTGGTGCACTGCAGGTCGGGCAAGGACCGGACCGGGCTGCTGATCGCGCTGTGGCTGGACCTGGTCGGCGTACCTCGGGACGTGATCGCGGCCGACTACGCGGTGAGTGAGGAACGGCTCGGGCTGGTGGCGCGGCTCGCCGAGCTGCCCGACGACGAGCGGCCGGCCGCCGAGATCCTCTGGCGGACTCTGCCGTCGACGATCCTCGACTCGCTCGACCACGTTGACCGGACCTACGGCGGCGTGCGGTCCTACCTGGCGGCGTGCGGGCTGACGGAGGTGGAGGTCCATCGACTGGTGGTTCGGCTCGTGCCGGTGGACGTGCGGGCTGTGGTGTTCGACTTCGACGGGTTGTTGATGGACACCGAGACGACGATGGTCGAGAGCTGGCGGGCGGAGTGGGCCCATCACGGGCTCGAGCTGGATCTCTCGGACTTCTGGCCCGGTCATGGTGGTGACATCACCGAGACGCGGTACGAGTTGCTGGCCGCGGCGGTCGGGGCCGGCTTCGACCGGGCGGCGAGCCATGCGCGGCGGACTGCTCACCGGGATGCGATGCACCGGGAGCTGGACTTCCGGCCGGGGATCCGGGCGTGGATCTCGGCGGCGCGGGAGCTGGGGTTGAAGGTGGCGATCGCGAGCAGCTCGCCGCGGCCGTGGGTGCACGGTCACCTGGAGCGGGTGGGTGCTCTCGAGTGGTTCGACGAGGTGGTCACCGGTGACGAGGTGGCGGCGCACAAGCCGGACCCGGCGATCTACGAGCTGGCGTTGCGGCGTCTCGCCGTACCTGGTCCTCAGGCGATCGCCGTCGAGGACACCGCCCACGGCGTAGCGGCCGCCCAAGCAACCGGCATGTACGCCGTCGCCATCCCCAACCCCTACGTCACCCCCGCCGCAGTCGAGGCCGCCGACCTGGTCCTGACCACCGCTGCCCAGCTTCCGCTCACCGACCTGCTCCACTCGGCATCGACGCCGCGCAACTGACCACGCCCCGCCGCGCCCCCCGGGCACTGAGCATTCGAGGGGATATCCCCGCGAATCGTGTCTTCTCCCCTGGTACGGGAGGGGAGAACCCGGCGTTCGGGGGGATATCCCCTCGAACGCGCGGACGGGAGGCGGGGGGCTAGACGACTGAGAGGGGGAGGAGTTTCTTGCCGGTGGGGCCGATTTGGATTTCGGTGCCCATTTGGGGGCAGACGCCGCAGTCGAAGCAGGGGGTCCAGCGGCAGTCCTCGACCTCGATGGCGCCGTCCTCCTCCAGCGAGTCCTGCCAGTCCTCCCAGAGCCAGTCGCGGTCCAGGCCGGAGTCGAGGTGGTCCCACGGCAGGACTTCGGCGTACTCGCGCTCGCGGGTGGTGTACCAGGCCAGGTCGACGGGCTCGTCGGCCAGCGCCTTCTCGGTCGCCTCGACCCAGCGGTCGTAGGAGAAGTGCTCGCTCCAGCCGTCGAACCGGCCGCCGTCGCGCCAGACCTGCTCGATCACGCGGCCGACCCGGCGGTCGCCGCGGGACAGCAGGCCCTCGATGATGCCGGGCTTGCCGTCGTGGTACCGGAAGCCGATCGCCTTGGCGTAGTTCTTGTCCGAGCGGATCGCCGCCGCGAGCTTCGACAGCCGCGCGTCGGTCTCCTCGGCGCCGAGCTGGGAGGCCCACTGGAACGGCGTGTGCGGCTTCGGCACGAACCCGCCGATCGACACCGTGCACCGGATGTCCCGCCGACCGGCCGCCTCGCGACCGGTCGCGATCACCTTCTTGGCCAGGTCCGCGATCGCCAGCACGTCCTCGTCGGTCTCGGTCGGCAGGCCGCACATGAAGTACAGCTTCACCTGCCGCCAGCCGTGGCTGTAGGCCGCCGCGACGGTCCGGATCAGGTCCTCCTCGGTGACCATCTTGTTGATCACCTTGCGCATCCGGTCCGACCCGCCCTCCGGGGCGAAGGTCAGGCCGCTGCGCCGGCCGTTGCGGGAGAACTCGTTGGCCAGCGTGATGTTGAACGCGTCGACCCTTGTCGAGGGCAACGACAGCGAGACGTTGGAGCCCTCGTACCGGTCGCCGAGCCCCTTGGCCACGTCGGCGATCTCGCTGTGGTCGGCCGAGGACAGGCTGAGCAGCCCGACCTCCTCGAACCCGGACTGCTTCAGCCCGTTCTCGACCATGTCGCCGATCGTGGTGATGCTGCGCTCCCGCACCGGCCGGGTGATCATGCCGGCCTGGCAGAACCGGCAGCCGCGGGTGCAGCCGCGGAAGATCTCCACCGAGTACCGCTCGTGCACGGTCTCGGCCAGCGGGACCAGCGGCTTCTTCGGGTACGGCCAGGCGTCCAGGTCCATCACCGTGTGCTTCGCGGTCCGCCACGGTACGCCGGGACGGTTCGGCGCGACCCGCTTGATCCGGCCGTCGGCCAGGTACTCGACGGTGAAGAACTTCGGGATGTAGACGCCGCCGGACGCGGCCAGCCGCATCAGCACCTCGTCCCGCCCGCCGGGGCTGCCCTCGTCCTTCCACTCCCGGATGACCTCGGAGATGGCCAGCACGATCTCCTCGCCGTCACCGAGGACGGCGGCGTCGATGAAGTCGGCGATCGGCTCCGGGTTGAACGCGGCGTGCCCGCCGGCCAGCACGATCGGGTCCGCGTCGGTCCGGTCGGCGGCGTACAGCGGGATGCCGGCCAGGTCGAGCGCGGTCAGCATGTTGGTGTAGCCGAGCTCGGTGGAGAACGACAGCCCGAACACGTCGAACGCCCGGACCGGCCGGTGGCTGTCCAGCGTGAACTGCGGGATGCCGTTGTCCCGCATCACCTTCTCCATGTCCGGCCAGACCGAGTAGGTCCGCTCGGCCAGGAGGTGGTCGCGCTCGTTCAGCACCTCGTAGAGGATCTGCACGCCCTGGTTGGGCAGCCCGACTTCGTACGCGTCCGGGTACATCAGCGCCCACCGGACGCTCACCGAGTCCCAGTCCTTGCTGACCGAGTTCAGCTCACCGCCGACGTACTGGATCGGCTTCTGCACCTGCGGCAGCAACGCCTCCAGGCGCGGGAACAGCGATTCGACAGTCATCCCAAACTTCCGGTCAGCGGATCAGAGCGCCTACCAGGTTAACGCCGCAGCCGCCGTACGCCGGAATCGAGCGTGAAATGCGCGCTGTGCCGCCGGACATACAGACAGTGAACCGGCGACGAGAGGGCCGATCACCGGCGTTCAGAGGGTGAGCTCCCACATGGTGCGTTGAGCGACCGGGCGGAAGCCGAGCTTGTCGTTGACTGCGATCATCGGGGCGTTCTCCGGAGCGTTCCAGGTGTGCAGGACCGCGGGCTCGGCCAAGTCCGCTTGGATCGCGCGCAGGTTGGGCGCCTTGACCGCGATGCCGAGGCTGCGGCCGCGGTGCGAGCGCCGGACGTAGGTGTCGTACTGGTTGAGCCGGCCCGGGGTCGCAGGGGTGCCGCCCATCTGGGTGTACGCCGCGAGCTCGCCGGAGTCGGTGTGGACGGCGGCAGTCGTGTAGGTGAAGCGGCCCTGGGCGATCCGGCGTTCGTCGGCTTCCCGCACGAGCTCAGGCGTCCAGCGGATGGCCTCGACCGTTCGGTCGCCGGTCGGGACGTCCTCGGCCATCCCGCTGAGCAGGTCGGCGAACTGCTCGATCCATTCCTCGGGCGTGTGCTCGCGCCACTGCAGGAGCTCGTAGCCCGGCGGGATGGAGCTGGCGAGTTGGTCGTCCGGCATCGTTAGCTCCAGCACCTGATGCAGCTCTGCGTGCTTGCGGACGAACCCGCGCGCTGCGGCGAACGCCGTACCGGCGCTCTCTCCGGTGATCGGGTCGCCGGTCAGGTCGAAGCCGGACAGGACGCGCCGGCCGTCGGCCCGGGCCCGCTCGATCACTGCCTCGAGCAGTTGCGTCGCGATCCCACGCCGCCGGTGCGATCGATCGACCGCGATCTCGACGTCGACTGTCTCGGTGTTGCCGAGCAACCACCAGTCGAGCCAGGCAATCCCGAGCCAGGTATCACCATCGACCAGCCCGAGGCCGTCGGCGCGGACGTCGGAATGCTGCCCGGCCATCAGCACCCGGGCCTCCTCCAGCCCCATGCCGACCGGAAACGCGAGCTCCGCCCGCCGCACGGCCTCCCGCACCTCGAAGAACCGCTTGAAGACGTCTGCATCCCGGCCGTCGACCGTCACAATTTCCACCTGCCGAACCCTAGACGGCCGGCCGGCCCCACGCCCCTGAATTCAGGCGCTCCTGCTTCATGTGTGGGCGTCCCCCGAGCGCGCGGCGCCGGGCGAGCTCGACCAGTCGAATCCGATCGATTCCGGTGCGCAACGCTGCCCAGTCCGGGCCGAAGCTCTCCCCCGCCTCAGAAGCCCGCCAGCCGCGCCCCGCACCAGGCTGGCAGGTGTGGTGGCCTACCCCGGCGGACGTCGTTGGGCGGAGGACAGGGACTGGTAGCCGGGGACTACCGTGAAGGACCGACATACGGACAGGTAGTGCACCGGCGAGACGCCGTACACACCGACCCGACCGCGCTCAACTGCACTACCGGCGGCTCGGCACTACCTGTTGAAATGCACGCCCTCCCGTCTCTGGCCGCCCACCGCAGACTCACCCACGACAATCGGCCCGGCCAGACCAGCGCACCGCGCGCCCGCCATACCAACCACGCACACATCAGTCACAAGAGCCTGAATTCAGGCCCGAACCAGCCCGCGCCCGGCCAGGAACGCCTGCCACTCCTCGGCCTGCTCCGGGGTCAGGTCGTCCTCCGGATCGCTACGGCCTCCGCGCGAGGCGGGCGAGGTCGTTGACGGAGACGCCGGGCGCGGGTTCGGGATGCCAGGGCCGGTGCTCGGTCAGCTGGTCGCGCAGCGGCAGGTTTTGGTGCTGCAGTGCCAGGCAGTACATCAGCGGGTCGCGGCTGGCCCGGATCACATCGCGTGGGTCCGGGCTGGGTATACCCGGACGGGGTATTGGTGGTCGCGGTCGCGGCGGTTGTGGGCGACGAAGACATGCGTCGCGCCGTCGTGTTACGCGTCGAGCGCTTACTGGGTGAGTGCGGTTCGCGTGGGCATCTGCGGCTCCCGAGCATGGTGACCGATTGAGGTGGCGGCAGGCGTTGTGTGCCTGCCGGCAACTGCCGTGAAAGCCGGGCCGCCGCGTGGAGGGGCCGTCGGGTAGGCAGGTCACCACCCGGCACCGAAGGTGCCGGTTACAGCGCGGCCGAAGGTCGCTCCAATCAAGTCGTGACATCGACCGGCGCTGCGGCCTACTCACCCGCAGCCGGGCCCGGGGGAGTGGTGTTGCTGTTCTTCGTGCGCGACTTGCGGGCCTGGCTTCGACGGGCCGTCGCCGAGATCGAAGCTCCGATGGTGGCGAGGCCGCCAATTCGACCGCCCGTAGCCTGATGCGAGACAGGCCGCCGTGACCGCTCAATCCGACTGACGATCCGGCAACGAAAGGGGCCGCCCGACCGGGCGGCCCCTTCCGTTCTTACGCCTAGCCGCGTAGCTGGATGGTGCGCTCCTCGGAGTCGACCCCGCAATCATTGGCCCCGCAGGCGATCGCGTTCGTGACACTTGTCGCCTTGCCCCCGGCGAACTTGCCGCCGTCCGGCAGGATCTCAAGACTCCACGACCGCGGCGTGCCGTCGCACAGAAGGTTGGATACGCCGCTCCCACGCACGGTGAACCGCCCGGCCTGCTGCGTCAGCGTGGTCTCCACGAGCGTGAAGTCCGGCTCACCGGTGCAGGTTGCGGTCCCGCTCACTGTCGCCGAACCGGTTTGACTGTTGAAGCTTGCGACCGGGTGCACGGTGATGTCCACCGTGGGTGGCGGCGGAAGCACATCGATCGTGAGGTTGAGCGTCCCACCGTTGCCTCCTCCGTCGAACTGGTCGTCGAAGATCAGCACGGTGTACGTCGTACCAGCGGTCGCCGTCCACGTCACCGCATTGAACCCACACCTCGCCACGCTCCAGTTCCCCGGGCTGCCGGTCGCCACGATCGCGGCGGCCGAGTACGTCGACGAAGACACATCGGCCTGGAGAATGCCGTCCGCTGTCGGGGTGATCTCGTACCAGACGCTTGCATCGGTCGGCAGGGGCGCGGGTGTTCCACAGAAGTCAGTACTGAGGTCGTCGCTGTCGATGGTCGCCTCGGTGGTGTCGATGGTGTCGGTGAACGGGATGGCCCCGACCGCGGTGCGGCCGCCGTAGGTGTCGTTGCTTGGCGGAGCCGCGAGTGCTGTGCCCGCGGACGTGATCAGGGTGCCGAGCACGAGCGCGGCCAGAGCTGCGCGCCGAAGGTGTCTCATGGTTTCCTCCTCCTACGCCTTGCCACGTAGCAATACGGTGCGCTCCTCGAAGTCGAACGCACACCGGAAGAGGCCGCAGGCGAACGCGTTTGTGACGCTCGCCGCCTTGCCTCCCGCGAACTTGCCGCCGTCCGGCAGCACCTCCACGCTCCAGGACCGCGGCGTGCCGTCGCACAGAATGTCGGAGATGCCGCTGCCGCGCACGGTGAACCGCCCAGCCTGCTGCGACAGCGTGGTCTCCACGACTGCGAAGTCCGGCTCACCGGTGCAGGTCGCGGTCCCGCTCACCGTTGCTGCACCCGTCCTGGAGTTGAAGCCTGCGATCGGGTTCACGGTGATGTCCACCGTGGGTGGCGGCGGGATCACTTCGATCGTGAGGTTGAGCGTCCCACCGTTGCCTCCTCCGTCGAACTGGTCGTCGAAGATCAGCAGGGTGTACGTCGTACCGGCGGTCGCCGTCCACGACACCGCCCCGTGCCCACAGGTCACCAGGCTCCAGTTCCCCGGGCTGCCGGTCGCGACGATCGCGCCGGCCGAGTATGTCGACGACGACACATCGACCGCGAGACCGCCGTCCGCGGCCGCGGTGTGCTCATACCAGACGCTGGCATCGGTCGAGGGTGTTGGGCAGTCCACCCCCTCGATGTCGGTGTCGTCGCTGTCGGTGGTCGCCTCGGTGGTGTCGATGGTGTCGGTGAACGGGATGGCCCCGACCGCGGTGCGGCCGCCGTAGGTGTCGTTGCTTGGCGGAGCCGCGAGTGCTGTGCCCGCGGACGTGATCAGGGTGCCGAGCACGAGCCCGGCCAGAGCTGCGCGCCGAAGATGTCTCATGGTTCCCCCCTTGAGGATGCTCGCGGACGCAAGCCTGCGCGCCCGCAACTGGACGCTGTCCCCGGCGGCCGCCGCCCGGCAGACCTCGATCCCTCCCCGGCCCAGAGCGGCGCCGGCATCCCCCCACCCAGCAGGCCTCCGTCCGCTGGGGCACCGCTCTAGTGGTATTGACGCATCGATGAACCAAATAAGCGAGCGCCGGACGCTGAATGCCCGGGCGCTCGTGCGTCGACAAGTCTCGTGCAGGGACCTCCCATCAGGTAGTGACGTCAGCCACCTGCGGGGGCTGGCTGAGGCAATGAGGTGCCCGGCGCCGGGGGTGTGGAGCCGCTCTTCAGGGGCTTCATCGATGGGGCGCGCCTGCTGGGCCAGGGCGGGCGGCAGCCGGAGGTTGCTGGCGAAACCAGCTATACGAGACCGGCGATCAGCCGGGGGTGTAGGGGCCGACTGCGTGGCACGCGTGGGCGGACCACGGTCTCCGTCAGTGGTGGGGGCGGAGGGCTCGGTTGGCGGCTGGTTCGGCTATTTGGGCGCGGAAGGGGTGGGCCGGGTAGACGCCGAGCAGGCGGACCTCGACGGAGAAGAAGGCGAGCTCTTCCAGGGCGAGGGCGACGTTCGGCTCGTCCGGGTGGCCTTCGATGTCGGCGTAGAACTGGGTGGCGAAGAACATGCCGCCGAGCTGGTAGGACTCCAGCTTGGTCATGTTGACGCCGTTGGTCGCGAACCCGCCGAGCGCCTTGTAGAGCGCGGCCGACACGTTCCGGACGCGGTACACGAAGCTGGTGATGATCGGCCCGGACCCGACCGGCGGTACGTCGGGCTCGCGGGACAGCACCAGGAACCGGGTGGTGTTGTGGTGCTCGTCCTCGACGTCGCCGGCCAGCGTCTCCAGCCCGTACAGGTCGGCGGCGGCCCGCGGCGACAGCGACGCGACGGTCGGGTCGCCGAGCTCGGCGACCTCGCGGGCCGAGCCGGCCGTGTCGTCGGCGACCACGGTCGCCCAGCCGTGCTCGCGGATGATCTTGCGGCACTGGCCGAGCGCGTGGACGTGGCTGCGGACGGTCCGGATCCGGTCGATCGACGTCCCCGGAACGGCGAGCAACTGGAAGTGGATCGGCAGGAAGTACTCGCCGACGATGTGCAGCCCGGACTCCGGCAGCAGGTGGTGGATGTCGGCGACCCGGCCGGCGATCGAGTTGTCCACCGGGATCATCGCCAGCCCGGCCCGGCCGCTGCTGACCGCCTCGAGCGCGTCCTCGAACGTCGTACAGGGCAACTGCTCGCGGTCCGGGTACATGTCGGTGCACGCCATCGCCGAGTTGGCGCCTGGCTCACCCTGGTAAGCGATCGGTCCGTCCACGATCTCCCAGGGTAGACCCCCTCCGTCTCGGCAGACGGATCAGGTGTCCGACTTGCGGACCTTCTTCGGCGCGCCGGTGACCGCGCGGCCCTCCAGCTGCTTGGCCTTGGTGGCGTACATGTCGATGTACTCCTGGCCGGACAGCTCCATGATCTTGTACATGATCTCGTCGGTGACGGCGCGCAGGATCAGCCGGTCGCCCTCCATCCCCTCGTACCGGGAGAAGTCCAGCGGGGCGCCGAACTTGATCGTCGGCGGGGACATCGAGGCGACGATCTTGCCGGGCGGCGCGACCTTGTCGGTGCCGATCACGCCGCACGGGATGACCGGGACCTTGGCCTCCAGCGCCAGCCGGGCGACCCCGGTCCGGCCCTTGTACAGCCGGCCGTCGTGGGAGCGGGTGCCCTCGGGGTAGATGCCGAACAGCTCGCCGCGCTGCAGGACCTTCATCCCGGCCCGCATCGCGCCCTCGGACGCCGAGCCGCCGGAGCGGTCGATCGGCACCTGGCCGGTGCCCTTGAAGAACCCGCGCTGGAACCGGCCCTTGATCCCGGCGCCGGTGAAGTAGTCGGACTTCGCCACGAAAGTGACGCGGCGGCGCAGCACCAGCGGCATGAAGATCCAGTCCGCGTACGACAGGTGGTTGCTGGCGATGATCGCCGGGCCTTCGGCGGGGATGTTCTCGGCGCCGACCACGTTCGGCCGGAAGATGCGCTTGACCGGCGGGCCGATCAGCACGTTCTTCAGCACCCAGTAGATGCCCTTGCCATCGCCGTCCCCGGCCTCCGCCGGGTGTGCCCGGTCCGGCTCGGGCCGCGGCGACTGCGCCGGTTCCGTCATCGATGTCCTTTCCTCACAGTTCCCCGAGTGCTCATGATGCCGCACCGGCGCCCCGATTGGCGTGCACCGCGGCACGCGTGAACTCCTGACACGGGACGTCGCCGCTCCGTAAGCTGCTCACGCCAGTGTCGCCCGGCTGGGGGAGGTCTTGTGAGGACAAGAGGACTGACGGCAGTGCTCGGTGTGGTCGCGGCGGTGTTCGCCGGTCTGCCGGCCGTCGCCGGAGCCAGTACGACGACCGTGCAAGCGAGCACGGCAGGGACCGTGGAAGCGACCGTCGTCCCGCTGCAGGTCACCGGACCGGCGGAATCCCGGTTCAACCTGGTGGTGATGGGGGACGGGTACACCGCGGCCGAGCTGCCGAAGTTCCGCGAGCAGGTCGACAAGCACCTCAACGTGCTCTGGAGCATCGAGCCGTTCAAGTCGTACCGGAACTACCTCAACGTCTACGCGGTCGAGATCCCGTCCCCGCAGAGCGGCGTCGACTGTGACCCGGACCTCGCCTCGCCGAAGGTCGACACGCCGCTGCAGATGGGCTTCTGGGGTGGCTGCAACCCGAACAGCGTCCAGCGCCTGCTGACCGTCAGCTCGACCGCGGCGATCCAGTACGCCGGCCTGGTCGCCGGGACCACCTCGGCCAACCGGCAGATTCTTGCTATCGGCAACAGCGACACGTACGGCGGCGCCGGCGGGACGTACGCGACGGCCTCCGGCGGGAACGCCCTGTCCGCCCTGATCACCCCGCACGAGCTCGGCCACTCGCTCGGCGGCCTGCAGGACGAGTACGACTACTACGCCCGCGGCGAGCGTGGAGCGCCGTACCAGGGTGGTGAACCGTCCTCGATCCACCACACCTTGCTGACGGAGCAGCAAATGCGGGACCAGCAGCGGAAGTGGTTCCGTTGGCTCGGTGAGCCGTCCGAGTCCGGCGGCGTCATCGGCCGCTACGAGGCCGGGATGTACGCCGGATCCGGCGTCTGGCGGCCGAGCCGGCACTCGATGATGAAGACCCTCGGGTACTATTTCGACCAGGTGTCGCGGGAGCGGATGACGCAGCGCATCTCGTCCCGCGCGTCGCTGTTCCAGGGCAGCACGCCGATCGGCCAGGTCGCCGCCGAGCAGGTCGTCTGGCTGCAGACCCTGCACCCGGCCAGCCACGAGCTCGACGTGACGTGGACCTTGGACGGTACGGCGCTACCGACCGCCAACCGCCGCGCCGTCGACCTCTCCACGCTCGACCTGACACCCGGCCTGCACACGCTGATCGCGAAGATCGTCGACCCGACCACGTTCATCCGCGATCCCGCCGTACGGCCAACTGCCTCGCGAACGTGGACGATCGACACCTCGCTGACCGCTCAGGCATCGGCGGAGCCGGTCGAGTTCACCGGGTCGACGTCGACCGAGCACCCGGTGAACGCCGACGAGGTGGTGTACGCCGAGACGACCCAGTCCGACACGGCCGAGGCCGCGATCGAGTGGAAGGTGGACGGCAAGCCGGTCGCGAACCCGGGCAACGACCGGGACTTCGACCTCGGGCCGCTGAAGCTGACCGGGCGGCACACGCTCACGGCGATGGCAGGCGGTCAGACGCTGACGTGGGCGGTCGACGGGACCGAGCCGGTGGTGAAGTCGACGCTGTCGAAGCCTTTGCTGACGGTGCAGAAGCCGACCGGGCCGGAGTACATCTTCAACGACGCGTTCACCATGCAGCTGGCGGCGACGGACGACAGCGACGGGTACGTCGTTCCGGAGTTCCGGGTGAACGGGGACGGTTGGTACAACTACTACGGCTGGCCGACCGACGCGTCTGCGCCGTTCCGGTTCACTGCCGAGGGGACCGAGATCGACCAGCTGGTCTACGGCAAGCTCGGCGTGCCCCGGGTGGTCCCGTGGGACGACGTGCCGTCCGGGTACGGGCGCCACCAGGTCGAGTACCGCGCCATCGATGCCTCCGGCAACATCGGGACCCCGCGGCAGTTCGCAGTCACCCTGCTGCGGCCGGCACCGGCCTGCACGAGCACGGTGACCGGTGTCCACAGCGGCCCGCTGTACTTGCGGTCCGGGGTGACCTGTCTGACCGGGGCCACCATCAACGGCCCCGTCCTGGTCGCCGCAGGCGCGTCCGTAGTCGCCACGGACAGCCAGGTGCTCGGTCCGGTCCGCGCGGACGGCGCAGCCGACGTACACCTCCTTCGGAGCCGCATCGACGGCCCAGTGAGCGCTGACGGCGTCACCAAGAGCCTGGTCGCGGTCGGGAGCACGGTCGACGGCCCGGTCTCGGTCACCAACTCGCGTACGACGGAAGCCGCCGTACTGGCTGGGAACACTGTCGACGGGCCCCTGAGCTGCTCGGGCAACGCCCCGGCACCGGTCAACCTGCAGGCGCCGAACGACGTCTCCGGGCCCCGGACCGGCCAGTGCGCGCGGTTGTGAGTCCCGCAGACATGGGTGTGAGTTTCGGCGACATGTCCGTGGCCGGTTCGGTGCCCTAACTTTTTCGGTGCGGGACAGTCCCGCCGTACTGGAGGGGTGACATGAACGGACTGCGGGTGGCGTCGTTGCTGGCGGCGACGATGACGACCGGGCTGATGGCGGGGATCTATGGGATCTACTCGAACGCCTTCATGCCCGGGCTGGCGACGACCGACGACAAGACGTTCGTCGGCGCGTTCCAGGCGACCGACCGGGCCATCATGAACCCGCTGTTCCTGCTGGTCGGCTTCCTCGGCGCGGCGGTGTTCACGGTGGCCGCGGGCCTGTTCAGCCTGCGGGAGCAGGCGCTGCCCTGGATCGCGATCGCGTTCGTGCTGTACCTGGTCACGATGATCCTCACGGTGGCGGTGAACGTCCCGCTGAACGACGCGCTCAAGGCGGCCGGCGACCCGAACACGATCGACGTCGCCGCCGCCCGGGCGGCCTTCAACGAGAGCCGCTGGCGGGCGTACAACCTGGTCCGCGTCGTGCTCAGCACGGTCGCCTTCGGGCTGCTCGCCTGGGCGCTCTACCTGACCGGCAAGTCGGCCGCCCAGCCCTGACATGACCGGGCCCTGACATGACAGCGCGTGATGCCAGCGGGGCCGGCGACTACCGGATGTTGCTCACGGTGATCGCTGGGATCGCGCTGGGCGTCGCCGCGACCGCCTTGCCGACCCTGATCGAGGGCCCGTACCTGGACTGGACCTACGCGGCCAAGGTCGTGATGTGGGTCACCGGCGTGCTGGCCGGGATCCTCGAGTACCTGGCCGTCTCGTTCGGCTCCCGGCTCTACTTCACCCGGGTCGAGGTGTTCGCGACGACCAGCCTCGCGCTGGTGTTCCTGGCCCAGGCCGGGCTGTTCGTCGTCCTCACGCTGGACCGTGACGACCTGCTGGCGAGCCGGTGGTTCAGCGTGTACGCGATCTTCTGCCTGGCCGCCGCGCTGGAGGCCAACCACGGCCGCCGGATGATCGGCCGGTACGCCGGAAATCGCTTCCCCGCCGACGTGGTCGCGCTGTACGTCCGTTCGCTGCGGGAGATCGTCGGACTGCTCCTGGCCGCCGCGGTGACCGGGCTCGGGTTCGCGATCCTCGGGCAGTGGGCCGCCGACTGGCTCACCTTCGGGTTCGCGGTCGTCGCGCTGATCGTCGTACTGGCGGCCAACGTGCACCAGGAGCGGATCCGGAACGCGCTGGCCACCCACGGCGTCCTGCCCAGGGGCCCGGCCTGAGACAATGCGCGGGTGGCACCAGTTCAAGCTCCGCCGTCGCAGCAACTGCCCGCGGTCCAGAAGTTGCGGGTCCGGTTCGCCAAGCGCGGGCGGCTGAGATTCACCTCACACCGCGACTTCCAGCGGGCCTTCGAGCGCGCCGTCCGACGGGCCGGGCTCCCGGTCGCGTTCTCGCACGGCTTCAGCCCGCACCCGAAGATCTCGTACGCCGGCGCCGCACCGACCGGAGCCGCCTCCGAAGCGGAGTATCTGGAGATTTCGCTCACACACGAGCGGGACGCCGAGCAGGTCCGGGCCGCCCTCGACGAGGCGCTGCCGCCCGGGCTGGACGTCCTCGAGGTGGTGGTCGCCGGGCCAGGGTCGCTGGCCGAGCGACTGGAGGCCAGCGAGTGGCAGATCGCCCTGCCAGGTACGGATCCGGCCGCCGCGGAGGTCGCGGTGGCGGCCTTCCTGGCCCGGGACGAAATTCTGGTCGAGCGCATGACCAAACGGGGCGTTCGCTCGTTCGACTGTCGGGACGCGGTTCTCCGACTCACCGTCGCGAGTGAACCGGCCCAGGTTGCGACGTGTGCGATACTGCAAGTGGTGTTACGGCACGGAACCCCGGCCGTGAGACCCGACGACGTTCTCGCCGGCGTGCTCGACGTAGCGACGCTCCCGGTGACGGGCCCGGCTCTTTTGACCAGGCTCGCCCAGGGCCCGCTCACCGCAGCCGCAGGCACGGTGGACGACCCGCTCGCTCGTGACCGCGACGCCACCCAGGCGACCGCGACCGGCCAGGCGGACGACCACCAGACGCACACAGCGGAGGGCGACGCCGCCGCTCCCTCCGAGCCCTGAGCACGGGCGGAGCGGATCCAGCAGGCTTCCGCCCGTGCCGGCACCGACGCCGGCGCGCGGCGAACCGTGACCGCCTTGTGGCAGCGTCCGGACCCGTGACAGGGGTCGCAGGATGCGCCGGAGGGCTTGAGGAGACCGCACCGCATGCTCGACAACGAGCCGACCACCGAAGCAGCCGACACGGCTGCACCCGCCCAGCAGCAGCCACCCGCTCGACAGCGCACATCGAAGGCGGCCGCGAAGAAGGCGACTGCCGCGAAGAAGACCACGACCACCACGCGCAAGCGGACGGCCAAGAAGGCCGCCGTCGCCGAGGAGGTCCCCACCCAGTCGGACGGCGAGGCCGCCGACCCAGCTCCGGTGAAGAAGGCCGCCGCCAAGAAGGCCGCGGCCGCCAAGAAGACGACGGCCAAGAAGGCCGCCCCGGCGAAGAAGGCCGCGGCCAAGAAGACCGCCACCAAGCGGCCGGCGAAGAAGGCCGCTGCCCAGGACGCGTTCCCGGAGCTGAGCGAGGCGGAGACCTCCACCGCCGACGCCGGCCCGGTCGTCGAGAGCGCCCCGGCGCCGGCGAAGAAGACCACGCGCAAGCGCACCGCGAAGAAGGCGGCTGTCGCTCCGGTGGACGACCTGATCGCCGAGCAGACCCCGGTCACCGACGGCCCGGTCGCCGACGCCGAGACCGACGAGGAAGAGACCACCGAGGTCGCGACCGCCGAGACCGCTGAGACCGCTGAGGCGGGTGCTCCGGCCGAGGTCGCCGTACCCGAGGAGGCTCCGCAGCGGCGGACCCGGCGGCGTGCTCCGGCGGCGGCCGCGGTGCTGTTCCAGGCGCCGACCGACGTACCGAGCACGGCGCCTGCGAAGGCTGCGGCGACCAGCCCGGTCGAGGCGGCGCCGGAGCCCACCGAGACCACCGAGCCGGGTGCCGACGAGCAGCCGACCACCACGCGGCGCCGCCGCAGCCGTCGCGGCCGCGACACCGAGGCCCGCGAGACCGAGGCTCGCGACGCCGAGGAGGTCGCCGCCGACCGCGCCGAGCCGGTGAAGGAGGCGGCCGCGGCCGTCGCCGAGACCACCGAGGACACGAAGGACGCAAAGGCCGCTGAGGCCGAGGTCGACGCCGACTCCGAGGACGGCGACGACAGCGGCGAGGGCACCCGTCGCCGCCGCCGGCGCCGCGGTGGCCGTCGCCGCCGCAAGTCCGGTGACGCCGACGGCGCCGAGGACAGCTCCGACGAGCAGTCCGACGACGACGAGCACGACGAGCAGGACAGCGCAGCGGGCTCCGACGACGAGCAGGACGCCGCGGACGGTGACGACGACGAGGGCTCGGGCAGCTCGTCGCGCCGCCGGCGCCGGCGTCGCCGCCGCCGTGGCGAGGACAGCGCCGCGTCGCCCGACGACCCGGACGAGACCGTCGTCCGCGTCCGCGAGCCGCGCAGCAAGAACACCGCCAGCGAGATCACCGCGGTCGAGGGCTCGACCCGGCTGGAGGCGAAGAAGCAGCGCCGCCGCGAGGGCCGCGCCGCCGGCCGCCGCCGGGCGCCGATCGTCACCGAGGCCGAGTTCCTGGCCCGGCGCGAGTCGGTCGAGCGGACCATGGTGATCCGGTCCCGCGAGGACCTGACCCAGATCGCGGTGTCCGAGGACAACGTCCTGGTCGAGCACTACGTCGCCCAGGCCGAGCAGACCTCGCTGATCGGCAACGTGTACCTCGGCCGGGTGCAGAACGTGCTGCCCAGCATGGAGGCAGCGTTCATCGACATCGGCAAGGGCCGCAACGCCGTCCTCTACGCCGGTGAGGTCGACTGGGCCACGGTCGGCGGGTCCAACGGGCCGCGCAAGATCGAGCAGGTGCTGAAGTCCGGCCAGTCGGTCCTGGTCCAGGTGACCAAGGACCCGATCGGTCACAAGGGCGCCCGGCTCACCAACCAGATCAGCCTGCCCGGCCGGTACGTCGTCTACGTCCCGCGCGGCGGCAACGGCGGCATCAGCCGCAAGCTGCCCGACACCGAGCGGAACCGGCTGAAGACGATCCTCAAGGACATCGTCCCGGACGAGGCCGGCGTGATCGTCCGGACCGCGGCCGAGGGCGCCTCGGAGGAGGAGCTGACCGCCGACGTCAGCCGGCTGCAGTCGTTCTGGGAGGACATCGACAAGAAGTCCAAGAACGGCCAGGCCCCGAACCTGCTGTACGGCGAGCCGGACCTGCTGATCCGCGTCGTACGGGACCTGTTCACCGAGGACTTCGCCAAGCTGGTGATCTCCGGCGACCGGGCCTACGACCAGGTCAGCGAGTACGTGACCAGCGTCGCGCCGCACCTGGCCGACCGGGTCGAGAAGTGGTCCGGCGAGGGCGACGTGTTCGCGAACTACCGGATCGATGAGCAGATCAAGAAGGCGCTGGACCGCAAGGTCTGGCTGCCGTCCGGCGGCTCGCTGATCATCGACCGGACCGAGGCGATGACGGTCGTCGACGTGAACACCGGCAAGTTCACGGGCTCCGGCGGCAACCTCGAGGAGACCGTCACCAAGAACAACCTGGAGGCGGCCGAGGAGATCGTCCGCCAGCTCCGGCTGCGCGACATCGGCGGCATCATCGTGATCGACTTCATCGACATGGTGCTGGAGTCGAACCGCGACCTGGTGCTGCGCCGGCTGGTCGAGTGCCTGGGCCGGGACCGGACCAAGCACCAGGTGGCCGAGGTCACCTCGCTCGGCCTGGTGCAGATGACCCGGAAGCGGATCGGCACCGGCCTGCTCGAGGCGTTCAGCGAGAACTGCGACCACTGCGGCGGCCGCGGCCTGATCCTGCACGACGAGCCGAAGGAGTCCCGCCGGCGCGACAGCCGTGGCGGTGGCGGTGGCAGCCAGGAGCAGAAGCCGGCCGCCCAGGCTGCCGACGAAGGCGGGCGGAAGAGCTCGCGTCGTCGCCGGGGCAAGGGCCGCGCTGAGGAGGAGCAGGCCGAGCCGGAGGCGACGCCGCACAACGGCGACGCCGCCCAGCGGCTGGCCCAGATCGCTGCCGCCTCGGCTGCGAAGAAGGCCGACGGCGACGAGTCCGTGAGCACGGACGCCGAGCCGACGGCGGACGCCGTACCGTCCGCGGCTTCCGGGCCGGACACGTCCGGTACGCCGGAGCCGACCGGCTACCCGGTCTCCGCCGAGGCCGGCGAGCAGGTCAGCCCGGAGGCCACCGGTTTCCCGGCGCCCGCCGAGACGGCCGAGGCGACGACCACCGTCGGTGCGGCGGACGCCGCGCCGGACGAGGCGGCGCAGAACGGCGCACCAAAGACCACCCGGCGCCGGCGCAGCAGCCGGAGCCGGAGCAAGACAGCTACCGAGGGTGACGCGGCCAAGAACGAAACCGAGGCCGTGGAACTGGTCACCACCAGTTGAGTGGCGTGTCCCCGAGCAGACCACCCGGTTTGACCCGTCTGTGAGGGGACCCGTAAACTTGAGCGTCGGCGCGCGTTCCGCGTGCCATGTTTGTGTGGGCCGCCAGGTCTGTGCAGGCCCCCGTAAGTTTTCCGAACCAGCAGAGAGTGAGATCCACGGTGTACGCGATCGTGCGCAGTGGCGGCACCCAGCAGAAGGTCGCCGTCGGCGATGTCATCGAGATCGACAGCCTGACGGACAAGGTGGGCGACACCGTGTCCCTGCCGGCGGTCCTGGTCGTCGATGGCGACACCGTGACGACCGACGCCGAGGCGCTCGCCAAGGTGGCTGTGTCGGCCGAGGTCCTGGGCCGCACCAAGGGCCCCAAGATCAACATCCTCAAGTACAAGAACAAGACCGGTTACCGCAAGCGCCAGGGGCACCGTCAGCACTACACCCAGGTCAAGGTCACCGCGATCGACGCTAAGAAACTGTCTTCCTCTGAGAAGAAGGGGAGCTGATCTGAGATGGCACACAAAAAGGGAGCTGCGTCGACCCGTAACGGTCGCGACTCCAACGCGCAGCGGCTCGGCGTGAAGCGGTACGGCGGTCAGCTGGTCAACGCCGGCGAGATCATCGTCCGCCAGCGTGGCACCCACTTCCACCCGGGCAACCTGGTCGGCCGTGGCGGCGACGACACCCTGTTCGCGCTGGCCGAGGGTACGGTCGAGTTCGGCACCCGGCGCGGTCGCCGCGTCGTCAACATCGTCCCGGCCCCGGCGGAGTAATCCCGCCGCCCGGACGTATTTCAAGCTCTGTCGAAGGGCGGGTCGCGGAATACCGCGGACCCGCCCTTCGGCTGTGTAAGACAAGAAAAGAAAAGAACCGCCCCTCGCTTCGCTCGGGGCGGGGAATGAATCAAAGCCCACCGGCGTGGGCTGGGGTTGAACCCCAACCGGCGTGGGTGGGTTGAACGTCCACCGGCGTGGGTGGGTTGTAAGCCCATCGGCGTGGGTGGGTTGGTTGGAGCTCTCGCTCGGTTGGGCGGGGTGATGGACTACAGGAAGTAGAGAAGGTCGTGGCGATTCCCAGCTTTGTCGATCGGGTCACGGTGCAGGTTGCCGCGGGCCGCGGCGGAAACGGGTGCGCCTCGGTGCACCGGGAGAAGTTCAAGCCGCTCGGCGGCCCGGACGGCGGCAACGGCGGTGACGGCGGCAGCGTGATCCTGCGCGTCGACCCGGACGTGACCACGCTGGTCGACTATCACCGCTCCAGCCACCGCACCGCCACGAACGGTGCCCAGGGCAAGGGTGACCACCAGGCCGGCAGCAATGGCGCCGACGTCGTCCTGCCGGTCCCGGACGGCACCGTCATCAGCACGGTGAACGGCGAGGTCCTCGCCGACCTGGTCGGCCCCGGCGCGCAGTTCGTCGCGGCCCAGGGCGGTAAGGGCGGCCTCGGCAACGCGGCCCTGGCCAGCAGCACCCGCAAGGCTCCCGGCTTCGCACTGCTCGGCGAGGACGGCGAGGAACGCATCCTCGTCCTCGAGCTCAAGGTGGTCGCCGACGTCGGCCTGGTCGGCTTCCCGAGTGCCGGCAAGTCCTCGCTGGTCGCGTCGATCAGCCGGGCCCGGCCGAAGATCGCCGACTACCCGTTCACGACCCTGATCCCGAACCTCGGCGTGGTCGTTGCCGGTGACACCATCTTCACCGTGGCCGACGTACCCGGGCTGATCGAGGGCGCGAGCGAGGGGCGCGGGCTCGGGCACGACTTCCTGCGGCACGTCGAGCGGTGCGCGGCGCTCGTGCACGTGATCGACTGCGCGACGTACGAGCCGGGCCGGGACCCGGTCAGCGACCTCGACACGATCGAGGCCGAGCTACAGGCCCATGGCGGGCTGGACGACCGGCCGCGACTCGTTGCCCTGAACAAGATCGACGTACCGGACGCGCGGGAGATCGCGGAGATGGTGCAGGCCGAGCTGGAGCAGCGCGGACTGCGGGTGTTCCCGATCTCGACCGCGAGCCACGCAGGCCTGGAAGCGCTGAAGTTCGCGATGGCCGAGATCGTCGGCAAGAGCCGGGCCGAGGCGGAGAAGCCCGACACCACGCGGATCGTGATCCGGCCGCAGGCGCAGGGCGGTCCCGAGTTCAAGGTGAAGAAGCTGCCGGAGGACGGCGGCTGGCTGGTGCAGGGCGACAAGCCCGAGCGCTGGGTGAAGCAGACCGACTTCGCGAACGCGGAGGCGACCGGCTACCTGGCCGACCGGCTGAACCGGCTCGGGGTCGAGGAGGAGCTGCTCAAGCTGGGTGCGCTCCCCGGAGACGCGGTCGTGATCGGCGACGGGCCGAACGCGATCGTGTTCGACTTCGCGCCGGACGTCCAGGCCGGCGCCGAGATCCTGGCCCGGCGCGGTGAGGACCACCGGCTCGAGGAGGCCCGCCCGGCGGCCCAGCGGCGCCGGCAGAAGGACACCGAGTACCACGCCCACCGGTCCGGCGAGATCGTCACGGACCGGTCCGAGTACGGGCAGGGCTGGATCGAGGACGAGGTCGACATGTCCCCGGCCGAGGCGAAGCGAGCGGCAGAGAAGGCGGAGAAGCTGGCGCGCAAGGAGGCGCGTGAGCTCGAAGCTCAGAAGGAACTCGACCAGAACGGTTGATTTCGATGAAACATCGCGCGGAGGCCGTGAAGGCCACGCGGATCGTGGTGAAGGTCGGCTCGTCCTCCCTGACCCAGCGCGGCAAGATCGATGTGGCACGCCTGCGGCTGCTCGTCGACGCCATCGCCGCGCGCCGGGTCGAGGGAACCGAGGTCGTGCTCGTGTCGTCCGGTGCGATCGCGGCCGGGCTGGCTCCGATGGGCCTGCGCACGCGACCGCGCGACCTGGCCACGCAGCAGGCGGCGGCGTCGGTCGGGCAGGGCCTGCTGATGGCTCGCTACAGCGACGCGTTCGCGGCACACGGGTTGAAGGTCGGCCAGGTGCTGCTGACGGTCGACGACGTGACCCGGCGAAGCCACTACCGCAACGCGTACCGGACGTTCGCGCGGTTGCTCGAGCTGGGCGTCGTACCGATCGTGAACGAGAACGACACGGTCGCGACGACCGAGATCCGGTTCGGTGACAACGACCGGCTCGCCGCGCTGACCAGTCACTTGGTGCACGCCGATCTGCTGCTTCTGCTGTCGGACGTCGACGGCCTGTACGACGGGGACCCGCGCAAGCCGGGTACGTCGATGGTCGCCGACGTCCGTGGAGCGGCGGATCTCGAGAAGCTGAAGATCGGCCGGACCGGGACGTCGGGAGTCGGCACCGGCGGCATGCAGACGAAGGTGGAAGCGGCCGCAATCGCGACGGAGGCTGGGATTCCGGTCGTCCTGACGTCGGCCGCGCGGGTCGGCGACGCGCTGAAGGGCTTGCCGGTCGGCACGCTCTTCCACCCGACCGGCCGCCGCCGCAAGACCCGCCTGCTCTGGCTCGCCCACGCCACCTCCGGCCAAGGCCGCCTCCGCCTCGACGAAGGTGCGGTCCGCGCGGTGACCGAGCGCCGTACGTCGCTCCTGCCAGCCGGAATCTCCGGTGTCGAGGGGACCTTCTCCGCGGGTGATCCCGTCGACCTGGTCTCACCCGCGGGAGTCGTCGTCGCCCGTGGCCTGGTCAACTACGACGCGACCGAGCTCCCGGACCTGCTGGGTCGCTCGACTCGCGACCTGGCCCGGGAGCTCGGGGCGGCGTACGAACGTGAAGTGGTCCACCGCGACGACCTGGTCCTGCTGTGAGACCTAGGGCTTGACCGCCAGGACCGGGCAGTCGGACTGGAGCAGGATGGTCTGGGCCTGGCTGCCCATCAGGAGTTTGCCGACGGGGGAGCGGCGGCGGAGTCCGATCACGATGAGCTCGGCGTTCAGCTCGTGGGCCAGGGTGAGGATCTGGTCGGCGGCGTCCTTGCCGTCCACGAGTTGTTTGAGCTCGTGCTCGACGCCGGACTCGGCCAGTCGGTGCTCGACCGAGTCCCACTGGTCGTGACTCGCGTACCGCTTGTCGACGAGGGCCTCGCCACGGCTGGAGTTCACCACGACGAGCCGCTGGTCGCGGATCTTGGCCTCCTCGATGGCACTCTCGAGAGCGGCCACGCCCTCCTGGGTCGGCACGTATCCGACGATGATCGCCACGGCTACTCTCCCTTCTCGGCAGGCTGGGGTTTGTCGGCCTTCCTGCGGCTGCGGATCCGGCCGACCAGCGGCGGAACCACGAGCAGCAGCAGGATGACGACGTACACGGTCTTGGAGAACCAGGTGTTGTAGAGACCGCTGATGGCGCCGTCGCTGATCTGCAGCGCACGCCGCATCTGCTCCTCCGCGGTCGGGCCGAGGATGATGCCGATGATCGCCGGCACCACCGGCAGCCCGTAGCGGCGCATCGCGAAGCCGAGCGCGCCGATCACGAACAGCAGCCACAGGTCGAAGGTGGACAGGTTCGCGGCGTAGGCGCCGATGCTGGCGAAGAACAGGATGCCGGCGTACAGGTACGGCCGGGGGATCCGCAGCAGCTTGGCCCACATCGGCGCGAGTGGCAGGTTCAGCGCGAGCAGGATCGCGTTGCCGATGAACAGGCTGGCGACCAGGCCCCAGACCAGCTCCGGCTGCGTGTCCAGCAACCGCGGGCCGGGCTGGATGCCGTAGCCCTGGAAGGCGCCGAGCATCACCGCGGCGGTCGCGGTGGTCGGGATTCCCAGCGTGAGCAGGGGAACCAGACCGCCCGCGGCCGACGCGTTGTTCGTCGCCTCGGGACCGGCGACGCCCTCGATCGCACCCTTGCCGAACTCCTCCGGGTGCTTGCTCAGCTTCTTCTCGGTCACGTACGACAGGAACGTCGGGATCTCCGCGCCACCGGCCGGTACGGCGCCGAACGGGAAGCCGATCGCGGTCCCGCGCAGCCACGGCTTCCAGGACCGGCGCCAGTCGGCGCGGTCCATCCGGGCGGCGCCGACCGGGATGATCTCGGCCGGGGTACGGCGCAGGTGCGCGGCGATCCACAGCGCCTCGCCGACCGCGAACAGGCCGACCGCGACCACCACGACGTCGATGCCGTCGGCAAGTTCCGGGATGCCCAGCGTGAGCCGCTGCTGCCCCGAGGTCGGGTCGATCCCGATCAGGCCGATCAGCAGCCCGATCGCGAGCGAGGCCAGGCCGCGGATCTTCGACGAGCCGAGCACGGTGGTGACGGCGACGAACGCCAGCACCATGACGGCGAAGTAGTCCGGGGCGCCCATCTGGAGGGCCAGCTTGACCACGGCCGGGGCCAGCAACGCGAGACAGAGCGTGCCGATCGTGCCGGCCACGAACGACCCGATGGCCGCGGTTGCCAGGGCGGCGGCCGCGCGGCCTCTTCGGGCCATCTTGTTGCCTTCGATCGCGGTCACCACCGACGCGCTCTCACCTGGTGTGTTCAGCAGGATCGAGGTGGTCGAGCCGCCGTACATGCCGCCGTAGTAGATGCCGGCGAACATGATGAACGCCTGGGTCGGCTCGAGCGAGTAGGTCAGCGGCAGCAGCAGCGCGATGGTCATCGCCGGGCCGATGCCCGGCAGGACGCCGATCGCGGTGCCGAGCAGGACGCCGAGGAAGGCGTACATCAGGTTGGTCGGCTGGGCCGCGGTGGCGAATCCGTTCAGCAGTTCGGAGAATGCGTCCATCAGAGGATTCCCTTGAGGATGCCGACCGGCAGGGGGATGCCCAGCGCGACGTTGAACAGGTACCAGGTGCCGACCGACAGCGCGATCGAGATGATCGCGTTCCGGATCAGGTGCCGGCTGCCGAGCGCGTACGCCGTACCGAAGAACAGCACCGCGCCGGAGACCGGCCAGCCGAGGCGTTCGATCAGCAGGATGTTCGCCACGAAGGCCGCGGCCAGCAGCCCGAGGGTCTTCCAGTCGCTGCCGTGGCCGAGGTCGACGTCCTCGCCGGCCTCCTGCTCACCCCGCCCGCCGCGCAGGATGTCGATCGCGAGCAGTACGGCCGTCACGATCAGCAGCCCGCCGACGGCGAGCGGGACCGTCTTGGCGTCGACCGGCCCGGTCGTCTGCAGTTCGGGGAGCCGCAGCGCGTCGACCACGGCCCAGCCGCCGAGGATCAGGAGCAGGAGGGCCACTCCGAGTTCGGAGCGGCCCTGCTTCGCGCTCGTGGACGGGGTGCTCATGAGGACGTGAGACCCAGTTCCTGCAGCACGCCGGCGACCCGCTCGTTCTCCGCCGTCAGGAAGGTCTTGAACTCGTCACCGGTCTGGAAGGCGTCGGTCCAGCCCTGGTCGGCCAGCGTCTTCTTCCACTGCTCGGAGTCGTGCATCTTGGTGAGCAGGTCGACGTACTCCTGCTTCTTCGCGTCGGACAGCTCCGGCGGCGCGACGATCCCGCGCCAGTTGGTGAAGACCAGGTCGATGCCGAGGCTCTTCAGCGTCGGGGCGTCGACACCCTCGACCGGGTTCTCGGTGGTGACCGCGAGGATCTTCACGTCACCGGCCTTGGCCTGCTCGGCGACCTCGCCGATCCCGGTCGCCGCGAACGCGAGCTTCTTGCCGAGCACCGCGGTCAGCAGCTCGCCGCCGCCGTCGTACGGCACGTAGTTGACCTCCTTCGGCGGCACGCCGACCGCCTTCGCCAGCAGCATCGGGGTCAGGTGGTCCGGCCCGCCGGCGTTGGACGCGCCGCCGACCGGCACCTTGCCCGGGTCGGCCTTCCAGGCCGTGACGAGCTGGTCCAGGCTGGTGTACGGCGATCCCTTCGGCACCACGATCGCCTCCGCCTCCTCGATCAGCTTGGCGACCGGGACGGTGTCCTGCAGGGTGGCCTTCGACTTGTTGGTGTAGACGGCCCCGACGACGCCGAGCCCCATCTGCATCAGGATGTCTTCCTTGCCCTTCTCGTTCACCAGCCGCTGCAGGCCGACGGTGCCACCGGCGCCGGCGGTGTTGAACACCTCGACGGTGTCGGTCAGCTTGGCGTCCTGCATGGCCTTGGCGGCGGCGCGGGCGGTGGTGTCGTAGCCGCTGCCGGGGGAGTTCGGCACGAGGATGCGCAGGCCCTTCACCGGGCCGCTGTCGGTGCCGCCGGAGGCGTTGTCGTCGGCGCTGACGCCACAGCCTGTGGCCGCGACGGCGAGCGCCGCCACGGTGGCGATACTGGTGAACCAGGTCCGTGCTTTCACGGCGGTCTCCTTCGTCTGCAGGGGTCCGGTCGCCGCCAGCGTCCCGCGCACCTGCTCAGGGTGTCACCGTTGTGAACGCAATGTGCGTTGTGTTCATTGTGCTCACGCCAAAGATGGCGCGATCCGGCGCTCCCGAGCACAATCGAGCCGTGAAACCGAGGTGGCGAGCGCTCCTTGGCCGGCGTCGCTGGACGCTGGCCGGGCGGATGCTGGCCATGCAGCTGCTGATCGTGCTGGTCGTCCTGATCGGTGTCGCCGCGGTCTCGGTGGCCCAGTCCAACGCCCGCTTCCGCGAGAACGAGGGCGGGCGGGCGCTCGAGATCGCCGAGTGGCTGGCGGTGACGTCCGGCGTGCGGAAGGCGGCCGCCTCGAACGGCACGGACTTCATGGGCCAGGCACAGACCCAGGTGGAGTCCGGGCGGACGCTGTCCGGCTCGACGTACGTCGTGATCGCGCTCGAGGACCGGCGGGCCATCATCTCCACCGATCCGCTGCCGAAGAACTCCGTGGTGCGGGTGCAGCAGACGGACGCGTTCAGCGGCCGGTCCTGGATCGGGCAGGACGAGGTCACCGGTGCCACGCTCGCGATGGCGCCGATCCTCAACGACCCGAGCGGGGCGACCGATGGCGTGGTGGTGGTCGGGCGGCAGTACCCCTCCGTCATGGCCAGCCTCCGCGAGGCGCTGCCCAACCTGCTCGCCTATCTCGGGATCGCGAGCCTGCTCGGCGTACTCGGGTCGTTGCTGCTGGCAAGGACGGTCAAGCGGCAGACGCTGGGCCTCGAGCCGCGCGAGATCACCGGACTGGTCGAGCAGCGCGAAGCCCTGCTGCACGGCATCAAGGAGGGCGTCCTCGCAGTCGATCTCCAGTGGCGGATCACCATGGTGAACGACCAGGCGGCGCACCTGCTCGGCATCCCGGTGGCGTCGGCCGGGCGGGCGCTGACCGAGGTGGACGAGACCGGCCGGCTGGTGGAGATCTTCGACGGGCCGCAACCCGTCACCGACCGGATCCTGCCGCTGCACGGGCGGGTGCTGACCTCGAGCCGGATGCCGGTCCGCAGTCACGGCCGGCAGATCGGCTGGGTCGCGACCTTCCGCGACCGGACCGAGCTGCTGGAGCTGCAGCGCGAGCTCGACCTGACCCGCAACACGACCGACACTCTGCGTGCCCAGGCTCACGAGTTCAGCAACCGGATGCACATCGTCAGCGGTCTCGTCGAGCTCGGCGAGTACGACGAGGTACTGCGGTACATCCAGCAGGTCGCCGCCGACCAGACCGAGCTGACCGCCGGCGTCACCGCCCGGGTCGCCGATCCGGCCGTCGCGGCGCTGCTGATCGCGAAGTCGTCACAGGCCGGCGAGCGTGGGGTCACCTTCGTGATCGAGCCGAGCAGCCTGCTGCCGCGGCTGGACGAGCGGCTGGCGACCGACGTCTCGACGGTGCTCGGCAACCTGGTGGACAACGCGCTCGACGCCGCCGCGGGAGCGCCCGATCCGTTCGTGTCCGTGGAGGTGCTCGAGCGCGAGGGCGCCGTACGGATCCAGGTCCGGGACTCCGGTCCGGGCGTGGACAGTGCGATGCAGCATCGGGTGTTCGCGCATGGGTACAGCACGAAGAACAGTGAGTCCGGCGAGCACGGGATCGGGCTGGCGCTGGTCCGGGTGATCTGCCGCAAGCGCGGTGGCGACGTGACCGTGCACAACGACGCGGGAGCCGTGTTCGTGGCGACTCTGCCGATGCTTGCCCCGGTGGTGCGGACATGATCCAGGTGCTCGTGGTCGACGACGACTTCATGGTGGCTCGGCTGCACTCGAGCGTGGTGTCGCGCCAGCCCGGGTTCGAGGTCGTCGGTGCCGCGCGCAACGGTCACGAGGCGCTGGCCGCCGTACGCTCGCTGCGGCCGGATCTCGTCCTGCTCGACATCCACCTGCCGGACATGAGCGGGCTGGAGGTGCTACGGCGGTTTCGGGAGTCGTCGGGCGACTACCCGGTCGACGTCATCGTGATCAGTGCGGCGCGTGATCTGGAGAGTGTCCGTACGGCGTTGCGCGGCGGCGTGTTCCAGTACCTGGTGAAGCCGTTCGAGATCGAGTCGCTGCGCGGGAAGCTGACGGAGTACGCCGAGCACCGGGAGGAGCTCCAGCGGTTGACCGACGTCGATCAGGCGGAGGTCGACCGGGTGTTCCGTGCTCAGGGGCGTCGTCCGGTGGCGCCGAAGGGGATCAGCCCGGAGACGACGGATCTGGTGATCAAGGCGCTCGGCGACGCCGCGGAGGACGGGATGTCGGCCAGCGACTGTGCGTCGGTGACCGGGTTGTCCCGCAGCAGCACTCGGCGGTATCTCGAGCACCTCGTGACGATCGGCCGCGCGGAGATGCGGCCGCGGTACGGCGTCGCCGGCCGGCCGGAGCGTCGATACCGGCTGCTCAGGCGCTAGGCGACTGCTCGGGCGCTACGGGGACTCCTCACGCGCTACGGGGACTGCTCACGCGCTGGGTAGGCGCTCGCCGATTGCGGACAGGGCGGTGTCGCGGGCGGTCAGGACGTGCTCCTCGGCGAGCTGACGAGCCCGGGCGGCGTCGCGAGTCACCAGCGCGTCGAGGATGCCGCGGTGCTCCTCCAGCGCGGCGGTCCGGCGGAGCTGCGACTGGTTCGTGAACTCGCGGTACCGCGCCATCTGACCGTCGACCTGCTGGTGCAGCCGGGCCGCCCACCCGTGCGACGCGATCTCGGCGATCTCGAGGTGGAAGTCGTGACCGGCGTTCATCGCGTCCTCGGCGAACTCGACCAGCCGCTCGTTGCGCGCCACCAACCGGGTGAGCGCCTCCGCCCCCTCGTCGGTCATCCGCTCGGCCGCCTCGGCCGCCATCAGCCCCTCCAGCGCGGCCCGGACCGTGTAGAGCTCGTCGATCTCCTGGGCCGAGAGCGACCGCACGACCATCCCGCCGGTGGGCAGCTGGTCCACCAGGTCCTCGGCCAGCAGCAGCCGGAGCGCTTCGCGCAGCGGCGTACGGCTCACCTGCAGCTGCTGGGAGAGCTCAGGCTCGAACAGCCGCCGGCCCGGTGGCAGCTCGAGCGACAGGATCTGCCGCTTCAGCTCGGCGTACACGACCTGGCCGCCGGAGGCGCGCCGCAGTTTGTCCGTCATCTGATCTCTCCCTTTGCACACTTGTATACAAGTATGCTTCCGTAGTCCCAGTCATCGTAACCGCCAGATCGGAGCAACGGATGGCGTCAGCCCAGCGGACCCGCCCGGAGGCGCTGCAGGCGTTCACCGAGGCCGTGCTGCGCGCCGAAGGCGTGCCCGGGCCCGACGCACACCTCCTGGCCGACACCCTGGTGACCGCCGAGCTGTGGGGGCACGCCTCGCACGGCATGCTCCGCCTGCCCTGGTACGTCGCCCGCCTCCGCAGGGGCGCGATGGAGCGGGTCACCCGGACCGAGCGCGTCCGCGACACCGGCGCGCTGGTGGTGCTCGACGGCCGCAACGGCATCGGCCAGGTCATCACCGACGAGGCCGTCACGCTGGGCGTCCAACGGGCCCGTGAGTACGGCGTGAGCGCGATCGGCATCCGGAACTCCGGCCACTTCGGCACAGCGGCGTACTTCACCCGCAAGGCCGCCGACGAGGGCTGCGTCGCGTTCCTCTGCACGAACGCCAGCCCGGCGATGGCTCCGTGGGGCGGCCGGAACAAGAGCGTCGGCACCAACCCCTGGTCGATCGCGGCGCCGGCCGGACGGCACGGGACGGTCGTGATGGACCTGGCCAACACGGCCGTTGCCCGCGGCAAGGTCTATCTCGCCGCCGAGCGCGGTACCGAGATCCCGGAGGGCTGGGCCGCCGACGCCGACGGCAATCCGACCACCGACCCGCGGAGCGCGATCGAGGGCCTGATCCTGCCGATGGCCGGGCCGAAGGGCTACGTGATCTCGTTCATGTTCGACGTCCTCGCCGGCGTGCTGACCGGCAGCGCCTTCGGCACCGACGTGGCCGGGCCGTACCAGCCGGACGCGCCCAGCGGAGTCGGGCATCTGCTACTCACGATCGACGTCGCTGCCATGGGCGACCCGGCGGCGTACGCCGAACGTGCCGAAGCCCTGGTCGACGCCACTCGATCGGCCGAGACCGCCGCGTGGGCGGACCGGATCCTCGTCCCGGGCGAGCTGGAGGACCAGAACCTGGCTGCCAACTCCGTCGCCGGCATCACCCTGACCGCCACCACCTGGACCAGCCTGGTCACCCTCGCCGCCGAGACCCAGGTCGACCTACCACCCACGGAGGAACTCGCCGAATGATCAGCCTCACCGTCTCCCTCCAGGTGGTTCCTGGACACCTCGACAAGTTCGTCGACGCGATCCGGGCCCAGGCCGAGCGCTCGTTCACCGACGAGCCGGGCTGCCTGTACTTCGATGTCAGCCAGGACCAGGCCGACGACCACCACTTCACGCTGTACGAGGTGTACGCCGACGACGCCGCCGTCGAGGCGCACCGCGCGGCCCCGCACTTCCCGGTCTGGCGGGAAGCCGTTGCGGCACACGTCGTACCGGGCAGCCAGGCCAACACCCTGGCCAACCGGCTCTTCCATCACTCTGCTGAGGACAACTGATGAACCTGCTAATCCGTCCGGGCGAGGTCGAGCCGTTCGACCGTGGCAACGGCGTCGTCACGCTGCCGTACGTCGGCCGCTGGAACTCCGAGACCAACCGGATCACCACCGGGCAGACCGTCTTCGCCCCGGGCACCGGGCTGCCGCTGCACAGCCACAACGTCGAGGAGTCGGTCCTGATCCTCGAGGGCGACGCGGTCGCGGTGATCGACGGCGAGGAGTTCGACCTGGTCGCCGGTGACGCGACCTGGGTCCCGGCCGGCGTCCCGCACCGGTTCTACAACCGCGGCACGACCCCGATGCGGATCTACTGGGTGTACGGCGGACGCGACGTGACCCGGACCATGACCGCGACCGGCGAGACCTTCGAGCACCTGTCGGACAACGACCGCGGCGGGTTGAGCGCCCGATGATCACCACGATCAACCCCGCCAACGGGAACACGCTGGCGACGTACGGCGCGATGACGCCGGCCGAGCTCGAGCAGGTCGTCGTACAGGCGGCCGCGGCGGCTGCCGAGTGGGGAGCCGTGCCGGTCGCTGCTCGTTTGGAGGCGTTGACGCGGCTCGCTGCTGAGCTCCGCGGCTCGGCCGACGACTTGGCCGCCGTCGTCACCGCCGAGATGGGCAAGCCGATCGGCGAGGCCGAAGGAGAGATCGAGAAGTCGGCTGTCACCGCTGAGTACTACGCGGCGAAGGGTGCCGAGGTCCTCGCCGACGAGCCGGTCGCGATCGACGGCGTGCGGGCGTGGGTCTCGTACGAGCCGATCGGGCTCGTGCTAGCGGTGATGCCGTGGAACTTCCCGGTCTGGCAGGTGCTGCGGTTCGCTGTACCGACGCTTGCTGCTGGCAACGGTGTGTTGCTGAAGCACTCGCCGAACGTGACCGGGTCCGCGCTGGCGATCGAGGCTGTCTTTCGCGCCGCCGGGTTCCCGGAGCACCTGGTCCGCACGCTGGTCGTGGAGGAGGCCGACGTACCGGAGACGATCGAGCGGCTGATCGCGGATGACCGGATCGCGGCGGTCACGTTGACCGGCAGCAACCGGGCTGGGGCCGCAGTCGGTGCGGCGGCTGGTCGGGTGTCGAAGAAGTCCGTGCTCGAGCTGGGTGGCTCGGACGCGTTCGTCGTACTGGCTGATGCGGATATCGAAGCAGCTGCTGCGGCCGCGGTCCGGGCTCGGTTCACGAACTCCGGGCAGAGTTGTGTCTGTGCGAAGCGGTTCATCGTCGAGGCGGCGGTGGCGGACGAGTTCATCGAGCGGTTCGTGGTCGGTGTGAAGGGGCTTGCAATCGGGGATCCGACGGATCGCTCGATCGCAGTCGGGCCGTTGGCGCGGGACGATCTGCGGGCCGCGTTGCAGCGCCAGGTGGACGCCTCGGTCGCGGCCGGGGCCGTGCTGGTCGCGGGTGGCGCGAGTGTCGACGGGCCCGGGTACTTCTTCGAGCCGACGGTGCTGACCGGGACCGCGCCGGGGATGCCGGCGTTCGACGAGGAGACGTTCGGGCCGGTCGCCGCGGTGGCGGTGGCTCGCGATGGTGATCACGCGGCCGAGCTGGCCGGCGCGACGCCGTACGGGCTGGGGTTGAGTATCTGGACCGGCGATCCGGATCGCGGTGTGCGGCTGGCGCGGCGGATCACGTCCGGCGCGGCCTTCGTCAACGCGGTCGTGGCCTCCGATCCGCGGGTGCCGTTCGGCGGGACCAAGCGGAGCGGCTACGGGCGGGAACTGGCCGCTGCCGGGCTTCGCGAGTTCACCAACACCCGGACCTACTGGGTGGCTTGAGACGGCTGGGCCGGCCGACGGTCGAGCACCCTACGATGGGAGGGTGAGCGAGATCATCGAGCTGGCCAGCCGGGCGCGCGAGGCGTCGTACGCGCTGGCGGAGGCCTCCCGGGCGACCAAGGACGCGGCGCTGCACGCGATGGCGGCGGCGTTGCGGGCGAACACGGACACGATCGTCGCGGCGAACGCCAAGGACGTTGCGGCCGCCCGCGAGGCCGGTACGCCGGAGTCCACGGTCGACCGCCTGGCGCTGAACCCGGCCCGCGTGGACGGGATGGCCGCCGGACTCGAGCAGCTCGCGGGGCTGACCGACCCGGTCGGTGAGGTCGTCCGCGGCTACACCTTGCCGAACGGGCTGGAGCTTCGTCAGGTGCGGGTGCCGTTCGGCGTGGTCGGCATCATCTACGAGGCCCGCCCGAACGTGACCGCCGACGCGGCCGGCATCTGCCTGAAGTCGGGCAACGCCGTGCTGCTGCGCGGGTCGTCCTCGGCGGCGGCGTCCAATGAAGCGATCGTCGCCGTACTGCGGGACGCTGCCACGGAAGCCGGTCTGCCGGCCGATGTGGTGCAGGGTGTGCCGACGGACCGGGCCGCGGTGAAGGAGCTCATGCAGGCGCGCGGGCTGGTCGACGTACTGATCCCACGTGGCGGGGCCGGCCTGATCCAGACCGTGGTGTCCGAGTCGACCGTGCCGGTGATCGAGACCGGGGTCGGCAACTGCCACGTCTACGTGGACTCCGACGCCGATCTGGATCTCGCTCTGGAGATCCTGCTGAACGCCAAGACCCAGCGCCCGAGCGTCTGCAACGCGGCCGAGTCCTTGCTGGTGCACTCGTCGGTCGCCGCCGACTTCCTGGCGAAGGCGCTGCCGGCGCTGGCGTCGGCCGGCGTGACGGTCCACGGCGATCCGACGGTGGTTGCCGCTGGCAAGGATGTGGCCGCGGCGACCGAGGAGGACTTCGGCGCCGAGTACAACTCGCTCGACCTGTCGGCCGCCGTGGTCGACTCGCTGGAGGCGGCGGTGCAGCACATCCGCCGGTACAGCTCCGGTCACACCGACGCGATCATCACCCGCTCCCAGGCCGCGGCCCGGCGGTTCGTCGCCGCAGTCGACTCGGCCGCGGTGGTCGTCAACGCCAGCACCCGCTTCACCGACGGCGGCGAGTTCGGCTTCGGCGCCGAGATCGGCATCTCCACCCAGAAACTCCACGCCCGCGGCCCGATGGGCCTCCCGGAGATGACGTCGACCAAGTACGTCGTGATCGGCGAAGGTCAGATCAGGACCTGAGCCGACCTGGTCTCGATGACGGGCGGCTCGGCGGAAACGACCGCCAGAGCCGCCGAGTAGCTGGGATCCACGGGTAGCTCGATCACCTGCATTCCCTCCGGGACACCGGTGACCGTTCGTAGATCCTCGCGGAGCCCGGCTCCGGTCGCCTTCACGATCGCCTCCTTGCGAGTCCACTGCCGCAGGAACGCTCTCGGCTTGTCGGCTGCTGCCGCCAGTTGCGCGATCTCCGCCTCCGCGAGGCTCAGCCGCGCCAGCCCGTCGACGTCGATCGCCGGATCGACCTTCTCCACGTCCAGCCCGACCGGGTGACTGCTGACCGCGACCCCGACCAGCTCCCCGGAGTGCGTGACCGACAACTCGACCCCGTCGGCCCGCACCTTTCCATGCGGCCGCCCGCAGTCCGGGCAGGTGCGGTCGAGGGAGATGCTTGCTGGAGGCAACGCGAGCCGGCTCGCGAGCACTCGCCGTACGATCGTGCATCCCAGCAGGAACCTCGCCTTGTCCTCCGGGCGCACGTAGGCCTGGTGGCGTTGACGTTCGACCGGATCCAGCTCGGTGGCGAACTCCTCCCGCACCTGCCCGATCCGCCCCCACCAGACCTCGACTTCCGTCACACCGGCCCCGGCTTCCAGGTCAGTGTGCCGTTCTGCAGATCGTCGACAATCGACTCGATCCAGCGCACTTCGGCCTGCGCGATCGCCTTCAGATACTCCGTTTCCAGCAACGCCCACCGCGGCACCGGCTGTCCGTCGTTCTCCGCGCTCAGGTCCGCGTCGTAGTCCCTGATCCGTTGGTCGAGCCGCTCTCGCCGTTCCGCGAGCAGCTCGCCGGCCGTCTCCGGCGGCAGCAGCATCACGAACGACAGCGCCGCCGGGAACTCGGGGAACTCGTTGCGCGGCGTGGTGATGATCTCGGTCAGCCATTGCCGGCAGACCGCCCGCCCTTCCTCGGTCAGGTGGTACGTCGTCCGCTCCGGGTAGCGCTCGTCCCGCTCGGTCGCGCCGACCGCGATCAGCCCGCCGTCCTCCAGCCGCTCGATCATCCGGTACAGGCTGGTGCGCTGGCCGACGTTCACGACCTGGTCCTTGCCCCACTGCTTGATCAGCCGCTGCATCCCGTACGGGTGCAGCGGCCCGTTCTCGAGCAGGCCGAGGATCGCGAGCGCGAGCGGGGAGCGGCGGTGGGTCATGGGTTCAGCGTACGTGTTCTGGATACTAGTTGCAATGTAACTAGATCGTGTGTGACTATCGAGCCATGATGACAACTGAGCTGACACCGGGCGCGGTGGAATCCTGCGACGGCACCCGGATCGGGTATTGGAAGACCGGCCACGGTCCCGCGGTCGTCCTCGTGCACGGGAGCATGGAGTCGAGTCGCAGTCATACGCTCCTCGCCCAGGCGCTGGCCGACGACTTCACCGTGTACCTGCCGGATCGACGTGGGCGCGGGCTGTCCGGTCCACATCGGCCTGACCACTCCGTGCGTACTGAGGTGGAAGACCTCTCCGCCGTGTTGGCCGACGCCGACGCCTCGATGGCGTTCGGGGTGAGTGCCGGGGGAGCAGTCGTGATGGAGGCGGCGCGGGCGTTGCCGGCGCTCCGCAAGGTCGCGGTCTACGAGCCCGCGTTGGTCGCGGACGGCGTGGCGCATCGGGCGTGGCTGGCTCGCTTCGATGACGAGATCGCCCGCGGGGACATCCCGGCCGCGATGGTGACGAGCATGTTCGGGCTGCAGTTGGCGCCGGCGTTCCTGAAGGTGTTCCCGCGGCGGATGCTGGCGCGGATGACCGAGAAGATGCTGCTCAAGGAGGAGCGTGGCGCCGAGGCGGACGCGGTCACCATGCGGAAGCTGGCGCCGACGATCCATCAGGAAGGCGTGATCATCGCCGAGTTGGCCGGCAGCTTCGACAAGATGCGCGCGGTCGACGCTGAGGTCCTGTTGATGGGTGGGAGCAAGGGGCTGCCGATTCTGAAGCCCGGCCGGGACGCGTTGGAAAAGGCGCTGCCGCACTGCCGGCGGGTCGAGTTCGAAGGTCTCGACCACGGTTCGTCCAGCGACCCGGGTGGGACGAACCCGCGCGGGAGCGCTCAGGCGGTCGGCCGGGTCGCGGCTGAGATCAAGGCGTTCTTCAAGCAGTCGTGAAGGCCCAGTCGACGGCCTCCGCGATGTCGGTGACCGGGTATTTGACCGCTTGTACGACGCGATCCGGGCCGACCACGAGTACTACGCGCTTCAATCGCTCGTACCCACCGGCGCGGAAGGTCGGCAGCCGGAGCGCGGCGGCCAGCTCGAGGTCCTGGTCGGACAGCAGTGTGTGCGGGATCTCCTCCGACGCCGCGAATGCGCGCTGTTCGTCCGGGCGCTGGGTGCTGACGCCGCGGATGGCGATCCGTTGGGCGGTGAACTCGTCGTACCTCGCTCCGAAGAGGCGGTTCTCCAGCGTGCAGCCGCTGGCGCCGGCGATCTCGCTCCAGGCGTCCGGCAGCGGGGTCGGCCGGCCGGTCGCGGGATAGCCGAAGAGGACGGTCGCTCGGGCGTCCGGGTCGACGACGTCGAGCGCCGTACCGGTTGTGGATGGCAGCTCGATCTTCGGGATGTGCTGGCCTTCGAGTTGATGGATCCGGTGAGCGGGCGGCTCGTCGTCCTCGTTGGTGCCGGTGAGTGAGCCGTCGCCGAGCAGCCAGCGGTCGCCCCAGTCCTGGAGCGCGACCAGCACGGGGAGCAGCGCGCGGCCGCGCGGAGTGAGCCGGTAGGCGTAGCGGGTCGGTCGGTCCTGGTACGGCGACCGCTCGACGATCCCGCTGTCGAGCAGGTCGGTCAGTCGCTCGGTCAGCACCTTGCGGGAGATGTGCAGGGATTCCGCGAGGTGGTCGAAGCGATCGACGCCGCGGGCCAGGTCGCGGACGATCAGCAGCTCCCAGCCGTCGCCGATCACGCCGAGGGACTGCGCGATCGCACAGTCGGGCTCGGGTTCGAAACTGCTTCGACGCACCACGGACTCCAGATTAGAGTAAGTTCCTGTTGGGAACTCACTCTACCTGTGTCCTGGGGGTGTGCCATGTACTGGCGACGGATCACGGAACTGCCGGGCTGGCTCAAGGCGGTGATGGTGGGCCAGCTGGTGAGCTCGGCCGGGGCGCTGGCCTGGATCTACCTGACGCTCTACCTGGTCGAGGACCGCGGCATGTCCGCGCAGCAGGCCGGCTTCGCGGCGGCGGCGTACGGCGTCGGTCTGCTCGGCGGGAACCTGGGCGGCGGCTGGTTCGGCGACCGCTTCGGATTGCGAAGCGCTGCGGTGGCCAGTCAGCTCCTCTGGGCTGTCAGTTGTACGGCGATGCCTCTGGTGCCTACCGCGGCTCTCGGTCTGGTTGCCGTGCTGGCCGGGCTGTTCGGTGGAGCGAGTCGCCCCAATCTCAGTGCACTGGTCGCGACCGCGCTGCCTGACGAGCGCCGGCGGGAAGGCATCGCGTTGTCGCGTACGGCGAGCAACGCGGGCTTCACCATCGGACCACCGTTGGGTGGACTGCTGGCGGCGTACGACTTCTCGCTGGTCTTCGTGCTCGATGCGGTGTCGAGTCTCGTGCTGGCTGCGATCGTCTGGCGATTCGTGCCGGGTGGGCGTCGTACGGCTGGGGTTGCGTCGTCCGGGATGTGGCGGGTGCTGCTGCGGGACCGGGCGGTGTTGGTGCTGTTGGCAACGATCGTGGTGGTGGACACGGTGTACCGGCAGGTGTTCGCCACGATGCCGCTACTGCTGCGGGATGCGGGCTCGCCTGCGGTGGCGTATGGCGTGCTGATCGGCCTGAGCTCGGTCGTGATCGTGTGCTGTGAGGCGCCGCTCGCCGTAAGGCTGCGGGGTCATCGGGCGTTGCGCGTGATCGCGGTCGGATTCGGGTTGGTGGGCGTTGGGCTGGCCGTGCTCGGGGTGTGGCCGGCGCTGGCTGGTGCGACGGTCGCGATCGTGGGGATCACGGCGGGGGAGATGCTGTACAAGCCGACCGCCACCGCTCATGTCGCCGACGCTGCGCCCGAGGGGATGGTCGGCCGGTACTCGAGTCTGTACGCCGCCGCGTCGATCAGCGGGATGTTTCTCGCGCCGGCCCTTGGTGGGTCGGCGTACGAGCATGCGCCGACGTTGCTCTTCCCCGTCGCGGCCGCGCTCGCGCTTGCGGCCGGCGTCGTACTAGTCCTGCTCGGGGAGCGGCGCGGGGCGGCTCTCCCAGCGGGTCGACAGGACGACCGTCGTTCGGGTGCGGACCACGCCGTTGACGCGGCGCAGTGAGCCGACCACCGCTTCGAGCTGGGTGACGTCGGGCACCCGGACCTTCACGACGAGCTCCTGGTCGCCGGCGACGAACCAGCAGTCCTCGACCGCGGCGATCTCGCGGACCTGGTCGACGATGTCGTCGGTCTCCACGTCGTCACGCTGGAACAGTCCGATCAGGGCGCTGGTGCCGAGCCCGACCTGCTCCGGCGCGACCACCGCACGGTACCCGAGCAGCACGCCGCGCTCCTCGAGCCGGCGGACCCGTTCCTGCACGCTCGGGCCGGACAGGCCGACCACGCGGCCGAGCTCGGCCCAGCTGGAGCGGCCGTTCTCCCGGAGTGCCTCGAGCAACTGGCGGTCGATTGCGTCCATCGGCGTGAACCTCCCCATTCACCGCAGATTCATAGGCCCACAGCCTATTCTACCTTCAATTCGTTTGTCCGACCTGCGTGCGCGACGTAGAATATGTGGTATCGGGACTTGCTCGTCCCGCTACCGTCCTACCTACCCAGTGAAGGAATCATGATCACCCCCGAAGTCGCCCGTGCCCACATCGACGAGCTGCACCGCGTCGCCGCGGAGCGCCGTCGCGCCGCTGCGGTGCCGTCCGCCTGGCGCCGGCTGCTGACCCGTCACATCCGCCACAGCTGACCCTCCCTCCGCGCGACCGGTGCCCCGCCCGGGTGCCCGGTCGCGCTCGTGTGTGCGATCACGAGATAGGCTCTGCGTCATGCAAACGCACCTCCTGCCGCTGCTGGCGGCCGTCGAAGAGGCCGCCTCCGAGGCTTCGCACATCTCGCCGTGGTGGTACGGCGGGTTCGCTCTGTTCGTGCTGGTCCTGCTGCTCGCCATCACGGTGATCATGGGCAAGGGCCGGCCGCACAGCTGAGCGGCGTGACGAAGGGCTGATGTGGCTTCTGTGGAGCGGGTACGGCGCCTCGGGGTGATGGGCGGCACGTTCGACCCGATCCACCATGGGCACCTGGTCGCGGCCAGCGAGGTGCAGTCGTACTTCGACCTGGACGAGGTGATCTTCGTCCCGACCGGCCAGCCGTGGCAGAAGTCCGAGCGGAAGGTCTCACCCGCCGAGGACCGCTACCTGATGACGGTGATCGCCACCGCCTCGAACCCACGGTTCTCGGTCAGCCGGGTCGACATCGACCGGCCGGGACCGACGTACACGATCGACACCCTGCGCGACCTGTCCAAGCTGTACCCGGACGCCGAGCTGTTCTTCATCACCGGCGCCGACGCGCTCGCCCAGATCCTGACCTGGCGCGACGTGGACGAGATGTTCAAACTGGCCCAGTTCGTCGGCTGCACCCGGCCCGGGACCGAGAGTCTCGAGCTGCCGCTCGACAAGCTGCCGATGGACCGGATCACGCTGCTCGAGGTGCCGGCGCTGGCGATCTCGTCGACCGAGTGCCGGCAGCGGGTCGCGAAGGGGAACCCGACCTGGTACCTCGTGCCGGACGGGATCGTGCAGTACATCGCCAAGCGTGAGCTCTACACCAACCGTTAGAAGGAACCAGATGCCAGCCAGCGAACGTGCCATCGAGCTGCTCACCGCAGCCGCGGAGGCGGCCCACGACAAGAAGGCCGAGAACGTGCTCGCCTTCGACGTCTCCGAACAGCTCGCCATCACCGACGCCTTCCTGGTCGCGTCCGCCTCCAACGACCGCCAGGTCCGCGCCATCGTCGACGCCGTCGAGGAGAAGCTCCGGGTCGACTTCGACGCCAAGCCGGTCCGCCGCGAAGGCGCGCGCGAAGGCCGCTGGGTGCTGCTCGACTACCTCGAGATCGTCATCCACGTCCAGCACTCCGAGGAGCGCAGCTTCTACTCCCTCGAGCGACTCTGGCGCGACTGCCCCACGATCCCGCTGCCCTCGCCCGTCCCGGGACCCGCCGCCGAATGACCGCCGGGCGACTGATCGTCTGGCGCCACGGCCGGACCGAGTGGAACCTGCAGGACAAGATCCAGGGCCAGGCCGACATCCCCCTCGACGACGTCGGCGTCTCCCAGGCCCGCTCCGCTGCCGCACGCCTGGCCTCGCTCGCCCCGACCCGGCTCTTCGCCAGCGACCTCCAGCGCGCCGCCGCGACCGCCGGTGAGCTCGCCGCCCTGACCGGCCTCAAGATCGAGTACGACGAGGCCCTCCGCGAGATCGACGTCGACGACTGGGCCGGCATGACCATGGCCGAGCTCGCCGCCATCCACCCCGAAGCCGCCGCCCGCATCCGCGCCGGCGAACCCCAGCGCCGCGGCACCGCCGGCGAAACCGTCGAAGAAGTAGCCCTTCGCTTCTCCGAGTCCCTGAGCCGGATCGCGGCCCAGGGCTCCTCGGAAGACACCATCGTCGTCGCCACCCACGGCCTCGCCGCCCGCGTCGGCATCTGCGTCTTCCTCGGCATCCCCCCAGCCCACTGGCCCGCCTTCGGCGGCCTCGCCAACTGCAACTGGGTCTCTCTGCTGCCGAGCCGCAACCTCCGCTGGCGCATCGAGGAATGGAACGCCGGCTCCCTCCCCGAACCAGTAATGAGCGACGACCCCCAACGCTGACGGACCCCGCTCAACGGACACCGCCCAAAGGACACCGCCCAAAGGACACCGCTCATAGGACACCGCTCCGCGGAGGCTGTCTCTTGGCGCCTCCGGCGCGGCCGCCAACCGTCATCCCACGACCTGCCCCCGGCGAACCAACTGGGTTGGTGGTGGACGCCAAGCGGACACCGCTGCGCGGCGGCAGTCCTATGGGCGCCTCCGGCGCCGCCACGAACCGTCATTCCGCGACCTGAACTCGGCGAACCACCTGCGGTGGTGATGGAAGCTGAGCGGTCACCGCTGCACGGCGGCTGTTCGGTGGGCGCGTGCGGCGCTGGACACCGCTCTGCGGCGGCAGTTCTCGGCGCGGCCGCGAACCGGGCATCCGACGTATTGCGTTCGGCGAACCATTCGCACCAGTTGGCACAGTGCCGTTGCGCGGTCTGCTGTTTGTGGTGCCGGCGGCGCTGCCGGCCCGAGTGAGCCGGCGCTGCGGTGGCTTGTGCTTCGGACGTGCCTGCTCGCTGGGAGATCTGTGGATACTGGGGCAGGTGTGGTCAAGGACACGTCGCGGTGGGCTCCTGGCCTTGCCGTTCAAGGCTGACGCAGACTGGCGCCCGCCGTACCCAGCAGGGCTTGCGCGCGTGCTGGGGAACGGTGTCTAAAGGCAGCCTCGACGCTTCAGGGACCCCTCGGCAGCCGCCCCCGGAGCCCGCGCGCGCAGGCGCTTATCCGATTTTTCTTTGGAGCCACTCATCCGCTAAACTTCCGGAGTCGCAAGACACCGCGGGGCTTTGGCGCAGTTGGTAGCGCGCTTCCATGGCATGGAAGAGGTCAGGGGTTCGAATCCCCTAAGCTCCACCGCAGCTCAGAGGCCGGTTTCCCTCTCGGGAGACCGGCCTCTTTCATGACCTGAGTGTCTAACTGAGTGACTATCGGTCCGCAGGCAGCAGCCCGTCCATCGCCTCAAGACCGGCCGGAGCTGGTGACGGTAGACCGTCTCGGTGACCTGGGTGCTCTTGTGGCCGACTAGGAGCGAGATCTGCTCGATGCTCAGACCGCTCTCGCTGAGCAGTGACACGAAGCCGTGGCGCAGATTGTGGTGCTGCCAGCGATGGCCGGCTGTCTGACGCATGACCACTTGCCTCTGCAGGTGTCCAGCGAGTGCAGCGACACAGCGATCGGGAAGTCGAAGGGTTCGACGCGAGCGGCGGGCGCAGATGATGCTGCACCGAATCGCTATCTTGTAGCGGGTGATGCCGGTCTGTACGAGCTGCAGGGTGAGCGATATTGCTCCGTGGCGGAGACCTACCACCCGACGGACTCAAAGGGCTGCCAATGACTCTGGACCGTGCGGCGGGACGCCAAGGTGACTTCCTGACCACACGTAAGCGAGCTGGTTCAAGGACCTGAGAGCCCGCTCGCCCGGAATACCCGCTCGTGACCTGTGCATGGGATGGCATCGGCCTGCTTGGGGGTCACAAAACCTCCCCCGACGTACACCTCGTCGCCCAACCGGGCGGCTGTCTGCCCCACGGCATCAATCAAGGCAACCTCGCCGTCACGGATCGCGATGCTCCAGCCTGTCGGCCAAGCGACGTCGACGAGCTGATAGCTGGTCTCGAAGCGCACCCGGCGCTGGCCGTCGACGACTGGGGTGCTGACTTCCATGCGAACTACCAAGCAGTCTGTCGAGGCGTCGACCTCTAGTGTTCCGATCAACTGAGCCTGCAGGTCGATGGCCGGAGTTGCACGCTGAATCGTGAGGCCGGGTAATCGACCACCAGCATGCTGTCGCGGGTCCCACCGGTCGCTCGGGTAGGGCGGGGTCATGTAGGCACGATAGGCGCCCCGCGACTCGGGAGGTAGGGAATCTGTCGACCGTTGGGTCTACGTTGAGATGCGAGCCAGGGTTAGGTGATCGGCTGCTGCGGGAGCCGACAGTTGAGTGTCTAACTGAGTGACAACAGCCTCGCTCTGGCGTGCACGCCAGAGGACCCCATGGACATCCGGCCGGGCCCGTCACACGAGAGCTTGGGGACCACCCGTGAATGGCATGGAAGAGGTCAGGGGGTCGAATCCCCTAAGCTCCACCCAGGTCAGAGGCCGGTTTCCCTCTCGGGAGGCCGGCCTCTTGCATGACCTGAGTGTCTAACTGTCTGCGGGCAGCAGGTCGTCCATCGCCTCGGCTTCCTCGGCCAGCATCGGCCGGAGCTGGTGTTGGTAGACGATCTCCGTGACCTGCGTGCTCTTGTGACCGACTAGGAGCGAGATCTGTCCGATGTTAGATCGCTCTCGCTGAGCAGCGACACGGAGCTGTGCCGCAACTCCCGCCGTCCAGTCCGCTTTGCCTAGAACGCCCCGTCAGGTCGAATAAGCATCCGATTCAAGCTGGGAGACGCCCTGCGCGAGGCCAAGATCCACGGAGACAGCGGGACGTTCGTGAGCCTTGCTGGGCGCACGCCAGCGAGGGATGACACACCGGGCGGCATGGAAATCGCGGGATGGCGGGTGGCGGGCACACTATGAGCGTGGATGATCTCCGGAGTCCTACGCCGCCCCGTCTCGACCGCTTCCTGACCTATTGGTATGGGCCGGCGGACCGAGAGCCCTCGGACCCTGCGAGCGGCGACCGACGGCTTCCCCGTCCGCTTCGCGAGTGGTTCGAGGTCACGCCCCAGTGGTCGGCGTCCCTGGCGCAGCAGAACACCGTCCTGGACGGCGAAAGCGTATGGATCGAGGACGGCAAGCTTGTCTTCTGGGTGGAAACCAGGGTGTCTGGACCTGGGCGGTGGACCCCGACGTTGACGACGGCCAGGTCTACGACCGGGAGCCCGAGGCCGATCAGTCATGGCAACTCGCGGGTGTTCGGCTGTCCGTGTTCCTGGTTCACGTTGCGGCCTTCGAGGCGATCTTCAATGCGCGACTCGGCGGGACCTCGGCTCAGATCAGGCCTGAGCATCCGAGCGAGGTTCTGGCGCCACTCGCTCCGATACCCGGTCCTGCCTGGCGCTGGCCCTCTCCGGGACACGACCTGTACTCCGGCGACGGTCTGCTCGCTATGGCAGGTCCGAACTACGGGCCGGGGGAGACACCGGAGACAGCCGAGTACCGAGAGGTTTTCATTGCCGGACGAGACCGATCAGCGCTGGATTACCTCGCGGGCATCGATGGCATCGAGTGGAACTGGTCGTCGTGGCGTGACGAGGCAGAAGCAGCGCGGAGGTCCGAGCCTGTTGAGCGCCCAAACCAGGGTCAATAGCCGCCAACATGAGCGTAATCGGATGGGCTGCGTGTAGGTCCGGGTGCGGGGGGAGCGAGTGACTAGGTGAGTGACAACCGCCGCGCATCGGTCCTTGGAGAACCCAGGGTCGCGCAACCGTCCCCGGGGGTCGGGCTCGAGGTATGGCGTGCTCACGTCGTACCGCACCATTGATGCCAGACCCAGCACCGCGTGCTTGGCGCACGCCGCCTCAAGGCCTCGCCGCCACGACTGTTCGGCACCGGCCGGCATCACGGTGGTCCGTGACGCGGTTAAACAAGTGTCGTCGTACCGGCCGGGGACCCGGCGTGGGCGCAAGGTGCTGGGCCGCGCTGACAGGGGTACAGACTCGCTCGTCAGTGCTGTTGTGACCAGGTTCGTTCGAGGTGCCGCATGAGTGCCGGATAGACGATCGCATAGCGGAATGGCTTGATGAAGGCCATGTACGCCTTGCCGAAGGTGCCGCGGGGTTTGACGTAGACGGTCATCTGCGCGCGGTAGCGGCCGCTTCCCTGGTCCGCCCACGCCAGGTGCATCACGCCGTACATGGTCCGGTTCGAGATTTCCTGGGCGAGTTCGGTGCCGGTGCGGTACAGCGGCCGGAACGGCTTGTCGGTGAACTGCGATGCCGAGGACTTGTCGCAGAGGTCCTCGGGGAGCCGCACGAGCAGCGATGGTTCGCCGGTGCCGGGAACGGGTGGCCAGACGCCGGCGGCGTCTGCGGAGGTCGAAATCCGCCCGAGTCCGAACGCGCGTCCGAGCAGGTCGCGAATGCCCCACAGCAAGCGCACCGGCAGCGGCGCGGACGCCGGAAAGTCGAGGGATTGCTGCGTCTCGATGACGGCAGGAAAATCGAGCGCGCCGCCCTCGATGGGAAGGGCCCAGACGTCCTCGACGTCGAAGTCGGGCACGATGTCGTCGATGATCCAGTCCTGGGTCTTCAGCACGTCGTTGGGGAGTTTCATCGGTCTTGCGCTCCTTTCGCGCAGAGGGCGCGGATGGGGCGGATCAGCGGGCGGTAGAACGGCCGGATCAGCCGTCCCGGGATGTGGCCGTGGCGCTCCTCGTGCCAGACCCGAGCCCGGGGATGGCCCTCGATCAGCCGGCCGATGATGCTTCGATCGAGGCGATGTGCCGGCAGCGTGGAACACACCTCGACCTGGCACAGGTGCTTGATGCTCATGTAGCCGTACTGGGCCGGGCTGACCAACCGGATCGGCGCGCCGTGATCGCCGCCGAGTGGGCCCCCGTTCACCCGGTCCGCGAGTAGGACGTCGTCCGCCAGCGCGTCCTGCAGCTCGACCACGGAGCTGATCCCGTCCAGACCCACGAACGCCAGGTGGCTGACGCAGACCTCCGCGTCGAGCGCCGGCTCGACGAAGGCGCGAAAGAAATCGGCGAACCGCACCCCTTCCCACCGCAGGTCGGTCGCCGTCCAGCCGGAGACGCAGTGGAAGTCGGCGACGATCTTGCGCCGCGGCAGCGTGGCGAGCTCCGGCAGCCGCACCTCCGACGGCTTGCGCATGACGCCGCTGATCGCGATCACCGGATCGTCTGGCACCGCGGGCGGCGGCCGGTGCAGGTGCGTGCCAAATCGCGGGAACCCCTCGACGCTCCGTTGTCCGGGCGGAAGTGGCAACATCACAAACCTCCTTTTACCGACCGACGGTCGGTCACCGACTAGCAGTCAGTCTTTTATGCTTGCCGGGTGACTGTCAAGAGGCTGCGGGAACGGCAGGCGGAGGCAACCCGTGAGCTGCTGGTCGGGATAGCGCGCGAGCGGTTCGTCGAGCAGGGCTACAAAGCGACCGCGATGGACGACATCGTCCAGCGTGCGGGTCTCGCGAAGGGCGCTCTCTATCACCACTTCAGCGGCAAGGATGCGCTGTTCAAGGCGGTGTACGACGTGGTGCTGGACGAGACCGCTGACGCGGTGATGGCCGCGGCCTTGGCCGAGGAGGATCCGTGGGCCGCGGTACGAGCGGGCCTGTCCGCGTTCCTCGACGCTTGTCTGCGACCGGCGTTCAGGCGGATCGTGATCATCGACAGTGTGACCGTGCTGGCCGCCCGTGCGTGGGACAGCGGCACAGAAGGCGTCGAGCTGCCAATGCTGCGGACCGTGTTGACGCCGCTGGTGGACAGCGGGGCGTTGCCCGGTGTCGCACTCGATGCGCTGGCGCACGTCGCACTGGGTGGTCTCTACGGCTCAGCCCTCTACATTGCCCGTGCCGCCGACCCCGAGGCCGCCCGTGTCGAGGCTGACGTGGTGCTGGACGTCGTCCTGCGCGGCGTGCGGGAGGCGACCACCTGATTAGTGCGCAAATCGAGACAGCCCAACCACCAAACCCCAGGTCACAGGGCTACGCCCGCGCCAACCCCGCCTCGTGACAAAAGTCAGGTCGCAGATCACCTGGCGGACGAGCCCGTCTTGAAGACGTCGAGAAACTCGTCAGGCTCCGGTGGGCGACCACCGTGTCCGCCGTCGGGTGATGCGCGACACTCGTCCGCCAGGTGATCTGCGACAGTCGAAAGCACGGTTGCGGCAGATCCGGTTGTTCATTGCGCTCGTGCGTCGGGCTGATTCAGGGGATAGGGTCCCCGTCCATGGACATGCTGAAGGGCGAACAGATCGCCGAGGCGAACCTGACCGACTGGCGCAAGCTGGCCCAGGGACTGCATGCGCGCTACGTGATCGACGACTTCGGCACCGGCGCACGGTTTGTCGCCGCGGTGGGCGAGGCGGGCGACGCGCTCGGCCACCACCCGCGCGTGTCCATCGGTAAGGGGTATATCGACTTCAAGTTGGTCAGCGACGACGCCATCTACCGTGACGACGAAGGCACCGAACACGTTGTTGAATGGGTGACCCAGCAGGACGTCGACCTGGCGCGACGGATCACCGAGATCGCCGTTGAGCACGAGGTCGACGCCGATCCGGCTTCGGTCAGCGATATCGAGCTCGGCCTCGACACGGCGCGCTCCGCGACCATCGCCCCGGTGTGGGCCGCGCTACTGACCGGGAGCGCCGATGCCCAGGGCCGCGGGACCCCCGGGGACGAGATCCGGGATGCCACGGGACGGGTGCCAAACCTGTGGTTCGGGGACGCCGACGAAAACCAGGCCCCGGGTCAGCGGTTCCACATCGAGGTCTATGTGGCGCCCGAGGTGGCTGAGCAACGGATCGCCGCTGCCGTCGCCGCGGGTGGGACCGTCGTCGATGACAGTGATGCGCCCTCGCTCACCGTGATCGCCGACCAGGACGGCAACAGGGGAATCGTCTGCGTCGACGCGTCCGCTGCGAAGAAGGATTGAACCGGCAAGTCGGGTCACCCGTGGCCTGGCCGCGGGTCACCTCTGCCCGCGGGATCGCTCATCGGCAGTTCGCGCCGCACCGTCAGCGGCATGAGCGTGCGGCTGAGGCGCAGGTTATCTGCTCATGGCTGTCGCAAGCAGTGGCCCCGCGTGCTCCTCAACGAGAGGCACCCACTCTGGCCACTCCAACGTCCGACCAAGGAGGCGTGCTGCAGTCCAGTAGTCGATCATGCTGTCAGTGGACAGCAGCAATCGCTCAATCCAGGCGAAGACATCGCGCAGGGCAGCCGGGTCGCCAATGGCGTGAGGCATCACATCGTGGCGGAACACCCAGTCGACGCGCCCCGCGGGATCTGCGCCGGCGTCGGCCTCAAGAGCGGCGGCTGCCTGCGGAAAGCTCCTTAGGAACTCCTCTTGGATGTTGTCGCTTGTGAGCAACACGCCGACACGCTAGCTCAGGTCGGAGTCCACTCATCGTGAGTGCACCGGACAGCGGCAGATCCGGACGTTGCGAGGGTCAGCCACAGTTCGGGTCGTTGACGGCTCGGGAGCTTACGCACGCTCGGGCGTGCCAGCCCTCAAACGCCGTACTCGTCTGCCTGGATCTCCGCGCCCATGCTCGCAAGGAGCCCGACTTGCTCCGGCGAGAGCGCCCAGCCCAACGCGCCGCCTCCGCCCTCTTCGTCGTCGAAGTAGCGGACGAGCATCAGGCCAGCTTGGACGTCACCTCGATCAACGAGCTGACGCACCTTGTCGGCAACCGGTTCGATCCGTCGGAGGACTTCGCCGGCCTGCTCGTCGATGCGGGCGTGTCGATCGCAGCCAATCTTCCAGGCATGCTCCACGGGAACCGACGTTGGCGACGTTCGTCGGCTACCCATCACGGTCGCCTGATCGGCGGCAAGCCCAAGAACCTCCGTGACCTCAGCCGCCGAAACGACTTGACTGGCGATCCAGAAGTAGCACGACTGCCGCACCTTCCACGGCTCATCCGACATACTGCCGAACCCTATGCGGCCGAAGTTCAGGCGGCACCCTGAATTCGGCCTGCCGGCGCGGATCGCGGCAGAAGAGGATGAGTCTTCCGACGTGCTGCATGTTGAGGATGGGTGCCCGCTTGTGGAAGCAGCACGGCGACCAGATGGCGTCCCCTTCCGCGGTCGTGTTCCTGCTTCCAACAGCAGCAGCGGCCGGTCCGAGCCGGCGCCCGCCAGGGCGCATCCTTGGAGGAGAAGTGTTGTCGATTGCGGCTGACACACGCTGCGATGCGCGATCCCGGAGCTGACAGCCCGTCTGGCATCCGAGAAGTACGCTTGGCCGGTGTTCTCGCCTCAAGGCCCGTCTCTGCGTGAACTGGCGATCCAGGCGATGTCCTCGGTCGAGCGCGGCTACGACCTGCTCGCTCCGAAGTTCGACCACACGCCTTTTCGCACCCCCGAGAGCATTCTTGACGCGGCCGCCGACGCGCTGCGTCCGCTCGGGCCGTTCGGCCGAGGACTGGACGTGTGCTGCGGCACCGGTGCGGGCATGCGGGTCCTGCAACCCCTGTGCCAAGGACGGATCACGGGCGTCGACTTCAGCACTGGCATGCTCGCGCAGGCGCGCAGTGCGCACCCGGAAGCCGAGTGGGTACGCGCCGACGTCCGGGCCCTGCCCTTCGCCGAGGCCTTCGACCTGGCGGTCAGCTTCGGAGCGCTCGGGCACCTCCTGCCCGCCGAGCGGCCCGCGCTGTTCGCCGGGGTGTACCGCGCGCTACGGCCCGGCGGGCTATTCGCGTTCCCGATCGGCGCGCCGCCATCCATCACCTCGGCCTGGTACTGGGCGCTGCTCGGATTCGATCTGGCGATGCGGGTCCGCAATGCCGTGTGGCGTCCCCGGTTCGTCATGTACTACCGCACATGCCCGCTGCACGCGGTCCGCAACGACCTGACAGCAGCCGGATTCATCGTGACGACGGTCCCCTTGGCGGCTCTGGGGCGACGCGAGGACGGCAGCCCGCGGTGCCGGCTTGTCCTCGCGCGCAGAACCAGCACGCCCTGACTGATACTCACGCCGCAAAGCTCAGGACCGCAACTCGGCATGCGGGGGCGCAATCTGCGGCTACCGGGCGACTGCGAGTCAGGCTAACTGGCCGGAACGGCAGTTGAGTCCCCGATAGTGGTGTAGCGCGGTCGCCGAGCTCGTCGACGAGGAAGCGGTCACCGCGTGATCCTTCGAGTCAACCTTCCACAGAATC